>URUD01000001.1 GCA_900550935.1 uncultured Roseburia sp.
TAAGATTTTTCAGACAATTGACAAAATAAAACCGGCATACGACATTACATACAAGGTTGTCTTATTTATCTGTAAGATCCTGTTGACTGCGGATATCGTGATCACAAGTGTCTGCGTTGTCGGAAGATATGTTTCCTTCGTCCCGGATCCGGCATGGAGTGAAGAAGTAGTTTTAACATTGATGTCTTATATGGCAGTGTTATCTGCCGCACTGGCGATCCGCAGAAATGCCCATATCCGTATGACTGCATTTGACCAGTATCTGCCAAAATCAGTAATTCGTGTGCTGGATATTTTAGCAGATGTAGCAGTTCTGATCCTTGGCATCGTCATGATCACCGTTGGATTTTCCTATGCCGTTCAGATCGGTGCAAAAGGAAATTACGTAAGTATGCCAAACGTATCCAAATTCTGGATGTACTTCCCGATCCCACTGGCAGGTATCGCAATGGTGGTATTTGAGATTGAAGCAGTTTATAACCATATCAAAGGAATTTTTGTAAAGGAGGAGAAATAATGAGCGCACAAGGACTTGCAATCGCAGTATTGCTGATAAGCTTTTTAGTAATGATACTCCTTAGATTCCCAATCGCATATGCAGTAGCATTGTCATCACTGCTTTGCTTACTGACACAGGGATTACCACTTACCACGATCTGTCAGCAGATGGTAAAAGGTATCAGTTCTTTCAGTTTGATGGCAGTACCATTCTTTATCACGATGGGTGTATTGATGGGTACCGGTGGTATCTCGGAAAAACTGATCGCACTTGCCAATGCCTGTGTAGGATGGATGACAGGTGGTATGGCAATGGTAAATATCGTAGCATCTTATTTCTTCGGTGGAATTTCCGGTTCTGCATCTGCGGATACCGCATCCATCGGAAGTATCATGATCCCAATGATGGTAGATCAGGGATATGATGATGATTTCTCTACCGCAGTTACCATTACTTCTTCCTGTGAGGGACTTCTGGTTCCTCCAAGTCATAACATGGTTATTTATGCAATGTCAGCAGGTGGTATTTCCGTAGGAAGCTTATTCCTTGCAGGATATCTGCCAGGTGCATTGCTTGCAGTTTCCCTGATGGTTGGTTCTTACATTATCTCAAAAAAGAGACATTATCCAAAGGGAGAGAAATTCAGCTTCAAAGGTTTATTAAAACAGATCGGTGTTTCCATCTGGGCACTTGCAGCCGTTGTCATCGTAGTAGTCGGTGTCGTAGCCGGATGGTTTACCGCAACAGAGTCTGCAGCGATCGCAGTATTCTACAGCTTGATCGTCAGTGTATACATTTACAAAGGACTGGACTGGAAAGGTGTATGGAAATGTTTAGAGCAGTGTATTGATACCTTATCGATCGTATTGATCTTAATCTCTACCTCAAGCATTTTCGGTTACTGCCTGACTACATTACATGTACCTGACATGGTAGCAAATGCCATCGTAGGATTTTCTACCAACCCGATCGTAATTGCACTGTTAATTGACTTGATTCTTCTGTTCCTTGGCTGTATCATGGATATGGCGCCAATCATTTTGATTGCAACACCTATTTTACTTCCGATCGCAACATCGATTGGTATCGATCCGGTACAGTTTGGTATTATCATGGTATTAAACTGTGGTATCGGACTTTTAACACCACCGGTTGGTTCCGTATTATTCATCGGTTCCGCAGTCAGTGGTGTAAAGATGGAGCGTGTCGTAAAAGCAACACTTCCATTCTATGTATGTATGATCATTGTATTAATGTTACTTACATTCGTTCCGGAAGTCAGCCTTCTGTTACCTAGAGTATTAGGCGGATACGGCGGATGATCCTGAGTGGGATAAAGGAGGAAATAACATGACATATCAATTCAAGAGCGAGGTTACGGCAGGAGATTTCTGGAAACTGACGATGAACAGAACTTACCGCTCCATGGCAGGTGTCTGTAACCTGATCTTTACGGTGGCGATGATCCTGTTTACAGTCAGATTCTTTCGCACGTCGAATGATCTGCTGCAGGTGCTGATGCTGTTTGGATGTCTGTTATTTCCTGTAATCCAGCCCATTGCAATTTATCTGAAAGCCAAAGGTCAGGTAAGGGCGATGCCGAAAGGAGTCGAGCTTGCATTTGATGAAAAAGGACTTCATGTGACGATGGACACACAGCATGAAAACATTGGATGGAATAAATTGCGAGTGGCAAAACAGCCTGGCATGATGATCGTTTTTTCGGATGCAACACATGGCTATATGCTGACCAATCGTGTCCTTGGAACACAAAAAGACGCATTTTACGCATTTGCAGAAGCAAGAATAGAACAGGCGGACTAAAATAAAAAGCAAAGTTATATTTACAGCAGGGTAGGTATGACTTTGCTTTTTCCCACGCATAAGAGGACAGGAGCAGAAAACTTGAGAGAAAAGACGAAACAGAAGTGGAAAGCACTTACCATTCAAAAGAAAATAGCAGTATTTACCGGGGTGGTTTGTATAACCATCCTGCTTTCTGTTGTATTTAATTTCTGGGTTGTCCGGTTCTCTCTGGTCGATTTCAATGATATCTTGCAGGATAATGCAAAGTGCAGCGAACTGATCCAGACCCTGGAGGATGAGAGCATTCTCTTTGAAAGCTATATGAGAAGACCGGATGATGCGGGCAGGAAAAAATTAGATATTGCGATGCGAAAGACGAAGCGTGCTGTATATGACCTGCCGTTCCGGTATCAGAAGATTGGAGCGATGCGCTATACAAAAACGTGGTCAATCCGCAATACCTATGAGGTATATTGTGCGAAAAGGGATGCGATGCTCTCGATGGAAGACAACGTGACAGATTATATTGGAAGGCTTTATGAGGTTTACGAGATGCAGACGTATCTGCAGCAGTATGCAGGAAGTCTGATGACCTGCACGATTGAAGAAGGCGATGTGTCCTATCAGAAAAAGGTTCCTGCACTGGTCAGTGTGCCGGTGGTCGTTATTGTGGTCGGAGTGATCCTGTTATGTGGAATTGCAGAGATGGCGGCCCTGATGCAACAGACCATGATATCCCCTATTTTAAAACTGGTACATGCTTCCCAGAAGATTGCGGCAAATGACTTTTTTATTGAGGATGTGCAGGTGGAAAACGAGGACGAGCTAGGCGAGCTTGTGCGTGCATTCAACAAAATGAAGTTTGCAACCGGAGAATATATCATGGCGTTGGAGGAAAAGCGGAAAACGCTTGACCTGTTACATGAGGAAGAATTAGAAAAATTAGAGACAGAAAAACGTCTTGAGATGATAAAACTGGAACTGCTAAAAAGCCAGATCAATCCACATTTTCTATTTAATACTTTAAATGTGATCGGTGGCATGGCAAGCCTGGAAGATGCAGAAACAACGGAAAAAATGATCCATGCACTAAGTGCACTGTTCCGTTACAACCTTAAAAATCAGGAGACGGAGGTCCCGTTAGAGCAGGAACTAAAGATTGCTGAAGACTATATGTATCTGCAGCAGATGCGGTTTGGCGAACGCATTTCCTACCGGAAGGACTGCAGTGTCGATCCGGGAAAAGTGATCGTTCCGGCATTTACGTTCCAGCCACTTGTGGAGAATGCGATCATACATGGGCTATCCAAAAAAGAAGAGGGCGGAACGATAAGAGTCCATGTCTTCAGGCAGGGAGAACTTCTTTGTATTACCATCGGTGACGATGGGCTTGGAATGGAGGAAGAGGCACTGGCACATTTGCGGGAAGAACTCGAAAAAGAAGAGGGAAAGACCGGAATTGGACTTGGTAATGTCTACCGGAGGATAAGAGCCATGTATCAGGATGGAGATGTGCAGATTTACAGCAGGAAAAACACAGGAACCGTCATCCGGATCCAGATCAGATATAAAGAAATGGGGGAAATGTAATGTACCGCGTACTGGTTGCAGATGATGAACCGATCGAGAGAATGATCGTGGGAAAAATAATTCGAAAAAACTTTGAGGGACGGCTTGAGATCGCAGAGGCGGTAAATGGAAGAGAAGCAGTTGCACAGTTTAAAGACAAAGGATGCAGGATCGCACTGCTCGATATTGAGATGCCGGGTGTTACCGGCTTAGAGGCAGCAGAACAGATCAGAGAAATGGATAAAGATTGCTGCATTATTTTTCTGACGGCATTTGATGAATTCAGCTATGCAAAAAAGGCAATATCCGTGCGGGCGCTGGATTACCTGTTAAAACCGGGCACAGAGGAAGAACTGGTAACGGTATTAGGGGAGGCAATCCGCTTACTGGACGAACGGGCGGATGATGCAGAGCTAAAGCGGAGAGAAGAGCAGTATCCGAAGGCGCAGGAAGAACAGAAAGATGCGGATGTGGAAAACGGAAATGTACGGATGAGTGCCGTGGCAGAAAACATCAGACAGTATATCAGCGCACATTACAAAGAGGACATTTCCCTGCAGAGTGTGGCAGAAGAGATGAACTACTCGGATGCGTATTTCTGCAAGATATTCAAACAGTGTTTTGATAAGAGTTTTATCGTATATCTGACGGAATACCGGATCAGTCAGGCAAAGAAACTGTTATCCGATGTGCGCATTAATGTAAAGGATGTCAGTACAGGCGTAGGCTACCGGGATTCCAACTATTTTGCCAAGGTATTTAAGCGTGCGGTGGGAAGCACGCCGACCGAATACAGGATGGAGATGTTAAAACAGATCGAAGGACAGCAGGCAGCCGGAGGAAAAGAGTAGATGAAAAAAAGATGGATAATGATTGCCGGGATTGCCCTCGTTTTAGTGGCAGGGGTCATCTGGCGTTACCGTTCGCAGCACCAGAAGGAGCCGGAATTTGTTCTTTCCTATGCGGAAAACCAGACAAAAGACTACCCGACGACGTTAGGGGCACAGAAGTTTGCAGATCTGGTTGAAGAACGTAGTGGTGGACGAATCCAGATTTTGGTACTGGCGGAAGGGGAGCTTGGTGCAGAAAGTGATGTCATTGCGCAGATGCAGTATGGAGGCGTGGATTTTGCCCGTGTATCGCTGTCCCAGCTGGCAGAGTATATCCCGCAGCTAAATGTGTTGCAGATGCCATATCTGTATGAGGACTCGGCACATATGTGGAGGGTTTTGGATGGCACGATCGGAGATGATTTCCTTGACATTGTAAGTCAGAATGAACTGATCGGACTCTCCTGGTATGATGCCGGAGCCAGAAATTTTTACAATTCAAAGAAGCCGATTACCTGTCTGGAAGATATGCAGGGGATGCGCATCCGTGTGCAGGAGTCTGAGGTCATGGCAGATATGATCGAGGCACTTGGGGCATCCGCGATTCCGATTCCGTACGCAGATGTGTATTCTGCCTTGGAGCAGGGAACAGTAGACGGAGCGGAAAACAACTGGCCTTCCTATGAGACGATGAACCACTACGAGGTGGCAAAATATTACACCATCGATGAACACAACCGTGTACCGGAAATGCAGATCTGTTCCAAACACACCTGGAGTAAACTCTCCGAAGAAGACCAGCAGATGATCTTAGACTGTGCGAAAGAGTCGGCACTTTATGAGAGAAAACTCTGGAAGGAGCGCGAGTCAGAATCCGAGGCAAAGGCGATCGAACAGGGGGTGGAAGTGGTAGAGCTTTCCGCAGAGGAGAAAAAGCGGTTTCAGGAAGCTGTCACTGGTATTTATGAAAAATACTGTGCCGATCAGATGGATATCATAGAGAAAATTATAGAAGAAAATAAGGAGTGAAGTAGATGATGGATTTTTTACAGGACAAGATAAAAAAGAAACAGTTTCTATGCAGTTACAGTGTATTTTTGTTGAATGGAATGCTGGCACTTTCCATTGGTTCCCTGCTTCCGTTTATCCGGGATGCAAGAGGATTGGATTACGCGTTCTGCGGATTGATCGTCAGTTTACATTCGGTTGGTAACCTGATCTCAAGTTTTGCAGCCGGACTGCTTCCGGTTGCGATCGGACGGAAAAAGAGTATTTTATTTTTTAACGCCTTTTTTGCATTGTCGTATCTGCTGATCATTTTCGGAAATAACAACCTGTGTGTTGCACTGGCGTTTTTACTGACTGGTGTTGCAAGAGGTGCGACGAGCAACTTCTGCAATACAGCGATCAACAGCCTTGCACCGGGAAAGGCATGGACGATCAACGGATTACATGCGATGTTCTCCGTGGGAGCATTCTTATTCCCAATCTTACTGACCCTGTTTACTTCATCCAATGAAAACGGATGGGTGGCAGCCTGCTATTTCATGCTGGCAATGGGCATCTTAAGCTGGATCTTATATTCCATGATACCAGTAGAACAGGACCGTGTGGAAAAAGAGAAAAAAGGTGGAAACTTGGGTTTCTTCTCAGAACCATTGTTCTATCTGTGCGTTGCAACTTTGTTTTTCTACCTGTGTGCAGAGCAGGGCGTCATTGGATGGATGATCACTTACTTTAAAGATACAGGGCTGCTGGATGCTTCATTATCACAGATGACAGCAAGTGTGCTCTGGGTAATGATTTTGGCAGGACGCCTTACCACCGCGTGGCTGTCCACCAGAATGCCAAAAGAGAGGCTGCTGCCGATCATGGGGATCGGCCTGGTATGCTTTTTCTTCCTGTTACTGTTTGGGCACAGTACCGTATGGATCGTAATTGGTATTATGGGCTTTGGCTATAGTATGGCGGGAATCTACCCGACCACCGTTTCTTTTGCAGGAAATCTGATCGAAAAATATCCGATCGCATGGAGCTTTATCTTAACGACTGCAAGTATTGGTTCCATCGTAATGCCGTCCATCATTGGAAAGATCGCAGAGACTGCCGGTATTTTCTACGGAATGGGATCTATCGTCGTTGTTGTATTTATTGATATGGTATGTATTCTTGCACTTGTGCGTTACATAAAGAAACACAGAATTTAGTCAGAGAAAAAGGAGAAAAAATATGAAAACAGAAAAAAATCAGATCTGGAACTTTAATAAAGACATCGAATTAGAGCCTTGTGGAGATGGGGTAAACCGCAAGATATTAGCTTATGCAGATGAACTGATGTGTGTGGAAAACCACTTCGAAAAAGGTGCGATCGGTGCATTACATCACCACCCACATACCCAGATCACTTATGTGGTATCCGGACAGTTTGAGTTTAACATCAACGGGGAAAAGAAGATCGTCAATCCGGGAGATGCTCTGCTAAAAAGAGATTCCATTGAACATGGCTGTGTATGCTTGGAAGAGGGGATCTTACTGGATATCTTTACTCCGATGCGGGAAGAGTTCGTCTAAAAAGGTCTGGTTGAAAAACCGGTCAGGTCATATTATAATACAGATAATGTGAAGCACAGGAAAACAGCAGAGAGATAGGAGAAGAGACTATGGAACTTGTAGTGGCACTGTTGACCATTGTGATCGGGATCATCATAGACAACAATAAGAAAAAGGAAAAAGCAGCAAGAAATGCTGCAAAGAAGAGGGTGGCAGATCCTCCGGTTGTAAGTCCGGTTTCACAGAAATCGGCAGCATCCGTACAGCAGATGATGGAAAATGCCATGACACAAAAGCAGCAGGAGTTGAAAAAACGCCTGCAGCAGAAATATGGCGAAGCAACGCAAAGGCAGGCAGCTGCCCGGAAAAATCAGTATTCGAAACCGGTAGAGAGGGTTTCTTATCAGGAGCCGGCAGAAGAGCTTTCGATCACAAGCAGGGTGGCAGAAAATATCAGAGAGGAATCTGTGGATGAACTGCGGTTAGAGTGGGAGAAAGAAAAACGGTCCTATGATACATTCCCGGTCTTAAAGGAGTCGGAAGAAAGCGAACTGATGAAACAGATCGATGATCTGATGATCATGGGATATACGGCAGAAATAAGAAACAGCCGTGATTTTGTGGCAGAGGGGATTGCGATGCTAAATCAGTATGAACTCACGGAGCTTACAATCTAAGCGTCTGAATGGGCAATCATCGAAATGCAACTGGAAAGGACAGAGGAAAGATGACAGAACGTATGCCAAAAAGCGGAGAGATTTACCGCCATTTCAAAAATAAACTGTATCAGATCGTTACAGTGGCAACACATTCGGAGTCAGGAGAACAGCTTGTGATCTATCAGGCACTGTACGGAGATTTTGCGGTGTATGCAAGACCACTTTTGATGTTTACAAGTGAAGTAGACCATGTGAAATACCCGCAGGTGCAGCAGAAGTACCGCTTCGAAAAAGTGGAAATGCAGCAGGACAAAGAGCCGGTGCATCCGGTACAGCAGAAACCGGAAACAGCAGCGGTAAGTAAAATGGCAGAGCCGGAAACACAGCCGGTGAGCAGACCGCAAGAGCAGAGCACAGAAGCGGAAAGCGCAACAGAAGAGGGCATTAACCCGAAACTTATGGCATTTTTAGATGCAGATGATTTTGAGGAAAAATACAACATCTTAGTTTCCATGAGAGATACCATAACCGACCGTCTGATCAACGATATGGCAGTCGTGCTTGATGTTGTGATCCCGGAGGGGGATTTGGACGATCGCTATGATGCATTGAAAAACTGTGTCAGAACCAGACAACGCTATGAGACCATGCGGCTGCGTTAATGGAACAGATCAGGTAACAGGAGGATCGGTGTGGAGACCATAGAGACTTATCTGGATGAGATTGCGGCAGCAGGTGCCGGTAAGATCATCATCAGCAAACCGGCAAATAAGGCAGAAGAATACAAAAAGATTGTGATCGAGAAAAAAGAATCCTACTTTCAGGCCGCAGCCTATACACAAAAGCAGGTATTCCATGAAAATATCAGAATGGAGGAACTGGGGACTTATCTCAAGACGACAGTTTCGGGATTCTATTTACAGGTCAATGCGTGGGATGAGACGACAGAATATATTCTGCTGATCTCCAAAAAGGGAAAAGCAACCTACCAGAAGAAAAAGAAAAAAGAGACGGATGCCATGCCAAAGACGCAGACATCCCACAACCGCAAAAAGAAATATATCTTGGAAGAGGGCACGCCGATCGCACCGCTTGTCGATATGGGCATTTTTACGACAGAGGGCAAGGTGGTACGAAGCATGTATGATAAGTTCCGCCAGATCAACCGTTTTCTGGAAATGATCGAGGATGAGGTGGCAGATTATCCGTATCCGCACTTAAATATCATCGATTTTGGCTGTGGCAAGTCATATCTGACTTTTATCTTATACTATTATTTTACTGAGATTTTGCACCGGGAAGTACGTATCGTAGGACTGGACTTAAAAGCTGATGTGATCAAAAACTGCAATGCGGCAGCCCGGAAATACGGATATGAAAACCTGCATTTTGAAATCGGTGATATCAATGGGTATCAGGCAGATTTTCCAGTGGATATGGTGGTGACATTGCATGCCTGTGATACGGCGACCGATTACGCGCTCTATAATGCGATCTGCTGGAATGCGAAGATGATTTTTTCCGTGCCGTGTTGTCAGCACGAGTTAAACAGTCAGATCAAGACGGAGGAGTATTCCCTGCTGACCCGCTATGGCATTATAAAAGAACGGTTTTCGGCACTGGCAACCGATGCAATACGGGCAGATCTGCTCGAGGCATGCGGATATAAGACACAACTGCTCGAATTTATCGATTTTGCACATACACCGAAAAATATCCTGATCCGTGCGGTGCAGAAAAAGGTGGTTCCGCGGTCCGTCAAAGAAAATTATTTACGGGAAGTAGAGCGTACGGTCGAAGAATTTCATTTTAAACCGACACTCTATGAATTATTAAAAAAAGCCGGAAGGATTTAATCCTTCTGGCTTAATGTGCTATTATGGTACTTTTTGGAAAAGGTAACGTCCTCCCCAAACCACGAAGGCGGTATAAAGGAATTTGCCTCTTCTTCGGTTTCAAATTCTACTTCGGCAAGCTGTAATGGAGCAAGGTCACCGGAAAAAACATCCAGCTCAATCGTGTAGTGAGGCGGTAGTGGAATCAGATAACGCCGTTTGGTTATGAGTCTGCCATCGATCTTTTCTTTCAGATGACAAAAGGCTTCTTTCGTCAGAGGAAGGTTATATTCCTCCCGTACCATAAGCCCTTTTCCCTTGTAGGTCAGAGTGTAGGTATCGTTGGAGCGGCGGATGCGCACCACAGGATCCGTGTTCAGATAGCCCTGCTCGATCTCTTTGTATGGGTACTGCGCGAGATCTTCCGGCAGTGTTTTGATCAGATATTTTCGTTCGATTTCCATCATATTCCCCCTGTATGCTGCTTGGTAAGATCTATCGTATCACAAAACGGAGCGGGATACCATAAAATAATGGTTGCTATTTGCAGAGGGGAAAGATATAGTAAAAGAAAATAATATTTGTTACAGTCAGGAACGGAGGAACTATGAAGAAAATAGGAATTTTTATGGCAGATGGTTGTGAAGAGATAGAGGGACTTACCGTAGTAGATATCGTGCGGAGAGCAAAAATGGAGATTGTGATGATCTCGATCACCGGAAAAAGAGAAGTGACCAGTTCTCATCAGGTAACATTTTTAACCGATGCACTGGCAGCGGAAGTAGATTACGATACCTTAGACGGTATTGTGTTGCCGGGTGGTATGCCGGGAACTTTGAATTTACAGGCAGATGAGACGGTAAATAAAGTCATCCGCCAGTTTGCCGCAGAGGGTAAATTAGTCTGTGCAATCTGTGCCGCACCGAGTGTACTTGGCGCAGCAGGCATTTTAGAAGGGAAATGGGCAACCTGTCATCCAGGCTTTGAGGAAAAACTGACTGGGGCCAAGGTGGAAGAAAAAGAGGTCGTTGTCGATGGAAATGTGATCACGAGCCGTGGCATGGGAACTGCAATCCCGTTTGCACTTGAGATCGTGCGTTACTTTGCAGATGATGAGACAGTTGAACAGGTCAGAAAAGGACTGGTTTACCGGGCAGATTAAAGCCAGACATTGTATGATATAAAAATCCCCCCTGTGGTGCATTACGCCGCCACAGAGGGGATTTTTTCATAGAATGTTCGCGGAGCGTGCATTCTATTGTTTTAGATGATTATGCCTGACCGGACATCTCCTGCTCCTGTTTCATGATCATTTTTTTGACCATTTCGCCACCGATGGAACCAGCCTGTGCAGAAGTAAGTTCACCATTGTAGCCTTCTTTTAAAGGAACTCCGATTTCGCTTGCTACTTCCTGTTTGAAGCGGTTCATTGCCTCTTTTGCCTGTGGTACAGTCATTTTGTTTGTGTTAGACCCGGAATTGTTAGATCCACTCATGTTTTTTCCTCCTGATAAATAGAATGATTTTGTGAGTTAGAACATACAATTATTAACTGTAGTTCCTAATCCTAGTATTGACAGGAAATAAAAAAATATGTTGGAAAATTTTGAAAAAATGATTGACAGTATCTGAAATATGTGCGTATACTTAAAATCGTGAATGCAATATAATCTAAATTTTAAGGAAAGAGAGGTAAGAATAATGATCAGATTATCAAGTCATGTAACAGACAAACAGAATAATAACCGTCATATGATTACCTCGGTGAGGTCCGGTCTGTGTTAGGAGGGTGCAGCTGCATCGTCTGAGAGAAACAGACATACCGTTTTCCTGTAAATAGAGATCCCTGGTAATGTATGAGAACAGGCTTGCCGTAGATGGCAGGGCCTATATCGGCATTACCAGGGATTTTTTGCGTGAGTGAGTAAGAGAACGGTTGGAACATCGGGGAAATGACTGGGAAATGGAGGAATTTAGACGTGAAAAAATTACACAGCTATCTGTTGGGGCACTGGAAGGGCTATCTGTTCGCCATATGCTCCATGATCATTGCGATCGTGCTGGATATGATTTATCCGCAGATCACACAGAAAATTGTAGATGACGTCATTATAGGAGGGAAGCTTGAACTTCTGACAAAGCTCCTGACCGGCATCGTGGTTGTCGGTATCGGACGGAGCGTATTTGGCTATTGCAAGGAATTTACGTTTGATAAGATGTCTGCAACGATCGGAACGGAAATGCGAAAAGACCTGTTCGCACATATCCAGACACTATCTATGAGCTATTTTGACAATACGAATACAGGAGAACTGATGGCGAGGGTTAAAGACGATATCGATAAGATCTGGAATGCGTTAGGCTATGTCGGAATGCTGGTGATCGAGGTGATCATCCATGTGAGTTTTGTACTGTACTGTATGTTCCGGTTGAACTGGAAACTTGCATTTCTGCCACTTACGACCATGATCATCTGCGGAACCGTTGCGATCGTAATGGAGCGGAAATTAGACAAGATCTACGAGGAGATCAGTGAAGAAAATGCGGTGCTTACCACGGTGGCAGAGGAAAATCTGGCAGGTGTGCGTACCGTAAAGGCATTTGCCAGAGAAAAATATGAGATCGAGAAATTCAAATCTCATAACAAACGCTACTATGATCTGAATGTGAGCCAGGCGAAAACACTGGTGCGTTATTACCCAATCTTTCAGTTTGTGGGAAAGGCACTGCCGGTTGCAACGACGATCCTTGGCGGAGTCAGTGTGATGAATGGCACGATGAGCCTTGGTGCGCTGGTCGCATTTGTGGAATACAGCAGAAACTGCACCTGGCCGATGGAAATGTTAGGATGGCTCACCAATGATGTGTCATCCGCAGTCGCATCATATAAAAAGATCAAAAAGATCTATGCACAGATGGCAGAGATCAAAGATGAGGAGCAGCCGGTCACACTCGAGCATGTGGAGGGCAGGGTTGAGTTTAGTCACGTGTCCTTTGTAATCGAGGGAAAAGAGATCTTAAATGATGTTTCTTTTTTGCTTCCGGCAGGAAAAACACTTGGTATTATGGGTGCAACTGGTTCGGGAAAAACATCTCTGATCCATCTGCTGCAACGGTTTTATGATGTGACGGATGGCTGCATCCGGGTGGATGACACCGATATCCGCAAGCTGAAATTAAAACAGCTGCGCAGCAATATTTCAGTGGTCTTGCAGGATGTATTTCTGTTTTCCGATACCATCGAGGAAAATATCAAGATGGGAAAAAGAAAAAAATTAGAGATGGAAGAGATCAGAAATGCCGCAGAGGATGCAAGAGCAAAATCCTTTATCGAGAAGATGGAGGAACAGTATGATACGGTCATCGGGGAGCGTGGAGTAGGACTTTCCGGCGGACAAAAACAGCGTATCAGCATTGCAAGGGCACTGGCAAAACATGCGCCGATCCTGGTACTGGATGATTCCACCTCCGCACTGGATATGGAGACGGAACATGAGATCCAGAAAACATTAAACGAATTAGAAGACACAACGAAACTGATCATTGCCCACCGTATCTCAGCGGTACGCCATGCAGATGAGATCATTTATCTGCAGGATGGAAAGATCGCAGAGCGCGGAACTCATGAGGAACTGCTCGAAAAGAAGGGACTTTACTATCAGACCTATCTGGCACAGTATGGCAGTTATCTCGCAGAGGTCATGACAGGTGTTACAGCATAATAGAAAGAAGGGAAGTTTATATGGCAGTCAATTCCTATCGGGAAGACGAATATATGGAAAACACCGACAAGAAAAAAATCCTGCGCCGACTGTTTTCCTATATGCTCGAATATAAAGGGATTTTGATCGCGGTATTGATCTGCATGGGAATTACCGTTGCAATCTCACTGGTGAATCCATTGCTGATCGAAGAGGCGATCGATCATTACATCGCACAGTCCGATTTCAAAGGATTGATGAAACTGGGACTGTTTGCATTAATTTTAAATATCATCTTTATCGTAATGGTAAAGATCCGGATGTATGTCATGGCACTTGTTTCCAACAAGATTTTGATGAGCATCCGAAATGATCTGTACGAACACATCCAGACATTGTCATTTTCTTTTTTTGACAGCCGTCCTACAGGAAAGATCCTTGCACGTATCATCGGGGATGTCAATTCCTTAAAGGATGTGTTAGTCAACATGATCACCACACTGATCCCGGAATTTGTTACGGTGGTCGGGGTTGTCGTCATCATGATGGTGAAAGATTACAGGCTTGCGCTTGCTTCACTCAGCACCATCCCGCTTATGATCGCAGGCATCTGGTTTGTACAGACGGCTTCGCATAAGAGATGGCAGATCTTCCGCAAAAAGGGTTCCAACCTGAACGCGTATATCCATGAGGATATCGCGGGAATGAATGTGGTACAGAGTTTTGGTGCGGAGGAAGAGACACAGGAAATCTTTGAGGGGCTGGCAGAGGAGCACCGGGATTCATTCCGGGATGCGGTCGTATATGCAGATTTGTTTGGCCCGGTGGTTGATTTCTGCTGGGGGATCGGAGCGATGATGTTATATCTCGTCGGAGTCCGTTTCCTTGGATTTGAACAGGTATCGGTCGGTCTTCTGGTCGCATTTGGAACGTATATCAATATGTTTTGGAACCCGATCATGAACCTCAGTAATTTTTACAATAATCTGGTTACCAATTTAACCGCGGCAGAACGTATCTTTGATATCTTAGATACCACGGCGGACATCACGGATGCAAATGATGTGCAGGAACTGCCGGAAATTAAGGGAAATGTGGAGTTTTCCCACGTGAGCTTTACTTATGATAAGGGAACGCCTGCAGAGACAAAAGTTCTCGAAGATGTCAGCTTTCAGGTACAGCCGGGCGAGACGATCGCGTTAGTTGGACCGACCGGAGCCGGAAAAACAACGATCGTAAACCTGATCAGCCGTTTCTATGACATTGAATCCGGAAAAATATTGATCGACGGCTATGATCTGACGAAAGTTTCCATCGAGAGTTTAAGACAGCAGATGGGTGTGATGACACAGGATAACTTTATTTTCCACGGAACCGTCCGTGACAATATCCTCTACGGAAAGCTGGATGCGACCGAAGAAGAGATGATCGCGGCGGCAAAAGCGGTCAATGCGCATGCGTTTATCATGAAAATGGAAAAAGGCTATGATACTGAATTGAAAGAGCATGGCGCAGGGCTTTCCATTGGACAGAGACAGCTCATTGCATTTGCAAGAACGATGGTTTCGATGCCAAAGATCCTGATCTTAGACGAGGCAACCTCCAGTATCGATACCCATACCGAACTGCTGGTTCAGAAAGGTATCGAGGCACTGTTGTCCGGCAGGACCAGCTTTGTCATAGCACACCGCCTCTCTACGATACAGAATGCAGACCGGATCTTTGTGATTGATCAGGGCGGCATCTTAGAGCAGGGAAGCCCGGCAGAACTGATGCAGAAAAAGGGAGCTTATTACAACCTCTATATGGCACAGTTCGCAGGGCTGCAATAAAGGGGTGATGGTTTCAGAAATATTGTTCTGGATCATTTTAACTCAAACAAGTTTTGTATGATACTTTCCGGAGAAATAAATCTCATTATGATTTCGAAGAAAATCCGAGAATTTTAAAAAGCGTTTCTGAAAGGATGTGACCTGTCTTTTTTCGAAAGAACAGCATACGTGCGCCTGTCTGCCGGCTGCATGCAACAAGCGATCCTGTAAGTGCAGCGCGAAAGTCCTCGAAATTGTTGTATGTCATCCGGCAGATAATCGCACGCGGTGTCCTTTCGTTAAAAAGACAGGGCGAATCATATTTTTCAGAAACGCTTTTCTAAAAATTCCGGATTTTTTGAGGCTAATAATGAGATTTATTCCCCGGAAAGTGATGGAAACAAACTTATCGAATCAAAATGATCCAGCCAGATATTTCTGAAAGCATCAGCCTTGGTGTTATGCGTGATATTTTCGTATTTTTTCGGAAAAAGCAAAAAAATAGACAAAAAACACTTTGCTAATTGGAACACTGGTGGTATAATTTGCACGAGAAGAAACGAATCCATGAAAGGAATGGGAGTAAGATCGTGAATTGGGATATGTATGCAACAGAAGCATTTGAAAAGGAATATACCTATAGCGGAGATGATTTGGGGGCAGTCTGGAGCAGGGAAAAGACCACATTTAAGCTGTGGGCACCTACGGCAGAGACTGCGGCAGTGAATTTATACCGGGGAGGCACCAAAGGGGTGGCAGACCGGCTGGAGCAGCTTCCAATGAAGCGGACGGAGCATGGCGTATGGGTGGCAGAAAAGCAGGGAGACTTAAACGGTACCTATTATACCTACGAGGTCAAAGTTGAGCAGGAAATCAGAGAGGCATGCGATCCGTATGCACGCACCACTGGCGTAAACGGAGATCGTGCCATGGTATTAAACCTTGCCTCAACAGATCCAGAGGGCTGGGAAAAAGATAAAAATCCACATGCCGGCGAAGAAGTGACGGATGCTGTGATCTACGAGCTGCATGTGAGAGATCTGTCGATGGACGAGAGCGCGGGCATCCGGCATGCAGGTAAGTTTTTGGGATTGACCGAAACCGGAACAAAGACCGTACATGGTGTTGCGACTGGTCTTGACCACATGAAAGATCTGGGCATTACCCATCTGCATCTGCTTCCGTTCTATGATTATGGTTCCGTGGATGAGACGAAACTGGACAAACCGCAGTTTAACTGGGGCTATGACCCGATCAATTATAATGTGCCGGAGGGTTCTTATGCGACCGATCCATATCACGGAGAGGTGCGTGTAAAGGAGTTAAAACAGACCATACAGGCACTGCATGAAAACGGGATCAGTGTGGTGATGGATGTGGTTTATAACCATGTGCACAATGCAGAGGAATTTTGCTTTAACAGACTGGTGCCTGGTTATTTTTCCAGAATAGACAGTAACGGAATTTATTCGAACGGTTCAGCATGTGGAAACGATACAGCATCTGAGCGTTCGATGGTAAGAAAATACATTGTGGATTCGGTCTGCTACTGGGCGGACGAATACCATCTGGACGGCTTCCGTTTTGATCTGGTCGGACTGATCGACACGGAAACCATAAATGAGATCGTAACCGAAGTACATAAAAAGCACCCGGATGTGATATTCTACGGAGAAGGCTGGACACTTGACACGAAAGTGACCAAAAAGGGGTATCACATGGCAACACAGCTTCATTCGCAGGAAACACCGGGATTTGCTTATTTCAGCGATACGATCCGTGATCTGTTAAAAGGTCATGTATTTTATATGAAAGAACGCGGCTATGTGTCCGGAGCCAAAGGACTGGAAGAGCAGGTAAAAAAATGCTTTATGGGAATGCCGGACTGGTGTAAGACACCGGTACAGACGATAAACTACGCATCCTGCCATGACAATTTTACCCTGATGGACCGGATCGCAGTCGGAAATCCGGGGACGCCAAGAGAAGAGCGGATACGGATGAACAATCTTGCAGCCGTTATTTATATGATGGCACAGGGTATTCCATTTTTTCAGGCAGGTGAAGAGATGCTGCGCACAAAAGTGGATGCAGAGGGCAATTTTGTGGAAAACAGCTATGCTTCTTCCGATGAAGTAAACAGCATCAAATGGAACAATCTTGAAAAAGAAGAATATAAAAAAGTCTATGCGTATTATAAAGGGCTCATCGCATTCCGCAAAGCGCATGGCGCATTACGGCTTACATCGGCAGAGGATGTGCGGGCACATGTGAAAGTCATCGGGGGACTGGAACCCAATGTAACAGCCTTTGAGATTTCTGGCGGTATCCGGGGAGAGAGCGCGGAGCGCATCGTCGTGATCTTTAATCCGAACCGCACGAAAACACAGGTAAAACTGCCGGAGGGAAGTTACGAGGTCTGTGTCAATGAAGCATATGCGGGAGTAAAACCGATTGCAGTCCTTTCAGACGAAGTGGCAGAGATCGCTCCGATTTCGGCAATGGTGTTAGTAAAAGTGGCAAAGGATGAAAAAAAGGCTGGTATTTTCTGAATGAGTATGTTATAATCCTAAAATGACTGTGATAGTCGGAGTACGCCCTTTTTTTCCGGGAAACAGGCAGAAGTCCTTGTAGAAAGGGCGGCAGGCGGCTGTCGAAACGGAAACGTGCATTACATTAGTTCCGGCGCTGCCGGGATGTTTGAATATCATTTAAGGAGGAAACAAGTTATAATGAGTGTACAGGTAGAAAATTTAGAAAAGAATATGGCAAAACTCACCATTGAAGTAGCAGCAGAGGAAGTAGAGAAAGCTCTTCAGGCTGCCTATATGAAAGAGAAAGGTAAAATCAGCATCCCAGGCTTCCGTAAAGGTAAAGTGCCGAGACAGATGATTGAAAAGATGTATGGTCCTGCAGTATTTTATGAAGATGCAGCGAATACCCTGATCCAGGATAACTATCCATCAGCAGTAGATGAGAGCGGAATTGATATCGTTTCAAGACCAACCATCGATGTTGTCCAGATTGAAAAAGGAAAATCTTTCATTTTCACAGCAGAAGTAGCAGTAAGACCAGAAGTAAAACTTGGTAAATACTTAGGCGTACAGGTAACCAAGATCGATACTTCCGTATCTGATGACGAAGTAGCAGCAGAGTTAGAGAAAGAAAGAGAGAAAAACGCAAGAACTGTTACTGTAACAGACAGAGCCGTTCAGAACGGAGATACCGCAGTGATCGACTTCGAGGGATTTGTTGACGGAGTTGCATTTGAGGGCGGAAAAGGCGAGAATCATCCATTAGAGATCGGTTCCCACTCTTTCATTGATACATTCGAAGACCAGCTTGTTGGTAAGAACGCAGGGGATGAAGTAGATGTAAACGTAACATTCCCAGAGCAGTATCAGGCAGCTGAGTTAGCAGGAAAGCCAGCTTTATTCAAAGTTAAGATCCACGAAGTAAAAGCAAAAGAACTTCCAGAGTTAAACGACGAGTTCGCACAGGATGCTTCTGAGTTCGATACCTTAGAAGAGTACAAAGCTGACTTAAAGAAACGCTTAGAAGAGCAGAAAGAAAACGATGCAAAACGTACCAAAGAGGATGAAGCAATCCAGAAGATCATCGACAAATCTTCTATGGACATCCCGGAGGCTATGTTAGATACACAGTGTGAGAACATGATCAATGAGTTTGCACAGAGAATCGCACAGAGTGGACTTTCCATGGAGCAGTACATGCAGTTCTCAGGACTGACTTTAGATAAATTAAAAGAGCAGGTTCGCCCGGAAGCTGAGACACGCATCAAGAGCAGCCTTGTATTAGAGCAGATCGCAAAAGACGAGAACATCGAAGTGACTGATGACGAGATCAATGCAGAAGTTGAGAAGATGGCTGCCGCTTACGGTATGGAAGCTGACAAATTAAAAGAGTACATGGGAGATTCTGAGAAAGAGTCTATCGCAAGAGATCTCAAAGTAACAAAAGCCGTTGATCTTATCATGGAAAACGTAAAAGAGAGAGCAAAGGCAAAAACAAAGAAAGAAAAAGAAGCTGAAGCAAAGGAAGCTACAGAGGAATAAGATACAGATCCATAGCTGTTGCAGGAGTAAGCAATACACACAGACTGGCTCATATGGGCCGGTCTGTTTAGGCTTTTAAGCAATTATAAAATATTTCTAAACAAGAATACGGTAGAATGGAGGATTACATCATGAGTTTAGTACCTTATGTCATTGAACAGACAAGCAGGGGAGAGCGCAATTACGATATCTACTCCCGTTTATTAAAAGACAGAATCATCTTCCTTGGAGAAGAAGTAAATGAGACCACAGCAAGTCTGGTCGTTGCCCAGTTACTTTTCTTAGAGTCAGAAGACCCGGGAAAAGACATCCAGTTATATATCAATTCTCCGGGTGGTATGGTAACCGCCGGTATGGCGATTTATGACACGATGCAGTATATTAAATGTGATGTGTCCACAATCTGTATCGGTCTTGCTGCCAGCATGGGAGCATTCCTGTTAGCAGGAGGTACCAAAGGAAAACGACTTGCACTGCCAAACGCAGAGATCATGATCCACCAGCCGTCTGGCGGAGCAAAAGGTCAGGCAACCGAGATCCAGATCGCGGCAGAAAATATTTTAAAGACCAAGAAAAAATTAAATGAAATCCTTGCAGCAAACACAGGAAAACCTTATGATGTCGTTGCAGCAGACACCGAGAGAGATTACTATATGTCTGCAGAGGAAGCAAAAGAATATGGTTTAATTGATAACGTGATTACAAGCAGATAAGCTTTAATCGGTCAATGTATGTGAGGGTACCCAAATATAGAGAGAAGCATCTTTCTATCCGGATGCCCTCAATGCGTATTAATAAAAAGATGGAGAGCAGAGAAAATGGCAGGAAGAAATGAGGAGAAATACCGCTGTTCCTTTTGCGGAAAATCTCAGGATCAGGTCAGAAAACTGATCGCCGGACCAAACGGTGCCTATATTTGCGATGAGTGCGTGGATATTTGTGCTGAGATCATAGAAGAAGAGCTTGAGGGCGAAGAAACAGGAGCAGAGGCAGCTCCGGAAGAAGAACAGATCAACCTTTTAAAACCGGAAGAATTAAAAGCATTTCTGGATGACTATGTCATCGGACAGGAGCAGGCAAAAAAAGTATTGTCTGTTGCAGTGTATAACCACTATAAGAGGATTATGGCAGGGCCGGACTTAGGAGTAGAGCTTCAGAAGAGCAATATCTTAATGTTAGGACCGACTGGATCCGGTAAGACCTTTTTGGCACAGACGCTGGCGCGTGTATTAAATGTACCATTTGCGATCGCAGATGCGACCACACTGACAGAGGCTGGTTATGTAGGTGAAGATGTAGAAAATATTCTGTTAAAGCTGATCCAGGCAGCAGATTATAATATAGAGCGTGCACAGCATGGTATCATCTATATCGATGAGATCGATAAGATATCCAAAAAATCCGAGAATGTTTCAATTACCAGAGATGTTTCCGGAGAGGGCGTGCAGCAGGCACTTCTTAAGATATTAGAGGGAACTGTAGCATCCGTTCCGCCACAGGGAGGAAGAAAACATCCGCAGCAGGAACTGATCCAGATCGATACCACCAATATCTTATTTATCTGCGGTGGAGCATTTGATGGATTAGACAAGATCATCGAGACACGTCTTGATCAGAAGAGCATCGGATTCAATGCAGAGGTCAAAGACAGAAATGAATTTAACATCGGAGAGGTGTTCAAACACGTGTTACCGCAGGATTTCGTCAAATTCGGTCTGATTCCGGAGTTTATTGGACGAGTACCGGTAACCGTTTCTCTGGATATGCTTGACAGGGATGCACTGATCCGTATTTTACAGGAACCGAAAAACGCACTGGCAAAACAGTACCAGAAATTATTCGAACTCGACGGAGTCGCACTGGAATTTGACAAAGAAGCCTTAGAAGCGATCGCAGACAAGGCATTGGAACGCAAGACCGGAGCGAGAGGACTGCGTGCGATCATGGAAGCAGTCACATTGGATATGATGTACCATATCCCGTCCGATGAGAGTATTACAAAATGCCAGATTACGAAGGATCTGGTAGAAGAAAAGCTGACAGTGGAAGGCCAGGAGACTAAAAAAATAGAGGAAAAATAACATTGGAAGCAATGGTGAAAAAGATGCCGGCAGTTGCGCTGCGCGGTATGGTAATTTTACCCGGAATGATCGCTCATTTTGATGTGAGCCGTGAAAAGTCGATCAAGGCAGTAGAAGCCTGCATGATGGAAGAACAGAAGATC
This sequence comes from uncultured Roseburia sp., assembly GCA_900550935.1. GTDB lineage: Bacteria > Bacillota > Clostridia > Lachnospirales > Lachnospiraceae > Roseburia. Next base: position 21,561 of record URUD01000001.1, read on the forward strand.
TTTCTTGTGACACAAAAGGATGTGGAACAGGAAGATCCGGCACAGGAGGATCTGTATCGGATCGGTATCATTGCCGAGGTAAAGCAGGTTATAAAGCTACAGAATAATATTGTCCGTATCTTAGTGGAGGGAAAGGAGCGTGCAGAACTTAGCTCCTTTTTAGACCATCCCGATTATCTGCTGGCGGAGGTTGTCTGCTTTGACGAAACAGAAGAGGAACTGACTGAGGAAGTTCAGATGGCGATGGTGCGTGGCATCCAGGAGACATTTGAGCGGTACGGTGCAGTCAATAACCGTCTGGGAAAAGAGTTGCAGCGTCAGGTCAGGGAAAATACGGAATTGGAAAAGCTGATGGATCAGCTTGCCAATAATCTGCCGGTTGGTTATGAGGAAAAGCAGAAGATATTGGAAGCCGTGTCTCTGACCGAACGTTATGAAGTGTTGATGGCACTTCTTTTAAAAGAGATCGAGATCATTGCGATCAAAAACGAATTTCAGGCGAAAGTCAAAGAGCGTGTGGACAAAAACCAGAAAGAATACATCCTGCGGGAACAGATGAAGATCATAAGAGAGGAACTCGGCGAAGACAATACCGAGTCCGATGCAGATCATTTTCTGGCAGAATTAAAGCAGTTAAAAGCCGGCAAAGAAGTCAAAGACAAGATCAGAAAAGAAATCAGCCGGTTTAAAAATATCAGCTCAAGCTCATCGGAGAGTGCGGTAAGCAGGGGCTACATTGAGACATTGTTAGAATTGCCGTGGGATAAGGCATCAAAGGATAACAAGGATATCAAAAACGCAGAGCGCATTTTAAACGAAGACCATTACGGTTTGGAAAAAGTCAAAGAGCGTATGTTAGAGTTCCTTGCTGTGCGCAACCTGACAAAAAAAGGTCAGAGTCCGATCATCTGTCTGGTGGGTCCCCCTGGGACCGGAAAGACGAGTATTGCCCGCTCCGTGGCGCGTGCACTGGATAAAAAATACGTCCGCATCAGCCTGGGCGGAGTCCGGGATGAAGCAGAGATCCGGGGACACAGAAAGACTTATGTGGGTGCAATGCCGGGACGCATCATCAATGGACTGCGGAGTGCCGGAGTGAAAAATCCTCTGCTGCTGCTTGACGAGATCGATAAGATGAGCAGTGATTACAAAGGGGATACGGCATCTGCATTATTAGAGGTGCTGGATGCAGAGCAGAACAGCAAATTCCGAGATCACTACGTTGAGATACCGGTGGATCTCTCAGAAGTATTTTTCATTGCGACAGCCAATTCTTTACAGGACATTCCAAGACCGTTGCTTGACCGTATGGAAGTGATCGAGGTCACCAGCTATACGGAAAATGAAAAGGCACATATCGCAAGGGAACATCTGCTGGGAAAACAGATGGAACGCAATGGCATCAGACCGGATCAGCTTATGGTCAGTAACAAGGCACTGGCAAAGATCATCCGCGGTTATACCAGAGAAGCCGGTGTGCGTAATCTGGAGCGGAAACTCGGAGAAATTGCCAGAAAAGCGGCACGCGAGATTTATGAAAATGATAAGAAACGTGTCAAGATCACGGAACAGAATCTGGAAAAATATCTGGGCAAAGAGAAGTACAGTTTTGACCGGAAAAATGACACAGACGAGATCGGCATCGTCCGGGGACTGGCATGGACGAGCGTTGGCGGAGATACGTTGGAGATCGAAGTCAATATCATGCCTGGAAAGGGTGAGATCCAGCTGACCGGACAGCTCGGAGATGTGATGAAAGAGTCTGCACAGGCAGGATTAAGCTATATCCGTTCAGTCAGTGAAGAATATAAGATACCAAAAAAATTCTTCCAGGAAAATGATATCCACATCCATATTCCGGAGGGGGCTGTGCCAAAGGATGGACCGTCGGCAGGAATCACGATGGCAACGGCAATGTTGTCTGCCATCACAAAGACACCGGTACGTGCGGACGTTGCAATGACCGGAGAGATCACGCTGCGTGGCAGGGTACTTCCAATCGGAGGACTGAAAGAGAAAACACTGGCTGCGAAAAACGCAGGCATTAAGACGGTATGTGTTCCAAAGAAGAATGAAAAGGACATCGAAGAGATCTCTGCCGAGATAAAAAAGGGACTTGAGATCGTCTATGTAGAAAAGCTGCCGGAAGTATTAAAAGTTGCGTTTGTAAAATAAGAATGAGGAAAACTATGGTTATAAAGAACGTTAATTTGGAAACAGTGTGCGGAATTACCAGTAAAATACCGGATAACCTATATCGGGAAGTGGCATTTGCAGGAAAGTCAAATGTTGGAAAATCATCACTGATCAATGCACTGATGAACAGAAAAGCACTGGCGCGTACTTCTGCACAGCCTGGAAAGACCCAGACGATCAATTTTTACAATATCAATGATGCAATGTATCTTGTCGATCTTCCGGGATATGGATATGCAAAAGCCTCGGAGGAGGTAAAGGCAAAGTGGGGAAAGATGATCGAAAATTATCTTCACACATCCAAACAGTTAAAAGCAGTATTTTTGTTAATTGATATTCGACATGCACCCTCAAACAATGATAAAATGATGTATGAGTGGATGGTATATCAGGGCTTCGCTCCGATTCTGATCGCAACTAAATTAGATAAGATCAAGAGAAGCCAGATACAAAAACAGATAAAACTGATCCGGGAAGGACTAAACGTACAACCGGGTACGACCATCATTCCTTTTTCCGCAGAAACCAAACAGGGCAGGGACGAGATCTGGGAGCTGATCGATTCACTTGTGCTTCCGGGAGAAGAAAGTCCGTTGGAAGAAGAATAAAACCTTAGCGGTTTTGATACAGCTTTGCCATTGCGCAGGGGATAAGACGTGCTACAATAAGAGAAGGTCTTCTGTGCGAGAGAAAGCATAATCCCATAAACAGAAAGGTCTGGTAAGAGTATGAAGAAGAAAAAAATCGTAATTGCACTTGGACATGAGGCACTCGGCACAACATTGCCGGAACAGAAAGAAGCAACAAAGCGTACTGCAAAGGCGGTCGCAGATTTTATCCGTGAGGATTATCAGGTTGTGATTACCCACAGCAATGGTCCGCAGGTGGGCATGATTCACACAGCAATGAATGAATTTTGCAGATTATATCCAGAATATACAGCAACACCAATGTCTGTCTGCTCTGCAATGAGCCAGGGATATATCGGTTACGATTTACAGAACGCCATTCGTTCCGAGTTACTGAACAAAGGCATCTACAAGACCGTTGCAACGGTTTTGACCCAGGTTGTAGTTGACCCTTATGATGAGGCATTTTATAAGCCGAGCAAGATCATCGGACGTGTAATGACAGAGGAAGAGGCAGAGGCAGAAGAGAAGAAAGGAAATCACGTTGTGAAAGTAGAAGATGGTTTCCGCCGTATCGTAGCTGCGCCAAAGCCGGTAGACATCGTGGAGATCGATGCCATCCGTGCTCTTTCCGATGCAGACCAGATCGTGGTTGCCTGTGGAGGCGGTGGAATCCCGGTATTGGCACAGGATAACCATTTAAAAGGAGCCAGTGCAGTCATTGAAAAAGACCTTGCTGCAGGAAAACTGGCAGAGCTTTTAGATGCAGATATGCTTGTGATCTTAACAAGCGTGGATAACGTATGTTTAAATTATGGTACAGAAGATGAAAAGCCACTGACTACGATGACAGTCTCCGAAGCAAAAGAATATATTGCACAGGGACAGTTTGGTAAGAATGATATGTTGCCGAAGATAGAGGCAGCCATTGACTTTATCGGCGATTCAGCAATCAGATCTGTATTGATTACCAAATTAAAGAAAGAAGGGACGAACGTGAGCGGTGGTTTGGGAACAATGATTACCAAATAGACTTGCTGGAAGAAAATATGAGGGAAGAAAAAGACATGTTTAGAAAAACAAAAATTGTTTGTACATTAGGACCTGCTACGGATAACGAAAAGGTAATGCGCCGTCTGATCGAGGAGGGGATGAACGTTGCACGTTTCAACTTCTCACATGGTTCTCACGAGGAGCAGATGGGACGTCTTGTCATGCTTCGTAAATTACGTGAAGAGATGAAACGACCGGTGGCTGCATTACTTGATACCAAGGGACCGGAGATCCGCCTGATGGAGTTTGCAGAAGGGAAAGTGGAACTGAGAGACAATCAGCTCTTTACCCTGACCACCGAAGAGATCAAGGGAGATAATACGAGAGTATCCATTACCTATAAAAACCTGCCAAATGATGTGAGGGCAGGGGACCGTATCCTGATTGATGATGGTCTGATCGAGATGGAAGTATCTGAGATCAAACCGGTCGAAGGTGCAAAAGCAGATAAGAACGGAACACAGCCGATGGATATCGTATGCCGCGTGAAAAACGGTGGTATGGTTTCCAACAAAAAGGGTGTGAATGTACCAAACGTTGATCTATCCATGCCATATATCAGCGAAAAAGATTACAGCGATATCGTATTCGCAGTAGAGAATGACTATGATTTCATTGCGGCATCTTTTGTCAGAACCGCAGATGATGTTCTTGCCATCCGCAAGATCTTAGAGGAAAAAGGCGGAGAGGACATCAATATCATTTCCAAGATCGAAAACATGCAGGGTGTTTCCAACATTGATGATATCATCCGTGTTTCCGACGGTATCATGGTAGCACGAGGCGATATGGGTGTTGAGATCCCACTCGAAGATGTACCGGTCATCCAGAAGATGATCATCAAAAAAGTATGTGAGGCAGGCAAAAAAGTTATCACTGCAACACAGATGCTTGACTCTATGATGAAACATCCAAGACCGACCAGAGCAGAGGCAACTGACGTTGCCAACGCGATCTATGATGGTACCAGTGCGATCATGCTTTCCGGTGAGACCGCTGCCGGAATGTACCCGATTGAAGCATTAAAGACAATGGTAAGGATCGCAGTCCGCACAGAGCAGGACATCAACTATGTGCAGCGTTTCAAACAGCGCAAGACGATGTGCAATCCGGATGTGACCAACGCGATCTCTCATGCAACCTGTACAATGGCAGGCGACTTAAATGCGGCAGCGATCATTACAGTCAGCAAATCAGGACGTACTGCACGTATGGTATCCAAATACCGCCCGGATTGTCCGATCATCGGAACCTGTCTGACCGAGAAAGTATATCGTCAGCTTGCACTTTCCTGGGGTGTGATCCCGCTTTTAGTGGAGGAGAAGACACAGGCAGAAGAGCTGTTTGATTATGCCGTGGATGCAGCAGAGACAGCAGGGCTGATCGAGCGTGGAGATGTCGTAGTATTGACCGCAGGTGTTCCGCTTGGTGTTTCCGGCACCACAAACCTGATCAAAGTTCAGGTAGCGGGACATATTCTGGTAAAAGGACGTGGAATCAACAGGAAAAAGGTTTCTGCAAACCTCTGTGTCTGCCACAGCGAAGAGGATTTAGCGAACTTTAAAGTGGGAGATATCATTGTAGCACATGATACCAACAACCACATGATGGCGCAGATGCGTCAGGCATCCGGTCTGATCGTAGAGACTGACAGTGAGAGCTGCCATGCAGCGATCGCAGGCTTGAGCCTTGATATTCCGGTGCTGATCGGAGCCAAGAACGCACTTGCAGTATTAAAATCAAGTGCGTATGTAGAATTAGATGCAGAAACTGGAGTTGTAAGTGCAAATTAAATAGTATAGAATAAGACTGGCGCGGTGGGAAAATTCCACTGCGCCAGTCTTATTTTTTATGTAATTAACCCATCGTAACTTCTACGGTAACCTCTTTCTTGTCTGTAATGACTGGAATGGTGTTGCCATCTACCGGGCTTCCATCCACGATCATGGATGCGACACCCTTCTGTACGTGATTCGGGTTCTTCACAGTAATGTGATAGGTAACGCCACGGAAATCACGTTTTGCCTCAAATCCATTTAAGGTCTCCGGGATACATGGATCTACGGTAAGTCCGTCATAATCCGGGCGGATGCCAAGGATGTACTGGGAAACATCAAGGAATGTCCATGCTGCGGTTCCGGTCAGCCAGCTGTTCTTTGCCTCACCGAAGTTTGGTGCATCCTTTCCGGCAATCATCTGGGAGTATACATAAGGCTCCGTGCGGTGGATCTCACTGATGTCTTCAATGTAAGCAGGACAGGTTCTGGTGTATACCTGCCATGCGCGGTTTCCACGTCCGATCACGGTTTCTGCGATGGAGATCCATGGATTGTTGTGACAGAAGATACCGGCATTTTCCTTGTATCCTGGTGGATAGGAAGAAATCTCGCCAAGTTCCACATGATATTTGTGGTAAGGCGGCTGGAGCAGTACGATACCGTATTTGGTGTCCAGATATTTTTCTACGGATTCCATTGCCTTTAAGCAGTTTCCTTCTTTCAGGCCGATCTCTGCCATAACGCAGAAGCCCTGTGGCTCGATAAAGATCTTTCCGTCCTCACATTCTTTGGAACCGATCTTGTTCCTGTAATGATCGTAAGCGCGTAAGAACCATTCACCATCCCAGCCGGCTTTTAAGACGGTCTGCTCCATATCAGCGATCGCTTTATCGGCAAGAGCAGCTTCTTCATCGAGTCCTCTGTGACGGCAGATCTCGGCGTAATCTTTGCCGTAGCGGACAAACATGCCGGCGATAAAGACAGACTCAGCGTTTGGCCCTTCGGATGGACCGAATGTCTGGAAGGATTCGCCCGGCTCGGTAGAGAAGCAGTTTAAGTTCAGGCAGTCATTCCAGTCGGCACGGCCGATCAGTGGCAGACCATGAGGCCCTAAATGATCAATGGTATAGTGGAAGGAACGTCTTAAGTGTTCCATAAAATCAGTTGCTTTGGAAGGATCACTGTCATACGGTGTCATCTCATCTAAGATGGTGTAGTCACCGGTTTCTTTGATGTAGGCAGCGGTACCTGCGATCAGCCACAGAGGATCATCATTGAAACCGCTTCCGATATCGGAATTTCCCTTCTTGGTCAGAGGCTGATACTGATGGTAAGCACTTCCATCCTCAAACTGAGTGGCAGCGATATCGAGGATACGCTCTCTGGCACGATCCGGGATCAGATGAACGAAACCGAGCAGATCCTGGCAGGAGTCACGGAAGCCCATGCCACGTCCGATACCGGATTCGAAATAGGAAGCGGAACGGCTCATATTAAAGGTGACCATACACTGATACTGATGCCATACATTGACCATGCGGTCTAATTTCTCTTCGCTGGAAGAAATCGTAAAGTGGGATAATAAGTCATCCCAGTATTCTTTTAAACGTGCAAGTGCTGCATCTGCTTTTTCGGTTGTGTTAAACTGCTCTAACATGGCGTTGGCGCGGGTGCGGTTGATGACACCGTCTTCTGCAGGACCGACCCATTTCTCTTCGACCGGATTTTCCACATAACCCAGTACGAAAACATAAGTCCTGCTCTCGCCCGGAGCAAGTGTCACCGCAAGGTGGTGGGAGCCGACCGGAGCCCATCCGCTGGCAACAGAGTTACCGGAGATGCCATCTACAACAACTTTTGGAGCAGAGTTCTCGCCGTAAGCACCGAGGAAGGTATCACGGTCGGTATCGAAACCTGCGATCGGAGCGTTGACCGCGTAAACAGCATAATGATTTCTGCGCTCTCTGTATTCAGTCTTGTGGTAGATCGCAGAGTCGTGGATCTCCACCTCTCCGGTTGAGAAGTTACGCTGGAAATTCGTCATGTCATCCATCGCATTCCAGAGACAGAACTCTACATAAGAAAATACAGAGAACGATTTTGTCTCGGTTCCGTCATTGGTCAAAGTCAGTTTGTTGACTTCACAGTTGCAGCCGACCGGAACAAAGGCGGTCAGTTCTGCGGTCAGGGCATTTTTGCTTCCCTTAAATACGGAATAGCCCATGCCGTGTCTGCAGCTATAGCTGTCAAGCTCAGTCTTGGTTGGCATCCATCCCGGATTCCAGATGGTGTCGCCATCCTTGATATAGTAATAATGGCCGTTACTGTCATAAGGTACATTATTGTAGCGGTATCTGGTCAGGCGAAGAAGTTTTGCATCCTTATAAAAACTGTAGCCGCCACAGGTGTTGGAAATTAAAGAAAAGAAATTTTCTGATCCAAGGTAGTTGATCCATGGTAATGGAGTTTTCGGTGATGTGATGACGTATTCTTTGCGGGTGTCATCAAAGTATCCAAATTTCATAGCATATGTCCTCCCTGATAATTACGAAACAGATACAGCGAATGTTTCGTGCAATGCTGTTTCAAAATGAAACCGTTTCGAAAACGATTAAGTAACAAATATGTTATAAAAAGTATACCTTCTAAAAAATTAAAAATCAACCAAAAACCTTGAAAAACAAGGAAAAGTAGCAGAATCCACAAAAAACGGGCTCAAATATAGAGGAAAGCAACAAAAACAAAAAATGAGTGTAAAATAAAAGAAAACTCGAAAACGTGTAAGGAGCATTGCAAAACAACCACTTATAATAGAAAAAACACTAATTTTCAATGTAAAAATGCACAAAAATAACTGTAAAAAAGTGTGAAACACGACGAAATGCCAAAAATAAGTTGCATTCCTAACCGGAATGGAATATAGTAAAAGTACGAAAACGATTAAGCAATTTCAGAAACAACGTTTTCGATATAAGTTGGAGGTTCGGATGGTATCTTTAAAGACGATAGCACAGAAATGTGGCGTATCCACTGCTACCGTAAGTAAGGCACTGAATGACCAGAAGGATATCAGCGAAGAGACAAAGAACCGTATCCGAAAGACGGCAGAGTCGTTAGGATATTTTCCAAATGCAGCAGCAAGGGCGTTAAAGACAAACCGATCCCATAATCTGGGAGTGCTGTTCGAGGAAGAAGCAGGAAGAGGTTTGACACATGAATATTTCTCAGGTGTTTTAAATGGACTGAAAGTTCAGGCGGAGAAATTGGATTATGACATTACTTTTATCAATACCTGTTTCGAAAACCGGAAGATGTCCTATTATGAACATTGCAGATACCGGAATTTTGACGGAGTTGCGATTGTCTGTGCCGATTATAACGACCCGGATGTCTTGGAACTGATGAATGGAGACCTGCCAGTAGTCACAGTCGATTATGTGCATCATAACTGTACGGCGGTGATTTCCAATAACATTCAGGGAATAGAAAGCCTTGTCAGATATATTTACGGTCAGGGACATCGAAAAATTGCATACATACATGGTCAGGACAGTTCCTATGTTACCAAAGACCGTCTGGCAAGTTTTTACCGGACGATGGATGAACTGGGACTTACCGTAAGAGATGACTACATCCGGACGGCAGAGTATCTGGAGACGAAGGAGGCAGCAAAACAGACGAAGGAGCTGCTCAATCTGGAAGAGCCGCCAACCTGTATCATATATCCGGATGACACCTCCTTAATAGGAGGAAGAAATGTCATCATTGAGATGGGACTCCGGATACCGAAAGACATTTCCGTAGCCGGCTATGACGGAACGAGGATGTCACAGTTATTACATCCAAAACTTACCACTATCAAACAGGACACCGAATTGATCGGAGGCGAAGCAGCAAACCGACTGATCAGTGCCATTGAAAAACCGCGAACAACTCTCGTTGAGAGAGTCGTTATAGAAGGAACTTTAATACCGGGGCAGTCCGTGGGGCAGATGAAATAGCATCTGGCATTTTTGCAGAAATGAAGCGAACGAACCGGTGGTTTCTCACTAATAATCATTTAAGGAGGAGGGTTTTCTATGAAGAAGAAAATCGTAAGCACATTATTATGTGCAACAATGGTCGCAACTATGATGGCAGGATGTGGTGGAAACAATACATCCACAAACACGGGAAGCAACAGCAGTGCAGACGCATCCGCAGACAACAGCACACCTGCAACACAGGAAGCTGAGTCAAAGGATACAGCAGCAGAGGAGACAGCTTCCGCAGGGGACGAAGGAAAGGTATTAAACATCTACTGCTGGAATGAGGAGTTCAAATCCCGTATCACAGATCATTATCCAGGGTATACAGAGGTAGATGCTACCACAGGAACCATTGGAGATGTAACGGTAAAATGGAACATCACACCAAACGATGACAACGCATATCAGAACAATCTGGATGCTACTTTATTAAAACAGGCAGATGCAGCAGCAGATGACAAGATCGATCTGTTCCTAGTAGAAGCTGACTACGCATTAAAATATGTAGACACTGATTACACGATGCCGGTTACTGATTTAGGAATTACCGATGCTGATTTAGCAGACCAGTACCAGTACACAAAGGATATCGTAACCGATTCGAACGGTGTATTAAAAGGTGTTTCATGGCAGGGCTGCCCGGGCGTATTATTCTATAATCGTGAAGCAGCAAAAGAAGTATTAGGAAGTGATGATCCGGCAGAAGTTCAGAAATATGTAGTGGACTGGGATACCTTCAATGATACCGCAAAGACAATGAAAGATGCAGGATACAACATGACATCTTCTGTCAATGATACTTACCGTGTATATTCTAACAATGTATCATCCAAATGGGTTGAGGATGGAAAGATCAACATTGATGAAAATATTATGAAATGGGTGGATGACTCAAAAGAGTTAGTTGATGCTGGTGAAACAGGAACGCATGAGTTATGGAGTGATGACTGGAGCAAAGGCTTCTATCCGGAAGGAAAAGTATTCTGCTACTTTGGACCTGCATGGTTAGTAAACTTCAGTATGGCAGCAGACACCGAAGGAAGTATTGGTAACCAGGGTGGCTGGGGTGCAACCGAAGGACCTCAGGGCTTCTTCTGGGGCGGTACATGGATCTGCGCAGCACAGGGAACGGATAACCCAGGTCTTGTAAAAGACATTATGCTTCAGATGACCACTAACGAAGATGTTATGAAAGACATCGTTGTAAAAGATGATGACTTCGTAAACAATAAACCAGTTATGGAAGAGATGGCAGCAGATACTTCTTATTCCAGCAAGATCTTAGGTGGACAGAACCCATTAGGCATCTACTGCTCAGGCGTTGCAACTCTTGATTTAAGCAACCTTTCTGCATACGATCAGGGATGTAACGAAGAGTTCCAGAATGCTATGAAGAACTACTTCGAAGGAAATGCAACCAAAGACGAAGCATTGAACCTCTTCTATACAGCAGTAGAGGAGAAATACCCGGAATTAACACATTAATCAGGGATGCTATCTGAATAGGTATGAGTAGGTAGAGAAACCCATACCTGTCGGACGAAAAGGAAGGCAGGTATGGGCTCTCTTTCTATAAAAAAGCTTGCAAACCGGAATATTTGGCGCAGGGTTGACAGCAGGTTTGCAAAAGGAAAGGAAAACTTGCTGTGAGCTCTGTACCAGAGAGCAAGAGAAAAGGGGGAAAAGGCTATGAAGAAAACTTCAAAAGCGGTCAGATACAATAAATGGGGCTATATTTTCCTGTTACCGTTTATTATTGTATATGTAATTTTCCAGTTGATACCGATGGTAACAACAATCTATAACAGTTTTTTTGAAAATTACATGTCAGGTCTGACCAAGATCGGTCCGAATTTTGTCGGGCTTGATAATTATAAACAGCTATTCAGCCAGGGGGATATCTGGATTTATGCAAAGAACACCATGATCATGTGGATCCTTTGTTTTGTACCACAGATCTTGTTATCTTTACTGTTAGGAGCGTGGTTCTCTGATGTGCGATTGAGATTAAAGGGTTCCAGATTTTTTAAGACAGTCATTTATCTGCCGAACCTGATCATGGCATCTGCATTTTCCATGTTATTCTTTACATTGTTTTCTGATGGTGGTCCGATCAACTCCTTGTTAATGCAGATTGGTCTGATCGATACACCATATAAATTCTTATCTAATGTGGGAAGTGCGAGAGGGCTGATCGCATTTATGAACTGTTTGATGTGGTTTGGTAATACGACCATCCTTCTGATGGCAGGTATGATGGGAATTGATACTTCACTGTTTGAGGCAGCAGAAGTAGACGGAGCAACTTCAACACAGGTATTTTTCAAGATTACATTACCATTGCTCCGTCCGATTTTGATCTACGTTATGATCACATCCCTGATCGGTGGTTTACAGATGTTTGACGTGCCTCAGATCTTAACAAACGGAACCGGTGATCCAATGCGTTCTACCATGACATTGATCATGTTCCTGAACAAACATCTTTACAGTAAGAATTACGGTATGGCAGGGGCTTTGTCAGTAGTTCTGTTCATTATTACGGCAATCTTAAGTTTGGTTGTATTTAAGATAACCGGAAATGACAAGAGGAAGGGGTGACGGGTATGAGTGAAGTTCAGGAAACAAAAAAAGGATTAGGCCTTCATGCAAGAAGAGTGATCGCCTACGTGGTACTTTGTATCATTACATTCTTCTGCCTGTTCTGGTTTTACATTTTGTTTATCAATGCAACACGTTCCAATGGTGAACTGCAGGCCGGTTTTACGCTGGCACCAAGCAGCCATTTATGGGAAAACTGGTTGAATCTGGTACATGGAACACTGCCTGTATGGAGAGGTATGTTTAACAGTCTGATCGTGGCAACCTGCAGTGCTGCATTGTGTGTTTACTTCTCAACCATGACAGCATATGCCATTCACGCATACGAATTTAAACTGAAAAAATTTATCTACCCGTTTATCCTGATGATCATGATGATCCCGACACAGGTAACAGCACTTGGTTTCGTACAGTTGGTTTCCAATATGAAACTGGAGGACAATTTCATACCATTGATCGTTCCTTCCGTAGCAGTACCGGTTACATTCTTCTATATGAAACAGTACATGGAGAGCTCCTTGCCGTTATCTTTGATCGAGGCAGCACGTATTGATGGCTCCGGTGAATTCCGTACCTTTAACTCGATCGTACTTCCGTTAATGAAACCGGCGATCGCGGTTCAGGCGATCTTCACTTTCGTAAGCAGCTGGAACAACTACTTTACACCGGCATTGATCTTACATAATGACAAGATGAAAACACTTCCGATCCTGATCGCACAGCTCCGTGCGGCAGACTGGCTGAAGTTTGATATGGGTCAGGTTTATGTTATGATCGCATTCTCCATCTTCCCGGTTATCGTGGTATATTTGATCTTATCCAAACATATCGTGCAGGGAGTTGCACTTGGTAGTGTAAAGGGTTAAAAATTTCCTTTGCAAGAAAATGCGAATGTGCTATACTGGGGTTAGTACGAAACGAATCAATCTGATTTACGGAAAAGCACAAGCATAGGAGATGGAAATATGACAGAAACAGGATTTTGGATTTTTCTGGTTGCATTACTTTTTATCGTAATTATAGCGGCTGTAATAGCAGTAGTTGCATCTGTATCTGGTGCGGCAGCAGCGATTGTAGACGATGAGGAATCAGAAGACTAAATAAAAGAAAAAGGATGCCTTGCAAAGGGCATCTTTTTTTCATGATAAAAACATGGAAAAAGGAGCAGAAGGAATGTTGTCGAAGTTTAGCGTAAAAAGACCCTATACGGTTATCGTTGGCGTGATCCTTGTCATTGTTCTGGGAATTGTTTCATTCACCAAAATGACAACGGATCTGTTGCCGGATATGAATCTGCCGTATGCACTGGTCATCACAACAGATGTTGGCGCAAGCCCGGAAGAAGTGGAGAGTGATGTCACTGCACCGATAGAGTCAGCCATGGCAACAACTTCTGATATTAAAAATGTAAGCTCCATGTCGTACGACAGTTATTCGATGGTCGTCCTCGAATATGAGCAGAGTGCCAACATGGATTCCATCCTGATCGAGATCCAACAGGAGCTTGACCAGTTGGAGGGCAATTTTCCGGACGGTGTTGGAACACCGGTCATCATGCAGATCGACCCGGATATGATGCCGATCATGGTGGCATCCGCAGATATCGAAGGGATGAGCCAGAAAGAGATCTCCGAATATGTCGAGGAAGAACTGGCACCTGCCGTTACAAGTGTGAGTGGAGTAGCATCGGTATCGACAACCGGAGTGCTGGAAGAAAAGGTACAGGTGACACTGGACAATGACAAAATAAAGGCACTCAATGAAACGATACAGGATAAGATCGAAGAGCAGTTTACAGGAGCTCAGGAGGAACTCGATCAGGCGGCAGAGGAAATCGCAGATGGTAAGGCACAGCTTGAGAACGGAAAAGAGGAACTTGCCAGCCAGATGGGACAGGCAGAAAACGAGATGACCAATGGCAAGATCGAAGCATTTGTTTCAGAGTCTGATCTAAACCAGAACAGCATGACCCTGGCGGCAGCAAAGACGCTGATCGAGGCGGCAATCCCGGAATTACAGCAGATTTATCAGGACGGAAAACAGCTACAGCTGCAGATCGAACAGGCACAGCGGCTGAATGAGGAGAGCACCTCGGCATTGGAACAGCAGATCGAGGATCTCGAAAACCAGATCACAGGCGGAACGACAGGTAGTTCCGAGACCGGAGATACGAGTCAGAGTGCGGCACTGGACGCTCTTTTGAACCAGAGCGGTGTAGACAGCAACCAGCTGGAACTGCTTAAATACCAGTTGTTGGAGACCAATGCTTCTTTAAGTGCACAGTGGGGAACGCAGCTGGCAGCATTTGGAGTCAATTTATCCGCTGTGGATGACATTCCACAGGCGATCGCAACGCTTTCTGAAAAACTGATCGAGATCAACACCGCCATGGCAACGATCGATGCGGCAAAAGTTCAGGTGGAAGCCGGAAAGACAACGTTGGATGATGCGTATGTCACCTTAAATAAGACCGAAATTGCAAGCATCCTCGAGATGAGTGATGCCTCTGCAAAGCTGGCAGATGGAGAAAACCAGCTGACACTGGGACAGGCACAGTTAGATGAGTCGAAAGAAACGGCAAAGGCATCGGCAGACTTAAATACGATCCTGACGGTAGATAACCTTGCAGGGATTTTAACGGCACAAAATTTCTCCATGCCAGCGGGCTATGTGCAGCAGAAGGATGCTTCCTATCTGGTGCGTGTGGGCGATAAAGTTGACAGCCCGGAAAGTTTAGAGCAGATGGTTTTAATTGACCTTGGCATGGATGATATGGAGCCGGTCCGCCTTGGGGATGTGGCAGAGGTGGAAGTCGTTGACAATGCCGCAGATTCCTATTCCAAACTGAACGGAAATCCGGCGATCATGCTGTCAATCGAGAAACAGACCGGATATTCGACCGGAGATGTTGCCAAGAAAGTTAAAGAGAAATTTGCTTCCCTTGAAAAACAAAAGGATGGGCTTCGCATGACAATCCTGATGAATCAGGGCGTTTATATCGATCTGATCGTAAAGTCCGTGCTTGAAAACATGATCGTGGGAGCGTTTCTTGCGGTCATCGTATTAATCCTGTTTTTAAAGGATATCAAGCCAACGCTTGTGATCGCATGCTCCATTCCTCTTAGCGTGATCTTTGCGATCGTGCTGATGTATTTTACCGGTATTTCTTTAAATATCATCTCACTTTCCGGTCTCGCACTTGGAATCGGTATGCTGGTGGATAACTCCATCGTTGTGATCGAGAATATCTATCGTCTGCAGCATGAGGGATATTCCATCCGAAAGGCTGCCGTGGAGGGAGCGGGGCAGGTGGCAGGTGCGATCTTTGCATCGACGTTGACCACGATCTGTGTGTTTACACCAATCGTCTTTACCGAGGGGATCACGAGGCAGCTCTTTGTTGATATTGCACTTACCATAGCGTATACGCTTACTGCGAGTCTGATCGTGGCACTGACTTTCGTTCCGATGATGGCAGCAGGTATTTTAAAGCACCCAAAGGAAGTAAAACAGGGATTTTTTGAAAAGGTGCAGCAGGGATACCGCAAAGTGATCGTTGTGGCACTGAAATATAAAGCGGTTGTTCTGATCGGTGTTGTGGTTCTTTTGGCGGCAAGCATGATGCTTGCATTGTCGAGAGGATTTTCGTTTATGGACATGGGTATGGAAGCGGATCAGATGACGGTCACGGTGGCACCGAAAGACGGGGAAAACCTGACATTTACCGAGCTGTCCGAGCGTGCAGATGAAGTGGTGGAAAAGGTATCAGGGATTGAGGGCATTGATGCGATCGGAGCGATGGCTGGCGGTGGAAACGTGATGTCGATGGGATCGGACAGCGATACGGCGACACTCTATCTTCTGTTAGAGGAAGGAAGTAGTGTGACAACGGATGATGCAATCACAGACCAGATCGTGGCACTGACAAAGGATATGGACTGCGAGGTGTCGGTGGATGCGTCCTCATCGGATATGACATCGTTTTTCGGAAGCGGCATCTCAGTTCAGATCAGCGGAAGCAATCTGGATCAGTTACAGGAACTGGCAGAAGAAGTGGGAAAAATTGTAGAGCAGACAGAAGGAGCGGTGGATGCAGACGACGGGCTTGACAATACGACCCCATCTTTTACCATCCATGTGGATAAGGAAAAAGCAGCAAAATACAGTATGACGACAGCACAGGTCTTCCAGCTTGTCTATGCCAGAATGGCATCGGCTACATCGGCGACCACGATATCAGGGGATTTAAAAGACTATGCCGTCTATGTCCGCACGAAAGAGCAGACCGGCACGACGTTAGAGGACATCAAAAAGCTGACCTTTTCTTATACCGATAAAATGGGAGAGACCTCAGAAGTAAAATTAAAAGATATTGCAACGTTTGAAGAGGGAACCTCCTTAAATATCATCCGGCGTGATGCGCAGAACCGCTATATCAGCGTAACGGCGGGGATCGACGAAACCCACAATGTTACACTGGTGAGCCGGGAACTGCAAAAGAAACTGGATCAGATCGAACTGCCGGAGGGATACGGCATCACGATGACCGGAGAGGATGAGACGATCCGGGAAGCAATGGATCAGCTCTATCTGATGCTGCTTTTAGCAGTCATTTTTATTTACCTGATCATGGTGGCACAGTTCCAGTCTTTCCTGTCGCCGTTCATCATCATGTTTACGATCCCGCTTGCGTTTACGGGAGGATTTCTGGCACTGTTTTTTACCAGAAAGGAAGTCAGCGTGACCGCAATGATCGGATTTGTCATGCTGGCGGGTATCATTGTAAACAACGGTATCGTCATGGTGGATTATATCAACCAGCTGCGCCGTGGTGGAGTGGAAAAAAGAGAGGCGATCGTGGAATCTGGTGTGACAAGACTCCGCCCGATCCTAATGACAGCACTGACGACGATCTTATCGATGTCAACGATGGCACTCGGACTGGGCGACGGCTCGGAAATGATGCAGCCAATGGCAATCGTAACCGAGGGTGGACTGATCTATGGCACGCTGCTGACTTTGATCGTGGTTCCATGTATCTATGATCTGTTTACCTCGAATAAGAGCATGGTCGAAGAGGAACTGTAACAGAAAAAACAGTTGACAAAAGAAACGACTCTGCGTATGATAAAACAATAAGAACAAACCAAAGGTAATGAGAAAGAGGAGTACACATGCACGCTTAACAGAGAGGAAGATCCATCGGCTGCAAGATTTTTCAAAGAAAGACATGTGGAAGGTAGCTTTTGAACCGGAACGCCGAGAAAGTGCAGATATCGTTGCAACAGAAGTGTTCCCGTATGGTTCCCGTTAGCGAACCGCCCGCTAAGCGTAGTTAAGATACGCCGGCAGGATGAGGTCAGTGTGACTGACGAAAAAAGGTGGTACCGCGATAATTTCGCCCTTTGTATTCCAGATGGGATACAAAGGGTTTTTTATTACCTTGAATTAAAAACAAGAAGGAGAGATGATTATGTGCCAGAATTGCAACAAAGAATTAGCAAAGACTTATGATCCAAAGAGCATTGAAGACCGTCTGTACCAGAAATGGGAAAACAACGGTTATTTTCATGCGGAAGCAGACCGCAGCAAAAAACCATTTACGATTGTGATGCCTCCGCCAAACATTACAGGACAGCTTCACATGGGACATGCGCTTGACAATACCATGCAGGATATTTTGACCCGTTATAAGAGAATGCAGGGATACAATGCACTCTGGCAGCCGGGAACCGACCATGCTTCCATTGCAACCGAGGTAAAGGTAATCGAAAACTTAAAGAAACAGGGCATCGACAAACGCGACCTTGGAAGAGAGGGCTTCTTAGAGAAATGCTGGGAGTGGCGTGATGAGTACGGCAGCCGTATTATCAATCAGTTGAAAAAGATGGGTTCTTCTGCAGACTGGGAGAGAGAACGTTTTACCATGGACAAGGGCTGTTCTGATGCAGTACTTGAGGTGTTTGTAAAATTATACGAAAAAGGACTGATCTACAAGGGTTCCAGGATTGTCAACTGGTGTCCGGTATGTAAGACATCCATCTCAGACGCTGAGGTAGAGCACGAAGAGCAGGACGGATCCTTCTGGCATATCAATTATCCGGTTGTAGGCGAAGAGGGAAGATTTGTAGAGATCGCAACCACAAGACCAGAGACTTTATTCGGAGATACAGCGGTAGCCGTAAATCCAGAGGATGAGAGATATCAGGACATCATCGGAAAGATGTTAAAACTGCCGATGACAGACCGTGAGATCCCGGTGATCGCAGATTCTTATGTAGATAAAGAGTTTGGAACCGGTTGTGTAAAGATCACACCGGCACATGACCCGAATGACTTCGAAGTTGGAAAACGTCACGACTTAGAGGAGATCACCGTCATCAATGATGATGCAACGATGAACCATTTCGCAGGTAAATATGAAGGAATGGATCGTTATGAGTGCAGAAAACAGCTGGTAGCAGACTTGGATGCGCAGGGACTGCTTGTAAAGGTAGAGCCACATTCCCATAATGTAGGAACCCATGACCGCTGCGGCACTACAGTAGAGCCGATGGTAAAACAGCAGTGGTTCGTAAAGATGGATGAGCTGATCAAACCGGCAGTAGAGGCAGTAAAAAATGGCGACATCCAGTTACTTCCAAAACGTATGGAAAAGACCTACTTTAACTGGACAGACAATATCCGTGACTGGTGTATTTCCAGACAGCTCTGGTGGGGACACCGCATCCCGGCATATTACTGCCAGGATTGTGGCGAGATGGTCGTAGCAAAAGCTGCACCGGAAAAATGTCCGAAATGTGGATGCACGCATATGGAGCAGGACCCGGATACACTGGATACCTGGTTCTCCTCTGCATTATGGCCGTTCTCTACACTGGGCTGGCCGGAAAAAACAGAGGATCTGGATTACTTCTATCCGACTGATGTCCTGGTAACCGGATACGATATCATTTTCTTCTGGGTAATCCGAATGATCTTCTCTGGCTACGAGCAGATGGGAAAAGCACCATTCCATACTGTATTGTTCCACGGTCTGGTAAGAGACTCACAGGGACGTAAGATGAGTAAATCACTTGGAAACGGAATTGATCCGTTAGAGGTGATCGATAAATATGGCGCAGATGCACTCCGTCTTACCCTGATCACAGGAAATGCACCTGGAAATGATATGCGTTTCTACTGGGAGAGAGTTGAGGCATCCAGAAACTTTGCCAACAAAGTATGGAACGCATCCCGTTTCATCATGATGAATCTGGAGGGAAGCGAGATCCGCACCCCATCCATGGACGAATTGAAACCGGCAGATAAGTGGATCTTATCCAAAGTCAATACGCTGGCAAAAGATGTAACAGAAAACATGGATAAATACGAGATGGGTATCGCTGTACAGAAAGTATACGACTTTATCTGGGATGAATTCTGTGACTGGTATATCGAGATCACCAAGACCCGTACCTATAATAAGGAAAATGATCCGGAATCTGCAAACGCTGCATTCTGGACCTTAAAGACGGTTCTGACCGAGGGATTAAAACTGTTACATCCGTTTATGCCGTTTATCACAGAGGAGATCTTCTGTACCCTGCATCCGGAAGAAGAGACCATCATGCTGGCAAAATGGCCGGAATACCGTGCAGACTGGAACTTCCCGGAAGAGGAAGAAATGTTGGAACACTGCAAGGATCTGGTAAAAGGTGTCCGTAACCTTCGTACCGAAATGGATGTTCCACCATCAAGAAAAGCAAAGATCTTTATCGTTTCTGAGGATGAGGCACTCAGAGCTTCCTTTGAGCAGACGAAAGAAGCTTATGCAAACCTTGCCGGAGCAAGTGAGATCGCCATTGCAGCAGATAAGACCGGTATTGGCGAAGATGCCGTATCTGTTGTGATACCGGGAGCAACTTTATATCTGCCATTAGAAGATCTTGTCGATTTTGAGAAAGAGAAGGAGCGTCTGTTAAAAGAGCAGGCACGTCTCGAAAAAGAGCTGGCACGTTCCAAGGGCATGCTTTCCAATGAAAAATTCTTAAGCAAAGCTCCGGAAGCAAAGGTACAGGAAGAAAAAGATAAGCTGGCAGGCTATGAGCAGATGATGGCACAGGTAAAAGAAAGATTATCCCAGATGAAATAGAAAATGGAGTGCGCTACGATCTGTGTTCTGCTAAAGATTTTACTTGAAAAAGACGCGGACTACTAGTATTATAGAAAATAGGAAAAAGTAGTTCGCAGAGCAAGGTATACGTTTGTTAATGTAGAATAGATTAGGGAGCAGGACAGTTATGGCAGCATTACCAAAGGAAAAACCAATCATAAGATTTTCGGTAGATGAGATGGAAGCATATATGCTTCTGCCATCTCCGGATGAAGGGGAAGAATACACAGTTCCATATGTGATGCAGGCATTGAGTGAACGGGGTGTCAATGCAGGAGTCGACCATGAGGAGATCGCACGCATGGTTGTGGAAGAAGTATTCGAGAGAGAAGTTTTGATTGCCAGGGGGGCACAGCCGGTTGACGGAGTGGACGGTTATTTTGAATATAAATTCAGCACCAGTTTTGATAATAAACCAAAGGTCAGACCAGATGGTTCCGTAGATTACTGGTCTGTCCACACGATCGAATCTGTGGTCGCAGGGCAGGAGATTGCAATCTATCATCCGCCTGTTGAGGGTGAGGACGGTTTCAATGTCAAAGGCAAGCCAATTCAGGCAAAAAAGGGCAGAGACCAGATGCCAATCAAGGGAAAAGGCTTTGAGGTACAGCCGGATGGCGTTACTTATGTGGCAACGGTAGACGGCAAGATCGAGATGCAGAATAACCGTATCGTGATCTTACCGGTTTATGAGATATCCGGAAATGCCGAGATCTCTCTCGGTAATATTGATTTCCGTGGAGATGTAGTGATCCATGGCGGTGTCGAGAGCGGAGTTACCATCCGTTCCACTGGAAGTGTTACGATCGATGGTATTGTAGAGGCATGTACGATAGAGGCAGGAAAAGATGTCATCCTAAGAAGTGGTATGTTAGGGGGCAACAAAGCCTCTGTAAAAACCAAAGGAAGCATTACAGCAAAATTCTTTGAGTTCACAAACATTGAGT
Source organism: uncultured Roseburia sp. (assembly GCA_900550935.1). Taxonomy (GTDB): domain Bacteria; phylum Bacillota; class Clostridia; order Lachnospirales; family Lachnospiraceae; genus Roseburia. The sequence continues at coordinate 42,948 of URUD01000001.1, forward strand.
GTGATGGAGACATCCAGGCAGATGTGTTAATGGACTGTGATGTAAAGTGTCAGGGAAAAGTCAGTATGACCGGAGCCCGTGGCAGTATCATTGGCGGAACGCTTCATGCGATCCAGGGGGTGGAAGTGACCAGTCTTGGAAATGATGCAGAGAAAAAGACCGAGATCATGGTTGGAGCAGGAGCAGATGTAGCCAGCCGGCTTCGTGTACTTGAGAAAAAGATCGAAGCAACTGAGACGAATCTCCAGAAGATCGAGGGCGGACTCAAGCAGTTTGATATGTTAGAGGCAGAGCGTGGTGTCAGCTACGCAAATGACCCGAGACGTATGCAGCTGCTCCGGATTAAGATCCGTGATACCGCAACCCTTGCCAATGACAAAGAAGAGTGCAAGAAACTGAGAAGACTGGTTGAGGGGTCGAGAGGAGCCTGTGTATCCGTATTGCAGGAAGTTTATCCGGGCGTTATCATCCGGATCGGAGATTTACGATTTGATCTGCGCAATGTGGGCAAATCCATTGAATTTTATCGGTTGAGTGACAAAATTTCGACACGTCCATGTTATCAGGGCGTAGAATAAAGTTTCATTTTGCGATAAAAGAAAAACTTAAGAGAAAATTACTTGATTCTTAACGCCGCTATATTATAATGGAAAAGAAATAATATAGCGGCGTTACTTTGCGAAAAGAGGATGGAGAATATATGATCAATTTTGAAGAGGAATTAAAGAATTTTAAACCAAGTTTAGAAGTAGAAGAAGCAGAGCAGGCGATCTACAACCATGAACTGACAGATATGACAGACGTTTTAAAAGAGATGATGCGTGAAGCAAAGAGAAATTCATAAGACCAGAATAAGATAGAAGACGAGGGAAATCATGGAGTGCTATAACTGTGGTGCAAAGCTGACGAAGGAGGATTACTGTCCAAATTGCGGAAGCAATGTAAAGACATTTAAGAGAATTAGAATGGCATCTAATGCATTTTATAATATGGCATTGGAGAAGGCTTCGGTAAGAGACCTGTCCGGGGCAGCCGATCACTTGAAAACCAGTTTAAAATATAACAAATACAATACAGATGCGAGAAACCTGTTAGGACTCATTTATTTTGAGATGGGAGAGGTGGTAGAAGCCCTGACCGAGTGGGTCATCAGCAAAAATTATCAGCCGGAAAACAACCGTGCAAGCTATTATCTGGATGAAGTACAGAACAACAGATCCAGTCTTGAAACCATTAATCAGACGATAAAAAAATACAATCAGGCACTGCTCTACTGCAAACAGGACAGCAGAGACCTTGCCATTATCCAGTTAAAGAAAGTAGTTTCATTAAATCCCAAATTGGTAAGAGGACATCAGCTGCTGGCATTGCTCTATATTCAGGAGGGTAAATATGACCTTGCCAAAAAGGCACTGCGCAATGCGGGCAAGATCGATTCCAATAATACGATCACGCTGCGTTACCTCAAAGAGGTCAACACAAGGATGCGTGAAAATACACCAAAGAAAGCAAAAAACGAAGACCAGATCTCATATCAGAGTGGAAACGAGACCATCATACAGCCGAGATACTTAAAGGACAATTCTGCGATCGGAACGATCGTCAATATGGTGATCGGAATTGCCATCGGTGTGGCAATTACCTGGTTTTTAGTTGTGCCAGGCGTAAAACGTCAGGTACAGAACGAGGCAAAGGCAGAGGTTTTGGATGCCAATAATACGATCTCATCCAAAAACCAGACAATCAGCACCTTAGAGTCTCAGGTGGATGAACTTACCAAACAGGTGGAGAGTGCGAAAGAGGGGGAGGATGGTGCAAAGAGCCAGATCAGCAGTTATGACCAGCTGTTACAGGCGTATGCTGCTTATACCACAGAGGATATCGAGGCGGCAGGTACGGCACTTGGCAATGTAAATCTTGATTACTTAAGTGATGATGCCAGGACAATCTACGATACGATCAATGCCAAAGTCAATGAAGAGTATATTACAGCGATGTATCAGGAGGGATACAGTGCCTATAATGCGCAGAATTTTGAAGAGGCGATCCCGAAACTGGAAAAGGTTGTCGAACTGGATGAGACTTTCCAGGATGGCTATGCGCTTTATTATCTGGCACAGGCATACCGCAAGAACAATGATCTTGAAAATGCGAAGATCTATTACCAGAAGATCGTAGATTTATATCCGGGCACGGAGCGTGCAGCAAATGCACAGAACTACCTGGCGATCGAAGAATAAAAAAGATAACAGGATGAAGATACAAAAGACGTCTATGGACATGGATTCCAAAGACGTCTTTTTTTTCTATAGAAAAATGCAGCAAAAAGATGGGAGGAAAAGATGCAGAATTTTTATGACAGAGAGAGGGGAAGCCTTACGGTCTACATGCCAAAGGAAATTGACCACCATGAAGCAGGAAAACTGCGCACCGAGACAGATCGTCTGATCGAGACATACCATGTGAGAAGGCTGGTGTTTGACTTTGCACACACTGAATTTATGGATAGTTCCGGAATCGGAGTCATCATTGGCAGATGCAGGAACTTAGGGTATCAGGGCGGTGAAGTTTTTGCCAGAAATTTAAATGAACGTGTCAGGAAAATCTTTTTTGTTTCCGGATTGCAAAAAATAATAAAAATAGAGGAGAACTAAGACTGATGCAGAGTAAGAATGAAATGAAACTGGAATTTGATGCGCGTTCCATCAATGAAGGATTTGCGAGGATGGCGGTAGCGGCATTTATTGCAGAAAACAATCCGACACTGGACGAGATATCCGATATCAAGACAGCAGTCTCAGAGGCGGTGACCAATGCTATCATCCATGGATATGACGATCCGAAACAGAAAGTATTCCTTTTTTGCAGTGTGCAGGGAAATGAGGTGGAGATCATAGTAGAGGATCATGGTAAGGGGATCGCGGATGTGAAAAAGGCGATGGAACCTTTCTATACCACGAAACCGGAGCTGGAGCGGTCCGGTATGGGTTTTGCATTTATGGAGGCGTTTATGGATGCGGTTTTTGTAAATTCCGTACCGGGGGAAGGTACGAAGGTGACCATGCGGAAAAAAATAGGTGCATAGGAGTGGGAGAATGGAACATTTCGCGGAGCTGATAGGGCAGGCACACAAAGGAGATAAAAGTGCGCGGGATGAACTTGTTTCCGAAAATCTCGGGCTGGTACGTGCAGTGGCAAGGAGGTTTGAACACAGAGGGCATGACAGGGAGGAACTGTTTCAGATTGGCTGTATCGGACTGATCAAAGCGATCGACAAGTTTGATCTGTCACTGCATCTTGCATTTTCTACTTACGCGGTACCGATGATCACCGGAGAGATCCGCAGGTATTTGAGAGACGATGGCATGTTAAAAGTCAGCAGGACGTTAAAAGAAAATGCCTATAAGATACAAAAAGCGAGGGAAACGCTTTGCAGGGAGCTTGATCGTGAGCCAACTTTGCTTGAATTGTCGGCGGCGACGGAACTTTCCACGGAAGAGATCGTGACGGCAACCGAGGCAAACCGGGAGGTAGCATCCATCTATCAGCCAGTTTATGAAAAGGATGGGGACGAGCTTCTTTTGATCGACCAGATCGGGGCGGGAGGAAAAGAGGACTACGCCAGAGAGGAGCCGGAGAAGGAAGCACTTTTAAATCAGATGGTCATTGCACAGCTTTTAGAACTTTTGGATGAGCGTGAGCAGAAATTAATAAAACTCCGTTATTACGAAAATCAGACACAGGGAGAAATCGCGAAAGTATTGGGAATGACTCAGGTACAGGTCAGCCGGATGGAGAAAAAAATTCTGTTAAGGCTTCGGGAGAATATAAGAAAGCATTGATAAGAATGGAGAATCATGGTACATTTTGTGCAGAAGATAAGAGAAAGGTATGGAGCGTGAAAATGAAATACGAAACATATATTTTTGATCTGTATGGGACACTTGTGGATATCCATACGGAGGAAGAAGAGAAGATTGTTTGGGAGAAACTGGCGCTTTTTTACGGTTATTATGATGCCATTTATGATGCGGATACGTTAAAGAAGGAGTTCCGCCGTCTGATTGAACAAAGGGAAGCGGGCATGCAGCAGGATATGAAAAAAAAGTCCGATGCGCATGAGGCATTTCCGGAGGTATCGATCGAAGAGATCTTTTTAGAGCTGTTCCGGCAAAAGGGAGTTCCCGCGGATGAAACGCTTGCCATCCATGCGGGTCAGTTTTTCCGGGTGCTGACAACAGACTATATCAGACTGTATCCGGGAGCAGAAGACTTACTTTCTTCCATTAAACAGGCGGGTGGAAAATTATATCTTCTGTCCAATGCACAGAGGATCTTCACGGAATATGAACTGCATACATTAGGAATCGCCTCTTATTTCGATGACATCTTTATCTCATCCTCCTGTGGGGTCAAAAAACCGGATGCGGGATTTTATCAGATGTTACTGGAGAAGCATCAGATCGATGTGAAAACAGCCGTAATGATCGGTAATGATGCCATCAGCGACATTGCCGGGGCAAAGGGTGTGGGACTTTCCACGTTTTATATCCATTCTAACATTTCACCGGAATTAAAGGGGGAGGTAGAGGCAGACGATGTGCTGCTGGAAATGGATCTTGCCGAGGTAAAAAGGCGGTTATTGGGGGATGAGAAAGCCTGAAAGTATAACGTTGCATAGAAAAAATGCCGATATATATAGCAGAAATTACAGCAGACACAAGGCAAAAGGCGAGAGGCAGATCCAAAAGGGATCAAAGCAGAGGAAGAGATCTGATCCCAGACTACCGGACGGAGGAAAAGTGTGGAGTACAATCTGAAAAACAGCAGGGTTCTGATAAAAGACATAAAAAAGAATCAGGTCATCGCGGATACGACGATCAAAACATACGATGCGCATGCCAGTATCTTAACCGTGCGCGTGAGCAGTCTGGTGACACCGACGGAGGGAAAAGTGTCTCTGTTGATCTTTGACAACGACCGTATCCTCGAATTTGAAGGGATATTAAGACGTCCTGTGATCGCCAACGAAGTCGATATTTATCTGGCTTCCGGAAAGGAAAAGGAGGATCGCAAACATTCCAGATACACGATCCGTACAAAAGGGATCGTAAGAGGGATCCGTTTCGGGAAGACCATGGTTTCGCTGCGCAGACCCATCGAGATTGAGACAAAGAATATCAGCGCAACGGGCGTTCTGTTGCAGGCGCAGGCAGGCAGTTTTGAAGTCGGGCACCGTATACAACTCACATTCCGCCTGAATGATACCCTGTTTCAGAATGAATATAAGGTAGTACGCATTCATAACAGTAGTTTGTGGAAGGAAGAGTATGGCTGCCGGATGGTCAGACAGCGCAGGGGAGAGACAAAGTGATGGAACATGGAACATTAAGACAGGTACCACTGGAATATTTGTGGGAAGGACTCATACTGAGCGATAATATCTATGATCATGCCGGAAATGTGCTTCTGATCCCGCGTGGAGAGCGGATCACAGCGGAAAAATTAAAACGGGTCGCTAATTTCTGTGAGGGTGACCGTTACATTACGACTTACGAGGGTGGATATCAGGAGATCGTCAATGGAAAGGACACACCGGATGAGATCCGACAGAAAGCACTGGAAAACCATTCAGGTTATACCGGCTTAAAAAACAGCGTGGATCATGTGCTGCAGGTAACGCGGAGAATCAAGCAGGTCAGCAGTGAAGAAGTTGAGCAGGTCATGGTGGACGTTTACGAAAAGCTGCAGGAGATGGAACCGGCAGATGTTTTTTCCTGCATTGACGTGCCACGTCCGATTGATGAGGCATTGCAGCGGCATTCGCTAAATGTGGCATTTTTAAATGGAATGATGGGAAGATGGCTGCAGTATTCGGAAGAGGACATCCGCAGTCTGGTGCTGATCGGTATCTTACATGATATTGGAAAGACCTGGATACCGGAAGATGTTTTGTATGCACCGCGTAAGCTGACGGAAGAAGAGACCGCCATCATGCACAGGCATCCGGTTTTCTCCTATGAGATGCTGGGAGATGAAATTCCTGTAGAAGTAAAGAATGCCGTGAGACAGCACCATGAAAAATTAAATGGAAAAGGGTATCCGGATGGATTAAGCGGGGATGCGATCACACGCTTTGCAAGGATCACGGCGATCTCAGACGTGTACGATGCCATGATCTCTGCACGCTGCTATAAAACGGCAAAACTTCCGTTTGACGTATTAGAACAGTTCCGCGAAGCGGAATTTGACGGACTGGATGAGCGGCTGGTGGCAGTGTTTATCCAGAATATGCGGCACTATTACCGCAAAAAACATGTGTTGATGTCGGATGGAACGATCGGAGATATCCTCTACATTCCACCAAATGACATCCGCTATCCGGTCATCTGTGCGGGAGACCGGTTGCAGCAGGTCGATGAGGACTGGTACTGCATCCGTATCATCTAGGTCGATATGGACTGGTATTATATAAGAAGAGAATAAGATCAGATCAGAGGGACGTCTGACAGGCAGAAATGATTTTTTGTCACGGTCAGAAGTCCTTCTTTTTGCATTTTACTCAGTTCATTGGATAAGGCACTCCGGTCGACACCGAGGTAGTCCGCTAACTGCTGGCGGTTATAGGGAATGGTAAAATCGCGGGAACCTGCAGTTGCTGCCTGAAAAGAGAGGTAGGAGAGCAGCTTGCCACGGATGGATTTTGGCGCGGTGTGGAACATGCGGCGTGATAAATTCAGGTTTTTCTGGGCGGAAATGCGCAAAAGATTGCGGATCAGCGCGACATGGTGCGGGCAGGACATCGGGCATGTTTTTGTGATCTTTGCGGCATTCAAAAATAAAATTTCCGATGGCTCTGCGGCAAGAACACTGATCATCAGCGGTTCGCCCGGAATACTCGCATAGGTCTCGGCAAAGACTTTTCCGGGAGCGATACTGTCTAAGATACTGCGGTTGCCCCAGAGATCGTCATTGATGATCTGGATCCTGCCGGAGAGTACCAGACCCATGGCAGATACGGTACTGCCGGCACTGTAGATGAAAGCACCTTTCTCAAATTTTTTCGTTTCAGCACAAAGGCAGTGTAACATTGCCTCGATCTCGTCTTTTTTTGCACCCTGGAACAGCATGGTGCGTTCTAAAAATTCATAATCCATAAAATTCTCCAAAAAAATATTTCTTTGTTGTTATAACAACATACTTATTGAGAAAATTTTATTATACTCAATCCGTAAAGTCAAGGAGCACACAAAAGCGGTCGGGAAAAGGACTGACTGCTGACACATAAGAGATACAAAAAAGCGGAATGAGAGGGAAAAGAAATGATACGAAGAGTGATCCACATTGAGGAAGAAAAGTGTAACGGATGCGGCATTTGTGCCAATGCCTGTCACGAGGGGGCGATCGGGATCGTCGATGGAAAGGCAAGGCTGTTACGGGATGATTACTGTGACGGCTTAGGAGATTGTCTTCCGACCTGTCCGACAGGGGCAATCTCGTTTGTAGAGCGTGAAGCAGCTGCGTATGATGAGGCGGCCGTTCTGGAAAATAAAAAGAAAAAAATGCAGGAGAAACCACTGCCATGTGGCTGCCCGGGCTCGCAGTCACGCACCATCAGCCATGCCCCAGAGGCAGCATGTGAAACAGAAAACGCAGTACCGGTAACATCTGAATTATCCCAGTGGCCGGTACAGATCAAGCTGGCACCGGTTAGGGCACCTTATTTTGAGGGGGCAAACCTGCTTGTCGCAGCAGATTGCAGCGCGTATGCATATGGTAATTTCCATAAAGAATTTATCCGTGGCAGAGTTACCCTGATCGGATGCCCAAAATTAGATGATGTCGATTATAGTGAGAAACTGACAGAGATCATCAGCAAAAATAAGATCAAGAGCCTTACTATCGTAAGAATGGAAGTGCCATGTTGCGGAGGAATCGAGCATGCAGCCGTAACCGCACTGAAAAACAGCGGAAAATTCATCCCATGGCGGGTAGTGACCATCTCAACCGATGGGAGGATCTTGTCAGAATAAAATATTAAAAATAAGAGAAGAAAAAGGAGAATGAAAATAAATGGATCAGAAAATGTTTTGTTTTCAGTGTGAGCAGACAGCAGGATGCAGTGGATGTACCGGATGTGCCGGTGTCTGCGGAAAATCAGCAAAAACGGCAGCATTACAGGATGAACTGACAGGAGCGTTAATTGGATTAGTCCATGCCTGCTCCAACCAGGGAAAGACAAAAGAGACCGATAAGATTTTGATCGAAGGACTTTTTACTACGATCACGAATGTAAACTTCAATGATGAGACCTTACAGCAGATGATCGATGCGGTAAATGCCAAAAAAAACCAGATCTCACCGGGCTGTGTGGCCTGTGCTTCCCCTTGCGGAAACACCGATAATTACGATATGAACCGGTTGTGGACGGCAGATGAGGACATCCGTTCCTTAAAATCCCTGATCCTTTTTGGAATCCGCGGAATGGCAGCTTACGCATATCACGCTATGGTGTTAGGTTATGCGGATCAGGAAGTCAATGATTTCTTCTACCGCGCTTTATTTGCGATCGGAGAGGATTACGGAACCGAAGAGTTACTGCCACTCGTATTAGAGACCGGAAAAGTAAACTTAAGCTGTATGGAACTTTTAGACCGTGCCAACACCGAGACCTTTGGAACCCCGGCACCGGTCAAAGTGCCATTGACCGTGGAAAAGGGACCGTTTATCGTGATCACAGGACATGACCTGTATGATCTCAAATGTCTGTTAGAGCAGACAAAAGGAAAAGGGATCAACATCTATACCCATGGCGAGATGCTTCCGGCACACGCATATCCGGAGCTGAAAAAATACAGCCACCTGAAAGGCAATTTTGGTACCGCATGGCAGAATCAGCAGAAAGAGTTTGATGCACTTCCGGCACCAATCCTTTATACTACAAACTGTCTGATGCCGGTCAAAGAAAGTTACGCAGACCGTGTCTTTACCACAGAGGTTGTTTCCTATCCGCAGATGGTGCACATCGGGGAGGACAAAGACTTCACACCTGTGATCGAAAAGGCACTCGAATTAGGCGGCTATGAGAAAGATATGGAATTTACCGGGATCAATGGCGGTAAGGAAGTGATGACAGGATTTGGTCACGGAACCGTGCTTTCTGTCGCAGATCAGGTTGTTGAGGCTGTGAAATCCGGCGCCATCCGCCATTTCTTCCTCGTGGGAGGCTGTGACGGAGCAAGAGTGGGCAGAAATTACTACACCGAGTTTGTAAAACAGACCCCACAGGATACCGTAGTGCTTACCCTTGCATGTGGAAAATACCGTTTTAACGATCTGGATCTTGGAACGATCGGAAATCTGCCAAGACTGATGGATATGGGACAGTGTAACGATGCTTACAGTGCGATCAAGGTAGCAGTGGCACTGGCAGAGGCATTCTCCTGTGAGGTAAACGAACTTCCGTTATCCATGGTACTTTCATGGTATGAACAGAAAGCGGTCTGCATCCTTTTAACCCTGCTTCATCTGGGCATCAAAAACATCAAATTAGGGCCGACCCTTCCTGCATTTATCTCGCCAAATGTGCTTGATATTCTGGTAAAAACCTATGGAATTGCACCAATCACGACACCGGAACAGGATCTGGCAGAGATTTTAGGAGCATAGATCACAGATATACAATTTCCAAAAAATGTATACATTTTCTAAAGAAAGGCTTGCGAAACCATAAAAAAAGTATTAAAATTTAGTTACAGTCTGGTCATACCAGACGGGAGTATATTTTAATCTAAGGAGGAAATAGCTATGTTATTCCAAATTTATGGTGACAATTCCATGTATCAGCTTCTGGGCTGGGTACTGGTGTTCGCAGGCCTTGTGATCTGTAACGAGATCGCGCGTCGTACCAAGATGGGAGGTATCTTCTTTTTCCTGGTACTGCCACTTGCACTGACCGTATACTTCATTGCAATCGCAGTTGGAGCAGCTAGCGGAGCAGAGTGGGCACTGAACAATCAGACACATGTTTACATGAATGGATGGTTCCATTACGCAAAACTTTATGCAGCCGTAGCAGGATGTATCGGTTTCATGATGATCAAGTACAAATGGGGCATCGGAAAGAAAGACTGGTTCAAACCTTTCCCATTCATTATCGTAGCAATCAACATTTTAATCGCAGTAGGTTCTGACTTTGAGTCAGCAATCCGCGGTGCACACGCTTTAGCAGAGACAGGTTCCAGATACTGGCTGTCAAACGAGGGCGTATGGCTCTACGGCGGATGGTGGAACTGGGTAAACGGTATTGCAGGTATCTTAAACATCTTCTGTATGACAGGATGGTGGGGTATCTATACTTCCAAGAAAAAAGACGATATGCTGTGGCCAGACATGACATGGTGCTTTATCATTGCATATGATATCTGGAACTTCGAGTATACATACAGCAACCTGCCAACACATACCTGGTACTGTGGTGTTGCATTATTATTAGCACCAACTTTCGCAAATGCTTTCTGGAACAAAGGTGGCTGGATCCAGAATCGTGCCAATACTTTAGCAATCTGGTGTATGTTTGCACAGGTATTCCCATTATTCCAGGTTGGAACCAAGTTTGCAGTACTTCCAGTACTCTATGGAACAGATTGGACGAATGGATTAGAGTTATCTACAGCAGCACAGCCTGCATATGCAAATCCAACCGCACAGGGGGTGGTCGCAATCCTTGCATTAGTTGCTAACGTAATCTGCCTGACAGCGATCATCAAACGTTCTGTTGAGCAGAAGAAGAACCCATACAAGAACGAGATCTTTACCGATCAGAAAGACTTCAAGATCGCAATGTCCCGTGCAGAGAGCAAATAAAAAATAGTGTAGCAGACTATGAGATGAGAAATCCTCCCTTGAAAAAGGGGGGATTTTTGGATTGTATGTAAATTATTCCTTTCATTTTAAAACAGAGTGTGCTAAAGTAAAAACAGGGAAAAGCATGAGGGAACATGAGGAAAACGAGAGGAAAAGAGGGAGTGTTTTTATGACAGATGTTTTATTTTATCAGAATTATACTCCGGTGGCAGATGTCTGTACCATTGCAATTTCTACGATACACTGGTTCTTACTGGGTTCTACTTACGCAATCAAGAAGAAAAATCTTTCTCTGTTTCGTGTTGTCAATTTTCTTGTGATGTTTGCAGCAATTTCCAATATTACTTATCACGAATTTGTAAAAGTGCTGTCGCATGAAAATATCGGATGGGTGTATGCCACGAGAAATATGACGTACCTTTCCCTTTTTCTTGCGTATGCACTTTATTGTGTTTATGTATGGAATCTGGTTGGGGTACAGGGACGTAAACGAACCTGCTTTAAATGTGCAGTGTGGGGAGGCTTTGCCATATTTGGGCTGATAGAGGTTACAACTGCATTTACGAAAATGGGTTTCTATATTGATGGAAGCCTGCAGATCCATCAGAACTATTATCTGGATGTGTTTCGTCTGGATTATATCTATAACACGGTTCTGATCGTGGCTTTGCTGGTGCTGTACCGGCGTAAATTTGTGTCGAAGATCTTTCACTGCATGATGGGTGTTCTTGGAGTTTCAATATTTATTATGGTATTGCAGGCGTTTCTGCTCAGTACATCGTATGTGTGTATTGCGTTTACCTTTCCGATCATTGCGGCATTGTTTCTGTTTCATTATAATGGCTATGATGTGGAGACGGGAACGCTCGATGGCAAATCGTTTGGTGCCTATATCAGTGAACTTGGCAATAAGCCATTCCAGATGATCAGTCTCAGAGTGCAGGATATGACAGAGAGCAAGAGAAAGGAACTCTTAGAGCAGATTTTTGAACTTAACGAGCAGGTATTTCATGCCTCCTGCGTATTCCGTATGCGTAGTGAGAAGGCTCTTATCGTATTCCAGACAGAGAAAAACAAAAAGATTGAGCAGAAGATGGAGCAGCTGCTTAGCAGCATTGAAGCACTTTATGACAGATATCACATGGAATATAAGATCATACTGATGCAGTCCGATCAGGGGCTTGTTACGGGAAATGATTATCTGTCCATGGCAGAATTTGCGGAAGCGCGGATGTCGGCAAACTCGGTTTATCGATGCGAAAAACAGGATGTGGATGCATTTTCAAAGGCCTCCTATATTTTAAAAGAATTACAGGATATCCATGTAAAGCAGGACATGTCAGATGCGAGGGTACTGGTTTACTGTCAGCCGGTTTTAAATACAAAGACCAATACATTTACATCGGCAGAGGCGCTGATGCGGCTTGACTTACCGGAGTGCGGACTGGTATTTCCGGATCTGTTTATCCCATTAGCAGAGCGGCATGGTTATATCCATACGCTCAGCAGGATCATTTTAAATAAGACCTGTAAACAGGTGAAGCGGCTGGAGGAAGAAGGGTATCAGTTAGAGCGTGTGTCTGTCAATTTCTCAATCATCGAGTTAAAAGATAAAGATTTCTGTGAGGACATCACAAGGATCATCCGGGAAAATGATCTTCCCTATGGAAAGATCGCGATCGAACTGACGGAGAGCCGGAGTGAAAAAGATTTTGAGAACGTAAAAAATGTCATGCAAAATCTGCAGGGACTTGGCGTTAAGTTTTATCTGGATGATTTTGGAACCGGATATTCGAACTTTGAGCGCATCATCGGATTGCCGATCGATATCATCAAGTTTGACCGTTCCCTTACCATTCTGGCAGGAAAGAATGCAGAATCCCGCTTTCTGGTTGGCAGTTTTTCTGATATCTTTAAGAAATCAAATTATCAGATTTTATTTGAAGGTGTGGAAAACGAAAGGGATGAGAACCAGTGCAAGGAGATGAATGCACTTTACTTACAGGGCTATAAATATTCCAAACCGATACCGATGGAGCATTTGACCGAATTCTTAAAGAAAGTGGTATAACGGGACGTCAGGAGATAAAATCTCCTGGCGTTTTTTGATAATATTCCCGGAAAACACGGTAAAATGTCCGCAGACTGCGAAAACCGCTGGCATAGCAGATGTCCGTGATCGAGAGGTCAGTGTGTGTTAAAAGCCCCATTGCGTGTTCTGCACGCAGTCGGTTGACATAATCCGAGAGCGAACAGCCAAATTTTTCATTGCAGACATGCGAGACGTGATATTTGCTGTAGCCCAGATCGTGGGAGAGTGCGGTAAGGCTGACCGGCTCCAGGAAATGGGCATCCAGATATTCGGCAATGCTCTGGCAGAGATCCGGACGCTCGGAATGGTTTGGAACCAGTGGGATCGTATCGAACAGGTAGGAGAGAAAGACCGCAAGATAGCCTTTTAAAAGGCGTGGGTTTTGCAGCTGTCCGGTGGCGTACTCTGTGAGTGCGGATAAGGCAGAGAAAACTTTTTCGGACTGTGTCACATCGGAAAGAAACGGGGAGGCAGGGAGCTTTGTCGTGAAATCCGTCTGGAAATCGGGGAACTCCCGCACATCAAAGATCAGCATCAGAGCTTTGGAGGATACCGGTGTTTTCGTCTGATGGATCAGGTTTGGAAAGGTGACCGAGAGGTCGCCCTTTTTTAAAATGCGGGTCTGTTCCCGGATCGTAACGGAAAGCTCGCCTTCCAAAACGTAAAAAATCTCTACCTGCCTGTGGATGTGGGCGGGATAAGCGTTGTTTTTTGAAATTTTTGCGGTTAGGTGTTCTGCGCGGTTCTGATACAAAGCTGGCATTTTTGTCCTCTCCTTTTTTCTTATCTTCATTTTACTCTAAAATCGCAATATATGGCAAGAAAAAGAACGAAAAAAGCCTATCAATCGCAATTTGTATCCATTATGATAAGATCAGAAAAGGACAAAAAGGAGGATATTTTATGGAAGAAAAACGAATCTGGCAGGCAGACCTTTTGGATGGCAGATATCAAAATCCAATTTTATATACCGATTATTCTGACCCGGATGCGATCCGTGTGGGCGAGGATTATTTTATGATCGCATCGAGCTTTTGCAATGCACCGGGACTTCCGGTCTTACATTCCAAAGACCTCGTCAACTGGAATCTGGTCAATTATGTGTTACCGGAGATCCCGACGGAGCGTTACGACAGACCAGTGCACGGATGCGGCGTGTGGGCACCTTCCATACGATATCATGAAGGAACATTTTACGTTTGTTTCCCAATGCCGGATGAGGGTATTTATATGAGTACGACAAAAGATCCGTTTGGAAAATGGAGTACACCGGTCAATATCCGCCCGGGAGCAGGCTGGATCGATCCCTGTCCGTTCTGGGATGACGATGGAAAGGCATATCTTGTCGCAGGTGTGGCAAAGAGCCGAATCGGATATAAGAGCGTACTGCATATGGTAGAGATGCAGCCGGATGGGATGGGGCTGATCGGTGAAGAGGTAAAGATCTTTGATGGAAATGAAAACGATCAGGTCACGATCGAGGGACCGAAAATGTATAAACGTAACGGCTGGTATTACGTGTTTGCTCCGGCGGGAGGCGTAAAGACCGGATGGCAGACCGTACTGCGGGCAAAGCATCCGTTTGGACCGTACGAATATAAGGTTGTCATGCGTCAGGGCAGCAGCCCGGTAAACGGACCGCATCAGGGCGCATGGGTCGATACCGTGACCGGAGAGGACTGGTTCCTTCATTTTCAGGATGTGTACGGGGCAGGAAGGATCGTGCATTTGCAGCCGATGCGCTGGGAAAACGACTGGCCGGTCATAGGAGCTGCAAAAGAAGGAGAGGACTGTGGCGAGCCGGTTCTCACCTATCGAAAACCAAACGTTGGTAACGTGCAGGTAACTCCATGTACACCGCCTGCATCAGATGATTTTTCCGATGGAAAACTGGGACTTCAGTGGCAGTGGAATGCAAATCCGAAAGAGGGCTGGTACAAGACCGTGGATGGTAAGTTACAGCTTTCTGCAGTAAAGACGGATGCCACGCTCTGTTATGGAAATGTGCCAAATCTGCTGTTACAGAAATGGCCGGCACCGGAATTTACCTGTGTAACGAAGCTGCAGCTTGACGGACTGCGGGAAGGGGATTCAGCCGGTGTGATCTCCATGGGAATGGAGTATGGTGTGCTCGAATTTGCAAAAAAGGAGCAGGGCATCGTATTGCAGTTCATCCGAGGAACACAGCACTATGGAAAAATACTGGAAGAGTCCACGACGGAAGAAAACACCATGCTTGCAACCCTTCCAAAAGAGACAAAAAACTGTGAAGTAAGATACGAAGTAAAAGTGACCGGAACACGCGATCTGAGTGAGATGGAAAAAGGGTTTCCAGAGGAAACAGTGACCATTTCTTACCGTGTGGACGACGGTGATTATAAAAAAGCAGGAGAGATGATCTCCGTTCCGGGCCGTTGGGTCGGCGTGAAAAACGGTGTTTTCTGTGTCAGAAGAGAAGAGGGAGAGGGCGGTTATCTGACCGTGGAGCGCGTAACCTATCAAAAATAGCAGGAAAGGAGATTTTTATGGAAAGAATTTATCATAATCCGGTACAGAGGGGATTTTTCCCGGACCCGTCGGTCGTGCGAGTGGGAGAGGACTATTACATGGTCAATTCCACCTTCCAGTATTTCCCGGCAATCGCGATCAGCCATTCGAAAGATATGGTGCACTGGGAACTGATCGGGCATGCGATCACAGATCCCGATGATCTGGATCTGTCGGATATCAAAGATTCGCATGGTATCTGGGCACCGGATATTTCCTACAGCAGGGGACGGTTTATCATTATGGCGACGTTACGTCTGAATGCGGATGGCAAGCGGGAAAACAATGTCATGCGGCGGCAGCTTGTGATGTCATCCGAAAAGCCGGAAGGACCGTATACGAAACCGGTCTGTCTGGAGGTGGACAGCATCGATCCGTCCCATTTTGTGGATGATGACGGTAAACACTATATGGTGATCAGCCCGGGCATCAATCTGGTTCCACTTTCGGATGACTGTACGAAAGTGATCGGGGAGACGATACCGGTATGGTCGGGAACCGGGGAACGCTGCCCGGAGGGACCGCACATTTTAAAACATGGAGAATATTATTATGCCATTTTGGCAGAGGGTGGAACCGGATATGGGCATGGCATCAATGTCGGGCGTTCGAAAAATCTGTTTGGACCTTACGAGGCATCTCCTTATAACCCGCTGATGCGCCAGTTTGACCCGGATGCACCGATCCAGCGCACCGGTCATGGCAAACTGATCGAAACGCAAAATGGGGACTGGTGGGTTTATTATCTGATGGGAAGACCAAATCAGGGGCACTATACCACGATCGGAAGAGAGAGTGGACTAGACCCCGTTACCTGGCTGCCGGACGGTTGGTTTATCATCAATGACAGAAAGGGTCCAAGTCTGACCCAGACAGCACCGGATCTGCCAGAGTGCTGTTACCCTGCATGGACAAGGGATGATTTTGATACCGACACACTGGATGTGCACTGGGAATTTGTGCGCAATCCGGCAAGAGGAAGCTGTTCTCTGACTGAGAGACCGGGATATTTCCGGATCTGGACGAGAGATGGTCAGTTAAATGAGATCCGTGCGAAAAATACCCTGGTCCGCAGGGAGCAGGAACTCTCCTATACGGCAGAGACAAAACTTGATTTTCATCCGACGAAAAACGGTGAGCAGGCAGGGCTGACCTGCTATTACAGTACGGCTACCTATGCCAGATTTTCCGTGTGCTATGAAGAGGGGAGAAAATTGCAGCTTGTGATTAACCGGAACCACGGCGAAGAGCTGATCGCAGAAGTATGTGATCTTTTAGATACCGAAATTTATTTAAAAGTCGTAGTGGAAAAACTGACCAGAAAGTTTTATTATAGCTACGACGGCGTGTCCTATGAACTGGCAGGAACGCTGGAACACTGTATTTATCTCTGCGATGAGGGAGTACCGGACGATCCGAAACGCCATACCGGAACGCTGGTCGGCATTTATGCAAACAACGGCGGATGCGGAAGCCGGATCGCAGCTGATTTTGATTTCTTTTCTTATCAGGATACATAAATCCACAAAAGAGTTGACAGAATAAGAAAGCCTTGTTATAATGAGCTTCCAAAACCATGCAAATGGAGTGGAATTTTCTGGAACCAAAGGTTCTATTTTTCGCCACGCAACTGTAACGAAGCAGTTGTGTGGCGTTTTTTGTGCGTAAAAATAACAGGAAAAGTAAAATGAGAAAGGAAGGCAGATATGAATCAGAATTTTATGAAAGAAAAGCCGGTAATGCCACTTGTCATTTCGATGGCATTGCCAATGACACTGTCGATGCTTGTAAATGCTTTGTATAACATTGTGGACAGCTACTTCGTTGCCAGCATGAGCGAAGATGCCATGACGGCATTATCTTTGGTTTATCCGATCCAAAATCTCGTCATTGCGGTAATCGTCGGCTTTGGGATCGGTGTCAATGCGATGATCGCATATTATACCGGGGCAGGGGAACAGAAACTGGCGGATCACTGTGCATCCATGGGTGTGTTCTTAAATGTCATTCATGGAATTTTGCTTACGATCTTCTGTATCGGGATCATGCCGTATTTCCTTTCCATGTTTACCGGAAAGGAAGCGATCATAAAACTGGGGGTTGATTATTCGAATGTGGTATTTTTATTTGTCATTCCAAACTCGATCGCGATCAGTTTTGAGAAGATCTTCCAGTCTGTGGGCAGGATGAAAGTTTCCATGATCTGTATGATGATCGGCTGTATGGTCAATATCGTGCTCGATCCGCTTCTGATCTTTGGCATTGGCATTTTCCCGGAGCTTGGGATGCAGGGAGCAGCGATCGCAACGGGGATCGGACAGGTGGTCACGATGGTGGCATATCTTCTCGTCCACTGGAAAAGACCGTTATCCGTCCGTATCTGTTTCCGCGATATGAAACCACAGAAAGAGCTGTGCAAAAAGATCTATATGATCGGTGTCCCGGCGACACTAAATCTGGCACTGCCGTCAGTCCAGATCTCTGCATTAAATGCGATCCTCTCTGCCTATGCGGCAGGCTATGTGCTTGTTCTGGGAGCGTACTTTAAGCTGCAGACATTCTTATATCTGACCGGAAATGGTGTGGTTCAGGGAATGCGTCCGCTGATGGGCTTTAATTACGGAGCAGGCGAGATGAAACGTGTGAAAAAGATTTTTGAATCGGCACTGATCCTGATTTCTGGTGTCATGGTCATTGGAACGATCCTTTGCGTGCTGATCCCGGAAACTCTGATCAGTCTGTTTACCGAAAATGCGCAGACGATCGCAATGGGCAGGGAGGCACTGCATATTATCTGTATCGGATTTATCGTATCTTCTGTTTCTGTGACCGTGTCAGGAGCACTCGAGGGACTGGGAAAAGGTGTAGACTCATTAATCATTTCCGCACTGCGCTATATTGTGCTGATGCTGCCACTTGCATTTGTATTAAGCCGCGTGTTTGGTGCAGCAGGTGTGTTCCATGCGTTCTGGGTAACCGAGGTACTGACCGCTGTGATCTCACTGCTGCTCTGGAAAAAGCAGAAAGATACAAGATAAGCATTGTATATTTGAGAAAGAAAAATACGAAAACATATGGGCTGTAATTGACGAAACAGGAATGATTTGGTACAATACCCAAAAAGGGGAGTAGCTTGCCGCTTAAGTTCGGTTCATTTTTCGTCAGGTCAGTTATAAAAAGATATAACTCGGAAAGTGATTAATTAGCGAGACTTTTACTGTATACGCAGTAGGAGTCTCTTTTTATACCTGCTGCAAAAAGAAAAAGAGAAAAGAGGAAAAGACGATGGTTTTGCAGGTAATTATTTTATTAGCAGGTTTTTTGTTTCTGATGAAAGGGGCTGACTGGTTTGTGGAGGGTGCAGGAAGTATAGCAAAGAAACTGGGAATCCCACAATTGATCATTGGACTGACAATCGTTGCAATGGGAACAAGTATGCCGGAGGCAGCGGTCAGCATTACTGCGGCAATGCAGCAAAATGCGGGAATTACGATTGGTAATGTTGTGGGAAGCAACATTTTAAATATTCTGATCATACTTGGCATCACAGCAGTGATCACAAATGTTACAATTCAGAAGTCCACACTTCTTTATGAGATCCCATTTATGATTTTTATTACGATCATATTGATCGTATTTGGAGTTACAGGATCCAAAATTTCATTTTGGGAAGGGGTGGCTTTCTGGATCCTTTTCCTTATATATCTTGCATACCTTTTTATAATGGCAAAAAATGGGAAAAATGAAGAAGATGAAACGAAGGATATACCAATCTGGAAATGTGTTCTGATGATTGTGATTGGAGGTGTCCTGGTTGTGAAGGGGAGCGATTTTGCAGTGGATGGTGCATCTGAGATTGCCCGTTATTTTGGTTTGAGTGAGAGATTTATAGGACTTACTATCGTAGCGCTTGGGACATCCCTTCCAGAACTGGTAACTTCCGTAACAGCTGCAAAGCGTGGAAATGCAGGAATTGCAATTGGTAATATTGTGGGCAGTAATATTTTTAACATTCTTTTTGTGATCGGAACTACGGCTCTCATTTGCGATGTGCCATTCGAAAGCAAATTCATTGTTGATACAATCATTGCGGTTGTAGCTGGACTGGTTTTATGGTGTGGTACATTCAGGTATAAAGAATTAAGAAAACCATGTGGTCTTGTTATGTTGTCAGGATATGCAGTATATTTTATATATCTGTGTGTGGCTTTTTAACAGGCTGCTGATTGTCTGTAAATGAAATCATGAGATACAGGACAGATGGCAATATAGTATTCTGTTCTGTGATTTAGGAGCATTCTGTTTGAAAAATGAAGAATAAAAAACAAATCGTATTAGTGTATTTTGCATTTTTGTTATTTTTCTGTACTGCCATGGGGGCACATGCCACTGAGGCGAAAACAAAAAAAGTTAAAAAAGAATATGGTGTATTTCTGGGTGCAGATCCTTCCCAGATAAAGAAAATGTATGGATATCAGCTTGTCGTTATTGATGCACAGTATTTTTCAAAAAAAGAGATACAGGCGTTACAGAAAAAAGGAACCAAAGTGTATACTTATCTGAACGTCGGCTCACTGGAAAATTTTCGCAAATATGATAAGGACTATGAACATCTGGCAATCGGAGACTATAAGAACTGGGAAGAGGAAAAGTGGGTGGATGTGTCAAGTCCTGACTGGCAGAAATGGATCAAAAAATTATCAAAGAGTTTTTATAAAAAAGGCGTGGATGGCTTTTTTATTGATAATTGCGATGTCTATGACTATGCGAAGACGAAAAAAACATTCCGTGGACTGACGAAGATCCTGAAAGACATTAAGAAGCTCGGAAAAGGTGTTATGATAAACGGTGGGGATGTTTATGTTACAACATATATGGATACCTATGGTTCCGCAAAGGACATTATGACAGCTGTGAATCAGGAAACGGTGTGGAGCAGTATTAATTTCGAGACAGGGACATTTGGAAAACAGCCGAAAAAAGTTCGAAATTATTTTATCAAGTATCTAAAATGTTGTAAGAAAGATGGAATGGATGTATATTTACTGGAATACACAGAGGATCACAAGCTTATAAAACAGATAAAACGATTCTGTAAGGAGAAAAAATACCACTGTTATATATCGGATACGATAGAACTTGACTAAGAATGAAAAGTTATGTTACAAAAAATATTCTGAAAAATTAGCACTCACCTATTGACAGTGCTAACAACTCGTGCTATAACATACTTGTAACAAAGAAACGAAGGAAAAAGACGTTCCAACCATAGATGGGTAGGAGGGTCTTTTTTATCATACAGGGAGGTGTGCATATGAACATTCAGAAATTTACACAGAAATCAGTGGAAGCCATTAATGATTCAGAAAAGCTAGCCTACGAATATGGAAATCAGGAAATAGAACAGGAGCATCTGCTTGTTGCCCTATTGCAGCAGGAGGATGGACTGATCTTGAAATTGATCGAGAAAATGGAGATCCAGAAAGAACATTTTCTTGAGAATGCAAAACGCCATCTGGCAGCGCGGGTCAAGGTGTCCGGAGGACAGGTCTATGTAGGAGCGGACCTCAATAAAGTATTGATCCATGCAGAGGATGAAGCAAAACAGATGGGAGACGAATATGTTTCCGTAGAGCATTTGTTCTTATGTCTGTTAAAATATCCGAATAAGGCGATGAAAGAGATCTTCAAGGAGTATGGCATCACCAGAGAGCGGTTTTTACAGGCACTTTCCACCGTAAGAGGCAATCAGAGAGTGACCTCGGATAACCCGGAGGCAACGTATGACACGCTGGAGAAATACGGCTATGATATGGTAGAGCGTGCAAAAGAGCAGAAACTCGACCCGGTCATCGGACGGGATGATGAGATCCGCAATGTGGTGCGTATCCTATCCAGAAAAACGAAAAACAATCCGGTGCTGATCGGAGAACCTGGTGTAGGTAAGACTGCAGTCGTAGAGGGACTGGCACAGCGAATTGTAAAAGGAGATGTGCCGGAGGGCTTAAAAGATAAGAAGCTGTTTGCCCTTGATATGGGAGCACTGGTCGCCGGAGCCAAATACCGTGGCGAATTTGAAGAGCGGTTAAAAGCAGTGCTGGATGAGATCAAGAGTTCCGATGGACAGATCATTCTGTTTATCGATGAGCTGCATACGATCGTGGGAGCCGGAAAAACAGATGGAGCAATGGATGCCGGACAGCTGTTAAAACCAATGCTTGCGCGTGGGGAACTGCACTGTATCGGTGCAACGACACTGGATGAGTACAGAGAATACATCGAAAAAGATGCTGCACTGGAACGTCGTTTCCAGCCGGTTATGGTAGAGGAGCCGACCGTAGAAGATACGATCTCCATTCTGCGAGGCTTAAAGGAACGTTACGAAGTGTTCCACGGAGTCAAGATCACAGACTCCGCACTGGTATCTGCAGCAGTTTTATCGAACCGTTATATTTCCGACCGTTTCCTGCCGGATAAAGCGATCGATCTGGTCGATGAGGCATGTGCCCTGATCAAGACAGAACTTGACTCCATGCCGACCGAACTCGATGAACTGAACCGTCGTGTCATGCAGATGGAAATCGAGGAGACTGCATTAAAGAAAGAGACCGACCGGCTCAGCCAGGAACGTCTTGCAGATCTGCAGAAAGAGTTGGCGGAATTAAGAGATGAGTTCAACACCAAAAAGGCACAGTGGGAAAACGAAAAGAAATCCGTAGAAAAAGTGCAGAAACTCAGAGAAGAGATTGAAACCGTCAAAAATGACATCAAGAGTGCACAGCAGAGTTATGATCTGGAAAAGGCAGCAGAACTTCAGTATGGAAGACTGCCACAACTGGAAAAACAGTTAGAGATCGAAGAGGGCGAAGTAAAGAAACGCGATCTGTCACTGGTACATGAGAATGTAAGCGAGGAAGAGATCGCACGGATCATTTCCAGATGGACGGGCATACCGGTTGCCAAATTGACAGAGAGCGAGCGGAACAAGACCCTGCACCTGGATGAAGAACTTCACAAACGTGTCATCGGACAGGATGAGGGCGTAACGAAAGTGACAGAGGCGATCATAAGGTCCAAAGCAGGAATCAAAGACCCGACAAAGCCGATCGGTTCTTTCTTATTCTTAGGACCGACCGGTGTTGGTAAAACCGAGCTTGCAAAGGCACTGGCGGCAAGCCTCTTTGATGATGAATCCAATATGGTGCGTCTTGATATGAGTGAATACATGGAGAAATATTCCGTGTCACGTCTGATCGGAGCGCCTCCAGGATATGTAGGATATGATGAAGGTGGTCAGCTGACTGAGGCAGTGCGTAGAAAACCGTACTCCGTTGTTCTTTTTGATGAAGTGGAAAAGGCACATCCGGATGTATTCAATGTGCTGTTACAGGTACTTGATGATGGACGGATCACAGACTCACAGGGAAGAACCGTGGACTTTAAAAATACGATCATCATAATGACATCAAACCTTGGTTCCGCACATCTGTTAGAGGGTATTGACGACAATGGAGACATCAATCCGGCATGTGAAGAGGCAGTCATGGGAGAATTGAGAGGACATTTCCGTCCTGAATTTTTGAACAGACTGGATGAGATCATCATGTTTAAGCCGTTGACGAAAGATAACATCGGAAATATCATCCGCCTTCTCATAGAAGACTTAAACAAACGTCTTTCCGACCGTGAGATTACCGTGGAACTGACCGAAGCTGCAAAGCAGTTTATCGTAGACCACGGCTATGATCCGGTCTATGGTGCGAGACCACTGAAACGATTTTTACAGAAACATGTAGAAACGTTATCTGCAAAACTGATCCTTGCCGATGAGGTAAGAGAGGGCGATACGATCTTAATTGATACCGAAGGCGACAAACTGACTGCCCGTGTAAAGTAATGTGTCACCGGGAACGCATGGATCTTACAAGCAGAGGCACTTCCACGAGAAGCATGGCAATCCAGCCGGCGAGGTAGGAATAAGGGAGTGCCTCGATCCCCAAGTGCAGCGTAAATACAAGTGGCACAGCACAGATGACACGGACAGCCATATTGACAAAGCTGCTGAGCAGCGTGATCTTGAGGTCACCGATCCCACGGAAATAACCCTGGATGCTATTGGTAAGGGCTGGCAGCAGATACATGACAGAGATCAGATGGAGATAGGTCACACCGTGTGAAATAACTTCTTCATCTTTAATAAATAAAAGCATCAGCGGTCTTGCAAAGACAAAGCAGATGATCAAAATAAAACAACCATAAATCAGTTCTAATAGTACGCCGCAGCGAAAGCCTTCTTTCATGCGGCGTATTTTTCCGGCTCCTTTATTCTGAGCCATCAAAGATGTCATGGCATGGGCAATGTTCTGCTCCGGCGTGTAGGCAAAGTCATCGATCCGGTTGACGATGGCAAAAGCGGCAGAGACAGAGACACCCATGGTATTGACGATTGCCTGGATTCCAAGTTTTCCAAGAGAAACCGTCGCCTGTTGCATGGCAGAGGTAAAGCCATAAGCAACCGTGCGGAGTAAAAGCGCGTGGTCAAACACGAGCCATTTTTTCCCAAGACATAAAAGCGGTACCTTTTTTTGAATATACACGATGCAGAACAGGCAGCAGAGGGCTTCACTGATGACAGTTGAGATACCACAGCCGTTGCATCCTGCCTTTAAGACGACAACAAAAAACAGATCTCCTAAGATATTTAAGATGGCACTTACCATCAGAAAATACAAAGGGGAACTGCTGTCACCCAGAGCACGCAGGGTGGCAGAGAAAAAGTTATATAAAAAAGTAAAGACGAGTCCGGTAAAAATAATGTGCAGGTATTCTCCTGTCATGGTAAGGATCGAGGCATCCACCTGCATCAGTTTCAGGATCGGAGTCGAAAAAATAATGCAGATCGTACTTAAAATAAGAGAAAATACAACACCGGAGAGCATCGTCGTGCTGATCTGCCGGTGCAGGGTATCATAATCTTTGGCACCATACTGGATGCCCATTAAAACACCTGCGCCCATACACAGACCATTTAAAAATAGGATCATTAATGTTGTAATGGGATTGCAGATGCCGACTGCTGCAAGAGCCTCTTTTCCGACAAAATGTCCGACAATGATACTGTCTGCGGCATTGTAGGTAAGCTGGAACAGATTGCCCAGCACCAGAGGAATCGTAAATTTTATCAGGATCGGCAGGATCTTTCCTGTTGTAAGGTCTTTTGTCATAATGTCTCCTTCTTATCCTCCGTGGAAAGAAACTGCTTAAGTGCCGCAGAGCGCGCGTTATAATCGGCAACGCCCAGATCGTAAAGTTCCTGCTCGAGTGCGGCATCTTTGGAAAAGGTGCTTAAAGGGACATGACGGCTTGGCGCGAAGATGAAAGCAGTTCCTTCTTTTTCAAGTTGATTTGCCAGATCGATCGAATGCTGGTAATTGATATGGCGGTGGTCGATGCTGTCAATTGTGTTTGGATATTTGCGGAGCATACGTTTATAGATAGGGCGGTGTGCCTCCGGCTGTTTCACAAAATCACGCGGATTAGAGAGAATGACTACCAGCTTTTTGCAGCCATGCGAAAGGGCATGGGAAACCGGGATGGAATCAGCAACGCCGCCGTCGTAGTAAAAATGTCCGTCAATCTCGACCGGACGGCAGAAACCGGGAAGCGCGCAGGTCGCCATGACCGTGCGGTAATCATCCCGGATGATATCATATTTGGTAAAATAGATGGCACACCCGGTCTTTGCATCGGTTGCAGGCATATAAAATTCCGAAGGGTTGCGCATGATCGCAGGATAATCGATCGGGTCGGCACCATCGGAATTGGTAAGCGTGCCGTAAATATATTGCAGTCCGAAAAGATTTCCGGTGTGGATCAGGCTGTGAATACTAAGATAACGTGGGTCATCCAGATGTTTTGTATAAAAACGAAGATTACGTCCGCGCTGTCCGGCGAGATAGGACAGGGTATTTGCCGCTCCGGCAGAAACCCCGATGCAGTAATCAAAATTAATATGGTCATCTAAAAAACGGTCCAGGATACCGGCACTGTAGGCACATTTCATGCCGCCGCCCTCGACAACCAATCCGTTTTTTTCTATCATGTTAAAACCAAACCTTTCTATTATATAAAGAAACAAAATTGCAACAGTATGTTAGCACAAATAAAATCAGGAATCAAATGCCGCTTTACCGGTTTGTGCAGTTCATGCTATAATGAGGGTTAGCAAAATGGAAACAGGGAGATTTCAATGTCATTTACACATTTACACGTCCATACAGAATACAGTCTGTTAGACGGTTCGAATAAGATAAAAGAATATGTAGCACGGGTAAAAGAACTTGGCATGACGGCGGCTGCGATCACAGACCATGGTGTCATGTATGGTGTGATCGACTTTTACAAGGCGGCAAAGGCGGCCGGCATCCACCCGGTGCTGGGATGTGAGGTCTATGTGGCACCTGGCTCCCGGTTTGACAGAGAAATGTCTCATGGGGATGACCGGTACTATCATCTGGTGCTTCTGGCAGAAAATAACCAGGGGTATCAGAACCTGATGAAAGTTGTTTCCAAAGGATTTGTAGAAGGATATTATTATAAACCGCGTGTGGATATGGAAGTGTTAGAGCAGTACCATGAGGGTCTGATCGCACTCAGTGCGTGTCTGGCAGGAGAGGTGCAGCGTTATCTGGTGCGTGGACTTTACGAGGAGGCAAAAGAGGTTGCCCTGCGCTATGAGAGAGTATTTGGCAGGGAAAATTTCTTTTTGGAGTTACAGGATCACGGCATCCCGGACCAGAAGACGGTCAATACCGGACTCATCCGGATGAGCAGGGAGACCGGGATCGAACTGGTGGCAACAAATGACGTACATTATACCAATGCAGAGGATGCAGAACCGCACGATATTTTACTCTGTCTGCAGACCGGGAAAAAGTTATCGGATGAAAACCGCATGCGTTATGAGGGCGGACAGTACTATGTGAAATCCGAAGCGGAAATGAGGGCATTGTTCCCATATGCGGCGCAGGCGATCGATAACACGCAAAAGATCGCAGACCGCTGTCAGGTCGAGATTGAATTTGGTGTAACAAAACTGCCACATTTTGACGTGCCGGAGGGCTACGATTCCTGGACTTATTTAAACAAGCTCTGCCATGAGGGACTGATCGAGCGTTACCCGGCCAATCATCAGGAGATCCTGCCACAGCTTGACTATGAGCTTTCAGTTATTCAGAAGATGGGCTATGTGGATTACTTTCTGATCGTGTGGGATTTCATCAATTTTGCAAGGACACACGGGATCCCGGTCGGACCGGGACGAGGCAGTGCGGCGGGAAGTCTTGTTTCCTATACGACCGGTATCACCAATATTGACCCGATCCGTTACAGCCTGCTGTTTGAGCGTTTTTTAAATCCGGAGCGTGTTACCATGCCGGATATCGATATCGATTTCTGCTATGAGAGACGTGGGGAGGTCATCGATTATGTTGTGGGAAAATATGGCAAGGACTGTGTGACCCAGATCGTGACATTCGGTACCTTAGCAGCGCGGGGGGTGATCCGGGATGTCGGGCGGGTAATGGATCTGCCGTACAGCCTCTGTGATACGATCGCAAAAAACATTCCGAACGAATTAAATATCACGATCGATAAGGCATTGCAGATGAACCCGGAACTGCGCAGCATGTACGAGTCGGACGAGACGATCCATACCCTGATCGATATGTCAAAACGGTTAGAGGGCTTGCCACGCCATACCTCAATGCACGCAGCCGGTGTCGTAATTTCACAGAAGGCAATGGATGAATATGTGCCGCTGTCGCGCGGTTCAGACGGAACGATCACAACGCAGTTTGTGATGACAACGATCGAGGAACTTGGTCTGTTAAAGATGGACTTTCTGGGACTTCGAACGCTGACCGTGATCAAGGATGCGACAGACCTGATCGAGAAAAATTATGGTGTCCGCATTGATGTGGATCATATTGATTATATTGGAAACAAAGACAAAGATGCAATATTGATCGATTATGATGACAGGAAAGTACTCGACTCCATCGGAACCGGAAAGTGTGAGGGTATCTTCCAGTTAGAAAGTGCGGGCATGAAAAACTTCATGAAGGAGTTAAAACCGCAGAACCTCGAGGATATCATTGCCGGTATCTCACTCTATCGTCCGGGTCCAATGGATTTTATCCCAAAATATATCAAGGGAAAAAATGAGCCGGAGAGCATTTCCTATGTCTGCCCGGAACTTGAGCCGATCCTTGAGCCGACCTATGGCTGTATCGTTTATCAGGAGCAGGTCATGCAGATCGTACAGAACTTAGCGGGCTATACGATGGGACAGGCAGATAACATCCGGCGTGCGATGAGTAAGAAAAAGCAGTATGTCATCGATGCAGAGCGGCAGAACTTTGTTTATGGAAATGAGGAGCTTGGGATCAAAGGCTGTATCAACAATGGAATCAGTGAAAAAGCAGCAAATGAGATCTATGATTCGATGGTCGATTTTGCGAAATACGCATTTAACAAATCGCATGCGGCAGCTTATGCCGTGGTTGCCTACCAGACAGCATACTTAAAATATTATTATCCGGTAGAATTTATGGCGGCACTGATGACGTCAGTCCTGGATAATACGAGAAAGGTATCGGAGTATATTTACACCTGCCGTCAGATGGGCATCAAAGTACTGCCACCGGATATCAACGACGGAGAGGGTACTTTCAGTGCGACCAAAGAGGGCATCCGTTACGGCATGTATGCGATCAAAAATATCGGAAGACCGGTCATCAACCAGATCGTGGAGGAGCGGAAAGCAAATGGCAGATATACGACCCTGCAGAGCTTTTTAGAGCGCGTGGCAGGGCGCGAGGTCAATAAACGTGCAGTGGAAAACCTGATCAAATCCGGTGCCTGCGACGGGCTTGACGGCAACCGCCAGCAGATGATGGTGGTCTATTCGACTCTGATGGACCGGCTGAGCCAGGAAAAGAAAAATACGATGGCGGGTCAGATGTCGCTGTTTGATTTTGCATCCGCAGAGGAAAAATCATCCTATCAGGTACAGCTTCCGAAACTGGATGAGTACGAAAAGGAAGTCAAACTGGGTTTTGAAAAAGAAGTGCTCGGTATCTACGTTAGCGGTCATCCGCTTGAGGAATACGAAGAGAAGTGGAAACGCAATATCAGTGCGGTCACCACGGATTTCATACTGGATGAGGAAACTGGAGAGACCAAGGTAAAGGACAATCAGAAAGTAACCGTCGGTGGAATGATCACGGAGAAGACGATCAAGTACACCAAGAACAACAAGACGATGGCATTCTTAACGATCGAGGATTTATTTGGAACGGTGGAAGTGATCGTATTTCCAAGGGATTATGAGAAATATCACACCTATCTGAATGAGGATGAAAAAGTATTTATAAGCGGTCATGTCAATGTCGAGGAGGACAAGAACGGCAAACTGATCTGTGAGAGCATCGTTTCGTTTGATGATACAAAAAAGGAACTCTGGCTGCAATTTGCCACAAAACAGGATTTTGCCGCAAAAGAGCAGACCCTGTATACGATGTTTCGGGAATCCGATGGAAATGATGAGATTGTCATCTACATTGCCTCCCCGCGAGCTATGAAAAAATTAGGAAAAAATCACACAATTCGGGTAAATTCGGAGATTGTGAACAATTTAACTAACTTTTTGGGCGAAAATAATGTAAAAGTTGTGGAAAAGAATATTGAAAAGAACGTCCAAAGAGATTAAAATAGTATAGATTAAAAAGATAAATGGGTATATTTTTTTAGGAGGAATGGAACGATATGGCAAAAGAGATTAACACAATCGGTGTATTGACAAGTGGTGGCGATGCTCCGGGTATGAACGCAGCCATCCGTGCAGTTGTAAGGGAAGCAATTGCAAAGGGAAAAAAGGTAAAAGGTATTAAGAGAGGATATGCAGGACTTCTTCAGGAAGAGATCGTAGATATGGAAGCAAAAGACGTATCTGATATCATCCAGAGAGGTGGTACAATTTTACAGACTGCCCGTTGTAAGGAGTTTACAACACCGGAAGGACAGAAAAAAGGTGCAGAGATTTGTAAGAAACACGGCATCGACGGTATCATCGTAATCGGTGGTGACGGTTCTTTCAAAGGTGCTCAGAAGTTAGCAGCTCTTGGGATCAATACCATCGGTCTTCCGGGAACAATCGACCTTGATATCGCATGCACAGAGTACACGATTGGTTTTGATACAGCAGTAAATACAGCAATGGAAGCAATCGATAAAGTTCGTGATACTTCTACTTCACACGAGAGATGCAGCATCATCGAGGTTATGGGACGTGGAGCCGGCTACATCGCATTATGGTGTGGTATTGCAAACGGTGCAGAGGATATCCTGCTTCCGGAGAAATATGACTATGATGAGCAGAAACTTGTAAATCATATCATCGAGAACAGAAAACGTGGAAAACAGCATCATATCATCGTAAATGCAGAGGGAATTGGACATTCCTCCAGTATGGCAAAACGTATCGAAGCTGCAACCGGAGTTGAGACACGTGCAACCATCTTAGGACATATGCAGCGTGGTGGCAGCCCGACCTGTAAAGACCGTGTATATGCATCTACCATGGGAGCACTGGCAGTAGACCTGCTTTGCGAAGGAAAGAGCAACCGTGTCGTTGGATATCGTCATGGAGATTTCGTAGATTTCGATATCGATGAGGCACTTGCTATGACAAAACAGATCCCGGAATACGAGTACGAGATCAGCAAGAATCTGTCTCTGTAAGAAACAGTAAGGGACAAGTCAGAGTTGTAATTACATGTAGAATCCGTTATACTTGTGGACAAATCGAGTATAACGGATTTCGTTTTGTAAAGGAAAACAGATTATGATCACAAGTACATCCAATCAACAGATAAAACATATCAGCCAGTTGGTTAAAAAGGCAAAGTTAAGAAATGAAGAGGGCATTTTCATTGTGGAAGGCAGAAAAATGTTTGCGGAGGCACCAAAGGAATGGGTCACTCAGATCTATGTTTCCGAGACATTTTTAAAAGATCCGGAGCATGAAAAAATGTTAAAGGAGCGTACGTATGAAGTGGTTTCGGATGCAGTATTAAAAAGCATTTCAGATACGCAGACCCCGCAGGGGATCCTCTGTCTGGTCAGACAGCCGAAGTATGAGTTAGAGGATCTGTATCAGGGAGAGCACACCCATCTGCTGATCTTAGAGAGCATCCAGGATCCGGGAAATCTGGGCACAATGCTTCGGACCGGAGAAGGGGCAGGGATTACCGGGGTGGTCATGAACCAGACGACCGTGGATCTTTTCAATCCAAAGACGATCCGGTCTACGATGGGAAGCATTTACAGAGTACCGTTTTATGTCACGAAAGATCTTCCTGCGACGATCGGGAAACTGAAAAAGGAACAGGTAAAGCTTTACGCGGCACATTTAAAGGGAACGATGCAGTATGACGAGCCGGATTACCGCGGCAGGACGGCATTTCTCATTGGAAATGAGGGAAACGGACTGTCGGATGAGATCGCAGGTCTGGCAGATTCCTATATTAAGATCCCGATGGAGGGACAGGTCGAGTCCTTAAATGCAGCGATCTCCGCATCATTGTTAATGTATGAGACGAACAGACAGCGCAGACATTAGGAGAGGAACGAAAAGACATGAGAATTTGGTTTAAGATAATGAAGGGAACGCATCTGATCCAGGATATGACGGTTGAGGATGAGAGCGCAGAGACCAGAACACATAAGATTTTTCATGCCTTGGAGGAGGCATGTTATGAATTTGACCTTGGAAAGCCGATCTGGCTGGATTCCAATGTGGAGGAATTTAAGCGGCATGCAAAGACCAGATTTACACAGGATTGTTTTATAGAGCATGTGGATTTTGATTATCTGGAACTGCATGTGATCGAGGAAGACTAGAAAAGACAAGGAGAAAGAAAAGAGGCAGGATATCATGGAAAAAGTAAAAGCATTTTTGAAACGAAAAAATATTGAACTGTCAGTAAAGCGGTATCTGATCGATGCCTTGGGAGCAATGGCACAGGGATTGTTTGCATCCCTTCTGATCGGTACGATCATCAGCACGCTTGGCACGCAGCTTGGGATTGAGATACTGGTGACGGTGGGAACCTATGCGAAAGCAGCAGTCGGACCGGCAATGGCAGTCGCCATCGGATATGCACTGCAGGCATCGCCGCTGGTTCTGTTTTCCCTTGCGGCAGTCGGGGCAGCAGCCAATGAATTAGGCGGCGCAGGCGGACCGCTTGCTGTTTTAGTCGTTACGATCTTTGCAGCAGAGTTTGGAAAAGCAGTTTCCAAAGAGACCAAGATCGATATTATCGTAACCCCATTTGTCACCGTATTTGTGGGTGTATGCCTTTCCATCTGGTGGGCACCGGGTATCGGAACTGCCGCAAGTGCTGTGGGTAACGCTATTATGTGGGCAACCGAGTTACAGCCGTTCTTCATGGGAATCATCGTATCTGTCGTTGTTGGTATCGCACTGACACTCCCGATCAGCAGCGCGGCGATCTGCGCGGCACTTGGACTGACCGGACTTGCCGGAGGAGCCGCTTTGGCCGGCTGTTGTGCACAGATGGTCGGATTTGCAGTATTAAGTTTCCGTGAGAATAAGTGGGGCGGACTGTTTGCGCAGGGAATTGGAACTTCCATGCTCCAGATGGGAAATATCGTAAAGAATCCGCGGATCTGGCTCCCTGCTATTTTAACCTCTGCGATCACAGGCCCGATCGCAACCTGCGTGTTCCGTTTGCAGATGAACGGCGCGGCAGTATCTGCCGGAATGGGAACCTGCGGACTGGTCGGACAGATTGGTGTGTATACCGGCTGGATCGCAGACATTGATGCAGGCACAAAAGCAGCGGTCACGGCAATGGACTGGGCAGGACTCGTCCTTGTCAGCTTTATTTTACCGGGACTGCTCTGCTTCTTATTTGGAAAGCTGTTCCGTCGGATCGGATGGATCAAAGAGGGCGATTTGACCCTTGATTTATAAAAAAGTAACAGCTTAGCCGCCAGTGAGGCTGCTGTTTGTAAAATATTTGTATCGTCATGTATCAGTTCGGAAACGAGAAATTTATATCCATCACTTTCCTATGGAAATAAATCTCATTATTAGTCTCAAAAAACCCGGAATTTTCAGAAACGCTTTTTAAAATTCTCGGATTTTTCTCGAAATCATAATGAGATTTATTTCTTAGGAAAGTATGGTCTGAAATTTGTTATAATCCGAACTGATACATGGTCAGATATTTATAAGTGGCAGTCCCACTGGCAGCTGAAATATTAAAAAAGACACAAAAAATGAAAAAGTATAGCCCATTTTATAGCAAAATATGCTATACTGGAACAAGAGAACAGGCTTGGAGGGATAGTATGGATAGACCGCTTGAGATTAATGATGGCATTGACAGCTGGAATACCATTCGATTTTTATACAACTCAGCATTAAAGGAAGTCCGGACCAAAGTAGAGATTTTAAATGACGAATTTCAACAGGTTCATCAGTACAATCCGATCGAATATATCAAATCCAGGATCAAATCACCGGAGAGTATCGTAAAGAAATTAAAACGATATGGCTATGAGAGTTCGATTGACAACATGGTACAGCACATCAATGATATTGCCGGAATCCGTATCGTGTGTTCGTTTACATCCGATATCTACCGGCTGGCAGAGATGATCGGCAGACAGAATGACCTGACCGTGATCTCAATTAAGGATTATATCAAACAGCCAAAAGAAAGTGGTTACAAGAGTTACCACATGCTAGTGACGGTTCCGATCTTTCTGACAGACCGTGTCATTGATACAAAGGTTGAGATCCAGATAAGAACCATGGCAATGGACTTCTGGGCGAGCTTAGAGCACAAGATCTATTACAAATTTGAGGGGAATGCACCGGATTATATCAGCCGTGACCTGCGGGAATGTTCCGGGATTGTTTCTATGCTGGATGCAAAGATGCTTCAGCTGAATGAGGCGATCATAGAGGCAAAAGAGGCACAGGAAGAGCGCAAACAGGAGGAAGAGACGGGTGGTGCACTATAATTATGATTTTGAAATAGCGTCGCTTATTATTATGACGATCATCCTGCTTCATTTTTGGATGGTTCGTCAGTTTCCGACCCGCAGTGGCAGGGTATTTTTGAAACTGCTGTTTGTGTGTATTGGAGAATGTATTTTTAATATTTTATCGTGTATGGGAATTGCAAATGCAGCGTTCATTCCAGAGATTTGGAATGAATTGTTTGCGTTTGCTTTTTTTGCACTTGAGGGACTTTGCTCTTATTGTATTTTTTCCTATATGCTCACGGTCTGTGACCTGGAAAAGGGGAGCGGCAGGGGCATCCGTGTGATGGGGCTGATCCCGTTTCTGTTTTTTGAGGCAATGGTCATTGTCAATGTATGGAAGCCGTTTTTCTACTATTTTGATGACGGACAGTATTATCAGGGTGAGGGCGCATGGTTTGGATATGCCTATATTGTTTATTACTTTTTGCTCAATCTGCTTTTGATCCTGTTGTACCGTAAGAGAATAGGGAAACGTATGTCTGTGATCATCCTTACTTATACGGCAACTGCAGTAGGAGCAATTGTATTGCAGTTTGAGTTCCGGGGACAGCTTCTGACAAGTACAGCGAATGTAATTATTCTGTTGATGTTATATCTGGCAATGCAGGGGCGCAATGAACTGGTGGATGTGGTAACCGGAGTGGCAAATGAAGAGGCATTTTCCCTGCAGATCAAACAGATGTTACAGTACCGGGAGAAAAAGTCAGTGATGACCGTACATATCCGCCGGTTCCATCATATCACGAGTGTCATTGGATTTGAAAACGGAAATCAGCTTTTAGATGATGTTGGACGTTTTCTGGTAAGACAGTGCGGAAAATTTCATGTGTTCCAGAGTGCGGAAGATACGTTTCACATCATTGCAGATACGGAAAAAGAGCGAAAACGGATGGAAGAAGAGATAAAAAAACGTTTCCTCCTGGGCTGGCAGGTACAGGGCAATGAGGTTGCTTTGGATCTGGCACTCATTGTGCAGCACTATCCGGAAGATTTTTCTACCATCCCTGAGTACAAAAATATGATAGAATATCTCTTAGAGCGAGCCAAACGCGAGACCAGCCAGACGATATTTGAGACAAATGCTTCATTTTTAGAGAAATACCGCCGCAGAAACAGCATAGAACTTGCAATGGAACAGGCAATCAGGCAACGCTCTTTTGAAGTATATTATCAGCCAATCTATTCACTCAAAGAAAAAAAGATCACTTCGCTTGAGGCACTGGTGCGCCTGCGTGATGGAGAACTGGGCTTTATTTCACCGGAAGAGTTTATTCCAATCGCGGAGAAAAACGGAATGATCCTTAAAATTGGTGAACAGGTACTCGAGGAGTGCTGCAAATTTTTATCCAGGCATGTGCTGTCAAACGATTCACTTGGCATACGGACCGTGCATGTCAATGTGTCGGCGGTGCAGTGTTTCCGTCAGAATTTAAAAGAGACGATCATTCCGGTGCTTGAAAAATTCCATGTACCGCCAACGATGATCTCACTGGAACTTACAGAGGGAACTGCAGTACGTGCACCGGAACTGTTGCAACGCCATATGAGAGAACTGGGAAAACTGGGAATGTCCTTTGCACTGGATGATTATGGAAGTGGCAATGCCAACTGTTCTTATCTGATCCGCTTCCCATTCCAGGAGATCAAGATCGATAAAGAGATCGTGTGGGCATATTTTGAAAACCATTCGGCACGGGTGGTATTGCAGAATGAGATCAATATTATGAAGGAGTTAGGACTTCCGCTTATCATCGAGGGGATTGAGAACAAAGAACAGAGTGATGAGATGGAACGGCTGGGGGTAGATTACATACAGGGATATTATTATGGCAGACCAATGCCGGAAGAGGATTGTTTGCGCTATATCCGAAGCTTTTTATAGGGTAGAATACAGCCAGGAATGGAGACAATATGAACATTATCAACGTTGAAAACATTACAAAATCATATACAGAGAGGGAGCTTTTTCACGAAGCTTCCTTTTATTTGCAGGAAGGCGAAAAGGTGGGGATCATTGGTATCAATGGAACCGGAAAATCCACCCTGCTCCGTATCATAGCCGGACTGGAACAGCCGGAAGAGGGAACCGTTACAAAGGGAAATCATATCGTGGTACGCTATCTGCCGCAGAATCCGGTTTTTGACCCGGAGATGACGGTACTGGATGCTGTTCTTGCAGCAGCAAAGGAGCATGCGGGGGAGGCAGAACTCTGGAATGCTTCCAGTGATGCCAAGACCATGATGACGAAACTCGGTATCTATGATTTTGAGCAGAAGACCGGGGAGCTTTCCGGTGGACAGCGAAAGAGACTGGCACTGGTGGCAGCGGTTCTGGTGCCCTGTGATGTGCTCTTATTAGACGAGCCGACCAACCATCTGGATTCTGCTATGGCAGACTGGCTGGAAGATTTCTTAAAAAAATGGCGCGGTTCCCTTATCATGGTAACGCATGACCGCTATTTTCTGGACAGTGTCTGTAATCGTATCGTGGAAATCGACCGTGGCAGCATTTACAGCTATGACACCAATTATTCCGGCTATCTGGAACGCAAGGCAGAGCGGGAAGAGATGCAGCAGGCGAGCGAGAAAAAGAGACAGAACATCCTGCGCAAAGAGTTAGCCTGGATCAGACGTGGGGCAAAAGCGCGTACCACAAAGCAGAAGGGCAGGATCAAGCGTTATGAGCAGCTGCGGGATGAGACAGTATTGGAAGCGGACGGAAGTGTGGAGATGAGTTCGGTCACTTCCCGGATGGGAAAGACCACGATCGAGCTGGATCATATCAGAAAAGCATATGATGACAAAGTACTGCTGTCTGATTTTTCCTATATTTTCCTAAAAGGCGACCGGATCGGGTTTATCGGGCCAAACGGCAGTGGAAAGACAACGCTGATGAAGATCATTGACGGCAGGATTACCCCGGATGCAGGGACGGTTACGATCGGACAGACGATCAGGATCGGCTATTATACGCAGGAGATTGAGCAGGAAAAAGATGCCGGGATCGCCTATATGGATCCGGAAGAGAAGGTCATTGACTACATTAAAAATACAGCAGAATATGTCAGAACCACAGATGGACTCGTATCGGCATCTGCAATGCTGGAACGATTTTTATTTCCTGCATCCGCGCAGTACAGCCCGATCGGAAAACTTTCCGGTGGAGAAAAGCGCCGTTTAAATCTGCTACGGGTTTTGATGGAGGCACCAAACGTATTGATCTTAGACGAGCCGACCAACGACCTTGACACACGCACGCTTACCATTTTAGAGGACTATCTGGATAATTATGATGGCATTGTCATTACCGTATCCCATGACCGTTATTTCCTCGACCGTGTGGTGCGCCGCATTTTTGCATTTGAAGGAGATGGCACAGTCAGACAGTATGAGGGCGGATATACCGATTATAGGAACCGTCTGGCAGAGGAAGGCAGAACGCCGGGAGAAAACGGAATGGCACAGTCTGGTGCAACTGGAACTGCAAGGAGCCAGGAGTCTGGGGATGACATATCCGAAAAAACAGATTCGACGGCAACCTGGAAGCATGAAAAGAAACTGAAATTCAGCTATAAAGAGCAGAGAGAGTATGAGACGATCGAGGACGACATTGCCGCTCTGGAAGAAAAACTCGAAAAGCTCGATGCGGATATGACGGCAAATGCCACCAATTCTGTCAGACTGGGGGAACTGATGGAAGAAAAGGAGCAGGCAGAGCAGCAACTTGAAGAGAAGATGGAGCGTTGGGAGTATCTGGAGGATCTGGCAGGAAAGATAGCAGAGCAGTAAAGGAGTTCAGATGTGACATATATAATGTAACCGTTGAAATTACATCAAAGTTCTGCTATGATGAACACGGAAAAGAGGTGTAAAAAATGCAGATTTCAAGCAGATTTACCATGGCAATCCATATGTTTGCCTGTATAGATACGTTTTCAGATCAGAAGATGACAAGTGATTTTATGGCAGCCAGCATTGGAACAAATCCGGTCATCGTACGAAAACTTTTGCGGCAGTTAAAGGCAGCCGGCTTGGTTGAAGTATCGAGGGGAACCGGTGGTGTAACAATCAAAAAACCGCTTGATCAGATCACTTTTCTTGATATCTATAAGGCGGTAGAATGTGCCCCGGATGAGGAACTGTTTCATTTTCATGAAAATCCGAACCAGCATTGTCCGGTCGGAAAAAATATCCACCATGTGTTGGATAACCGGTTATTGGAGGTTCAGAGGGCAATGGAGGAGAAGCTTTCGGAGATGACGCTGGCGGATGTAAAAAAGGATGTTGCAGCATATATGGAAAAAGAGCAGTAGATAAGAAGAAAAGGACAGACAGCGCATGCGGGAACAGCTTATACAGGAACTGATGCTCATATCAGAAGAAGAAAAAAAATATCAGTCAGGGCAGGGAAACATTGAAAAACAGTTATATGCCAAAGAGTCGATCAGTGAGATCGACCGGGAACTGCTGCTAAAAAGGGGGCGGCTTGTCACGGTGCGCCCACACAGCCGTTTTGTAGATTTTCCGGAGCATAGACATAATTATGTGGAGATGATGTATGTGGTGCAGGGAAACGTCACACATATTATTGAGGGAAAAGAGCTGACACTTTATAAGGGAGATATGCTGATGTTAAACCAGCAGGTATATCATGCGATCCGACGGGCAGAATATGAGGATATTGGCATCAATTTTATTGCCCTGCCGGAGTTCTTTGAGATTCCGCTTTCCATGCTGCATGAGAAAAATGTACTTGCTGAATTTATTGCCGGTGCATTCCGTCAGAAAGATCCTGCTTCCCATTACCTACTGTTTAGACTGCAGGGGGATCCGCAGGTGGAAAATCTTATGGAAAATATGATTGAATCCATGCTGCATGAACATGCAAATGAGGATGTGATCAATCAGTATTCCATGGGACTTGTATTTTTGTATCTGTTAAACCATCTTGAAAACTTAAGCCATAATTCGTCGATGGATTATAAAGAAACGGTTGTGCAGGCGGTGCTTGGGTACATTAACAGTGACTGTAAAAATGCGAATCTTACCAAGATCGCTGCGGATACGCATCAGTCTATGACAGTATTGAGCAGACTGATCAAGCAAAAGACTGGTTATACTTTTCAGGAACTGTTGCAGCATAAGCGTTTTGAGACAGCCGCGCATCTCCTTGCCGAGACAAATTTGTCGGTGGAAGAGATTGCATTGGATGTCGGCTACGAGAATCAAAGTTATTTTTTCCGGCAGTTTAAAGAACGATATGGTATGACCCCGCGGAAATACAGGATCTGTCATCAGCATCATTGATAAATAGAAAATAAGGACAGTTTTTTAGTCGAATGAGAGCCTAAAAAACTGTCCTTATTTTTGTTATCCTAAGTCCAGAATAAAGAAAACACAAGGAGTAAGGGATGGGGACAAATTATTATCTGGCTGTGGACATCGGGGCATCGAGTGGACGTCATATGCTTTCTCATATGGAGAACGGAAAAATGATCTTAGAAGAAATATATCGTTTTCCAAATGGAATGGTGGAAAAAAATGGTCATAAAGTGTGGGATGTGGACAGGTTATTTCAGGAAATCTTAACCGGAATGAAAAAATGTGCGCTGGCAGGAAAAATCCCATACAGCATTGGCATTGATACATGGGCGGTCGATTTTATCCTGCTGGATGAAAAGGATGTGCGCATTGGGGAGGCAGTGGCATATCGGGACAAACGGACGGAAGGAATGGACAGGAAGATATATGATATCATTTCCGAGGAAGCGTTGTATCAAAGAACAGGGATACAGAAGCAGATATTCAATACGATCTATCAGCTAATGGCAGTCAAAGAGCAGCGGCCGTGGCAGCTTGAACAGGCAAAAAGCATGTTGATGATACCGGATTATTTTCATTTTCTGCTGACAGGCAAAAAAGTACAGGAGTATACCAATGCGACGACCACACAGCTGGCAGATCCGGTTGCAAAAGACTGGGACATGGAACTGATCGAAAAAATTGGCTATCCGAAAGGAATTTTTCAGACGATCCAAAAACCGGGATATGAAGTTGGCAGGCTATCAGGTAAGATACAAAAAGAGGTGGGATTTGACTGTAAAGTGGTTCTTCCGCCAACGCATGATACCGCATCCGCAGTGGCAGCAGTTCCGACGCAGGAAGAACATGCACTCTATATCAGTTCCGGTACGTGGTCATTGATGGGAACGGAGCTGGGAGAGGCGGACTGCAGCAAGGAGAGCATGCTGCATAACATGACCAATGAGGGCGGTTACGATTACAGATTCCGCTATCTGAAAAATATCATGGGACTGTGGATGATCCAGTCAGTGAAAAAAGAGAGTGCACCGGATCTGGGATTTGGGGAAATCTGTGCGCTTGCGTCAAAAGAAAAGATCATATCTTTCGTGGATGCCAATGACGCGAGATTCCTCGCACCGGAGAATATGACAGAGGAAGTAAAAAAAGCCTGTGAAGAATCCGGGCAGCAGGTTCCACAGACGATAGGAGAACTTGCGGCAGTGATCTATCACAGTCTTGCAGAGTGTTATGCAAAAACGGTGGAGGAGATCGAGACACTGACCGGCATCACTTATCCGAAGATACAGATTGTCGGCGGAGGGGCAAATGCGCAGTACTTAAATGAACTTACGGCAAAGTATACAGGAAAGAATGTCTGTGCAGGTCCGACTGAGGCAACGGCAGTCGGAAACCTTGCAGCACAAATGATCGCGGCGGGTGAATTAAAAGACTTAAAGGCGGCGAGGGCATGCATCGCGGAGTCGTTTGAAATGAATATTTTTAGAAGCAATCGGCAATAGCACAGAAATGGAGGACAATATGACAGGTTACGAAGCGGCAAAAGAAAAATACGCAGCACTGGGGGTAGATACAGACCTCGCAATTGAGACATTAAAAAAGGTTCCAGTATCACTGCACTGCTGGCAGCTCGATGATGTGATCGGGTTTGATAATGACGGAGGTCTGACCGGAGGGATCCAGACGACCGGAAATTATATGGGACGCGCAAAGACACCGGAGCAGCTTATGGCAGATATGGAAGAGGCAATGCGGTTGATGCCGGGAACTGCAAAGCTGAATATTCATGCGTCTTATGCGATTTTTGAGCCGGGAGAATTTGCAGACCGCGATGCCTTAGAGCCAAAGCATTTTGCAAAATGGGTAGAATTTGCAAAAAAACACAACATGGGAATTGACTTCAATCCAACATTTTTCTCCCATGAAAAAGTAAAGGATGGATTGACTTTGTCAAGTCCGGACGAAGAGACAAGAAAGTTCTGGATCAACCACGGAAAAGCATGTATTCGTATTTCAGAATACTTTGCAAAAGAGACCGGAATGCCATGTGTGATGAACATCTGGACTGGCGATGGTTTCAAGGATGTTCCGGCAGATCGTATGGGACCGCGTCTCCGCTATAAGGATTCGATTGAACAGATTCTCTCAGAGCCATATGATAAAAATCTTGTAAAACCATGTGTGGAATCTAAAGTGTTTGGAATCGGTGTGGAGTCTTATACGGTAGGTTCTGCGGAGTTTACATTGAGCTTTGCAGCACTGCACGATGGATGTATGCCGCTTATGGACAACGGACATTATCATCCGTTAGAGTATGTATCTGATAAGATCCCGGCAATGCTCTGTTTTTATCCGGAATTTGCGCTTCATATTACAAGAGGTGTGCGCTGGGATTCTGATCATGTGCTGATCCTGGATGATGAGACGAAAGAGATGGCAAAAGAGATCGTAAGAGATCATGCATTAGACCGTGTGTACATGGCATTAGATTATTTTGATGCAAGCATTAACCGGGTTTCAGCTCTTGCAACCGGCTTCCGTAGCTGGCAGAAAGCACTGCTGATGGCTCTCTGCACACCGAATGAGATGTTAAAGGAACTTCAGGATACCAATCAGATGAGTAAACTCATGGTGATGAATGAGGCTGTGAAAATGCTTCCAATCGGAGAAATCTGGGAAGAGTACTGCCGCAGGGAGGGTGTGTGCGACGATCTCCATTTTTATGATGAGATTGCAAAATATGAACACGAAGTGCTGGCAAAGAGAGCATAGAACATAGAAGAGAGGTAAATAAATATGAAATTTTTAGATGCAGAATTTGTACAGGGATTTATCCGTATGGCAAACGACGGATGGGAGCAGGGATGGCATGAAAGAAATGGTGGAAATCTTTCTTATCGTGTCAAACCGGAGGAAGTGGAATCTGTAAAAGAAAACTTTGAGGCAAAGGAATGGCAGCCAATCGGAACAACCGTTCCAAATCTGGCGGGAGAATATTTTCTTGTGACCGGAAGCGGAAAGTATTTCCGTAATGTCATCATTAAACCGGAAGATTCCATCTGTATGATCGAACTGGATGACAAAGGGGAAAATTACCGCATCGTATGGGGAATGGTAAACGGCGGCAGACCAACATCAGAACTTCCAAGCCATCTGATGAATCTGGAAGTAAAGAAACTTCAAAATCCGAACTACCGTGTCGTATACCATGCACACACTACGAATATAATTGCACTGACGTTTGTTCTGCCATTGGAAGATAAAGTGTTTACGAGAGAACTCTGGGAGATGGCAACTGAATGTCCGGTCGTATTTCCGGCAGGCATTGGCGTGGTTCCGTGGATGGTACCGGGCGGCAGGGAGATTGCGGTTGCAACCAGTGAACTGATGAAAAAATATGATCTTGCAATCTGGGCGCATCATGGCATGTTTGCAGCCGGGGAAGATTTTGACCTGACATTTGGTCTGATGCACACCGCAGAAAAGTCCGCAGAGATTCTGGTAAAAATGCTTTCCATGAGACCGGATAAGTTACAGACCATCACACCGGATAATTTCCGTCATCTCGCAAAAGATTTCCATGTCACACTGCCGGAAGAATTTTTATATGAAAAATAACTGCTAGTATGAGCGATATGTGGATGGTGTCATCCCATATCGCTTTTTAAATACTTTCACAAAATAATTGCTGTCAGAATACCCCACATACATTGCAATTTCCGCAATAGAAAGTTTTGAGGTTTTTAAGAGCTCGGCGGCTTTTTTTGTGCGCAAATTTCCTATATATGTGGTCAGGGTAACTCCAAGTTCTTTTTTAAATAGACGGGACAGGTACTCTTCACTTATATGGTTTGTATCAGATAATTCATGCAGGGAAATATTCTGTGTATAGTTAATCGAGATATAGTTTAGTACATCCCTGATAATAGGAGAGTATTGTGCCATATGCTTTGTATCCTGAACAGCCTGAGCCAACTGGATCAACATATCTTTTTGAACTTTATCCAATTCAGAGCCAGTTCTTGCGGAGGCAAATTTCTGGATACTCTCTCGTGTTATTTCATCTATTTTTACTACCGGGCAGCCACCGAACTCAGCCGCTTTCCTGGCTATGGTTCTAAGGATGGCAAAACCATTCCAGTCTGTACAGTAGAGAGAACGCTGAGAGATTGAAGTATTGGCATAATAGTTGCTTGCTATACTGTCAAAAGCCATACGGACTCCGTCTACATCCCCATCTGATATTTTTCTGAGAAAATAGTTTTCCATTTCGTATCGGTCTATTATTTGATAATAGGTATTATTGGATTCCAAAACCAGCTTATCGGTCTCAATTTTCTCATGGAATCCTGTCAGCTTTCTGTAGGAAAATTCAGGAGTATTTGGTATAAATGTACGCATAGTGGCAAGTACAGTACCACGAATCATGGAATAGCTGAGCTGAGGAAATTGATTGTAGTATAGCTTTAGTGGCAGTAAAATGCTTGCAGGGAGTTTGTGGGATGCTAATAATTCCTGCATTTCCTGTGATGAAAAAGTATTTTTTACATATGGTCCAAGCAGATAATACTTATTGTCAAAGCAAAACAGAAGCAGGTTTGTATCCAGATAGTCTGTGATCTCATAAAATACTTCCCTTTGGACATTTTCCAGCAGATAACTCAGATATTTTGCTGTGTACATTGGCTGAAGTGTTTTCTCAAAACAATTTTGCTGCTCGAATGAATTAAGAGAGGTATTATCACTTGAAATATTGTAGATACTGATGCCTAGTATGTTTTTTATAAATCCCATGAAAATTTTCTCGTTCATTATGTATCCTCTATCACGTATCACTTCAGAAAGTGAACTGCGATTTTTTTACTGATGTCAAAATAATTCTATCAGTATCAAATATATTCTAACTATATCACGGTTCCTATGTTAATGTAAATATAGATTAAAAAAACTTTAAAGCAAAAGATATATGGAGGTTTTTATGGGGAAGGAAAAGAAATTAACTCAAAGTGAAATTGACGGGGTACAATACCGTCGTGCAAAGCTATGGCAGATTATTTTGTATTCATGTAATGCAATGGTAGGAATGTCAGTATACTCATTAATCGGAATGGCAAGCTATAGTGCCAGCGTTGGATATGGAATTTCAACGGCTATTGTTGGAATCATTCTGACATGTACACGTATTTTTGATGGAATAACAGACCCGATTTTGGCACTTATC
The DNA here is from genome assembly GCA_900550935.1 of uncultured Roseburia sp. GTDB lineage: Bacteria > Bacillota > Clostridia > Lachnospirales > Lachnospiraceae > Roseburia. Next base: position 87,137 of record URUD01000001.1, read on the forward strand.
TATGATAAGGTAAACACAAAATTTGGAAGACTCAGAGTGCTTCTCATCGGAGGTTTTGTTATCGAAGCAATTGCGCTCGTTGCAATGTTTGATGCATTTTCATCAAAGGGACATGGAATTGTTGTATTTACATTGCTTTATGTCATCTATGTAATTGGATACACTGTTACAAACATAACAGCACAGACATTACCGGCAATTATGACAAATGATCCAAAACAGCGACCTACAATCGGAGTATGGCAGACAGCATTTAACTATTTAGTACCTATGATTATGACAGTTGTGCTCAACATGGTATTACTTCCTAAGTTCGGTGGTACATACAATCAGGGCTTCCTGTCAGCAGCAGTACGTGTATGTATGCTGGTGGCGGCAATCGGTACAATACTTGTCTGCATTGGTATCTCAGCCTATGACAAACCTGAGTATTACCTGGGCATCAAGAAGCAGGAGCCACTAAAGGTTAAGGATATGCTTGAGGTATTAAAGGGAAATAAACCATTGCAGGCATATATTGCAGCTCAGGCATCTGACAAGATAGCGCAACAGACAGCATCACAGGCAGTAATCACTACGATGCTCTTTGGAATTGTCATTGGAGACATGAGTCTTGCCACAATGCTTTCTGTTATAAGTATGCTCCCATCAATTGTATTTGCGGGCTTTGGAGCCAGATATGCAGGAAAATATGGAAGCAAAAATGCAATTGTGACATGGACAAAAATCTGTATGGTAGTTGCAACAATTACATTTGTTTTCTTTGCTGTAATAGATCCGCATACAATCGCTTCTTTTGGATTTACAATGATTGCATATGTGGTATTTACACTTGTATTAAACGGAGCAAAAATGTGCGTTACAACAGCAGATGTATCATTTATGGCAGATATTGTAGACTATGAGCTTGACAGAAGTGGCAGATATGTACCAGCTGTCATTACAGGAACATATAGTTTAATAGACAAGCTGATTTCTTCATTATCAGCATTAATCGCTACAGGAGCAGTTGCAGTTATTGGGTATACAAACAGTATGCCTCAGCCAAATGAGCCACTTACAACCCCTATTTTTGTGGTAACAATGGTAGTATACTATGGATTACCCTTAATCGGATGGCTTGTAACACTTATAGCTATGAAGAATTGTAATCTTACAAAAGAGGAAATGGTTGAAGTACAGAAGCGAATTGAGACAAAGAAAAAAGAAATGAAGGAAAAAACGATAGAGGAATATGTGTAATATGAGAAAAACAGTTTTATTTAATGATAATTACATATTTGAAAAGGAGGGCGTTACTGAAAAAGTGACTCTTCCACATACCTGGAATGCAGTAGACGGACAGAGCGCATCTGATTATTACAGAGGAGAATGCACTTATACAAAGAAATTCAGCAGACCAGAACTTGAGGCGGGAGAACAGCTATACCTTGAGTTGAACGGAGCAAACTCATCATCAAAGGTAAGTTTAAATGGAAAATTACTTGCATCACATGACGGAGGCTACTCTACCTATCGGGTAAACCTGACACATGAACTTTTGAATGAAAATGAACTTCAAATTAAGGTCGATAATTCACCAAATGACCATGTATACCCTCAGAAAGCGGATTTTACATTTTATGGTGGATTATACAGAGATGTGAAGCTCATTACAGTGCCAGAGAGTCATTTTGATCTGGGGTATTATGGTGGAAAAGGCTTTTATGTGACACCTGAAATGAAAGAGGATGGCAGAGCAGAAATTAGATTTGATGCATATATATGTGGTGATGCAGATGAGGTCAGTGTCTTAGTAAATGGTGATTCGGATCCACGGAGTGTAACGCTGAATATTCCGGCTGATGATACACAGACACTGTATGATGAGAGCGCACTTGGTGAAATCAAACATTTTACCGGAACGATTATTATTGATAATCCACACCTGTGGAATGGATTACAGGATCCATTTTTATACACAGCGAAAGCAGAGCTTAAGAAAAATGGCGGGGCAATAGATGAAGTTACAACAAAATTTGGATGCAGAAGCTATTACTTTGATCCAGAAAAAGGATTTTTCCTGAATGGAAAAAACTATCCTCTCAGGGGTGTATCCCGTCATCAGGACAGGTTTGGTGTTGGAAATGCACTCACAAAAGAGATGCATGAGGAAGATATGGAGCTGATATTATCAGTGGGAGCGAACTCCATCCGGCTTGCGCATTATCAGCATGATCAGTATTTCTATGATTTGTGTGATGAAAAAGGAATTGTAGCATGGGCTGAGATACCATATATTACAGTACATATGGATGGTGGAAGAGAAAACACAATCTCACAGATGAAGGAGCTTATTGTTCAAAACTATAATCATGCTTCCGTTATTTGCTGGGCTATCTCAAATGAGATATCTTTGCAGGGTGTGACAGAGGATCTGTTAGAAAATCATAGAATATTAAACAATCTGATTCACAGAATGGATAAGAGCCGGGTATCTGCAATGGCAAATCTGTTTATGCTTGAGACAGACAGTCCACTTGTAAGCCTTCCTGATATCAGGGGTTATAATCTCTATTATGGATGGTATGTGGGGGAGTTAGAGGATAATGATGTATTTTTTGACCAGTTCCACAAAGAACATCCGGATACAGTGATCGGACTGACTGAGTATGGTGCAGATTCTGTAATTACATTGCAGTCACCAAAGCCGCAGAAAGGGGATTATACAGAAAGCTATATGGCAGTGTATCATGAGCATATGCTTGAGATGATTTCCAAAAGACCATACCTGTGGGGCACCTATGTGTGGAATATGTTTGAATTTGCCGCTGCAGGACGAGATGAGGCGGGCGATCCTGGGAAAAATCACAAGGGGCTTATTACCTTTGACAGAAAAGAGAAAAAGGATGCCTTTTATATCTACAAGGCATGGTGGAGCGATGAACCATTTGTTCATCTTTGTGGCAGAAGATATGCAGACCGTATAGAACCAGTTACAGAGATTAAGGTTTACTCTAACCAGAAACGGATAGCCCTTTATGTGGATGGAAAACTCTTTGAAGAGCAGGAAGGTGAGCATATCTTCAAGTTTGAAGTACCAATTAGTGGCGAACATGCTGTAAAAGTAGTTTGTATGGATGATGAAGCATTAAGCGATGAAATGACAATCAAAAAGGTCAGCGAACCAAATCCAGCATATTTTATGGATGCCACAAAGGTCCGCAACTGGTTTGAAAAGACAGAGAAAGAGCCGGCAGGCGGGGAGGGAGAGTATCTCTCATTAAACAGCACAATGGCAGAGATACAGGCAACACCGGAGGGTGCGGCACTTCTTGATCAGATGATGAAGCAGATGCAGGGATCAGTGGCTGGTGGCATGGGAAAAAATGTAAAGATACCAAAGGCAATGATGGCTATGATTGCCAGACAGCCGCTAAAGAAGCTCTTGGCACAGGGAGGAATCGATGCAGAGGGAGAGCAGGCAAAGATGCTTGCAGCAGCACTTGGAAGAATCAAAAAGAAGTAAGGAAAATGAGGTCAGATAAAATGAGCAGATTTCCAGATAAATTTATGATTGGTGCGTCAACAGCAGCACATCAGGTAGAGGGCAACAATATACACAGTGATTATTGGGCTATGGAGCATTTGAAGCATACAAATTTCAATGAACCTTCGTTAAATGCAGTTGACCACTATAACCGGTATGAGGAGGATATACGCCTTATGGCTGAGGCCGGTCTTAACACATATCGTTTTTCAATAGAGTGGGCGCGTATAGAGCCGGAAGAGGGTAAATTTGATGAGGCAGAAATAGAGCATTACAGAAAAGTACTCAAATGCTGTAGGGGTAATGGGGTAGAGCCGGTTGTCACCATGATGCATTTTACATCACCTGTATGGCTGATACAAAAAGGTGGATGGGAAAGTGAGGCAACTGTAAAATATTTTGCAAGATACTGTGCATACGTAGCAGAAAAGCTTGGAGACCTCATGTATTACGTCATCACAATCAATGAAGCAAATATGGGACTTCAGGTGGCTGCGATCGCAGAGCGCTATAAGCGTCAGATGATGGCAAAGCGCAAGGAAGGAAAAAATAAAAAAGATAAGGACATGGAAGGCACCGCTCAGATCGGTATGAATTTTAATAAAATGCTTAAAAACATGTTCTGGCAGAGATTTGAAAACAAAAAAGTATTCGGGACAAATAAACCACAAAATTTTGTCAGTGCAAGAACCCCAGAGGGAGATATCCTTGTAATGCGTGCACATCAGGCAGCAAGGGATGCGATGAAGAAGGTTGATCCAAAGCTTTTGATAGGATTATCGCTGTCTCTTCATGACATTCAGGCTGTGGATGGTGGAGAAGAAGTGGCAAAGCATGAGTGGGAGGAAGAATTTGTGCATTACCTGCCATACATAAAAGATGATGACTTTTTCGGACTTCAAAACTACACCAGAAGCCTTATCGGAGCAGATGGAATTTGTCCGGTTCCTAAGGGAGCTGAGACTACCCAGATGGATTATGAATTTTATCCACAGGCATTGGAACATGTCATCAGAAGAGTACATGATGAGTTTACAAATGCTGGAAAAAAAGATATGCCGATCATGGTTACAGAGAATGGCATAGCAACAGAGGATGATACCAGAAGAGTTGCATTTATTGATGAGGCAACAAAGGGAGTGGCTGCATGCATCGCTGATTATATACCAGTGATAGGGTACTGCCACTGGTCACTAATGGACAATTTTGAGTGGCAGAAGGGCTTTTCAATGAAGTTTGGTCTTATAGCAGTAGACAGAGCAACCATGAAGCGTATGCCCAAAAAGAGTCTCTATGTTCTTGGGCAATTGTAATTTTGGAGGAAATACATGAAATATTATTGTAATCCAGTAAATATAAATTACAGATATCAGTTCAATGCGGATCAGAGAAAAAACAGAATTTCCATTTGCCGGGAGGCTGCAGATCCGTCAATGATAACCTTTAAAGGCAGATATTATATATTTGCATCGATGACGCTTGGTGTATGGGTTTCTGATGATCTGGTAAATTGGGAAAATCACAGATTGCCATCTAAACTACCATTGTATGATTATGCACCAGATGTGCGTGTGATGGGAGAGTACGTATATTTTTGTGCCTCAAAAAAAGGAGAAAAGTGTGACAGATACCGCACAAAGGATATATTAAATGGACCATATGAGAAAATAGAAGGTACATTTGATTTTTGGGATCCTAATATGTTTGTGGATGATGATGGAAGAGTTTATTTCTATTGGGGATGCTCCAATGAGACTCCTATCTGGGGAGTGGAGCTTGACCCTCAGAAAATGAAACCCAAGGGAGAGAAAAAAGAGCTTATATATGCTAATCCTGAAAAGTATGGATATGAGAGAGTCGGTGATGATAATAGCAAGCTCCCACGCTCAGAGGAAGAGGTAGAAGCTTACTTTGAAAATTTTATAAAGTCACAAGGCACTCCTATAGAGCAGATCCCGGCCATGTATATTCCTATGATTAAAGGGATGTTTACAAATAAGCCATATGTTGAGGGCGCATGGATGGATAAGCATGATGGCAGATATTATTTGCAGTATGCTTTTGCTGGTACACAGTATAATACATATGGAGATGGGGTATATATTTCAGACAGCCCGCTTGGTCCATTTGTACCGGCAAAAAATAATCCATACTCATATCACCCGGGAGGATTTATGCCAGGAGCTGGTCATGGTTCAACTATGGAGGATTATAAGGGAAATCTGTGGCATGCAGCTACGATGCGAATCAGCGTAAACCATGATTTTGAGAGAAGAGTCGGCATTTGGAAGGCTGCATATGATGAGGAAGGTGAGCTGTGCTGTAATCAGAGATATGGAGATTGGCCGATTGGCGTGTCTGATGAAAAAGAACAGGATATATGGGCAAATCCAGACTGGATGCTCTTATCATATAATAAGAAAATGACAGCATCATCATGTACAGAGGGGCATGTACCACAGCTTGCAGCTAATGAAAACGTGCAAAACTGGTGGCAGGCTTTGTCATCTGATCGACAAGAGTGGCTTATGATGGATTTGGGAAAAGCTATGGATGTGCATGCCATTCAGATTAATTTTGCAGATGACGACATACGAATCCCTGTTCCAGGACAGATTAGGGGGACAACGCAGGCGAGATATATAGAGGAAGCGGATATTGTTATCCAGTACCTTTTAGAGGGGTCTGTGGATGGAGAACATTTCTTTGTGTTAGAAGACAAGACGAAAGCTGACACGGATTTGAGCCATGATTTCTTGATGTATGAGAACGGCATAGAGGTTCGCTATCTAAAACTGTCAAACATGAAAGTGCCTTACGAGCAAAGACCGTGTATCAGTGGACTCAGAGTGTTTGGTAAAGGTAAAGGTGACTTGCCGGAACAGGCCTCATACGAAGCTGAAAGAATTTCTGGAATAGACATGGAGGTTGTAATTAATTTACAGGAGAAAGAAGCTGCAGATGATACTACAGGATATAATATCCTCTGGGGACTTGAACCGGATAAGCTGTATCACAGCTATCTGACATATGATACAAAAAAGAGAATAGGAGCTCTTGTTGAGGGAAAATCCTATTATGTGAGGGTGGACTCATTTAACGAAAATGGAATTACTGAAGGTCAGATTCAGTTTGTAGAAAGTTTGTAAGATTAAGAAAGACAGGGAGAAAATTCATGGCGATCAAAGCAGTACAACAGATTATGCTGGGAACAGTGACAGGCAGTGAAGCAAAGGCAAGAGAAACATTACAGGCAATGGTAAATGCCGGGTACAATGGAATCGAATTAAACAGTTTTATGGTTAATCCTACCCCATTTATGGTGCGGATGCTCACAAAGGCTGCGGGCATGCCTACAGGAAAAGGAGGTAATCTTGACTGGGCAAAGCTGGTGAAAGAGGCAGGACTTTCTGTTGTCAGTCTGCATAAGGACTTAGGTGGTATAGAAAGAGAGCTTGCCGAAACAGTGCGGGAAGCAGAGAAATACAATACCACAAATGTTGTTATCACAGGAATGTACCGCTTTGATTACCGCAATAAAACGCAGGTTACAGACTTGTGTAAAAGGCTCAATGAAGCCGGAAAAAAACTGAAAACAGAGGGTATCAGTCTCTTATATCACAATCATAATTATGAATTTCAGAAGGTGGATGGCAGACAGAATGCGTATGAATATATCATCGCAAATACAGACCCGGAGTATGTAGGGTTTGAGTTTGATTCCTACTGGCCGACAGAGGCTGGTGTGTGTGCGCTGGACGTTATGAAAATGCTGGGCAGCAGAATGAAGCTGTACCATATTAATGACAGGGGTACAAAACTTATAAAGCCGATGATGACACCGATTCTTAAGTCAGACAGCTGTGAACTTGGATATGGCAACATGAACCTTGAAGCCTTATGTGGGCAAGCATTGTCATTTGGCGTGGAAGCGATAGTGTTGGAAAGTCACAAAAACTGGATAGATAAGTCGCCAATAAAATCATTTGAGGCATCTGCCAAATTTCTGAATGAACACGTTGGAACAGTTTAAATATACCAGAGGAAAAATTATGCGAGCAATTAATTTAAAAACAGAACATATGACAAATCCAGTAGGAATAGATATCAGAGAACCATATCTGTCATGGAACTGTGCAGCCGGCAAGAGACAGACCGCATATGAGATCGTGGCTATGGATGAAAATGGTGTGGTTTGGGACAGCAGCCGGGTAGAGTCCGATTGCATGCATGCAAGTTGTCTTTTGGAGCTAAAAAGCAGACAGCGTATATTCTGGAAGATACGTCTATGGGACGAAAAGGATGAAGCTGGTGAGTGGAGCGAGGAAGCTTTTTTTGAAATGGGTCTGTTAGATAAGTCGGACTGGAAAGCAAAATGGATAAATCCAGAGCTTGAATGTGAACCGGAAGCGCACAAACCAGCAAGTTATTTAAGAACAACCTTTCAATGTGAGGCGGAAAGTCTGAACAAAAATGCAAGATTGTATGTAACTGCCCATGGTTTATATGAAATCTGGATGAATGGAAAAAGAGTTGGCGATTTTGTGCTTGCACCGGGCAGCTATAATTATGATAAGAGGCTTGCATATCAGACCTATGATGTGTCAGGGCTTTTATGTGAGGGCAGAAATGAAGTGGAAGTGATCCTTGGTGATGGCTGGTACAGAAGTGTCTCAGGAGTAGATGGAGACAGGAATATTTACGGCACAGATATTGCTCTGCTGTTTCAGCTTGAGATAGATGGAGTGGCAGTCTGTGTTTCTGATGAGAACTGGGAGGCATCACAAAATGGCTCTATACGTGAAAACGACATGCAGCAGGGAGAGGTTGTTGATGTAAGACTGGCTGTGGTGTCAGGGTACCATGCGGTAAAGGTGGAAGATTTTTCCTTTGATCAGCTGATATGTTCTGATTGTGTTCCGGTATGTGAAATGGAGCATTTTAAGGGGAAGATTATAACGACACCAAACGGGGAGACGGTGATAGATTATGGACAGAATCTTGCAGGATATGTAGAGTTTACACTTCATGCACATGAGGGAGATACGATTGTCCTGACACATGGAGAGACTTTAGATGAAAATGGAAATTTTACGCAGAAAAATTTTCAGGACAGAAAACGACATAAAGAAGGCGGCACGAAGCAGCAGATTGTATATACATGTGCAGAGGGAGAAAATCACTATAAGACAAAGTTCTCTATATGGGGTTTCCGATATGCGAAGGTCGATACCGGGATTGATCTCTCGGATGCATCATTTACTGCAATTGCAGTATATTCAAAGATGGATACACTGATAACTTTTACGTGTGGAAATGAAGATATTAACAGATTAGTGCAAAACAGTATCTGGAGTCAGAAATCGAACTTTTGTGATGTCCCTACCGACTGTCCCACGAGAGAGCGTGCTGCCTGGACAGGGGATATGGGAGTATTTGCCCATACAGGACTGTATCTTATGGATGCTTACCCGGTAATGCGGAAATGGCTCGCAGAGTGCAGAGTATCCCAGTTTGATGATGGAAAAATTGCAAATATTGCACCAAAGAATAACAATCCGTCTTTTTTCTCGGGACTTCTTGCCGGTTCCGTAGGCTGGGGGGATGCATGCATCATTGTTCCATATGAGATGTACAGTCGGTATGGTGATACAAGGATTTTATCCGAAAATTATGAGATGATGAAGAAGTGGTATGCATTTCTTGAAGAGCGTGCAAAAAAGCTGCCTGTGAATCCTGTAAAGAGGTTTAAGAGAAATCCATACCGCAGATATACGATAGAAACAGGAATCGACTATGGTGAATGGTGCGAGCCTGATGTGGAAAGTACTTCCGCTATGCGCACACCACAGGGCAAGGTTGCCACAGCATTTTTTGCATATTCAGGACGGATGTTGGCAGAGATCGCAGTTATTCTCGGAAAAGAAGATGACGCCGCTTATTACAGTAAAACAGCGGAGATGGCAAAGAAGGCATGGCGTTTTATAGCAACGGAGGATGGAAAGATATCCTCAGACAGACAGGCTGACTACGTGAGGGCACTTGCGTTTGGACTTTTGGAGAAAGAGGAAGCAAAAAAAGCAGCGGCCGATCTGGATGAACTGGTAAAGAAATGTGGCTATCATTTAAATACCGGATTTTTATCTACCCAGAATCTGACAAGAGTACTGTGTGATTACGGATATGAGGATACTGCATATAAGCTGTTGCTGCAGGATACAAGACCGGGCTGGCTTTATGAGGTGAAAAAAGGAGCTACAACGATCTGGGAAACATGGGATGGTATTAATGAAAAGGGCGAGGTAAAGGCTTCATTAAACCATTATTCTTATGGCGCAATATGTGGATGGATCCTGGATGGCGTATGCGGAATACAGATTTCAGATGGAAAAATCAGAATCTGTCCGCATCCTGATAAATCCCTGGGCTATGCGAAGGCTTTATATCAGTCGCCATATGGCAGAATTGTAAGTGGATGGAAATATGATGGTAATAAGGTTACATATGAGTTTGAAATTCCATCAAACACACATGCAGAGGTAATTTTACCGGATGGAAGAAGAAAAGTTCTGGATTCGGGAAGATATTCATTGTAAATGATAAAATAACGGAATGGGAAACTTGGTATCAGATATTTCTGGTGCCAAGTTTTGCTTTACAGGAGAGAATATGGTGACGGTATTGATTATTGAAGATGATAGTAGTGTAAGATTGGTGACAAAACTGCATTTAAGAAACGAATATCAGGTAGTAGAAGCATCGAATGGAATGGAAGCAATGGAGCTGTTGGAACATCAGTCAGTAGATTTGATCATTGCAGATGTTATGATGCCAAAGATGAATGGATATGAATTTGTGGAGCAGTTTCGGGTGATGGATAAGATCACACCGGTTCTTTTTTTAACAGCAAAAAAAGAATGGCAGGACAAAAAAACAGGATTTTCCATTGGAATTGATGATTATATGACGAAGCCGGTTAACTATGAGGAATTACAGTGGCGGATAAGAGCATTGCTTCGGAGGACAAAGATAAGCAATGAGAAACAGATTATCATTGGAGATGTGGTGATCAGTGAGGATTTCAACATGGTAGTAAGAGGGGAAGAGAAGATAACATTGCCGAAAAAGGAATTTGAATTACTTTTTAAATTGCTTTCATACCCAAATAAAATTTTTACGGTATCTCAGATTTTAGATGATATCTGGGGATATGATTCAAATTCAGATGAGACAACTATAAGAACACATATCAATCGTTTGAGAAAGAAATTTGCAGATTGGAAAGAATTTGAAATCGTTACGATTCGTGGATTGGGATACAGAGGAGAACTGAATGAGTAATGGAGCAAAAAGAAAGAAAAAAATAGGAACCATTCGCTGGGCAATCGTATTAGCGTTTATTGTCACTTTTTTTTCCGTTGTGTCATATTTGCTTACAATGGCGGTCAGGTATTATTATTACGGTCATGCAATTGACAATGTGTTTATCTCGAGTGTGGCAATTTATCAGATTATGGGATCTTTATGTGGAGTAGTAATTGCGATAATTTCAATAATGTTGTACCACAGAATGGAAAAACTTTTAAATGGAATGGAGGATGTGGCAAACGGAAAATTAGATGTGGAGATTTCACTGAAAAATTCTGGTGAATATAAAGTCATATATGAGAATTTTAACCAGATGGTAAAAGAACTAAAAAATGCAGATGAGCAGCAGAAACAATTTATGAAAGATTTTTCACATGAATTTAAGACACCGATCCACTCAATAAAGGGAATGGCGGAATATCTGCTGAATAATGAAATCCCAAGAGAAGAGGAAAAAGAATATCTGAATGTCATGGCAGGGGAAGCCGGGAGACTGGCGCAGTTATCACAAAATACGCTGCTGTTATCAAAACTGGATCATATGGAAGTGCTTCGGAAAAAAGAAGAGTTTCGGCTTGATTCTCAAATTCGTGACTGCGCGATACTTCTACTGCCATCTTTTGAAGAAAAAAATATTCAGCTTGAAGCCAGACTGCCAGAAATGAAATTCTATGGCAATGAGGAATTAATGAAGGAGGTCTGGGTAAATCTTTTGGATAATGCCAGAAAATATTCATCAGAAGAAACTTGCGTCTTTATAGAAGGAAAGGTTACGGCGGATGAACTTCGGATTATTGTGAAGGATGAGGGCCAGGGGATGGATGAACAGACAAAGCTGCATTTGTTCGAACGTTATTATCAGGGGGATGCGTCCCACGAAACCAGTGGATTTGGTATGGGACTGCCTATCGTCAAGCGCATTGTGGAACTTAGCGGGGGAAATATACGGGTGGAAAGTATATTGGGAAAGGGAACCTCTGTTACTATTATTTTTTAAAATAATTTAAAAAAGTTTATGTTGCGTTTATCTTCCTTTGTTAAGGTATGCAGAGAACAGGAAAGAAGGAGGATCATCAGGATGGAGGATGGCAGAGTCTATTTATTGACAGGTGTGGCTGGGTTTCTTGGAAATAATATTGCCAAGCAGTTAGTTGAAAAAGGGTGCCGAGTGCGGGGACTTGTACTGAAAGGGGATAAGGCTGTAAGGCACATTCCAAAAGGAGTAGAAATCGTATATGGTGACTTGACAGATAAGACCTCTTTGGAAAAATTTTTTGATGTGGAAAAGGAACAGGTTGTCTGTATTCACTGCGCAAGTATTGTGTATTTAAAGGAAGAACCAAGTAAATTAGTGTATCGGGTTAATGTTGAGGGAACGCAAAATATTATTGATTTCTGCTTGAAAAAAACGTGGAAAAACTTGTATATGTCAGTTCGACAGGAACGGTGGCAGAGCTTCCGCACGGGCAGCTTATGAGAGAGCCGGAAAAATTTGATTTGGATAAAATAGTTGGATATTACGGAAAAACAAAAGCCATGGCAACACAGTTAGTATTTGATGCAGTAAAAGAAAAAGGATTAAAGGCATGCATAGTATACCCTACAGGTATATGTGGACCGAATGATTATGCCGGTGGACCGGTATCGACTTTTATTGAACAGTATTGTAATGGGGGAAATAAGGTTGGATTTCCGGGTTCGTTCAATTCAGTAGATGTAAGGGATTTAGCAGCAGGAACAATAGCTGCGGTAGATAGGGGGAAAATTGGAGAAGGCTATATATTGGGCAATGATGTTGTCTGGATGAAAGATATGTTTGCTCATATCAGTCATGCAAGTGGTGTGAAAATGGCGAAAATAATTCTTCCAATGCCATTGACAAGGATCATTGTAAAAGTAAGTGAGACAATTGGAAAACTGACAAACAAGGATCCATTGATAACTGAATTAATGCTATACAACTTAGTGCGAAATAATGCATATGACAGCAGCAAAGCAAAGAGAGAACTGGGTTACCGGACAAGACCATTTGCTGAGACAATTTATGATGAAGTAGAATGGTTAAAAGAAGAACACAGGGTGCCAGCATAAATAGCAGTGAAAGGAAGGATGAAATAAAGATGAAGCGATCAAAAATGCGATCAATGAAAAGACAAAATTTGCAGCGGTAGGATTGGTTTCGAATGTGCTCGGCAGACGAAATCCGGTCGAAAAGATCATAAAGCTGGTGCATGAAAAAGGCGGTGTGGTGCTGGTGGATGCTGCGCAGGCAGTTTTACATGAAACGGTGGATGTCACGGCACTGGATGCAGATTTTCTGGCATTTTCCGGACACAAGATGATGGCACCGATGGGCATCGGCGTGCTCTATGGAAAAGAAAAACTGTTGGAAGAAATGCCGCCATTTTTGACCGGCGGGGAGATGATCGAGACTGTGACAAGAGAGGGTGCAACTTACGCTGAGCTTCCGCATAAATTTGAGGCAGGAACGGTCAACGGAGCCGGAGCCGTCGGACTTGCCGCTGCGATTGATTATAGGAAAGAGATCGGCATAAAAACGATCCAAAAGAGAGAGGCAGAACTCACCAAAATGTTGTTTGACGGTATGAGCCAGATTCCATATGTGCACATTTTAGGAAGTACAAGACCAGAGGAACATGGCGGTATCTTAAGTTTTGTGATCGATGGGGTGCATCCGCACGACATTGCTTCTATTTTAGATGACAGCCAGATCGCCGTCCGCGCAGGACACCACTGTGCACAGCCCTTGTTAAAACATCTCGGTGTACTGGCATCTGCGCGCGCCAGTCTTGCATTTTATAATGACGAAAAAGATATCGAGCGTTTCTTAGATTGTCTCGCAGGCGTTCGAAGGAGGATGGGATATGGAGAGTAGAAGTTTTTACAATACGATTCTGACGGAGCACAACCTGCATCCTTTGCACAAGCAGGTTTTAAAGGATGCAAACCTTGCGTTGGAGGGGGTCAATCCAAGTTGTGGGGATGACATTGTCCTCCAGCTTAAAGTGGAGGATGGAAAGATCACAGATGGAGCGTTTGCGGGAAGCGGATGCGCCGTCTCACAGGCTTCCGCAGATATGATGTTAGACCTTATCATTGGAAAGACAAAAGAGGAGGCATTAAAGCTCTCGGATCTTTTCCTGAAAATGATCCACGGCGAGGCGACACCCGAGGAGATCGAACAGTTAGAAGAAGCATCTTCTCTTCAGGACATTTCACATATGCCTGCCCGTGTAAAATGTGCGGTGCTCGGCTGGCATACCATGGAAGAGATGCTGGACGAGAAAAAAACGTCTGATGATAAATAATCTCACTTACAGGTGCGCCATTTCTGTCAGGCAGAGGTATAATATAGATGATTAGAAAAGACTAACCAATGTTATATTAGACGGACGATGCGAACGTCCGGAAATGGAGGTCATGATGGGAAGATATTATCATTTGTCAAAAAAGCTGACAGAGGCACAGGCAGAAGAAGTGGAACGTGAGATGAGAGAGATCGAGGATGTGGAGAGCGTTGAGATCAATCAGGAGCACACCTATATGAAAGTGATCACGAAAGATGACGAGTTTTCCGGGGTGATGGGAAGAGCAGTCAATATTTGCAGCAGGGTTGCGGATGGCACGGAGCTGTCATTTTCCGGATTTGCAGTGTAAAAAAGATTTTTTGCATTTGACTTTTTTTTAAATCAGAAATATAATAATTTTCGAACGAGTAGCAAACTAGCGTAAATCCAGTTTTGCTGCTCGTTTTTTTGTTTTTAAAATTATCATATGAGGAGAATTAAAATGGAAAAAAGCAACAAAATGAAGGAGATGCCGGTAAGTAAGCTCATGGTTCAGATGGGAATACCGATGATCTTATCTATGGCATTGCAGGCGGTTTATAACATTGTAGACAGTGCCTTTGTTGGAAACATGAGATCAGGAAGTGAGGCGGCACTTAATGCACTTACACTGGTGTTTCCAGTTCAGATGCTCATGGTAGCAGTTGGAATCGGAACAGGTGTGGGAACAAATGCACTTCTGGCAAGAACACTTGGACAGGGAGATCGTAAAAAGGCTGCAAAGGTGGCAGGAAACAGCGTATTTCTTGGGGTGATTATTTATGCGGTGTGCCTGTTGTTTGGAATTTTCGGAGTAAGAGCATATATTTCATCACAGACCATTGACCCTGAAGTTATATCAATGGGAACAGACTACTTAAGAATATGCTGTGTGATTTCATTTGGAATTATTTCCTTTTCATTATTTGAAAAACTCTTACAGGCAACAGGACGTTCCCTGTATTCTACGATCGGTCAGGTAGTAGGCGCAGTGGTGAATATTGTTCTTGATCCTATTATGATTTATGGTATTGGACCTGTTCCTGAAATGGGAGTAAAAGGTGCTGCGTATGCAACGGTAATCGGACAGGTGGTATCTGCAGCATTGTTATTTATTTTTCATCTGAAATTAAATAAGGAATTTGAGCATGGTGTGAAATACATGAAACCGGATGCAAGAACGATAAAAGAAATCTATGCGATCGGACTTCCGGCGATCATTGCACAGGCGCTTATGTCTATCATGGTATATGTGATGAATCTGATTTTGAAGTTCAGTCCATCGGCACAGACTGCATATGGATTGTTTTATAAAGTACAGCAGTTTGTATTGTTCCTTGCCTTTGGCCTTAGGGATGCGATCACACCGATCATAGCTTTTGCATATGGAATGGGAAGCAAAAAGAGGATCAAAGACGGGATCAGATATGGCCTCATTGATACAGCAGTGTTGATGCTCTTTGGGATTCTGATTACAGAAATTTTTCCGGGTGCATTTGCGACTTTATTTAATGCAGGACAGTCCAGAGAATATTTTATCAGTGCCATGAGGATCATCTCAATCAGTTTTATTTTTGCAGGAATCAATGTGGCATATCAGGGTATCTATCAGGCATTGGAAGGCGGTATCGAGTCACTGGTGATCTCACTGCTCAGACAGCTTGTACTCATATTGCCGTTAGCAGGAATTTTTTCCATCTTTGTCAGAAATGGTCAGATGGGAGTTTCGCTGATCTGGTGGGCATTTCCGATCACAGAGTTTATCGCGTGCCTGGTGGGATATGTATTTTTAAAGAAAATAAAAAAGAACAAAGTGGAAAGTTTAAGTTGAGGAGAAAGTAGAAAAAGTGCAATTTTTGCAGGATATAATACAAGAAAAAGTGACAGCTATGGCGTATTATTGATATATGTTATATTGGATATATGAGGAGAATACACATGGCAGCTGAGAGAAAAACATTAACACAATTATTTGTTCCGATATGCTTTGAGACACTATTTTATATGTTATCCGGAATGGTCGATACATTGATGTTATCGTCAGTCAGTGATCAGGCAGTTGGAGCAGTAGGTACAGCAAATACATACATAGGTGTCTTTATCATTATGTTCGGGGTGATATCTTCGGGAATGGTGGCAGTCATGACACAAAATATCGGGGCTGGAAGAACTGGGATCGCATATCAGGCAAGACAGCTTGGGCTGGCATTTAATGCCGTGATTGGAATACTTATGTCTGTTTTCCTGGCTGCATTTTCAGGGAAGATACTCCGGATAGTAAGCATTGCACCGGCATTACAGGAGCCGGCAGAGATATACCTTAAGATTGTAGGCGGTGCCTGCTTTTTAAATGCACTTATCCCTATTTTTTCCAGTTATCTGAGAGTATTTGGATACACGAAACATTCACTGATCGGAACGATCGTTGGAAACGTACTTAATATAGTGCTTAACTCGGTATTCCTGTTTGTGCTTAACTGGGGGGTAATGGGAGTAGCTGTTGCCACAGTGATCTCACGAGTGGTAAACTTGATTATTGTAGCAGCTATGGGAGCTGTGCTTATCAAGGCAAAGCAAAGTCCGGAGCGTATGTCCGCAGGAAAGATACTTGGACAGATCATAAAAATAGGCTTCCCATCAGCCTGTGAGACGGCACTTTATAATGTGGCAATGACACTCATAGTTCGCTTTATGAACCAGATGGATGCAAATGGAATGAATGTGGCAGCCCGCTCTTATACGATGCAGATAGCGAATTTTTCATATTGTGTTGGAGCTGCGTTTGCCCAGGCAAATGCCATTATGACGGGATGGAGAATTGGCGCAAAGGAATATGATGAGTGCGATAAGGGTACACGCAAGGCTGTCATATATGGACTTATAACAGCAACCTGTTTTTCTGTGACCTTTGCTGTGCTCGGACAATTTATCATCCACATATTTACGGATGATGTGCAGATGATAAAACTGGTAGAAAAGCTTCTGATCGTGGATATCTTTCTTGAATTTGGACGTGTGACCAATCTGGTGTATGGACAGGCACTAAAGACCAGTGGGGATGCACTTTTCCCTGTTGTAATGGGGGCGATATTTATGTACCTGTTTGCAGTGGGCGGCACGTATTTTCTTGGAATCCATTTAGGGCTTTTGGCAGTGGGAGCATATATTGCGATGGCAGGTGATGAGTGTGCAAGAGCTGTAGGAATGGTACTTAGATGGAAGAGCGGGAAATGGAAAAATAAGAGTCTTTTGGAGTCATAGGAGCATAGAATGTACTTTGAATTAAAGGAAAACAGACCACATGGTACGAAAGAGGATCCATTTAGCATTTATCATATAAAAGATGTGGGTCGTGCCTTTCAGATACCGGTACACTGGCATAATGAACTTGAAATTATATATGTAAAAACAGGTTTCCTGAATGTAAATATATCAGGAGAGAGTTATGTTGGAAATTCAGGAGAAGCCTTTGTTGTGTCACCGGGAAATCTGCATTTTATGGGTTCACAAACAGGAGATGTGGATTACTATACCTTTCTTTTCCCACTCAGATATATAGCATTCCAGATTGATGATTTATATGATGATACGATAGTGGAACCTTTGAATAATGGTAAATATATGATAATGCCACAGATTGGGGATGTAATAAAGGATATATGTGAGAGCCTGATCGACATTTATTCCATGAAAAATAATAACAATAAACAAAAGTTAGATGCACAGATCGAGACAAAAATGAAACTGTTACAATTTATACAAAGAATGTGGCAGAAGGACTTTATCATTAATAATGATACGAATGGCAGAACTATGATGGAAAAAGAGATGATCTCATATATACAACAAAATTTCACGACGAAGATATCACTCAATAAGTTTGGTGCGCAGTTCCATCTATCAGAAAAATATATATCCAGATATTTTAAGGAGCATTTTCATATTACCCTGTCACAGTATGTAAATCATCTGCGATTAGAATATGCCAGGCAGCTGCTGCAGGATACGACACTTCCTGTTACAGAAATAGCAATGCAGAGCGGATACCAGAATGTGAGCTATTTTATCAGAAGCTTTAAAAAGACGTATGGTGTGCCTCCGCTCAGATACAGAAAAGAATAAGTAGAGATATTTTTCTGTGGCGGCACGCTCGCAGATGAACTGGCAGATCTGGTGCAATTTTCAGCCTTTTTAAATAAAATTTCGGGAGATGAATGCGAAAGGCAGGGAGCTACCGCCGCAGATCGCGGCGTTTCCCTAATGCGTTAAACCATGCCTGGGGCAGGGCAAAACCGAAGACGGTCCCAAGAACGATGGCACCTGCAACCTTGATGGTCTGCATGCCGTAATTGGAAAACTGCTCCATATCGTTCATAATAAAATAATAGGACGTGTAATAGATTCCCGCTCCGGGAACGATCGGAAAGATGCCGGTGATCAGATAAAGGGTCACCGGATTTTTTCGTACCGAGGCGATCACCCTTGAGATCAGGGTAAGGGCGAATGTTGCGATCAGATTTGCGATGGGAATACTCGCATTATGATCTAAAAAGATCAGATAAACGATCCAACCGACCGCACCGGTCAGTCCACAGAAAAATAATTCTTTTTTGGGTGCCGAAAATAGAACGGCAAAGGATAAAGTTGCCATCAAACTGACAACAAACTGAACCACTATCATAATAATGCTCCTCCCATCAGCAGATGATAAATCGTCATAACGGTACCGACACCGACCGCGATACAAAAAGCAGTCAGGATGGCATCGATCATATGGATGGCACCGGAGAGGTAATCGCCGTTGAAAAAGTCACGGATCGATGTGGTAAGGGCGATACCCGGCACCAGGGGCATGATCGAACCGATGATGGTCTTATCGTACAGGAGAGGAAGTCCAAGTGAATAGAAAAACAAGCTGAAGCAGGTCACAAAGGCACTTCCCAGAATATTTACGATAAAGCGCGAAGATTTTCCACTGCTTAAAAGTTTTAATAAGACCTTTAATAAAAATCCTGCAAAAAAAGCGGCAATGCTATCGTAGACCGTTCCACCGAAAAGATAGGTAAAGCATCCACAGCCGATGCCACAGAAGAGCCAGCCGAATTTGTCTCTTGTTTCAGGAATATTTTTACACTCATCTAATCGGACCCACGCATCGATCAGGGCACAGTCGTGGGAGCAGATCTCTCTGGATAACTGGTTTAATGCCGCAATACGACCCAGATGGGTGCTGCCCAGTGGGATATGCCGAATCATACTGCACGCATCTTCTCTATTTTCATTGGCACTCGCAAAGATACCATTGGATAAAACATAAACATCATATTCTTCAACCTCATATGCATCTAAGATGTGCATGACCGTATCTTCGACACGGTACACTTCCGCACCATTGCGCAGCAGAGCCTCACCGGTTTCCACTGCCAGCGATAAAATTTCTTTCGTTTCAGCCATTTAAAATCCTCATTCAAAAATAATGTATTCTATGAAAAAGTAACATGTTTTTCCGGAAAAAGCAATCTCATACATAATATTCGCAATTTTAGAAAAACTATAAGAAAAGTAAGACAGGGAGGAAGAAAAAATGAACTGTAAAAAATACAAACTGTGCCTGGTAGGACTGATCGTTCTGGCGCTGGTCTTTGGTGTCTGTTTTTATATGAGAAATTTAAAGGAAGGTCAGATGCCGGCGGACAGTATGCTGGTAAAAAACTGCAAAGAAGCCGGAGCGTGTGTTGAAAAATGGGTGTAAGCAATGAAACATTATATTTAAAAATAGAAAAGAATACCATCGTGACCGACCGGCATGTGAAGCTGTCGGATATCGCAAAGTTAGAGTGTACGGATCCGGCAATCCCGCGCCAGCTAAAACAAAAAAAGATCCATACGTTTCAGGATGCCATCGATGTCAGAAAACAGAAAAACCAGATGCAGGTCTTTTCCGTATTAAAGATCATCGAACTCATCCATGAAGAATACCCGAATGTTGATATTTCCAATGAGGGAGAAAGCGATTTTATTGTGGAATATATCCCATATCCGGTCAAACCAAAGTGGATCAATGCGATCAAAACTGCTTTGCTGTGTGTGGTAGTTTTCTTTGGTTCTGCCTTTACGATCATGGCATTTAACAATGATATCGGGGTCAATCAGGTCTTTTCCAAATTTTATCTGCAGGTCATGGGAAGTGGACCAGGCGGAGTGTCGGAACTGGAAGTCAGTTATTGTATTGGACTGGGTCTTGGAATCGTGATCTTTTTTAACCATGTGGGAAGAAAAAAGATCACGCCGGACCCTACTCCGATCCAGGTCGAGATGCGCAAGTACGAGACGGATATTGATACGACATTTATTGAAAATGCAGGAAGAAAGGGACACAGCATTGATGTTAATTAAAGAGAGTTTCTTATGTCTGGTCGGATTGACGGCGGGATTTGCCGTATCCGCGGGAACCTTTGCGTTTATGATCGTCATCGGTGTGATCCCAAGGATGATCGGAAAATGCAACCGGGCGGCAGAAACCATGCATTTTGAAAATGCGATCATCTTAGGCGGGATTCTTGGCAATCTGATCTCGGTCTTTTTAGAGATCCGCATTCTGTTTGGCGTACTGTTTTTGTGTGCCTATGGAATATCGGCGGGCATTTTTGTGGGCTGTATCGCGGTGGCACTGGCGGAGATCTTAAATACATTTCCAATCATGTTCCGAAGGATTGGTTTAAAACAGGGACTGCCCTACGTGATGGTCGTCATGGCACTTGGCAAGACACTCGGGGCACTTTACTATTTCTTCCACCAGATCGGGTAAAAAGAGCGCAGATGACATTTTTCTTCTTTTACAGTATACTGAAAAAAGAGCTGTAAAAGGAGGAAAACGCTATGGTACCGTCAATCGCAAGACAGAGTATTATCATAAAATGTAACATGCAAAAGTCCGTCATTACGGGAAATTACGAATATTATTATGCGGCAGGTCTGATGAGTCCACTCTGGGGCATCACACTTTCCGGGGAGATGAAGCCGCTTGAAGTGGCAGATCAGATTGCGGGGAGGGCAGAACAGATTGAAACAAAGGATGAAAAAGAGGCATGGCTGTTACATATGCTCAAAGATTATGCGCCCACAGAGGAGTATGACGAGCAGATGGCAGAGCTGTTTTACCTTGGAGTGAAGGAAGAATATCTGTGGACGGTTACGATACCATCCTGATTTTAATCAATCTGTTTACAAAGCAGAACGACTGGAGGGGCAGAAAATGGAGGGAAAAAATGAGGGAGATCATCGAATGGAATGAAAAATGGGCATTCAGCAAGGAGGCAGAGCAGGTACCGGATCAAATGCCGGAAAACTGGTACTGGGTCAATCTGCCTCATACCTGGAATGCCATTGACGGGCAGGATGGCGGCAATGACTATTACCGTGGAACCTGCTACTATGCAAAAAAATTAGATACGGCTATGCTGCCGGAGGGAAAACATTACTATCTTGAATTTGCAGGAACCAACTCTTCTGCCTGTGTCTACTTAAACGGCAAAGAAATCGGACATCACGATGGCGGTTATTCGATCTGGCGTGTGGAATTAGCTGAACTTCGGGAGGGAGAGAACCTGATTGTTGTCGCAGTGGACAATGCAGCAAATGAACATGTCTATCCACAGAATGCGGATTTTACTTTCTATGGTGGGATCTACCGCGTGGTAAAGATCATTGCGGTCGAAGATTCTCATTTTGAACTGGAAAAAGACGGAACATCCGGACTTCTGGTGACACCGGAACTGGAGGGAGCCGATGCAACGATTGTGATAAAAACAGAAGTAAGACATGCCAAGGAAAATCAGTCACTGCGCTATTCCATTCAGGAACAGGACGGAACGACGGTCCTGGCAAAGACACTGCCGATCGAAGAGACAACGGCACGGCTTTCCCTAAAGGATGTTCATCTGTGGAATGGGAAAAAAGATCCCTATCTGTATACCGCAGAGGTACAGCTTTTGTACGGTGAGGAAGTGATCGATTCGGTAAGTTCCCGGTTTGGCTGCCGCACGTTTGAAATCGATCCGAACCGTGGATTTATTTTAAATGGAAAGCCTTATCCGCTCCGCGGGGTATCGCGCCATCAGGACAGATGGGGCGTGGGAAACGCCCTGTTGCCGGAGCATCACAGAGAGGATATGGAGCTGATCAATGAGATGGGTGCAAATACCATTCGTCTGGCACATTATCAGCACGATGCGTACTTTTACGATCTGTGTGACGAGTACGGTATGGTCGTTTGGGCGGAGATCCCTTATATTTCCACCCATATGCCGGGAGCAAGAGAGAATACGATCTCACAGATGCGGGAGCTTGTGATCCAGAATTACAATCATCCATCCATCGTGGTATGGGGACTTTCCAATGAGATCACGATGGGAGGCGACTCGACCGAGGATTTACTGGAAAATCACAGGATCTTAAATGATCTGGTGCACGAGCTGGATAAGACGAGGCAGACCGCAGTGGCAGTGGTTTCCATGTGCGACCCGAAAGATCCTTATATCCGGATACCGGATGTCGTGTCCTACAATCATTACTTTGGCTGGTACGGGGGAGATGTCTCAATGAATGGTCCATGGTTTGACCGGTTTCATAAGGAGTTCCCCAACATTCCAATCGGAGTCAGCGAGTATGGATGTGAGGCATTGAACTGGCATACCTCAGAACCGCACCAGGGCGATTATACGGAGGAATATCAGGCATATTACCATGAGGAAATGATAAAACAGCTCTTTAGCAGACCGTATCTGTGGGCGACCCATGTCTGGAACATGTTTGATTTCGGTGCGGATGCCAGAAATGAAGGGGGAGAAAACGGACAGAATCACAAGGGGCTTGTGACTTTTGACCGGAAGTACAAAAAGGATGCGTTTTATGCGTATAAAGCGTGGATGTCAAAGAAGCCATTCGTGCATATCTGTGGAAAACGTTATGTTGACCGGACCGAAGAAGTTACGAAGATTACGGTGTATTCCAACCAGCCGGAAGTGGAGCTGTTTGTCAATGGAGAAAGCATTGGAAAGAAAACGGAACCGGAACATTTCTTCTATTTTGAAGTTAAAAATGAAGGGGAAACAAAGATCCGCGCGGTCGCAGGGGAATGTGTGGATGAGAGTAAGATCCGTAAGGTGAGTGAGCCAAACGAAGATTATATCTTAAAAGAAAAAGGCGCGATCTTAAACTGGTTCGATGTCACGGCACCGGAGGGATATTTCTCCTTACAGGATAAAGTGGAGGACATCCTTAAAACAGAAGAGGGAAAACAGCTGTTTGAGACTTGGATGAAACAGATGCAGAGCAGCGTGGAAACACCGGTTACCTTATCGGATAAGATGCTTCAGATGATCGGAGGATTTACGGTGCTGCGTATGGTAAATATGCTGGGACTGATGGCAGATATGAAAAAAGAAGACCAACCGGTCATCACAAAAGAGATGCTTCTTTCTATGAATGAGCATCTGAATCAGATTAAAAAACCGGAGATCGGGTAAAAGAAAAAGGGGAATGGTATGGACGAAAAAAAAGAGCGTTTGCAAAAAAAATATAATCAATATGTAAAAGAAGTGACACCAACGCATAACCTGTGGTGGAATATGGCAAAGGCATTTATCCTTGGGGGGATCATCTGCTGTATCGGGCAGTTTATCTTAAACACCGCAAAAAATTACGGACTCGATCAGGAGATGGCAGGAAGCTGGTGCAGCCTGCTTCTGATCTTACTCTCGGTGCTTTTGACCGGATGTAACATTTATCCTTCCCTTGCAAACTGGGGCGGGGCAGGCGCACTTGTGCCGATCACCGGCTTTGCAAACGGAGTGGCAGCCCCGGCGATCGAGTTCCAGAAAGAGGGACAGGTCTTCGGAATCGGCTGTAAGATATTTACGATCGCCGGGCCAGTCATCCTGTATGGTATTTTCAGCAGCTGGGTGTTAGGACTTATTTACTGGGGTCTTGGTCTGCTTGGTATTCGATGAGATGGAATGTATTTTTTCCGGCATCTTTTGCTTTATACATTGCTTCATCTGCCCACTGGATCAGATCTGCATAGCTGAGATTAGAAGACTTCGCGGTCACAATGCCGATACTGCATGGAATTGGCATTGTTTCCTTTGTCCGGTCACTGGTGTAGGCGTTGTTTAACTGCTCTAATATATGGGAGGCAATCTCTCTGATGCGTTCAGGTGTTATGGTGCCAAGCAGACAGAAAACAAATTCATCGCCGCCGTTTCTGCCGACTTCGCCCGGAAATTCTTTTTTTAGGACATCGGCGACAAACTTTATGACGGAATCGCCCTCTGCATGGCCCCAGTTCGTGTTGTAATTTCGGAAATCATCGATATCCAGAAAACCAACCGTGATCTGTTTCTCTTTTTCGGATGCCTCCTGTACCAGTTCCAGCATTTTCTGCTCGATGGATTTTTTGTTTTTGATGCCGGTAAGCGGATCACATTCCGCCATTTCGCGCAGATGTCTCTGCCTTGCTTTTTCCTGCATGTCTTCCTCTTCAATAAAGCAGAGCAGCTTATTGATGCCGCCGGCGAGCTGTCCCATCTCATCGGTTGTGCAGATTGGAATGCGGATGGAATAATCCTGTGTTTTCCGGATCCGTGCAAAGGTCTGCATAATGGCGTTGATTGGAGAAAGTATTTTCTTTGTAACAAAGTTTTGTGTGAACAGGACACCGACTGTAATAAAACCGAGGGAGAGCAGGATCAGAACGGTATAGGTCTTGGAAGTTTCTCTCTGTGCAGTCAGGTTTTCTGAGATGCGGATGCCCCAGTCCGTGTTTTCTACATTGGAATAATAGGTAACGTAATCCATGCCCTGATAGTGGTAGTGGATCTTGCCGGAGGGATTGGCAATATGGTCGATAGCATCCCATTTTTCCTGAAAATCATTGCGGTCGGAGTGTTTGGTCACAAAATTATCAATACTGTTTTTTTGTTTGGTGTCTCCGGCAGTGATGATCGCACCTTTTCCATCAAGCAGATAGAATGTGCCCTCGGCAAGAGAGTCCATATTCAGCCGCAGGTCATTAAAGTAGGCGGTGTCAAGTTCCTCGGCAATGTAACCGATCAGTTCATTGTTATAATAAGCTCCGACATAGGCAGGAACGACTTTTTTGAGACCGTCATCAGTTCTGCGCTCATAGGTGTTGCCGATCACAAACTCGCCGGTGTGATACTGGGCATCGATATATTTTAAAGTACTGATCTCGCTGATCTCATAATGTTCGCTGGAGCCGACAACGCGGAAATTTCTATCCAGAATTGAAATGCTTGCAACGAAAGACACATATTTTTTGCGCTCCCGCAGCAGGTTGTCCACATAATCGCGGTTGACTTCAGTATCAATTTTACCGAGACTTGCTAAAATGGCATCCTGTGTCAGACTGTAGCTTCCGATCATCTGCATCTCATCTTTTCGTTCATCGCAGAAATTCTGGATATTCATGATCTGGTTTCCACTGACTGCTTCCAGATTCTGTTCTGCCATCTCATCAATTTTTCGGTTTGTGGCATAAATAGAGAAAATACCAAAGATGCCGACCGGGAACAGTGTAAAAAACAATAACAGACTTAAAATACTATTTTTTAATTTCATAGCGATACCATCTCCTGTTTTTATCCAATGTAATCGTTAAATCCAGTATAGCATGGAAAAGGTCATTGTTAAAGATATCTTGTCAAGTTAGTTTCTGTGTAGTAAAATCGATACAGATACAAAATGGGAAAAGCATATACAAGATGGGAGAGCAGCATGGAAAGAGACAGGGCAGTAACAGAACTGGAACGGAATAATAGAACGGCGAAGGCAGGACATCTCATTAATATAGTGGTTGTCATTGCACTTATTTTTTTAGAAACCTGGACGGGAAAGCGGAGCATGGTTTCTTTTATGATCGTTGTGGTAATCGGAGTACTTCCGGTAATTGCAGAGCAATTTTTCTGGCTGCGAGACCATGAGACACCGGCGATCAAGCATCTGGTTGCGATCGGATATGCACTTTTCTACACGATTGTGCTGTTTACGACATCCAATCAGTTAGTCTTTACATTTGTCTTTCCAATGATTCTGGTTGTTTCCATATATAATGATGCCAGATATACGATGCTGATAAATGTAGGAGTGATCATTGAAAACCTGCTTCATGTTATGATCGGAGCATCCACAGGCGGACTTGGTTACCGCAGCATTGATGATGCACTGTTACAGATTGGCGTTGTGATCCTGATGGCAGTTTATTCCTATTACACAGCACTAACCTCGTATCAGAATGCAAAGCAGAAGATCGACACGGTAAGTGAGGCACAGAGTGAGACTGAGAAAGTACTGCACAGCATTTCAGAACTTTCATCCGAGATCAAGGATGGCATGGAAGAAATCAACGGTGAACTGGAAAAACTGGGAAGTGCTTCGAAGAAGACCGGTGTGGCAATGCAGCAGGTATCATCTGGAACGTCAGAGACTGCAGATTCCGTACAGCACCAGTTAGAGCAGACGACAGCGATCCGGGAAAAAGTTGAACTGGCGGGCGATGCTTCCGAACAGATCAGAGAGAGCATGCAGCAGACCTTAGAAGTATTAAAGGCAGGAAACCGTGACGTGGAATTTCTGGCGCACACAGTGGATGTTTCCGTACAAAATGGCGTAGAAGTTGCCGGAAAATTACAGACTCTGGATGGTTACATAGAGCAGATGCACTCAATCGTAGAACTGATCAGTGACATTGCATCACAGACCGGACTGCTTTCTCTCAATGCAAGTATTGAGGCGGCACGTGCCGGAGAGGCAGGAAGAGGATTTTCTGTCGTTGCGACGGAGATTTCCGGCATGGCGACAAAGACTAACGAGGCAACTTCCAATATCACACAGCTGATCCAAAATGTTGCAACTGCCATCCGTGAGGTGGTTGAGGTGGTTCAGCAGATGATCGATGGTATCAATGAAGAGAAGCAGTCAACGGAAAATACCGTGAGCACTTTTGAATGCATACAGCAGAACACATTCGCGATCCGCGACAATATCGAGCAGCTGGCAGATCATATCCAGGAATTAAAACATGCCAACGATGAGATCATGGATACGATACAGACGATATCTGCGATTTCACAGGAGGTTTCCGCACATGCGAGCGAGACACAGTCTGCGCAGGAAGAAAACGGATCGATCTTAGGGCAGATTGCACACCGGATGCAGAAACTCGTGGATCTGACCAATCAATAAAAAAGAGAGAAAAACAAGGAGATGTAGGAACGAAGAAAATGGTTCCTACATCTTTTTTTAACGGTTTCATCACATAACCATCACATTTCATTCAGATGTTCTTTAGGTAGCTTTGCTATAGTAAGACAAAAGAAAGTCAGAAATGGAGTAGGAAAAATGTCAGGAAAGAAAAAATTTCGGTGTGTGATTGCAGGAGCCACGGCAGTCTGCGTGCTGCTTGGCGGTGGAACCATTTACCATGTAGTTGCATCAGCAAAAGATAAGACGTTGGATGCTGCGACAGATACGGAAACAGATACGACAGAGCAGAAAGAGACGGCTTCCACCTCTTTTTCGGAGGATGGAACAACGCAGATCGGATCGGTCAGCCAGATACCGGAATTTTCTGTGAATGCAGTGACCATGACAGTGGAGGAAGTCTATCAGGCAGCGGGAGACACGGTTGCAGCAGGTGATGCGCTGCTTAAGATATCAGACGACAGCATGCAGGAGGCGACGGCTTACTATGAGAGCGCGGTTGCAGAGGCAAAGCGCACGTTGGAACTGGCACAGGCAGATCTTTCCTCTGGTGATCTGGAAGCACAGTCAACGAAACAGGAGACAACGCTGGATGCACAGACGGCAGCAGAAAGCTATCAGGCAGCAGTCGACGAGATCGACGTTGAGGTGGCAGAGAAAAAAGAGGCATATGATGAGGCGGTCGAGAGTGCACAGCAGTATCAGGAAGATCTGGACAATGGCACTTATTATACATCAAATGGCTTAAGTGAAAAGAAGGATGCGCAGACACAGGCAGAGACAGAGTTACAGACTGCACAGAGCAATCTTGAGACTGCGCAGAAGGAAGCGGATGCAGCTGCTCTTACTGTGGGGAGCAGCATGACAGAGTTAAAGTCGAAAATAGCAGATGGGGCAGACAGTGCAACGCTTGCAACACTGGTTGATAATATGATCCTGGCATATGAGACACAGCAGAAAACGGCATCCGCCTTAACAGAAGCCCAGAAAGCGGCAGATACCGCGCAGAGCAACGTGGATCAGGCAGCCAAAGCATTTGAGACAGCAGTCGAGAGTTACAATAAGGATACCGAAGAGGCAAGTGAGAAGATCACGGAACTGACGGAGCAGGCAGAAAAACTTCTCACACAGTATGAAGAGGCAGAGCGAAATTCGGTCGTTGAAAAGGTACAGTTAAAAAATGAGTATGACACCGCAGAGCTGGAAGGCAGCTATGCAGATGGAATCTATCAGTCCTCAGTCATTAGCCTGGAACAGGCAGTGGAGGAAGCGCAGCGTAATTATGACACACTTGTGGCAGAGCAGGCGGCTCTTCTTGCAGTGTCAGATGGTGTGATCACAGCATCCCAGGATGGGACACTTTCCTATGTGGCTTATGCGGAGGGAGATACATTAAAGGCAGACACCGCTGTTGTTTTATATAGCGATAACAGTACGATCTCCATTTCGGTTGAGGTTCCGCAGGAGAAGACCACAGAGGTTTCTGTCGGAGAAGAAGTAGCGGTACAGATCTCCGGTAACCGGATGGGAATACAGACTGGAACGATAACATCGATCGCATCAGGTGCGACAACAGGAGGAAGCATTTCAAATGTGACCTATGCCGTTGTGGTTACGATTGATAATACAGAAGGAACGCTGTCCGCGGGTAGTTCAGCAGTAGTGACATTTGAGATGGGAGAGTGAAAGGAAAGATGAAGAGATCAAAAAAATATCTGACAGCCGGGATCGGAGCCGCCATTGTACTGGTGGCAGGTGGCGGCATTTACACATTTGCATCAGCAGATACCGGGGAGTCTGAAACAACATATAAGGAAACAACGGTAGAAAAAGGAAACCTTACCGTGGGTGTGACTGAGAGTGGAAGCATTACGATAGGAAGCCTTTCACAGGAAATTGAATTTATGGACAGTACGTCATCTTCTGGCAGTGGACAGAATACTGGATCTTCCACAGCAAATTCAAGTTCTTCCAGTTCGACAGCAGCTTTAGAGGTGGAAGAGGTTTATGTGTCTGCAGGACAGAACGTACAAAAGGGCGATGCCATGTTAAAACTGACGAGTGAGAGCGTGGAATCATACCGGAAAGAATTGACGGATGCGGTCACCGAGGCACAGGCGGCAGTCAGTGAAGCAAAGCTTACCGCGGCAAAGACGAAACTGAGTGCAAGTTATGCGTATGATCTGAGTGTTGCAAAGGGAAGCGTGGCACAGGACAGTTATGATGCAACGGTTTCTGAACTGGCACAGGCAGTGGAAGATGCACAGGAAGCCTATGATGAGTCAGCAGCACTGGTAACCTATTATCAGCAGATGATCAATGAGGGTGTGGATCTAAGTGATTCTTTAGAAGAAGAACAGAAAAACTGTGACAGCCTTTACAATAAGTTAAAAGCAGCGCAGAGTGCATATGCGACACAGTCGATCTCAGCAAAAAAAGAATACCAGGAGTCTGTTTTTTCCAGCCAGAATGCAGGCAGCCAGTATTCTGCTGATGTGACAGGCGTTGATATCAAAACGGAGGATGCCGAGGCAGATTTAGAGGATGCAAAAGAGAAACTGGCAGAATTTGAATCCTTTGTGGGTGATGGAACGATCACTTCCGAATACGAGGGAACGATCATGACGGTCGGATATGCAGCAGGAGATGACCTGAGTGTGCAGACAGCGGTGGTAACCTTTGCGGATGCCAGCGAAGTGACGATGACGGTTTCCGTATCCGAAGAGGATATCACAGGAATTTCGATCGGAGATGAAGTCATTGTAGAGTTGAACGCCTACGAGGACAGGGAATTTGCTGCAACGGTAGAGAATATGGATACATCGGTTTCCAGTGGTTCTTCCACGGTATCCTATGATGTGGAAGTCCATCTGACCGGGGACTGTGACGGCATTTTAACCGATATGACCGGAAATGTAACCTTTGTCAGCAAGGAAGTAAAGGATGTTTTATATGTTTCCAATAAGGCGGTTATCCGGGATGGAACCGTATCCTATGTCAAAGTGAAAAAAGAGGACGGCACGATCGCAAAGACCGAGGTGGAGACCGGATTTTCGGATGGTGTGAATGTGGAGATCACAAGTGGACTGGAAGAAGGCGATACGGTGCTGATAGAAAGTCAGGTGAAGTCGGAATGAGAATAGGAGAATTATTGCGGCTTGTCTGGATGAATATCACACAGAATAAGTTCAAGACGATTATGACATCGATCGGTATCATCGTAGGTGCGGCAACGATCGTTATGGTGATCGCCATAGGAAAAGGTGGAAAAGAGGACGTGGCAGATCAGTTTAAAAACCTGAATGCAGGTGCCATTGACATTTCCTACGATGGCGGAAACAGCAATGAAAAAAGCAGCTCTGATGATGGCGGCGGAGGCGGCATGGGCATGCCATCCGGTGGTGCACCGGGCGGTGCTCCGGGAGGAAATTCGTCGGGCGGCGGAGGAAATGCACCAGGCGGGGATCCACCGGGAGGCTCGGATGCTTCCGGTGGGGATTTTCCTGGAGGCGGTATGTTTTTCGGCGGTCAGGATATGGAAGAGCGGATGAATCAGGAAAATATTACACTGGATGAAGATGACCTCGACGATATCGAGACATTTACCAGCGGGATTTCAGATGCCACCATTTCCTATACGACCAGAGCATCGGTGGATGGTGGAGATTTAGACGAAGCCGCAACTTATACGATCGCGGGAGTAAAAGAAAATTATGCGGATATGAGCAATCTTTCGGTGGCAGTTGGAGATTTTATTCTGGCATCGGATGATGAAAACAAAGAGAAAGTGTGCGTGCTTGGTGCCTCTGTGGCAGAAGAAATATTTGGAAGCAGTATAGACGCCTATGGCAGTGTGATCTATATTGATGAGCGTTCCTATGTGGTAAATGGAGTGCTCGAATCGATGGGAACGGTTGCTTCCGGGATCAGCCCGGATGATTCGGTCTTTATCCCATATGACACCGGAGTCAAATACCTGGTGGGAACGAAAGTCAATCCGACCATCACGGTACTGGCGGAGGATGTCACGAATATTGACGGTGTGATCGCAGAGGTAACAGATGTGCTGGCGCAGAGCTATCCAAACGCCGAATTTACATTTGAAGACGCGGGAAGCAAAATGGAAGCGGCATCTGCATCCAATGATATTTTAACCATGCTTCTGATCGCAATGGCGGCGATTGTATTCCTCGTAGGAGGGATCGGCATTATGAATGTCCTCTTTGTTTCGGTAAAAGAGAGAACCAATGAGATCGGTATCTTAAAAGCGATCGGCTGTTCACAGGGAAATATCCTGATGGAGTTTTTACTGGAAGCGGCGGCGATCAGTCTGATCGGAGGCGCGTTGGGCATTGCAGCTAGCCTTCTTGTGACACCGATCGCAAGATATTTTGGTGTACGCGTGGAACTTTCCGCGGCAGCATTTCTGATCGCATTGCTCTTTGCCATCGGAACCGGTACGCTGTTTGGATTTTATCCGGCGTATAAGGCTTCAAAATTAGTTCCGGTTGAGGCACTCAGTGCAGAGTAGGAGAGAAGATGAAGAAAACAGGAAAATTCAGGCATAAAAAAGTGGGGATCGGAGTCGCACTGTCCGCAGCGTTAGTGCTGGTGCTTTTTATTGCATCGGATGCGTTCGGCAGTGTGAGTGCATCGGATACGGTAGCATTGTCAGCAGGACAGAGCTTGGTCTATGCAACGATCACCTCGATCGAAGGAAATGAGATCACCTATACCAAGATCGATTCGGATGTGGCGGAGGAACTGTTAAAACGTCAGGAAGAGGAAGAGAGCCAGAAAGATGAAACGAAGAAGGATGAGAGCCAGACAAAGGATCAGTCGTCAGGAGATCATGCAGATGCAGGGATGCCATCAGGTGGGGAAATGCCAGCAGGTACGGATAGTACAGACAGATCACAGCAGGGCGAGATGACAGAAAATGCGTCCTCCGATGAGTCAACAGAGACATCGGATGCGCAGTCGCAGCCTGCTATGTCACCGAACATGCAGTCGCAGGGCGAGAGCGTTACGGCGCAGATCCCGGTTGGAACGACCGTTCATACGACGACAGATACGACGACCACTTTTTCAAGATTACGGTCGGGGGATTTTATCAAGATCTTACTGGATACCGATGCAGATGGAGATCAGGTGATATCGGAAATCTGGATGCTACAGTAAAAGGAAGGAGATACACGAATGGATGCGGCAGAAACAATAATTACAATGGATAAGATCAACAAATCCTACCAGATGGGACAAAGCAGTCTTCATGTTTTAAAAGATGTGTCTCTTTCGGTACAAAAAGGAGAATATCTTGCCATTTTGGGACCATCCGGTTCCGGAAAAAGTACGCTGATGAACATCATCGGATGTATGGATGTGATGGATAGCGGTACTTATGATCTGGACGGCGTGGCAGTGGAACATGCAAAAGAAAAAGATCTGGTCAACATCCGCAATCAGAAGATCGGATTTATCTTTCAAAAATATCATCTGATCCCAACCTATAATGTTCTTCAGAACATCGTCATGCCTCTTCTGATGCGTGGCATGACGTTAAAGGATGCGAAAGAGGCGAGCATGGAAACAATCGAAATGCTGGGGCTTTCCGAAAGGATCGACCATAAACCGAATGAGCTTTCCGGTGGACAGCAGCAGAGGGTTGCGATCGCAAGAGCGTTAGTCGGACAGCCAGCCATCCTTTTAGCGGATGAGCCCACCGGTGCGTTAGACCGTAACAGTGGAAAAGAAGTCTTAAAGCTGTTCCAGAGACTGCATGATATGGGCAATACCATCGTAATGATCACGCATGATCTGGGGGTCGCAGAGCACGCGGAACGAGTCGTGAGGATCGTGGATGGAGAACTGTTTGGAGTGTCGGACACAAGACAGTAAAGAACTTTCAGAGAACTGTAACTATAAATATCAAAAAACACATCACAGCCGTGATGTGTTTTGCTTTTTATGTATTATCTTATTTCTTTTTCTTCGAAGTCTTTGTCTTGTTCAGCTCGGCTTTTTCTTTCTCCAGCTCTTTGTTTGCCTTTACGGCTTTATCCTTTAAGCGGGCACGCCAGCTCTTTTTGCCTTCCGGTTTTTCTAATGGTCCGCGGACACCGGTTACCTTGGTGATGTAAATACCACTGACGGTTGCTTTTACTTCTTTTTTGACCGGAATGAGATCAAAAACGGACTCATCTGCGATCAGGGACATTACCTTTGGTCCGACCTTTGCTTTTACGATCGGCAGTTTGGAACGGCGCATCAGCTTTGGAGTCTGGTCGATGACAACCTGAGGAAGTCCGGATTCGGTAATGCGCATTCGCTTTTTATCTATAATCAGCATGGAAACAGTCTGTGCAGCGGCTGCTAACTGTGCATCCTGCTCTTCTTTCTTTTTCTGTGCCTTTTTGCCAAGAAAATACAGGACGATCAGTCCGATAATCAATACGGCTAAAATTACCAATAAAACGATTGTGAGCGTACTCATGGTTTATCCTCCTAAATTCAGTCTGCATAATATTGTAGCATTGATTCCGTGAAAAAGCAATCCAAAACCATACTATGATTGCGAAAACTTTGTGAAAACTTCGGGCTACGGCTTTTATTTTGTGAAGAATTGTGGTATGTTAATAAGGTTAGTGTGAGAAATCAAAACATGCTCGCAGAGGACAGACAGAATTTGGAAAGGAAAAAAAGTATGAAAAAGAAAGTAGTAGCACTTTTACTTGTCGCTATGATGGCAGTAACTGCAACCGGCTGTGGAAACAAAGGAACGACCGATAATGTTCCGGGCACAGAGGCAGTGGAAGCAACCGAAAGTACAACAGATGTAACATATGAGACACCTTCTTTTGATGTAAACCCTTCAGATTACGTGACACTTTGTGATTACAGTAATATCGAAGTAAACATTACTGGTGACTATACCGTAGATGATGCAAAAGTAAAGGATTATTTTTCACAGATCTTTACGAACTATGGACCATTCTACACGGCAGATGATACCAAAACAACGGTAGAAGAGGGCGATATCGTCAACGTAGATTATGTTGGAAAACTGGATGGAGAGGCATTTGACGGCGGAAGTGCCGAGAACCAGAACATCGATGTTTACAACAACTCCGCGGCAGGCGGTGGAAGTGGCTATATTGATGGATTTACGGATGGTTTAAAGGGAGCCAAAGTCGGCGATGTGATTGACTGTAATGTGACTTTCCCGGAGGATTACACAGCAGAAAACCTTGCAGGAAAAGAAGTCGTATTTACCTTTACGGTTAATTCCATCCAGAAAGAGATGGCACTGGATGACGTAGATGACAATTTTGCAAAAGAGCAGTTTAACGTGGATACGGTAGACGAAATGTACGACCAGATCGCAAGCATGTTAAAGAGCAGCGCAGAGAGCACCAAGATGTCAGATACCTACAGTGCAATCCAGGATTACCTGTTAGAAAACTGTAAAGTTGAAGTGCCGGAAGATTATCTTTCTGCCCGTGTCAATGACTATGAGAAACAGTTCGTGCAGAGCAAATTAAGCGGAAATGCAGACGGACTCGAGGATTACTTGAGTAGCAACTACAATATGACACTTGATGAGGCAAGAAATGAGTGGACCGAGGGCATGAAAAAGAACATCCAGATGGAGTTCATCATGCAGACCATCGCAGAAAAAGAAAATCTTTCACTGGATGAAGACGGTTACAACACTTACATCCAGAATATGATCAGCAACAACGGATTTGATTCAGAGGAAGCACTGTATCAGAATTATGGTTATAACGATCCTGCTTTTGGAGAGAAATATTTAAAACAGATCTATGTGGACAACCTTGCACTCGACCAGATCAGGGAGAATGCCGTTGTCAATGAGACTGCCGCAGAGAGCACAGAGGCGGTAACAGAAACAGAGACAGAAGAATAAAAGCATTGCTTTTTTTGCCGGGTACGGCTAAGATAGGGATTAGAGAAAACGATTGTTTCAGGAGGATACAATTATGGATATGGTAAATATAAGGGATTTATTCCGTAAACAGGAAGAATATGCAGACCAGACAGTAGCGATTGGAGGATGGGTCAGAAGCATCCGTAATTCCAAGAATTTTGGATTTATCGTGGTAAATGACGGAACTTTCTTCGAGCCGGTACAGGTTGTATATTCCAACGTATTAGAGAACTTTGACGAAGTAGAAAAATTAAATGTCGGAGCAGCGATCCTTGTAACAGGAAAAATGGTAGAGACACCGGGAACCAAACAGCCATTTGAGATCCAGGCAGAGCAGATTGTGGTCGAGGGTGCATCTACACCAGATTATCCGTTACAGAAAAAGAAACACAGCTTTGAATATTTAAGAACGATCTCACACTTACGTCCGAGAACAAATACCTTTGAAGCGGTATTCCGTGTACGTTCCCTGATCGCATATGCGATCCATAAATTCTTCCAGGAGAGAGACTTCGTTTATGTGCACACACCACTGATCACCGGAAGTGACTGCGAAGGTGCGGGCGAGATGTTCCAGGTAACAACCATGGATCTTGCCAATGTGCCAAAGAACGCAGATGGAAGCGTAGATTACAGCAAGGACTTCTTTAATAAGCCGACCAACCTGACCGT
Source organism: uncultured Roseburia sp. (assembly GCA_900550935.1). GTDB lineage: Bacteria > Bacillota > Clostridia > Lachnospirales > Lachnospiraceae > Roseburia. Next base: position 123,282 of record URUD01000001.1, read on the forward strand.
TAGTGGACAGTTAAACGGCGAGACCTATGCGATGGCATTCAAAAACATCTACACCTTTGGACCTACTTTCCGTGCGGAAAATTCCAATACAACAAGACATGCAGCAGAGTTCTGGATGATCGAACCGGAGATCGCATTTGCAGACTTAGAGGATGATATGATCTTAGCAGAGAGCATGTTAAAATACATCATCAGCTATGTATTAGAGAATGCACCAGAGGAGATGGCATTCTTCAACAACTTCATTGACAAAGGACTCTTAGAGAGATTGAACAACGTTGTTAATTCCGATTTTGCCCGCGTAACTTACACAGAGGCAATCGAGATTTTAGAGAAACACAACGACAAGTTCGAATACAAAGTATCCTGGGGCGCAGACTTACAGACCGAGCATGAGCGTTATCTGACCGAGGAAATTTACAAACGTCCGGTATTCGTAACGGATTATCCGAAGGAGATCAAAGCATTCTATATGAAGATGAACGATGATGGAAAGACCGTTGCAGCCGTTGACTGTCTGGTGCCTGGCATTGGTGAGATCATCGGAGGAAGCCAGAGAGAGGACGATTATGATAAGCTGTTAGAGCGTATCAAAGAACTGGGACTGAACGAGGAAGATTATCAGTTCTATCTGGACTTAAGAAAATATGGTTCTGCAAGACATGCAGGATTTGGTCTTGGATTTGAGAGATGCGTAATGTACTTAACCGGTATGTCCAACATCCGTGATGTCATCCCATTCCCAAGAACTGTAAACAACTGCGATTTATAAAATCTGTATCAAAAGGCGAAACTTCTGGAAATGGAGGGGTCGCCTTTTCATAAATACGGGGAGCAGATATGAGATATTTATTAGAAAATGAACAGTTAAAAGTGGAGATCGACTCGTTTGGAGCAGAGATAAAATCCGTACAGCGGAAATCAGATGCGCGCGAATATATGTGGTGCGGCGATAAAAAATACTGGGGCAGGACGTCACCGGTATTGTTCCCGTTTGTCGGTGTGCCAAAAGACAAAGAGTATCGCTATGAGGGAAAAACTTATTCCATGGGACAGCACGGATTTGCCAGAGACATGGAATTTACGCTGGAAAAACAGGGAAAAGATGAGATCTGGTTCGTACTGCATGAGACAGAAGAAACCCTGGCAAAATATCCGTTTACTTTTACACTTCACATCGGGTACCGGTTGTTGAAAAATGAACTTACAGTCTGCTGGAAGGTGGAAAACACGAATAAAAAAGAGATGTACTTTTCCATCGGTGCACATCCGGCATTTAACTGTCCATTACAGGGAGAGGCAGATAAAAACGGCTATGGCTTACGGTTTGGCGGACTGACCGATACGCTGCATCATCATGGGAATACCAAAGACGGTCTTGCTATCATGGAGGATGAAGTGCTTCCATTAAAAGATGGCTGTGTGACATTCACATCTGGATTTTTTGACCGCTGTACTTATATGGTAGAAGGAGCGCAGACCAAGGAAGTGTCACTGCTCGATCAAACCGGGGCACCGTATGTAATCGTATCGTTTGATACGCCATTATTTGCCGTCTGGTCGCCGGAAGAGAAAAACGCACCGTTTGTCTGCATCGAGCCGTGGTATGGCAGATGTGATGCCGTGGATTTTAACGGAACCTTACAGGAGCGGGATTACGAGAACAGACTGGAAGCAGGGAAAACATTTGAAACAGAATATCAGATTCGTTTTTGCTAAAACAGGTCATAGGAAAAGGAGAGGCATACGCATATGCTCCTCCTTTTTTGCATATAGTGTAGGACAATGGCGTGTGGAGGGAAAAGGATTGCAGAATAATAAAATGAAAGCAAGAGATGCAAAGCAGAATCCGGCAAACGTGATCTTTCTGGCAGTATTTGTGATGTTTGTCATCAGTGGCCTGTTACTGCTTTTACTGGCGATGCTGCTGTTTAAGCTGGAACTGAGCGAGGAAATGGTAAAGGTCGGCATTGTTGTGATCTATGTGGTTTCGGGACTGGTCGGCGGACTGATCATGGGAAAGCGGATGAGGGAACAGAAATTCCTATGGGGGCTTGCGGCAGGATCAATCTATTTTGCCCTTTTGCTTGTGATGTCATTGCTTTTTAAGGGAGATATCGAATTTGAACTTTCGAGAGTACTTACCACCGCAATCTTATGTATGGCATCCGGCATGGCAGGCGGCATGATAAGCTAAGGGACGGGAGAAACAAATTGACAAGGGATAGAATGTGTAATAGACTGAGAGTATAAAATTTAATAAAAACTTAAGAAAAAGGGAGGAAAATCCATGAGTGATTGGAAAAGAAGAATTGCCGTATTTTTATGTATGGTAATGACACTGACCACGGTCTTTTGTATGACACCACAGCAGGAAGTACAGGCGGCATCCGGTAAGGTCAAATTCAGCTGGTCGATCGGAACAAGCTGGAACTATGAGCAAAGCACCGGAAAATACAGCGAGAGCAAATGCCCGGTTGCAGTTGTGATCGGACAGGAAGATTTATACATCGGAGATTATGTATATGCAGTACAGACAGGAAAGACATATAAATATTATGGTTGTCTGTCTACACAGAGTGGCGTTACCTACGCAAGCAGCAACCGCAATGTGATCGCAGTGGATCAGTATGGTAAATTAACCGTTAAAAAAGTCGGAACTTCAACGATCACATTAAAATTCAAAGGAAAATCAAGCAAGGTCAAATTAACAGCAGTAGACGGAGAGGTACCTACTACAGGATATGAAAGTACTACTGCCGAAAGTGTTGCACGAAAACTGGTAAAACTTTATGGTACCGGCATTACAGCAAAAAATCGTTATGAGCTTGTGAACCAGGTTGCAAAGATCAACAGACAGTCCTACTATATGGGAATAACAAAGATCAACCAGGATGGAAAGCAGTACATTTCCAGTCCGATCTGTGCACATGCAGCTGCGATCAAGAGCGCAGTAAATGAGTATAGTTACTCTGTTGCAAACCCACTGTCAACACGAAGCAGTCAGATGTTTAAGATCAATGCGATTTCCGGACAGGGAACCAAAGCAACGATCACATTAAAATCGAAAGTGACAGCAGATCAGTTGTTTGGTCTTGCCTGCAACACAAGAAAAGATTATAAGTCAACTATTAAAAAAGGTAATACCTGCCAGTTTAAGATCAAACTGAAAGGGGACGGAAAAACCTTAAGTGCAACTGCAACAGCGAAAGTTGGAAGCAATAAGATTACGATCAAAACAAAGAAACTTACAAAAGGTAAAACTTATGTTTTACAGGATTGCTACTACGGTGGATGGCTTGATCCCAAAGAGGGTGGCAACAAAAAGATTTCATTTAAAGCGAAATAAAATATGAAGAAAAACAGATCAAAACAATCGAAAAAAAGATTTCATGATTTGTTGTTACCAGTGATTTTCGTACTCTGCCTGATGCCGTTTGTCGTGTATCTGGCAGAGTTCGATTATGGTTACAGCAAATATTTATGGCATTCTGATAATAGTATGATGCAGGATTTTTATGTCTATTACCGGAGTGCTTTCTTTTTCGTCGTTTTATTTTTCGTGCTGGTCATTCTGGCATTTCAGTTTGCGATCGATAAAGCGTATTTTAAGCGGGACAAGATCTTTTACCCGCTGATTGCTTATCTTGCATTTGCCCTGCTGTCTGCCATCTGTTCCATCAACCGGAAGGCAGCATTTTTGGGAAACCTGTCGGAACAGGGCTTCTTTGTGCTGGCAGGCTATGTGCTGATTGCCTATTATACCTATCAGACCATACGCGAAGAAGGCGATTATACCAGTATCTTTCATGCCATCCTTGTAATGTTTGTGCCGCTTAGTCTGATCGGCTGGTTACAGGTATTTAAAAAGGATCCGCTCGGCTGGGACTGGGTGCAGCATCTTCTGATGCCGGATGAACTATATGAGATGTATGGTGGTACGGTTGAGGATATTTTTACCGGAAATAACGTATTCCTGACTTTGTATAATCCAAACTATGCTGCAATTTTTCTGGTGATGTTTGCCTGTGTTTTCTTTTTATTCTTTCTGACAGCACAGGAGAAAAAAGAGAAAGTGATCGCGGCGGTATTTTTACTGGATACCCTGATTTTATGCTGGTTTACTTACACGAGAGCGGCACTGGTCGCGATCGTTGTGGCCGCCATACTGTTTGTAGTTATGATGGGGCGCAAAGGAGAGAAAAAAGTACTTCTGACCGCGTTTGCGGCAGGAGCCGGACTGCTTGTCCTATTATTTGTGGCAGATGCGGTATTCTTTCAGGGAAAATTTAAGGCAAGGATTTTGGATGAACCAAAGACCACAAAACTGGAAGCAATCACGACTACAGAGGATGGTGTTTCCATCACATATGATGGCGAAACGTATTTATTGACGATGGATGTGCTCAAAGATGGAGAGGTAAAATTACCGTTTTCCGGGGACTGTTACGCGGCTTCCGTTACGCTTGACGACGAGACAGAGATCCTGGTCAAACTGGATGATATGACCTTGCAGTTTGTAAAAGAGGATGACGGATATTACTACCGGACCGACTGGGGCAAAAATGACCGGATGGGAGAGGTGGCTGCGGCAGATTTTCAAGGGTATGAATATCTGGGAAGTGGAAGGCTCTATATCTGGTCCCGGGTGCTTCCAATGTTAAAACATTACCTCTTTGTGGGAAGCGGACCGGATACCTTTGCGGAGGCTTATCCGCAGAACGACTATGTCGGAAAGCTGATCTATGCGGAAAACGCCGGAAGGATCATCGAGGGAGCACACAACAGCTATCTGATGTGCTGGGTGCAGACCGGGCTTTTGTCTCTGGTGTCCTTCCTCATTTTTGCAGTCTGGTTTTTAAAACGGGGCTTTGGCTATTACCGGAACTGTGAGTTAAAGACAGTAAAAGAGCGGCTTGGCTTTGGCTGTTACCTTGGATGTGTCGGGTATCTGGTGTGCGGGTTCTTTTCCGACTACACACTTTATACTACACCGGTCTTTTTTGCCTTTGCGGGAATTGCACTTGCGGCATCTTCCCGGACGGAAAAACCATGAAAAAGGGCTTTTCATATGGAAACACATGTGTTATACTTGTGAAGTTAATAGAAATCTGGCAGTTTTTAAGCTGCGAATCTATACCACATTAGAATAAAAGGAGAAAATGATATGAAACATGTAAAAACATTAAATACCAAGAGATTACAGAACACAATCAAAAAAGGCGGATGCGGTGAGTGCCAGACTTCCTGCCAGTCAGCATGCAAAACTTCCTGCACAGTAGGAAACCAGAGCTGCGAGAACAAATAAGTTTTTGTCCTATCAGGCAAAAGCCTACAAGAAAATGCTTACAACAAACGACCGTTCGCGTTGCGTGCGGTCATTTGTACGTTATCTGCCCATGTCGTGGGCAGATATGTTATTTAAGGAAAGAGAGGAAATATTATAGTGGTTCATCAGTACAAGAACAACGGCTATGATATTGTTTTAGATGTAAATAGTGGTGCCATCCATGTTGTGGATGATGTAACCTATGATGTTATTGATTTTATCAATCAGGCGTCGGTAGAACAGTATTCAAAGGAAGAATTGATAAAGACACTGTCTGAAAAATACAATGAGACAGAGGTAAAAGAAGCATTAGAAGAGGTACAGGCTCTGATTGATGAAGAGTCTCTTTTCACAAAAGACACATACGAAAATTATATCATGGACTTCAAAAAGCGTCCGACGGTGGTAAAAGCACTTTGCCTGCACATTGCGCATGACTGTAACCTGGCATGCCAGTACTGTTTCGCAGAAGAAGGGGAATACCACGGAAGAAGAGCTTTGATGTCCTTTGAAGTAGGAAAAAAAGCGTTGGATTTTCTGATCGCCAATTCCGGGAGCAGAAGAAATCTGGAAGTGGACTTTTTCGGTGGAGAGCCGTTAATGAATTTCCAGGTGGTAAAAGATCTGGTTGCATATGGAAGAGAGCAGGAAAAACTGCACGACAAGAAATTCCGCTTTACCCTGACCACAAACGGAGTTTTGTTAAATGACGAGATCATGGAATTCTGCAACAAAGAGATGGGCAATGTCGTATTAAGTATTGACGGAAGAAAAGAAGTACACGATAAGATGCGTCCGTTCCGCAAGGGAGCAGGAAGCTATGATCTGATCGTGCCGAAGTTCCAGAAATTTGCCGAGAGCAGAAATCAGGACAAATATTATGTGAGAGGTACCTTTACCCACTATAATACAGACTTTGCAGCAGATGTCCTTCATCTGGCAGATCTGGGATTCAAACAGATCTCAGTGGAACCGGTTGTAGCAGAGCCAAAAGAGCCGTACGCGATCACAGAAGAGGATCTGCCGAAACTGTTTGAAGAGTACGACAAGTTAGCAGCGGAGATGGTAGAGAGACATAAAGATGGACGGGATTTTAATTTCTTCCATTTTATGATAGATTTAGAGGGTGGTCCATGCGTGGCAAAACGTCTGTCCGGCTGTGGTTCCGGAACAGAGTACCTTGCAGTGACACCCTGGGGTGATTTCTATCCTTGTCACCAGTTTGTAGGAAATGAAAAATTCCTTATGGGAAATGTAGACGAGGGTGTGAAAAACACAGAGATCAGGGATGAGTTCAAATGCTGTAACGTATATGCAAAAGAAAAATGCCGCAACTGTTTTGCAAGATTTTACTGCAGCGGTGGCTGTGCAGCAAATGCGTACAATTTCAGCAATGATATCCTTGGTGCATATGACATCGGATGTGAACTTCAGAAAAAGCGTATTGAGTGTGCGATCATGATCAAAGCAGCTTTGGCTGAATAAGCAGGTGTCTGGCAGAAGAAAAGAACAGGAAGGAAAAAAGAAATGAAAAAGAGTAAAGCAGCAGCCATATTAGTTGTGATCCTCCTTGCTTTAGCAGGTCTTTCCTACTATGCATCTATCATTCTTTCCTCTACCGGTGTTGGGGAAAATATGAGCATTCCGTTAGGATTAGACTTATCCGGTGGTGTTTCCATCACATATCAGGTTGTGGACGACAATCCAAGTGCCGAAGATATGAGTGACACCATTTACAAGCTTCAGAAGCGTGTAGAAGGCTATAGCACAGAGAGTTCCGTTTATCAGGTGGGCGATGACCGTATCACCGTTGAGATCCCTGGTGTCACAGATGCAGACAAGATCTTAGAGGAACTGGGAAATCCTGGCTCTCTGGAATTTCAGCTCTCTGACGGAACTGTATTCATGACAGGAGATCAGGTAGCAGATGCACAGGCTACCACCACAACAGATAATTATGGAAATAAGCAGTACATCGTACAACTTACCTTAACCGATGAGGGAGCCAAGACATTTGGTGAGGTGACCACAGAAAATGTGGGCAATTATCTTCCAATCGTATACGATGGTGAAGTCATCAGTTACCCACAGGTACAGGAAGCTATCACAGGCGGTACCGCACAGATTTCCGGACAGAGCACATTTGAAGAGGCTCAGGCACTGGCAACACAGATCCGTATCGGTTCTCTTTCTTTACAGTTAGAGGAGTTAGAGTCCAGTGTGGTTGGAGCACAGCTCGGTGGACAGGCGATCACAAGCAGTTTAAAAGCTGGTGCGATCGGTCTTGTCATCGTTATGATCTTTATGATCGTCTTTTATGCAGTACCGGGTGTTGCAGCGGCGATCGCCCTGGCACTTTATACCGGACTTGTGATCGCAACCTTATATCTGTTTGAGATCACACTTACCTTACCGGGTATCGCAGGTATCATCCTTGGTATCGGTATGGCGGTAGATGCGAACGTCGTTATCTTTGCACGTATCCGTGAGGAGATCGCATCCGGCAAGACCGTACAGACCTCTATGAAGGTCGGTTTCCAGAAGGCAATGTCAGCGATCTTAGACGGTAACATCACTACCTTACTTGCAGCCGTTGTCTTAATGGCACTTGGTTCCGGTACTGTAAAGGGATTTGCCTATACTTTAATGATTGGTATCCTGTTATCCATGTTTACCGCACTTGTCATTACAAGATGGATCTTATACGCACTCTATGGAATTGGACTGAAAAATGAGAAATTCTATGGAAAAGCAAAAGAGAGAAAAAGCATCGACTTTATCGGACACAGAAAAGCATTCTTTATCTTATCTGCAGTATTGATCCTGGCAGGTTTTGTTGGAATGGGTGTACATGGAGCTAAAGGAGACAAGGCACTCAATTATAGCCTTGACTTTGTAGGCGGTACTTCCACAACAGCAGATTTCGGCAAAGATTACACGATCGATGAGATCGAGCAGACGATCATTCCTGAATTTGCAGCTGTTGTAGGCGACAACAACATTCAGGCAAACCGTGTAGAGGGAACCACACAGGTTACCGTAAAGACACGTACCCTGACACAGGACGAGCGTGCAGATGTTCAGGATATGCTGGTAGATAAATTTGGTGTTGATGAGAGCACGATCACTTACCAGAGTATCAGTTCCACCATCAGTAGTGAGATGCGTTCCGATGCAATCATAGCTGTTATCGTATCCACGATCTGTATGCTGATCTATATCTGGTTCCGTTTCAAGGATATCCGTTTTGGTGCAGCAGCGATCGCAGCATTGATCCACGATGTATTAGTCGTACTTACCGTATATGCACTGGTTCGTATTCCGGTTGGTAATACTTTTATCGCATGTATGCTTACCATCATCGGTTACTCGGTCAACGATACCATTGTTATCTTTGACCGTATCCGTGAGAACCTTGCAGCCAAACATGGAAAGATTACCAGAGAAGTGCTTAAGGATGTGGCAAACCACAGTTTAACACAGACGATCTCACGAAGCATCAATACATCCATTACCACATTTATCATGGTATTCCTGCTTTACATCTTAGGCGTGGCAAGTATCCGTGAATTTGCACTCCCATTGATGGCAGGTCTGCTCTGTGGTGCATACAGTTCGATCTGTGTTGCTACCGAGTTATGGTTTGAGATGAAACTTCATCTGGGAAAAAATAAAATTACAGACTAAAAGTATGTAACGTAGAAAAACGAAAAGCTGCCGCATGGAAATCCCATGTGGCAGCTTTTGTGTATGAGAGGGAAAGGAAGAAGATATGAACGTAACAGTGGGAATGGGATATCTGCTTTTGTGCAATCTGCTTGGGTTTTGTCTGATGGGGGTGGATAAATTCCGGGCAAAAAGGCATCTGTGGCGCATCCGGGAACGCACATTATTTTTATGCAGCCTGCTTGGGGGCAGCCTTGGAACCTGGGCAGGTATGTACGTGTTCCATCATAAGACAAGACACTGGTATTTTGTGATCGGGATGCCGGCAATCCTGATCGCGCAGGTCGTTGCAGCTTATCTGCTTGTTGGTAAGTATGGCTTATATCATTTATAATAAATTGATATAGAAAAAAGTGCTTTTGTGATTGCGAAAAAAAAGTAAGTCATATATAATGGGGAGTATAGCTGAAAAAGACAGATGTTTTTCATGGAAAGACAGCAAGCGAAGGGAGAATACGAAAATGTATACACTGGAAGATATTCAGGCAGTAGATATGGAAGTGGCAAATGCGATCACAGCTGAGTTTGAGAGACAGAACAGCCACATCGAATTAATTGCATCAGAAAACTGGGTCAGCCCGGCAGTAATGTCTGCAATGGGAAGCGTAATGACCAACAAATATGCAGAAGGATATCCTGGAAAGAGATATTACGGCGGATGTGACTGCGTGGATGTCGTAGAGCGTCTGGCGATCGAGCGTGCCAAAGAGCTGTTTGGCTGTGATTACGTCAATGTGCAGCCACATTCCGGTGCACAGGCAAATATGGCAGTACAGTTTGCTGTTTTAAAACCGGGTGATACCGTTATGGGTATGAACTTAGACCATGGCGGACATCTGACACACGGAAGCCCGGTCAATTTTTCAGGAACCTATTTTCATATTGTTCCTTACGGAGTCAACGACGAAGGATTTATCGATTACGATAAGGTCATGGAGATCGCAATGGAGTGCAAGCCGAAGATGATCATTGCAGGTGCTTCTGCATATGCAAGAACGATCGACTTCAAGAAATTCCGTGAGATCGCAGATGCATGCGGAGCAGTTCTGATGGTGGATATGGCGCATATCGCAGGTCTGGTAGCTGCAGGACTTCATCCAAGCCCAATCCCATATGCAGATGTTGTAACGACCACAACCCATAAGACCTTACGCGGACCGCGTGGTGGTATGATCTTATGCAATCAGGAAGTAGCAGATAAATACAATTTCAACAAAGCAATCTTCCCGGGTATCCAGGGTGGACCTTTAATGCATGTGATCGCAGCGAAGGCAGTCTGCTTTAAAGAAGCATTACAGCCGGAATTTAAAGTATATGCGCAGAATGTTGTTGACAATGCGCAGGCACTGTGCAAGGGCTTGATGGACAGAGGCATTAAGATCGTATCTGGTGGAACAGATAACCACTTAATGCTCGTAGATCTGACCAACTATGACAAGACTGGAAAAGAAGTGGAGAAATTATTAGATTCTGTCAATATCACCTGCAATAAGAACACGATCCCGAACGATCCGAAGTCCCCGTTCGTAACAAGTGGTGTACGTCTTGGAACACCTGCCGTTACTTCCCGTGGAATGAACACCGAGGATATGGATCAGATCGCAGAGGCGATCGCCATGATGATCAAAGAGGGTGAGCCGGCAGCAGAGAAGGCAAAAGCGATCGTAAAGACATTAACAGACAAATATCCATTGAAATAAAAATGGGAAAAATTCCCTCTTTATTTTAATGAAAAATTAAGAATAAGGTATATTCGAATCGCGCTAAAAATGATAGAATAGACACGATGGTGTTTAATCTATCATTTTTTTGCTTAAGGAGATATTATGAAGAAGAAAAAAGTAATCGCATTGATCAGCGTTATAGTTGTTGCTGCCGTATTGGGCGGAACCGGATATTACTATAGAGATTCTCTGGTTGAAATAAAAGACGAAGTGATTTCCAGAATACCGTTTTTAAATGGAGGAAAATCCGATGACAAAGTGTATGTGGAGAAGGTGTCAAAGATCATGAACACCTATACCGGTGCACAGAATCGTTATAATGGCGTGGTGGAATCACAGGACAGCTATGAGGTAAATGTCGATTCTTCCCGTACCATCAAAGAAATTTTGGTGGAAGTGGGGGATACCGTAGAAGAGGGACAGGAACTGGTCAAATACGATACGAATGAGCTTGAAATGCAGGTAAAACAGGCAAATCTTGAACTTGAGAGTATCAATAATGAGATCGACAATGAAAAAAAGAAGATCAATACATATAAAGAGCAGCTCGCGAAGACAACAGATGAAGATGAGAAGTTTGATTTGAACACCGAGATCCAGACCTCTGAAAACTCCATCGAACAGAACGAGTATGATATCGAGAGCAAGAAATTAGAGATCGAAAAATACAACAAACAGATTGACGAGTCAACAGTTGTGAGCAAAAAAGCTGGTGTGGTAAAAGAGATCAATGAAAACGGAACCGATCAGAACGGGAACTCCGCTGCTTTTATGACAATCCTGCAGGAGGGAGAGTACCGTGTCAAAGGTACGATTGATGAGCAGAATGTCTGGATGGTGACAGAGGGAACACCGGTTATCATCCGTTCCAGAGTGGATGAAACACAGACCTGGAGTGGACAGCTGACAAAGATCGATACGGAAAACGTAGCCAAAGATGACAGCGATTCTTCTTATAGCAGTTCGGACAGTTCCAGTGCATCTGCAACCAAATATCCGTTTTATGTGCAGCTTGATTCGGCAGATGGACTGTTATTGGGACAGCATGTCTATATCGAGATGGATGGTGGTCAGGAGACGGCAAAAGAGGGTCTGTGGTTATACAGTTACTACATCACAGAAGATGACGAGGGCTCTTTCGTATGGGCAGCAAACGATAAGAACCGTCTGGAAAAACGCTATGTGGAACTGGGCGAATATGATGAAGAGCTTGGAGAGTATGAGATTCTTTCCGGACTTACGTTAGATGATTATATTGCATGGCCGATGGCAGGACTCTATGAGGGCGTGGCAACGGTTACCAATGCGGATGAAGTGGATTATTCTTCCCCACTCTACAACCAGGACAGTACCGAATTTGACGAGTACGGAACCGAGAGTATCGACGGCATGTACTATGATGACACCGAGTACATGGACGAGTACTACTATGACGATACCGAGTATCTGGATGAGGATGATTATCTGTTAGAGGATGACAGTGAGGATGATTCGGATTTTGAGGACGACGATTCCGACTACGAGGACGACGGTTCCGATGAGGAAGAGGATAACAGCGATGATGATACTGCAAGTAAAAACGGCAGTACCGGTGTTGTGTCAAAGCAGTCTGCAAATGACAGGGAGGTAGGGAAAGGATGATACTGAACATACAGCATGTATATAAAGATTATCAGCAGGAAAAGCTGGTGGTTCCGGTATTAAAAGATGTTTCCCTCAGTGTAGAAGAAGGAGAATATGTGGCGATCATGGGACCATCCGGCTCCGGAAAGACCACATTGATGAATATTATCGGATGCCTGGACAAACCTACGAGCGGTGAATATGAACTGGCAGGAGAAAATGTATTAAAGTTAAAAGACAAAGAACTGTCAGATCTTCGTTTGAGAAGTATTGGATTTGTATTCCAGAGTTTTCATCTGATGCCAAGAGAGACGGCAGTGGAAAATGTTTCCCTGCCTCTTAGCTATGCCGGTGTGAAAAAGAAAGAACGGAGAGAACGGGCAACCAGTGCGCTTGAGCGCGTGGGACTTGGTGACCGTGTGAATTTCAAACCGACACAGCTCTCTGGTGGACAGAAACAGAGGGTTGCGATCGCAAGGGCAATGGTAAACAACCCGAAGATCCTGCTCGCAGATGAGCCGACCGGAGCACTCGATTCCAAATCCGGGGAACAGATCATGGAATTATTTGAAAAATTAAATGAAGAGGGCGTGACCATTGTTATGATCACACATGACCCTAAGATAGCAGCCAATGCAAAGCGCGTCATCCGCATTATCGACGGAGTGATCTTTGAAGGAGACGGAGAGGAGGATGCGACATGAAAGGAAAGCGTATCATTGCTGTTGTTGTTGCAGTTTCGCTTACCGGTGGTGCGATCTATGGCGGAATTACCGGTTACCAGTATTACCAGAGCAAAAATCTGGTGGCAGAGGTACAGCCGGTTTCCAATTTGAATATGGGATACGGGGGAGACCAGGAGACGAGTTACGGAATGGTAACAAACGATTCCTCCCAGGAGATCTACTTAGACAATGATTCCAAAGTGCAGGAAGTATTTGTGCAGGCAGGAGATGAAGTCCAGACCGGAGATCCGCTGATCCAGTATGACACCTCGCAGGTGGAGATCGATATCAAGCGCAAAAAGCTCGATATCAGTACCATTGAGAATAACATTGCCAAGGCAGAGCGTGCACTGAAAGTATTAAAAGAGACAAAGCCGGTCGAGAATAAGAGCTCTTCAAACACCAATAAGAGTTCGACTACGACTACGAAAAAGAAGACGACGACAACGACTTCCAGTGCGTTGCCGCAGGTCGATCCAAACGATAGCCGTATTTATAATTACCTTACAAGTTCTTCAGTTCCATTTAACTCGGAGAGCGCAGATGGCACAAAGAACAATCCTTATATTTACTATGTAAATAAGGGAGCCTATGCTTACGGCAGCTTTTTTAACTCCATCCGCCCGGCAGCAAAAGGGAAAAAGGGCAAATATGTGGTTTTTATGATCTGTAAAAAAGATGCCAGCGGTCAGATGATGATGGAGGAAGTGACCGACAGCGACACCGAAAGCACCGAGACAACCGAGAGCACGGAAACAACCGAAGCGACCGAGACAACCGAGCAAAACAGCATCAGCACAACGATCCCGATGTTAGATGACAGTGTTTCCCCGAATACGATCACTTATAATGGAAATGCCCTGCCGACCGAATATGATGAAGACCGTGCATGGTATGTTTTCAGTGGGGAAGAGGTTGTGATCCGAAGCAATTATCAGGATTTATTAGATCAGATCGAATCAGAAGATGACAGTGATGATTCTGATTCAGATGACAGCACGAGTACCGATGGTTACACGAAGGATGAGCTGGACGAAGCAATCTACACCAAGGAGCAGGAGATCAAAAAACTCGATATTGACCGCAGAAAAGAAGAATTAAATCTGGAAACACTCGAAAATACCGCATCGGACGGAATGGTATATGCCAAGATCGATGGCGTAGTAAAATCCGTAAAGGATATTTCAAATACCAGCAGCTCCGATGATGACAACAGTAACAGCAGCAGAAACGAAAGTGCATTTATGGTGATCACCGGTTCGGAAGGACTTTACGTCAGCGGAACCATCAGCGAGCTTCTCTTGGACGAGATCAAGCCCGGAATGGTGGTAACTGCCAACTCCTGGGAGACCGGAAATACCTTTGAGGCAACGATCACGGAGATCTCGGACTATCCGGTCAGCGGAAGTTCCTTTGGCGATGGAAATCCAAACGTTTCCTATTACCAGTACACCGCTTACATCGAGGACAGTTCTGCGTTAAAGAATGGCGAATATGTAGACCTTACCATTCAGACCAATACGTCTGATACAAGTGCAAATTCAATTTACATTGAAAAAGCATATGTTAGAGAGGAAAACGGAAGATCCTATGTGATGATTGCAGACGAAAATAACCGTTTAAAGAAACAGTATGTCACAACCGGAAAGACGGTTTATGGTTCCTCCATTGAGATCACTTCCGGTCTGTTGGAAACCGATTTGATCGCGTTTCCTTATGGAAAGACAGCTGTGGAGGGTACTGCGGTTTCACAGGATAGCAGCGACAGCACAGATTACATGTACTAGGGAGGAACATTATGTTTGAGAATATTAGATTATCGTTCCAGGGTATCTGGTCCCATAAGATGCGTTCTTTCCTGACCATGCTTGGTATTATTATCGGTATTGCAGCAATTATTGCAATTGTATCTACAATTAAGGGCACAAATGAGCAGATCAAAGACAACCTGATCGGTTCTGGGGAGAATACGGTGGAGGTGTCTCTTTATCAGGGTGAGTGGGAATACGAAATGGATTACAACGGAATACCGGCAGGGGTTCCTCTTGTGGCAGATTCTGTGATACAGGAGATCAGGGATGTTGACCATGTGGAGAGCGTATCAAGGTATTTAAGCAGACAGGATTACAGTGGCGTGTATCATCTGAACACGGCACTTTCCGGTGGTTATGTCAAAGGAATTGACCAGAATTATTTTGATACCTGCAATTACATCATGAAAGAGGGACGTGGATTTACCGAGGATGATTATAAGAACTACCACAAGGTAGCAATCCTGGATTCGGATTCAGCATCAACATTATTTCAGGGCGAAGATCCAGTGGGCAGCACCATCGAGATCCAGAAAGAGCCTTATACGGTAGTGGGGATTGTTACAAAGTCAAAGACTTTTGAGCCGGTCATCAATTCGATTGACGATTATTATACCTATGCACAGGAAACGGCAGGCTCCATTTATATTCCGGATACGACCTGGCCGATCATTTATCAATATGATGAGCCGCAGAATGTTGTGATAGCAGTAGATAGTACCGATAACATGACAAAAGCAGGAAAAGCAACAGCAGATATCTTAAATAATTATCTGTCACCGAAAGACGACACGATCCAGTATAAGGCAAAAGATTTATTAGAGCAGGCACAGCAGATTCAGGAACTGAGCAGTTCAACCAATACGATGCTGATCTGGATCGCCGGAATTTCCCTGATCGTAGGTGGTATCGGCGTTATGAACATCATGTTGGTGTCCGTAACAGAGCGTACGCAGGAGATCGGACTGAAAAAGGCGATCGGAGCAAGAAAAGGCAAGATCCTGGCACAGTTTCTGACCGAGGCGGCAGTGCTGACAAGTCTTGGCGGACTGTTGGGCGTGATCGTCGGTATCATTCTAGCAGAGGTCATTTCCTATGTGACGACCATGCCGGTTGCTATCAGTATTCCGGCAGCAGTTGGTTCGGTACTGTTTTCCATGGTCATTGGTATTGTGTTTGGAGTATTCCCGTCCTATAAGGCGGCAAACTTGAACCCGATCGATGCATTACGGCACGAATAAAAGTCAGGAGCACCGTAAGATGAAAAGAATTGTAATGTTTTCGGGCGGAGTAGAGACACTGACCTACTTTTCGCGGGAAATGGCAAAAACATTTGAGCAAAAAGGATATCTGGTATTTTTTTATGATCTGAAGAAAGGCGCAGCGGATGAACGTCGGCTGCGCAAATTTATTAAGCCGGGAGAAACGGTGGTCATTACTTTTAATTTCGAGGGACTGGAAAAGGAACCGGGGGTCTATCATGAGAGAACCGGTTATATCTGGCAGGAGTACCGCCTTCCGTGCTTTAATATCGCAGCGGATCATCCGTACTATTACCATGAGAGACTGCATGATCTGCCGGAGCAGTATTATCATATCAGCATCGATAAAAAACAGCAGCAGTATTTTGAAACCTATTATCCGGAATACAAAAGTCTTGGTTTTCTGCCGCTGGCAGGAACGGAACATGTTGGAGCGGAAAGCAGTGCGGGGCGGACAACGGACATCCTTTTGACCGGCAACTATACGCCGCCATCGTTCTGTGACCCGTATATCAACTGGATCAACGAGGAATATGCAGCATTTTACCGTGGGATCATCGATGATCTGCTGGCACATCCTGAAATGACGGTAGAGGAAGTGGCAGGCAGCCACTGTGAGCGGGAGATGGGTGCGGTTGCGCCGGAGGATTTCAGGCTTGCCATGCACAAGATGATCTTTATCGATCTGTTTGTGCGCAACTATTTCCGTGGCGAGGCGGTAAAGACACTGGTCGAAGCCGGACTTTCGGTGGATGTGATCGGAAAGGGCTGGGAGCAGCTTGCGTGCAGCAACAAAGAATGTTTGCACATCCATCCGCAGACTGATTCAGCAGCCTGTCTGGAAGAACTGGGCAGGGCAAAGATCTCCTTAAATGTGATGCCGTGGTTTAAAGACGGTGCCCACGACAGGGTATTTAACTCAATCTTAAATGGTGCACTCTGCGTTTCCGATCCCAGTGAGTATCTCTGCGGGGAATTAAAAGAGGGCGAGGGAGTCTGCTATTACGACTTAAGCCATCTGGAAAAACTTCCGGAAAAAGTGAAAGAATTATTGCAAAATGAAACCATGATGCAGGATATGGTGGCAAAGGGAAAGAAAAAGGTACTGGAACGCCATACCTGGAAACAGCGTGCGGAGTGGCTGGAAGCACAGATCAAAAAACTGGGCTTTTAACAGCAGTATATTTGCTTGCTTTTTTGGAAAAATGAGTATATAATACCAAAAGATAAGGCAGTGATGGAAGCTACGGCGCGAATACTGTTTCAGAGAGCCGGTGGATGGTGTGAACCGGTGCAGGATAGAGCCTTTCCACTTCCGGAGTCAGCGGTGAAAGCCGCAAGGGTCGTATCCTGTATCGTACGTTTTAAGAGGTCGCAGGGTTTTAAATAGCAGAGAAAACCTGTGGCAAGATGGGTGGCAACGCGGAAGAATAAGAGCCTTTCGTCCCAGATGTAGGTGTCCAAAGAGGCGCGTACGATCGGGATGAAAGGTTTTTTTGATCAAAAAACAAGGAGGATTATATGATCGATTTAAAATTTTTAAGAGAAAATCCAGAGGTAGTAAAACAGAACATCAGAAACAAATTTCAGGACCACAAACTTCCATTGGTCGATGAAGTGATCGAGTTAGATGCACAGGCAAGAGCCGTACAGCAGGAAGCAGATGAGCTCCGTGCAAGCAGAAACAAACTGTCCAAACAGATCGGTCAGCTGATGGGTCAGGGCAAAAAAGACGAGGCAGAGGAAGTAAAAGCACAGGTAAATGCCAATGCAGCACGCCTTGCCGAGTTAGAGGAGCAGGAAAAAGAGTTACAGGATAAAGTAACCAAGATCATGATGACCATTCCAAACATCATCGATCCATCTGTACCGATCGGAAAAGATGACAGCTGCAATGTTGAGATCGAAAAATTCGGTGAGCCGGTTGTTCCTGATTTTGAGATCCCATATCATACAGACATTATGGAGCGTTTCAATGGTATCGACCTTGATGCAGCAGGAAAAGTTGCAGGAAACGGTTTCTACTATCTGATGGGAGATATCGCGAGATTACATTCTGCTGTTATTTCCTATGCGAGAGACTTTATGATCGACCGTGGATTTACTTATGTGATCCCGCCATTCATGATCCGCAGCAACGTTGTAACCGGCGTTATGAGCTTTGATGAGATGGATGCCATGATGTATAAGATCGAGGGTGAGGATTTATACCTGATCGGTACTTCCGAACATTCCATGATCGGTAAATTTATCGACACCATCAATGACGAGGAGAAACTGCCATACACCCTGACTTCTTATTCTCCATGTTTCCGTAAAGAAAAAGGAGCACATGGTATCGAAGAGCGTGGTGTTTACCGTATCCACCAGTTCGAGAAACAGGAGATGATCGTGGTATGCAAGCCGGAAGAGTCCAAGATGTACTATGACAAATTATGGCAGAACACTGTAGATTTATTCCGCAGCATGGATATCCCGGTCCGTACCTTAGAGTGCTGCTCCGGTGATCTTGCAGACTTAAAAGTAAAATCCTGTGATGTTGAGGCATGGTCTCCAAGACAGAAGAAATACTTCGAGGTAGGAAGCTGTTCAAACCTTGGTGATGCACAGGCAAGACGTCTGAAGATCCGTGTCAAAGGCAAAGATGGTACAAAATATTTTGCACACACCTTAAACAACACCGTAGTTGCTCCACCAAGAATGTTGATCGCATTCTTAGAGAACAACCTGAATGAAGATGGCAGTGTCAATGTTCCGGCAGCACTTCGTCCATACATGGGTGGAAAAGAAAAACTGGTTCCTGTGAAATAATTCAGAAGATAAAATAACTCGGAAGATAAAATAACGGGAGGATCGTTATGAAAATGAAAAAAATATTGTGCGGAGTACTGTTCGGACTGACTGTATTGATCGGTGCAGGTGGCAGCCAGGTCGTAAAGGCAGAGAAAACGACAGAGCTTGACTTAAGCAGTGCAGCGGTATTTCCGGATGCAGAATTCCGGAAGGAATTAAAGACGTATGACACGGATGACAATGGCAAACTGTCAGATGCTGAGATAAAAGCGATTACAAGTATTAGTACTTTTGGTTACGATATCACGGATCTGACGGGCATCCAATATCTGACATCACTGGAGAGCCTGGATTGCTCATCATCCAATGTCAGCATTTTAGATGTAAGTGGCTTGACGTCACTGAAGAGTCTGGATTGTAAAAATACGAAGATCAGTAGTTTGGATCTAAGTGGTTTGACATCATTGGAGAGCTTGTATTGCGGATCTACGAAGATTAGCAGCCTTGATGTGAGTGATTTGACGTCATTGCAGGATTTGAGATGTGAATTTACTTCCATCACGGATCTGGATGTAAGCAGCCTGACATCACTGAAAAGTCTGTATTGCAGAGCTACCAATATCAGCAGTTTGGATGTAAGTAAAGTAACATCGTTGCAAAATCTGGATTGCGGAAATACCAAGATCAGTAGTCTTGATCTAAGCAAATTAACAGCGTTAGAGTTTCTGAATTGTGAAGATACGAAGATCAGCAGCCTGGATGTAAAAGACCTAACATCTTTAAAAAATCTGAACTGTGGATCTACGAGCATCAGCAGTCTTGATGTGAGCAGTTTAACAGCGTTGGAGTCTCTGAATTGTGAGGATACGAAGATCAGCAGTCTGGATGTATGTAAAAATACCGTATTGACGTGGCTGGTCTGTTCGGCACCGGTAAAAGAAGATACCGCAACCGGAAAATATCTGGTGCAGATGACACAGATCAAGGGTGTATTTGATGTCTCAAAGGTTAGTGAAATTTCTGATGAAAAAGCAGTTCTGACAGAGGAAGGCTTTTTAGTTCCTTCTGTTTCCGGTAATGGTCAGATTTCTTACCGGTATGATAACAGAGTGGATGTCGATGTTAGCTATAGGAAAGACAGCAGTGATAATACCTCGGATAATAATGCTGGCGGCAATACATCGGGAGAAACACAGGCATTCAAAAAAGGTGACGTGGTTACGGATCGTGTATCAAAAGCAAAATACAAGGTAACAGATGCAACAAAAAAGACGGTTGAGTATATCGTCTCCACCAACAAGAAAGCCAAGAAGATTACAATACCGGCAAGTATAACGGTAAATGGGGTATCCTATCAGGTAACCTCTGTGGCAAAGAATGCATTTTATAAAAATGCCAGTGTGACAACAATCACGATTGGCAATAACGTAACTTCAATCGGTGCAAATGCATTTTCGAACTGCAAGAAACTTACCAGTGTGACAATTGGCAAAAATGTGAAGACCATCGGAAAGAGGGCCTTTTATAATTGCAAGAAGATCAAAACGATCACCATAAAGTCGACGAAACTGACGAAGAAAACCGTCGGAGCGCAGGCATTTAAAATGTAAATGCAAAGGCAAAGGTGAAAGTGCCAAAGAGCGTGAAGAAGTCTTATCAGAAACTGTTAGTTTCCAAGGGGCTCAATAAAAAAGTAAAAATTTCATAATTTTAAAAATGATTTAAGGCGCATGAGAGATCATGCGTTTTTTTTTATGCAAAAATAGGTTTACAAAACTGCGCAATTT
>URUD01000002.1 GCA_900550935.1 uncultured Roseburia sp.
TGCATGTGTTAAGCACGCCGCCAGCGTTCATCCTGAGCCAGGATCAAACTCTCATGTTAAAGTTTGTCATCTTTCGATGTCCTGTCCAGTTTTTAAACTGGCTTATCAATTTCCATTTGCATGTCCATTGATCTACTGTTTTAAGGTTGTTTCTTTTACAAGAAACGTTCGTGTGCTGTTATTACAGCACCCTGAAATTCATTGAATCTTTCAAGGTTATTTCACTATTTAATTATCAAAGTTCTTTTTGTTTGCTGTTGTTTCGTTCAAGCGACAGCTTATTTACTATATCACTTTCAAACTCATTTGTCAACAACTTTTTTGAAAAAGTTTTTTCAGATGATCGCCAGGGAAACTCAATTCCGGTTTGTCATCTTTTGTCGTTTTCAACGCGACAGCTTAACTATATTAACATAAGCAGTTTTGTTTGTCAACAACTTCTTTAACTTTCAAAGGCTTATTTCCTTTGGCTCTGTGAAAGTGTTTCTCTCTCGCAGTCAGCTCGTCTATATTACCATCCCATTTTAAGAATGTCAACAGCTTTTTTACAATTTATGACATTTTATTTCAAAATAGCATCCATTGCATCTTTTACCGAGCTTACTCCAATCACCTGCATGCCGGAAAGTAAGCCCTCGCTCTCTCTGATCGATGCCAGCGATACCTGTGGCAGGATACATCTCGTAAAGCCCAGTTTCTTTGCCTCGGCTACCCTCTGCTCTGTCATGCTCACTGCTCGCACTTCACCGCTTAATCCAACCTCACCGAAACAGATCGTCGTCTCATCGATCGGGCACTCCCTGTAACTGGATATGATCGCTAGCACGATCCCAAGATCTATGGCTGGCTCATTCATACGGACTCCACCTGCAATATTTACATACGCATCGCAGTCGCCCAGTTTTAAGCCAAGTCTTTTTTCTAATACCGCCATCAGCAGATTTACCCTGTTAAAGTCCGTGCCTGCTGCTGTTCTTCTCGGGATCCCAAAATTACTGTGGCACACCAGTGCCTGTACTTCGATCAGGATCGGACGGGTTCCTTCCATGGAACATGCCACAACCGAACCGGATGCTCCTTCCGGCTTTCCACTCAGCATATACTCAGATGGATTTTCCACTTCAGCAAGCCCGTTCTGACGCATCTCAAAGACACCGATCTCATTGGTCGAGCCAAAACGGTTCTTCACACCGCGCAAGATCCGGTATGCAGCATGTCTGTCTCCCTCAAAGTATAAGACGGTATCTACCATATGTTCGAGTACTCTCGGTCCTGCGACCACGCCCTCTTTTGTCACATGTCCTACAATGAAAATAGAGATCCCCTGTCCTTTGGCGATCTGCATCAGGACACCTGTCGTCTCCCTTACCTGTGAAACGCTGCCCGGTGCCGATGTCACTTCCTCATTATACATGGTCTGGATGGAATCGATCACGACGATCTGTGGCTTTTCCCGGTCGATCACTGTACGGATCGTATCCAGATTAGTCTCGCAAAGCAAAGTGAGCGAATCGCCAAAGGTTCCGATACGCTCCGCACGGATCTTGATCTGCTGCAATGATTCCTCCCCGGAAATATAGAGTACATTTACCCCCTGCTCCGAAAGATTTCGGCATACCTGAAGAAGCAGGGTCGATTTTCCGATCCCCGGGTCGCCTCCCACGAGCACCAGGGAACCGGAAACGATCCCCCCGCCAAGCACACGGTCTAATTCCCCAAGCTGCGTTGACATTCTCTTTTCACTCGTCATCTCGATCTGAGACAGTGGCACTGCCTTTGCCTCTGTTGCCTGACTTATCTTACCGCCTTTGGTGACATTCTTTTTTTCGATGAGTTCCTCTGCAAAGGTATTCCACTCTTTGCACGCCGGGCACTGCCCCATCCATTTTGAAGATTCATAGCCACATTCCTGGCAAAAAAATACAGTCTTCTTTCCTTTTGGCATCTCTTTCGCTCCATTTCTTCTCTGCTTTTTAAAACCTGTGTTCTATTAGTATACGTGTTTCCCGTACAAAAAGCAAACAGGACTGTGCACTTTTTACAAATGCAAAGTCCTGTTCTTGTTACTTTTTACTTTTTTATTTTGCTTTTACTTTTACCGCTGACGATAAACCGGTTTCAAAATCTGCTTTCAGGGCATTTTTTCCGACTGCTTTTACTTTATAGTAATAAGTCTTTCCCTTTTTGGTCTTCTTGTCAACGTAAGTTGTGCTCTTTGTCGTTCCGATCTTTTTAAAGCCTTTGTTCTTCTTGGTAGAACGATATACCTCATATTTCTGTGCTCCCGTTACTTTCTTGATGGAAACGGTTGTTTTTCCGCCTTTGGATGTGATCTTGGAAATACCTGCTCCATCGCAATATGCAACTTTCACATTCTTTGCAACACCATAGGAAGCTATCTTTCCATTTTCAGAAAATGCAGCCACATAATAGTAATAGGTCACACCCTGCTCTAACACCCCACCATCAAGCGCAGTTGTTGCCACGATCGTGTTCTTCTGATTTTTATAATCATGGTATCTTGCCACACTATAAGTACTGCTCTCATCCGTATTGGTCTCTTTTACGATCGCATCTGCATCCTCTGGTATGTCATAGCATTTTAAATCTTTGTTATAGCTGGTTGCCGGTGTTGTAGATCGTCCCACCTTATAATATGCTGCACCAGGTACTGCATTCCAGGAGATCTGTACTTTCTGGCTTGCCACACCATTGGCATCACATACCGTCACTTTCTTTGCAGTCACACCAGATACATTCTGTAAATAGGTCTTTACCGTATCTTTAGCCGTCCATTCGGTCCACTTTGAACCATCGGATGCGCGGAGTTCGATCTTGGCATAGTCTCCGGCCTGTCCGTTGATCACATAAGATGTCTGCTTTGTCACTGCCGTTTCCGGTCTTTTCGTGTAGGCTTTTCCCTGTGCATTGTAGCGTGTATATCTGACTTCATACTGTTTTGCAAATTTGTCCGTATCCCAGCTGATCTTGATCTGACTGCCGGACGCATATGCAACTGCATTCTGTGGAGCCTGCAGATCAAGCACGACACTTGCTGTCGCATCAATCTGTTTTGTTACTTTCTTTACCTGATAAACTGCCACAACACGATAGTTGTATGTTTCTCCTGCTGTCAGCTTTTTATCCGTGTAACTGGTTGTCTTTGATTTTTTAATCGTCTTGATCAGCTTCCATTTTGCATTTGTATTGCTGCCGTTCTTTTTAGAATAGCTATTGTCACCGGAAGCATAGTTCGAACGGTAAACGAGATATTTCTCTGCCCCTTTTACTTTCGTCCAGTTGAGTTTTACTGTATTTTTGCTCTTCTGTACTGCATTTAATGTCATATTGCAGACTGTACTGGTATCTGCAGAAAATGCCACATAACTGCTGTATGTTGTCCTGCCTGTCTCCTTATCATAGAGATATGCCCGTGCCTTATAGCTGTATGTTGTCTCTGCCTTTAATCCCTGATCCACATACTGTGTGGATGTTGTCGTCGCAATCTTTTTATATTTTTTTCCACTCTTCCGGTAGATCTCAAATCCGGTCCCCTGCTGCTTTTTAAATGTTATGGTAATGCTGTTCTTGCCTGACTTGACGGACGGTTTCGTTATTTTTCCTATTGTTCTCGTTGCAGATACGATCTGGCTCGGAGTACCAACATTGGTATAATAACCATATTTTACTACGGTTCCATCTGCTTTTGTGATCGTATATGGAGTTGTCTCCTCCCGGTTTGTGTACTGTTTTGAACTGTCATATGCAGCTGCTGCAAAATAGTAGGTCTCACCAGGCTCAAATTTTCCATTAAAATCAGAGCTGTTCAGTTCTGTGAGCTTAGCATCTACCGTTTTATAATCCCACTCTTCTCCCAGCGTTTTATATTTTGCTTTCATTTCCTCGGTACTTAAATACTTTTCCGTTGTTGAACTTGAGACATACCGATACGCATTTGCCATGTGTTCAAGATAGAAGCCACTTTGAAAGAAGCTCTCATCCTTCGCCACATAAATTCTGATATAATCCACATTTTCTATCGGATCCCATTTCAGGGTAAAGGTTCCATCGGTATTGTATTCGACTCTCATATTCTGGATTGCCGGCGTATATACCTCATCTTTTCTATGACCTCCTGCCACTTCCGAATATTTACCACAAGTGGACCAATATTCTGTTCTGTTACTGTTTACCTCTGCCCTGACAAAGAAATACATATATGGATAACTAGAAGGTATGGTGTAACTCAAATATGTATTACTTAAAGAACCCGTCGGCGACATGGTAGTAGTCCTATCTGGTTTTACATAGTAATTCCGATATGTCTCTTTTAATGTTCCCGACACTTTTGAATAAGTTGAATAATATGTAACATTGGACATTGCTCCATATTTTTTGCGGGCAGCCTCGTATTCCTCATATCCGGCTTCCCCCTTTTCTGCCACCTTTACTTTTTCCAGCACATAACCATAGTCTACATTCCATGTTCCGCCTTCCGGCAGTTTTGTCTTATATCCCATCGTTTTGATCGTGTATTCATCTGCCTCCGGGACTTCATTCCAGGTCAGCTGGACATCGGTTGTGCTCTGCATCGTTGCAGTCAGTCCGGTTACCTGTGGAAGCGTTTTTTTCACTGCCGCACTGGTATAGGCATAGGAATACGCATCAGACCATGCTCCGGTCTTTACAATCGTATACTCAGTATTTCCGGTCTTCTGATTTTCTGACTCCGTATAATACAGTGCACGTACTTCATACTTCTGCTGTTCTGACGGCGAAAGTATATTATGACTGGCAAAACCACAATGAGTCTGGAATGTCTGTCCATCTACCGCTTCTAACATCAGGTTTTGCATCACATCATTGACCTTTACCTGATAACCAATGGATATCGTTTTGCCATCGATCTCCTGTTCGGTCTCATTTGTCACCTTGTTCCACTGGATCACATGATGGCTCTTATTCAGAGATCCTTCCCCAAAACATGTCTTCGTATACAGCCATTTTTTATTTCCAACCGTTTTTCCTTCAGCCAGATAAGCGTATTTTTTTCCATTGTATTCGTAATAAAACGCTACACCCTGACCAGAATATGCTTCTCTGCCATAAGTCGCTCTTACATCTACATTTGCATCGACCTGTCCGAGCAGTGTTACTTTCCCATACTCATAGCCATAGTAAATCGTACCATTCGAGGTACGTCTGCTTGGCCACATACCATCGATATCCTCATCTGCGAGATCCGCATAGTAATCTCCGTTTACCTTGTATACGCCGGTTTTACTGTCAATGGCCGGCTTTGTCGTCGTAATAAAAGAAACTCTGGTATATAATTGTTTCGATGATTTATCTGCATTTTCATAATATTGCCCATTATACAGATACAAACCTGTTGCCTCATCGTAATATTTTGTTACATCACTTACAAACACTGCTTCTTTTTCATGATCTGCCGGATAATTGAAAGAAAAAGTTACAGTTGTATTACTGCTTTCATCTGTATCCGTTTCATCCGCTTTTGAACTACCCTCGAGTCCGATTACCTTGGAAACACCATCAACTGATTCTAAATCTTCCTCTTCCTCCGTTGCTTCGGTTTCTTCGGTACTTTCCGTTTCGGTTGCTTCGGTCACCTCGGTTGCCTCTGTCGCTTCTGTCGTTTCCTCTGTTTCCGTTGCTTCGGTCACCTCGGTTGCCTCTGTTTCTGTACTCTCGGTACTTTCCACATCCACAGCTTCCGTTGCTTCCGTGGTCTCACCTGTTTTTCCCGCTTCAGCTGCTTCTGTCGCTTCTGCCAGTGACGCATTTACGGTCACCTGTGCTGCTGTTACACCAACCGATGCACCTTCGGTACACATCAGGGTAACTGCCATTGCAAACGCCGCCATGCGCTTCCAATTCAAAAGCTTTTTCCTTTTCATGTCACATTCTCCTCGTCCTTGATTTGCACAAAAAAGAAACCAAACCATATCTGGTCTGATTTCCTTTTATCCTTCCTGCTATTTATCAGCATTTTGAAATCTTAACTGCTACCGGATGATCTCCAAGTTCTACACTGAGGCTTAACTTGCCACCCAGGTTTGTGTTCATCTTTCCGGCATCTGCTCCGTCAATCTCAATATCGTACTCTGCTTCGCTCTCTAACTCTACGGTAAGCTGTGCATCCTCTGCACCATCTACTGAAAAAGTCATACCTGAATCGGTTGCGTTCAGATTTAATACCGCTGTTCCCGGAACGGACTCGTATACGAACATACCATTGCGCTCCAGCTTTGTGATCTCGTCATAAGTCTTTACTTTGTACTTGTCTCCCTGATGCTCAAAGTTGTCAAGTTTTGCCTTTGTCTTGAGCGTATAATCACCAAAGCTGATGGTTCCGTCTGCTTCTGAACGAATTAATTCACTAATCGCTGCCATGTCTTCCTCCCGTGGGGATCATCACCCCGTAAATATTTATCATCCGCTGTCCATACCGGAAGATATTTTTTGTTGTGTTTATTATATACTATCTGCGTTTTCTTTTCCAGTTCTTTTCTCAGGTTTCGAAAACAATTTTATTCTTTTTCGTCGTGACGATCACTTCGCTGTTTTGTCTGATCCTGCCATCCAAAATCTCTTCTGCCAGTTTGTCTTCGATCTCATTCTGGATCTTTCTACGCAGCGGTCTTGCTCCGTATTTTGGTTCGTATGCTTTCTCTATGATATAATTTTTTGCACTGTCCCTTACCGTCAGGGTAATGCCCATCTGCTCTTTGCAGCGTTTTGCAAGTTCTTTTGTCATCAGAGATACGATCTGCTTCATATCTTCTTTGTTCAGAGAACGGAATACGATCGTCTCATCGATACGGTTTAAGAACTCCGGTTTGAAGATCCGGCGGACTTCTTCCATGACCTTGCCCTTCATCTGCTCATAGTTCTGCTTTTCATCTTCTGTGGTTGCAAATCCGAGTTTTTTCGGCTCTACGATGGTCTGCGCTCCCGCATTGGATGTCATTATGATGATCGTATTTTTGAAATCCACTTTTCGTCCCTGCGCATCTGTAATATGCCCATCATCCAATACCTGAAGCAGTATATTAAATACATCCGGGTGTGCCTTTTCAATCTCATCAAACAGGATGACGGAATATGGATGTCTGCGCACTTTTTCACTGAGCTGTCCGCCATCCTCATGTCCGACATATCCTGGCGGTGAACCGATCATCTTGGAAACACTGTGCTTTTCCATGTACTCCGACATATCGACACGTATCATGGACTGTTCGTCTCCAAATACAGCCTCTGCCAGTGCTTTGGAGATTTCTGTTTTTCCGACACCAGTCGGTCCTAAAAACAGGAATGATCCGATCGGTCGTTTTGGATCTTTTAATCCCACACGGCCTCTCCGCACTGCCTTTGCTACGGCAGTTACCGCATCCTCCTGTCCGATCACGCGCTTGTGAAGTGTGGCTTCGAGTTTGCGCAGTCTTGCTGCCTCTCCCTCTGCCAGACGTTTTACCGGTATCTTCGTCCATCCAGACACAACGTCTGCAATCTCTTCTTCCCCGACTACCGGCTTTTTGCGTTTTGCCTCTCTCTTTGCTTTGACATAGAGCTTTTCTAACTGCTCTTCTACCGCCTGTTTTTCTTCTTTATAGCCTCTTGCAGCCTCCAGTTCGCCTTCCTGTAAGGCATCTAACATCTGCTCTTCTTTTTCTTCGATCTGACGGCGCAGTGCAACGACTTCCTCCGGGCGGGTTCCTATCTTCAGTCTGACTTTTGCTGCCGCCTCATCCATCAGGTCGATCGCCTTATCCGGAAGGAAACGGTCATTGATATATCTTGCTGACAAACGGACTGCTGCCTCTACCGCCTCATCGGTAATCGTAACCTGATGATGCTTTTCATACTGATGGCGCAATCCCTTTAAGATCTCTACTGCTGCCTCTTCACCCGGTTCCTCCACCGTAACTGGCTGGAAACGACGTTCCAGTGCCGCATCTTTCTCCACATGTTTGCGGTATTCCTCGATTGTGGTCGCACCGATGATCTGGATCTCACCTCTTGCCAGTGCCGGTTTTAAGATATTGGAAGCATCCAGTGCACCCTCTGCTCCACCAGCTCCGATGATCGTATGCAGTTCATCGATAAAGAGCAGAATGTTTCCGGCTCTTTTGACTTCCTGGATCACCTTTTTAATGCGTTCTTCAAATTCGCCACGATACTTGGAACCTGCAACGATTCCGGAAAGATCCAATGATACAAGGCGTTTGTGTAACACGGTATCCGGCACCATATCTGTAACGATACGCTGTGCGATACCTTCTACGATCGCTGTTTTTCCTACACCTGGTTCTCCGATCAGGCATGGGTTGTTCTTCGTTCTTCTGCTTAAGATCTGGATCACCCGGTCGACTTCCTCTGTTCTTCCTACTACTGGATCTAATTCTCCGTCTTTTGCAAGGCGTGTCAGATCTCTGGAATACTGATCCAAAACAGGGGTATCTTCTCCCTCTCTTTTGCGGATCGGTTTTCCATTCTGGAAATCTTCTTTATATAAAGATGCGTCCTCTCCCATTGCGATCAGAGTATCCACATACATTTTCTGTGTATTGACTGCAAGTGTATTTAACAATCTGGATGCCACACAGTCTGTCTCTTTTATCATTGCAATCAGAATATGCTCGGTTCCAATCTTTTCGGAATGAAAACGCGCTGCCTCCCTTGCAGATGCAGCAAGCACACGCTCTGCACGCGGCGAATATTCTTTTGCCTCCATCGTAAGGATCGGCTGTTCCGGTGCGATCAGCTCCTCGATCAGTTCCATTACCTTTTCGAGTCCAACTCCGTTTTCCTGTAAAACCTGTGCAGCTACCCCTGTTTCTTCTTTCAGAAGTCCAAGCAGCAGATGTTCAGTTCCAATATAATTATGCTTCATTGACTTTGACATCTTAGCTGCAAAATCAACTGCTTTTTTTGCTTTCGCTGTATATGGTGTCTGCATTTTTGTTCCCTCTTTTCCCCGAAAGCGAAGCACTTCCGTTTTTATAAATCGTTCAAGTCGATGATCTCGATATCATCTTCCTCTTTTGCACTGTCTTTCCGGATATTCTTTTCTTCTTTTCGTACTGGTGTTTCCGGCTCTTCCAGTTCATCGCTGAAATGCTCCCGCTCTGCCACATCTTCCTGTTTCTTTTCTTTTTTCTTTTCCCGTACTTTCTCGTGTTTTATGACAGGCTCTTCCTCTAAATCATCCGAGAAATAGTCTCGTTCTGCTCTTTTTCTCGTTTTCTTTACCGGTGTTTTCGGTTCTTTGATCTCCGGATCTTCTTCCTCTTCTTCGAACTCGTATTCTTCTCCTCTGTTCCGAAGAATGAGATTGATAATGATAATAATGAGTACTGCTACAATAAAGATCAGCACTCCGATCGTGGTACGTGAAAATGATTTTTCCTTTTTCATTTCACTTTCCAGTGTACTGTATTCTTCCTGCAGATATGACAGGTTTGAGTCATCGCTCTGTTCGGTATCATCCGATGCAGATGCACTGCCATGCTGTCTCTGATATGTCTGCTCTAAAGCATCATATTCATACCAGCCCGTTGTACCATCCTGATTTACTCCATAGAAAAATGAGAAATCCGTTCCCTCTTCCGATGCGGTCTGATGCACACTCATGCTCTCATCACCATTTACCGTGATATCTACCTGCTGTTCTCCATCCGATGCGGTATAATCCGCCGGTGTCGGCAGCCAGATGACAAAGTTGTCGCCCTGTTTTAACTGTATAAGTGGATAAAAACTGTCCCCGCTCTCATCGTAGATAAAAAAACGTGCGGATGAGGGATCTGTTGTTCCCTGCGGAACCATGCAGAGCATGGAAAGATTTCCTGCAGCAAACGTTGCTCCCTTATAGTCTGTCCCTTTATAGCTTACTGTACTCTCGGTACATCCTGCCGGAAGCAGTTCAGCTCCAAATTCGGAAACGATCTGGTAATTTGCATCTCCAACCGTAATGGTCTCGTCCGTGCTCTCAACCGTGGTCGATGTACTTTCGGCCGGATCCTCTGTGATCACAGCCGGCTCATCACTCTTTGTAGAGGTATCACCGGTCTGCCCTCTTGTGACTGTGATCGTATAAGTAGCGGTTGCTCCGTTTTCTGCTTTTACAACCACTTTTACCGTGTTTGCTCCTACGGAAAGATTTTCATTTCCCGTAATGCTCTCGATCGTAGCTTTTTCATTTGCCGGAACCGCATTTACGGTTACCTTTGTCACATCATTGCCAACAGAGGCTGTATACTGTACGGTCTTTCCGGTAAAAGCTGGAGATAAG
This sequence comes from uncultured Roseburia sp., assembly GCA_900550935.1. Taxonomy (GTDB): domain Bacteria; phylum Bacillota; class Clostridia; order Lachnospirales; family Lachnospiraceae; genus Roseburia. The sequence goes on from URUD01000002.1 coordinate 10,316, forward strand.
GTTCCTGCCGAAAGAGATAATGACTGCAGGGAGTTATCTGCCGAAAGGTTTTTATTTTCGGTCTGATCCGTTTTTGTATCAGTTGTTGTGCTTGTGTCACTCTGTGTCGTCGTTGCACTTCCTACCTGTATCCTGGTACTGCTTCCCTCTACGGAATCCAGCTTTGTTCCTGCATCAGTTAAAACTCCGTCTGTTGCTGCCAGAGATACCTTCGAATTTCCCTCGCCAACTGCTTTTAACGTTATGCTGTAAGTACCGGCTGTAGCTGTAATACTGCCATTTCCACCGGAATAGCTGGTCGAGCAGTCTACAAAAGAAAAGACAGATGTATCATAGGAAACGGTCATTGCCGCTGTCATCTTCTCTCCCGAAGGTCCATATGCCTGCGCCGTGATCTTAACAGTTTCCCCTTTTCCAACGGAACCGGCAGATACTGCCAGACTTGTTTTTCCCTGTGCTGCCTGTAAATGAACCGGCAATCCCAACATCATAAGACAGATACACAGTATGGTCATACCTGCCATTATCTTCTTTTTCATAATATTCCTCCACTCAAAAAATACGCTCTGTTACTTGCGTATTATAATAGCTGCCATTTGCAATGCAGTGGCAGCCAGCTTCTAAGCCACATTCATTATAGGAGATATTACAAAACGCGTCAACTGCAATATCGGATTTTCAGAATTTTTTAATATCTTGTTTCTTGGAATATCATCTCTATGTTTTCCCTTTTTGCCATGTCTTAATTTCTTTCATGATGCTATAATAGCATTGCATGTAAAGATACGGTAATCACAGGTTACCGTCATTTGTTTCCATTAAGAAATAGCAGGGATTTCTCCCTGCTATTTTTCTATAATTCTGTCAGTTTTTTTGCTCCGTTTCCTTTTAACCAACGCAACAAAAGGATCGATAAAATTGCAAATACCGCCACACAGATGAAAAGGAACCCGGCTGCCGGGATCATCTCATAAGAGAGGAAATACAAAACTCCGATCAGTGCCAGCAGTGCCCATCCACCGAAGATCACCGCAAAGATCACTCCACTCTGTTTGACCACAACCGTCTCACTTGTCCAGTTCAGATTCGGTTTGTATAAATTCATGCTAAGCCCAAACGTCGCACACAAAGCACCATATGCCATAGGAAGCAGCACCATCGCAATCCCTGCCAGCGGATGCGGTCTCAACACGATCCAGACACAGATGCCGCAAAACAGTACCGGGATCTCCGTCAGCAGCAGATGAAGGTTTAACTTGCCACGGAGCACCTGCCATGGAGTAACCGGCAGTGACTGCATCAGCCATAAATTTTTTCCTTCCAGTGAAATGGAAGGTGCCGTAATGTCATTCATCGAAACCATCGCACAGATTACTCCCGCTGCAATAACCACAAGTGCATCTCCATCCATAATGGTTACCAGATTTTCCTTAAGCCACGTCATTTTTATCAGCAACGCCACTCCTGCCACCACTAAAAACACGGTTCCCAATGCACAGTTCAACAGATAGGTCGGGCTGCTCAGCAAATGTCCTGCCTCTTTTGCAAGCAGTGCCTGGTCCGGGCTCAGTTTTCTTACGGTCTTCTCTTTATAAACCGCCTTCTTTCCACTTCTGCCTGCCATCGCAAGTGTCAAAAAGCTGCGTGACAACAGTAAAATGGTTCCCGCAAAGAGCACCGCAACGATCACAGACACACCAAGTAATGGCGCTCCGGCTCCTGCTGCTGCCCGCCCGATCAGATAAATGCAATACGCTTTTCTCTGGATCTGACCGCTTGTTGCATCCGCATTCTGGATCAGTTTGCTTATCACCTGATTTGCCTGCATACAGAACATGTAATATACTGCAAAAAATGCCAGCGATACGACCACTGTGATCAGACTCTTATGTCTTAATCTGGCATTAATCTTTGCGACAAGCCAACCTAAGATACAGGATAATAACAGCACGACCACAGTTAAAAGCAGTGCAAAAAGGATCGTTCCCGGTATGGGTAGGATGCTGCCTTTTCCCATCACATAATAGATAATCAGTGCCGGCACATAAACCACCATGCTGTACATTGCACCCATCAGATAAACGCCCATCAGCCGCACCGCCAGGATATATTTCACCGGTATTGGTAAGGATAGCAAAAGATCATTATCCTTCGCCTGATACAGACTGGCAAAGGTATTAAATACACTGCCAAATATTCCAAATGTCAGCGACACAAATGATATATAGATCAGGTATAACCAACCATACCCCATCTGGATCAGAGGGCTGAGCTGAACTGCGATCGCAGAAAAAAATCCGCCGAGTAAAACAACGATCACAAACACATAAAACAGGATCGACATCCTGACTCCCGCCTTTGATTTTGCTTTTCCCGTTTTGCGGTCCCGGAAAAAGTTCTGGTTCAGTTCCAGCATCTGTTTTTCAAATAATGCTTTTAACATGTCTTCTCCTCCAGTTCCAAGAATACTTCTTCCAGAGAAGTGTCACCTTTTACTTCTTCCATCGTTCCGGCTTTTATCAATTCGCCCTTTTTAATGATTGCGATCTTATCGCAGAGTTTTTCTGCCACCTCAAGCACATGCGTTGAAAAAAAGATCGCACCGCCTCTGTCGCAGAACTCCCGCATCATCTCTTTGAGCAGGTGCGCCGCTTTCGGGTCCAGTCCCACAAACGGTTCATCCATGATAATGAGTTTCGGCTCATGTACCCAGGCAGATATGATTGCAAGCTTCTGTTTCATACCATGGGAATAGGTCAAAATCGGTTGTGCCAGATCGGATGTCAGTTCAAACAATTCTGCATATTTATGGATCCGCTCCTTACGCTCCTGCGCAGGCACTTCAAAGATATCTGCGATAAAATTAAGATATTTGATCCCCATCATAAATTCGTACAGGTCAGGATTATCCGGGATATATGCGGTCTGTTTTTTGCAGGCGATCGGGTCTTCTTTTACCGATACCCCATTGATACGGATCTCTCCTTCTTCAAATGGCAAGATCCCTGCCACTGCTTTTAATGTCGTTGTCTTTCCGGCTCCGTTGTGTCCGATAAAGCCATAGATCTCCCCCGGTGCGATATGAAGGGATAACTGGTCTACCGCCTTTTTATCTCCATAGGTCTTTGTATAATTTTTAATCTCTAACATTTTCTTCCTCCTTCATCTGTCCTATTGTAATAATACAATAGGCATGTGAGGCTGTCAAGAGATTTTAAAAGTCAGTTCTACCCGGTTCTTATTTTGTCACAACCGTTTTTACATCTGACCAGCCGGAGTATATCTTTGCGTTTCCGGCATTTTTGTTATTACCATACGATACGGTATAATCTGTTGTTTTAATCTGTTTTCCACTGCTGTCCCGTAAGACAACAGACTGTTTCTGCTCCTGTCCATTGTATGTATAAGACTGCTGTTCCAGTACGATCTGTGCCGGGTGGTAAATCACAGCCGTTTCCACCGCGCCACAAGCACCGCAGGTTTTTGTGATGCTTCCGTCTTTTTGTGATGTTGCTTTCACGGTTACTGTCCGGTTAATCCAATGACCTGTTGCAGGCACTTCTTCCACCGGGGTGATCACTGTTCCACATACGGAGCAATGGCTTCCCTCTGTCCGCCCTGCTGTGGTACAGGTCGCTTTGACTGCTGCATCTTTTACTACCTTATGTGCTGTCTTTGCAATTTTTTCTGTATAAGTACTGCCACAGGAACAGGTATATGTTTTTACTCCCTCCTTCGCACAGGTAGCAGCCCTCGTCACTTTTGCCGTATACTGATGTGTATGTGTTTTGGTAACCGTCACACTACAGGTTGCCATCTTTCCGCTTCCGTCTGCTGCTTTTGCCGTTATGGTCGCACTTCCCGCCGAAACAGCCTTTACCGTTCCATTCGATACTGACGCAACTCCTGTATTAGAAGAGGTCCATGTGACATTTTTATTGGTCGCATTTCCCGGAGAAACAGATGCCGTCAGTGTCGCTGTCTGACCTGTCTTTAATGACAGGGAGCTTTTGTTTAATGCAATTCCTGTCACATAAGTAACCGGACGTTTCGTCACACTAAAGTCAACATAGACTGCCGTTCCCCTGTTCCGTTGGCATTATAGGGCTTCATCCAGAGACGATAGTTTCCTGTTCCCAGTTTTCCTATGTTATAGCTGTTTCCTGTTACATAGTGATCGATCAGATCCGCTCCGCTCTTCGGGTTGTAGCGCAGCGTAAAGCCATATGAGGTGGTGTTTGCAGGAGTATTCCATGAAACTGTTACATCTTCATCTGTGTAATAAGTTGTTTTTGCATAAATTGAGAGACTGCCTGGATCCGGATCTTTTACAAGATAAATATATCCAATGAGCCATTCTCCATTATACCGGTTTTTTAACTGACTCGCCGAGAAATTATGTTCCCCACAATAATATGTAATTCCTTCTGCAAGGGAATTTACATAACCTGTAGTCACTTTTCCATATGCAGCATTATTCGATTCAGATAATGTTACCGTATTACCATTTACTGCTTCCACATATCCGACATGTCCATAACCTGCACTTGTTCCAAATACTGCAATCGAATTTGCTTTCGGCGTACTTCCCACGGAACGCCCTGCTTTTTGGGCAGCATTGTACCATGTTGCCGCATTTCCCGTACATTCATTTAAGGAAACTCCTGTCCGCTCGTAGGCTCTCCCCCACGCATACCAGGTGCATTTTCTTCTGTGTCCTCTGGTCTGTTTTCCTCTGTAGCTGTGATCTGCTTCTCCGTTTCTTTTTCATCTGCATCCACATTCTGTGTATCCTGTTCGGCGATCACATCCGCTTTCTGTCTATCCTCTGTTTTTTGTGGTTCTGTCATCCATGCTATGACCGATGCACTGATCAATACAACAGCTATGATCATTATTTGTTTCTTTTTCACCGCATCTCCCCCATCTGGATCTGCACCTGATCACACAGATCCCGGATTTTTGTATTATTTTTTTCTTATAATATCTATCATCACGATTACGAACATAATGTAAAAAGCGGATCCTATAGAGCAGTGCGTATATCCTCCCAGTTCATAACTGTCATAGAATGCAAAAAATGTTTTGGCATAAATAAAAGTCAGGATAGAAAACAAGATTCCTATGACTTCATATAGCACAAGGTTGCACTTATTTCGAATAATAAAAACCGCATCGATCACATAGAATACCAATGGCATATTCATCCATACAATCATTCCCGGTATTTTATTTGCATGTTCTAATGCCCGATCTCCAATATTATAACCAACCGTATCCATAAAATTTTTCCACTCCAGAGGCGAATATGAGCCCATTCCCGGCAATGTAAACCATGGCATAAAGCACAAAAAGATTGCAGCAACCACAATCACCAGTGAGATCATATCACTTAATGGTAAGTTTATTTTTTTGTATATTTCTCCTAAGATACCCAGACCAATGTTTTTTCCGTTTTCTATGGTTCTTCCGATCTGTTCCCCAGACAGATGTATTTCTGTCTGCTCCAGCTGGTTGCCTACTTTGTGTCCACATTCATTACAATATTTTGCTGTGTCATCAATTTCTTTTCCGCATTTGATACAATACATAAATTTTTCCCCCGATAACGTTGTGCCTGATACCGATTGGTACAGGAAGTTCTGACTGTTAATTATAGAGGTAACAGTTGCCTAAAATATAATAAGGTTTCGCATAGGAAGGATTAGCATCTACTATTTTTAATACTATAAATCTTGCATTGCCAATATCTACTTTAAAATGTTTCGCCTCTTCTTTCGGTGTGATCGTTTGTGTGGTATATACCAGTACATCATCTGCATAAATCTGTAGCACTGCATCATGAGTATCAGAATCTTTACATGCAACGTCACCCTCCAGCCACTGATATTTCCCATCCAGGAAATATGTTAATCCGTGTGTATAATATGATGTTGTTACTAACGCATTCGTATAGGTTCTGTTTACACTATCTGTTACCATTTCGTATTTCTTACCGTTACCGTTTCCATAAAACTCATCCAAATCATACAGTGCCTGTCTTACCACTGCATAAATCTGTGCCACTGATTTATTGCCAGCCCTGTCCACCACCTGCACCGTATAGTAACCATTCTGTGTCACTGTAAATTCACGCTTGTTTGTAATATTATTTGCCTGCCTGAACTTTGCACTGGATGCATCACCGATTGCTCCTTTGATCCATTTCACACTCCTGATCCCGCTTGCATCCGATGCGGACACAGAGATCCGTACTCCATCACTCACAACTGCCTGGCTCAGGCTCACAGTCGGTTGTGTCTTATCAATGTTGGTCACCATAATACGTTTGATCGTCACATTCCCCGCTTTATCGGTGACTTTCACAGAATAGGTAGCATTTGCGGTTACTTTTTTCTTTTTCGACTTTGTTATATTCGTTGCTTTTTTCCAATAACGATCATTACTTTTTGAAATTTTACCCTTTTTGATCAAAATACTTTTTATACCAGACGAATCCTTTGCCTGCACCTGGATCAATACACTTCCCCTTGTATATCCTGTCTTGTTCAGGTACAGAACGACATATGGCTTTGTCCTGTCTTTTTTTGCCGCTTCCACCTTCATGGAGCTTTCCGGCTCGAAAACAATACCAATTAACAGTATGATCGCCAGCATCGCTGTGCACAATCTTTTCATTATCCGCATCATAACCCGATCCTCCTATTTTCTCTTCTTACAGAGTATTTTTCTATATACGAATTGTAATACTATTTTTTCGTATTGTAAATAATATTAGTACTAGAATTTGGTATCAGCAACGAAATAAATCCATCAATCTATATAATATAATCAATTATTGTATCATTTCATAAAGGCAAGGGGATTTATAAGAATGACATTTGGAGAAAATCTACAATTTTTACTCGAAGAACGTGACATTACCCAGAAAGATTTTGCTTCCATGCTAAACATTGCAAGGACAACTTTAAACGGTTACATCAAAAGTAATCATGAACCGGATTTTGAAACTGTAAAAGCCATGGCTGGTGCCCTGCATGTATCCACAGACTGCCTGTTAGGCTACACCTCTCCAGATGCCCCTACTTCCAAAGAATTTATGCTGATAGACAAGCTGCGCCAGATGACGCCGGAACAACGAAATATGATCTATGATCTTGTCTTAGTCATCGACCGCCGTTCCGACAAGAAATGATTTTCAGATTTGTATCATTACAGTAAAGCAGGACCGACCGTGATATCCCGCAGAGAATCGATCCAGATCTCGGTTCCATCTTCAAACACCAGCTTTTTCTCATACTCATCGATCCTGCGCACTTTGCCGCTGTATGTGCGGTACGCGCCGCCCTCCTTTTTCGTATCCGGCTCAAAATAGATGCAGGTCGTCATCGGATGGCTTTCAAGGTTTTCTTTTATCTTAAGAAGCTGTTCATTTAAGATCTCTTTCTCCCCTTCGTCAAGCTCCGTGTAGGTCTCCGTGATCCGCTCGGCCTCATCGATGGCATCTTCATACCCGCTTAGTGCCGCAAATGCTGAAAACTGCGCCGCGCGGTCCATCACGGACATCCGCGGATGTACCTTTGATACCGGATGCTCTAATGTTATGATATCATCATATCTTCCCACTTTATCTCACTCCCATCTTTTATACTTTTTATCCACCAACCTCGGCTGTTTTCTTATGCTTTATGCCCACCGATCTGGCTGTTTCTGGACATGGCGGTTGCACCCTCTTCCAGATTCATTCCTTTTAAGATGGCATTTTTTCCATATTTTTTCTTAATGTCAAGCATTGCCTGCTGCATCTTTTTCTCCCGTGCAAGCTCTTCTTCCTGATGTTTCTCCGCCTTTTCGCTCTGCTCTGCAAAAAGACTCATCTGCTCAAAAGTCTCCTCACTTGCAGCTTCTTTTTCTGACACAACCCGGTTTGCGGTCAGGTTCAGCCTGCGCACCAGAAGATTTGGATTTACGATCTTATCGTAGAGCTCTAACACTGCCTCCGTGATCAGTCTGGTAGAGGAAGTCCGCTTCGCTAAATTTGCCGTACCGTGCGCGTGTTTTGGGACCTGTCTGCCGTAGCGGTCCGTTGTGACCTCACCTTTGTATTTCTTACGGATCTCCGGTATTTTTAAATTGTCGATGTCATAGCCGACGGTCAGTACCATCTGATCGGTCACGAGTCCCTTATCCACCAGATCGAGCACCAGTAAGTCGACCATCTCGCGCACCACCAGTCTGGTCTTGGTAAAATCATACGGACAGTGCAGCACCTGACCGGAACCGATGCTGTTTGACTCCGGTTTGTATGCCTTGATCTGTGCGATTGTACACGGCTCATACCCCCATGCGTGATCGATCAGAAGCTCTGCATTGACCCCGAACAGGCGGTAAAGCAGTTCTTCATTATAATATTCGCTGCTCCCTCCGATCGAGCAACGCGCAACATCTCCCATCGTATAAATGCCGACTTTGTTTAATTTTTTCTCATATCCTCTTCCGACACGCCAGAAATCCGTGATCGGACGGTGCTCCCAGAGATTTCTCCGGTAAGACATCTCATCCAGTTCGGCGATCCTGACGCCGTATTCATCCGGTTTTGCATGCTTTGCCTCGATATCCAGTGCGACCTTGCAGAGATAGAGATTGGTTCCGATCCCTGCCGTCGCCGTGATCCCGGTCAACGTCATGATCTCCTGCACCAGTTTAGAAGCAAACTGCTTTGGTGTCAGATGATAGGTCTCCAAATAAGGTGACACGTCCAAAAATACCTCATCAATGGAGTAAACATGGATATCCTCGGGCGCAATATATTTTAAATAGATCTGATAGATCCGCGTGCTGTAATCCATATACAAAGCCATCCTGGGCGGTGCTGCAATATATCCGACCGCCAGCTGCGGTTCCCTCTCCAATACCGTCGCATCCGTGGAAGAACCGTTCAATCGTCCTCCCGGTGTCCGTCTCTCCCGTTCTGCATTGACCTGTCTGACCCGCTCTACAACCTCGAACAGGCGTGCCCTGCCCGGTATCCCGTATGCTTTTAACGACGGAGATACCGCCAGACAGATTGTCTTTTCCGTGCGGCTTTCATCTGCAACGACCAGATTGGTCGTCAGCGGGTCTAAATCCCTCTCCCTGCACTCCACGGATGCGTAAAATGATTTCAGATCGATTGCAATATAAATTGGTTCCCTTTTCTCCATCTTCTGTCCTCGCTCTTATCGTTCTGCTTTTTCTAGCATAACACATTTCTGTCATTTTATCCACATTTTCCGAACATATGTTTATTTTCCTGCCATGGCATGTAAAATACACCTTGTGAATTTTTTATGCAAAAAAAGAACAACCGATCAACCGGTTGCTCTTTAGGAGAAGGTATTTTTACTATGGGGTATAGCAAAAATTATATATAATGTATTGGGGGGTTTTTACAGGTATTATAATAGCACGTCCCACCCGAGAAGTGTTCACAAAGTTCACAAAATATCAATTCGATTTTTGTATATTTTGCACAATTCTTATTGAATTACTTCCTGACGCACCTTTGTTTTGATCCGCTGTAAGGCATTATCAATGGTCTTGGGCTGTTTATTCATATGTTCCGCGATCTGCTGATAGTTGTTCCCCTGCAGGTATTCATCCAGCACCTGCTGTTCCATGGAACTTAAATGCTCTCTTAAGCCGTCCCAGAACTGTTTTAAGTTCTCCTGATCGATGATCATCTGCTCCGGATCTCCCATCCCGCCGGTCGTGAGGGTCTCCGCCAGGGAATGTCCCTCTTCCCCTGTCTCCGAGTAGAATGAGATATAGGTGTTTAGCGGTGCATGCTTTTTCCGGTTGGATGCCTCCACCGCCTTATACAGCTGCCTTGTAATGCACAGCTCTGCAAATGAGAAAAAAGATGCTTCCTTTCCCCCGTCATAATCTCGGACTGCCTTAAACAGCCCGATCATCCCCTCCTGGATCAGGTCGTCCGTCTCTCCTCCGATCAAAAAGACCGCATTTGCCTTTTTACGCACCAACGGTTTGTACTTATCCAGTATATAATCCATTACTCCAGAATCCCCGGAACGTAACTGCCCGATCAGTTGTTCATCTGACATCTCCTGATAATCTGCCACATGCCCCTCCTGTTTTCTCACTTATCCATTCATGCGCTGTCTTACGATCTCGTATGCAAGAACGCCTGCGGCCACCGATGCGTTTAACGAATCGATATCACCTTTCATCGGGATCGATGCGATGAAATCACAGTTTTCTTTTACAAGCTTTCCTACGCCTTCGCCCTCGCTTCCGATGACAAGACCGATCGGTCCTTTTAAGTCCAGATCATACATGGTAGTTCCACCCATATCGGCACAGACAAACCACATGCCTTTTTCCTTTAACTCCTTGATCGTTGCGGAAAGGTTTGTTACCTTTGCCACCGGAGTATAGTTGATGGCACCGGCTGAAGTCTTTGCGACCGTTGCGGTCAGTCCGACTGCCCTGCGCTTTGGAATGATGACTCCGTGTGCACCTGCGAGGTTTGCGGTACGGATGATCGCACCCAAGTTATGTGGATCTTCGATGTTATCTAACAGGAAAATAAAAGGCGGCTCCCCTTTTTCCTCTGCGATCTTTAAGATGTCATCCACTTCGGCATACTCATAGGCAGCCGCAACTGCGATCACGCCCTGATGTTTTTTGGTCTCAGATAACTGATCCAGCCGCTCTTTTTCTACGAAATTTAAGATCGTATCATGTTTCCTTGCTTCTCTTACGATGGTGCGCACAGGTCCATCCTGACAGCCATCCAGTACATATAATTTATCAATGGTCTTTCCGGAACGGAATGCCTCCAATACCGCGTTTCGTCCTTCGATCTTTAACTCCTCGTAACCCATAATTCCTCCTATAGTCTGAGTTTTAATCCATCTACGCCTGCTTTTACCAGTTCTACCAGGCGTTCAAACTGATCTGTCAGATAAAGATATCCCATCAAAGCCTCAAATCCGGTCGCTTTTCTGTAATCTGACATCGTTGCATTTTTTGCCATGGTAGGCGATTTTGCATTTCTCCCGCGGCGGTAGATATCTGCCTCCTCCTTTGAAAGTAAGGGAAGCAGTACCTCCATCATTTCTGCCTGCGTGTGTGCCTTTACGATCTGGCTTGTCCGTTTATGCAGTTCTCCCGCTCTGGTATTTCCTTTTCCTACCACAATGCTCCGGATCACAAGATCGTAGATTCCGTCTCCGATATAAGCCAGTGTAAGCGGTGAATACGTCCGGATGTCCACATCCGGTATTCCAAACTGTCCCTTGATATAAGAATCAATTCCTCCCTGCATCACGTCTCTTCCTTTCTTCACGCTTTATGCCAGATCACGCCTTCTCTGGTGTCTTTTAACACAATTCCTTTTGCTAAGAGTTCATCACGGATGGCATCTGCCTTTGCAAAATCTTTTGCTTTCTTGGCTGCCTTACGCTCTTCGATCTTTTCTAATACATACTGCTCTAATTCAGAATCTACCTCTTCTTTTGGTTCTTCCGTCTTAGCGGTTGTAAGGTTCAATGATAAGACACGGTCAAAATCTCTGATCAGTTCCAGTTTCGTCTTGTCGTTCATCTCTGCTTTTAACAGATCATAAACGATCGTGAGTGCCATGGAAGTGTTCAGATCGTTGCTGATCGCCTCCACAAAACGTGCTTTGTATGTGTCAAAGGAATCTTTTTCAACGCTTCCTTCGTCTTTTAGATCTGCAATTCTTTTTACCAGTTTTTTGTATGCCGCACTCATATTGTCAAGTACTTCATAAGAAAACTCGAGCGGTTTGCGGTAATGAGACTGTAAGCAGAACATGCGGTATACGATCGGGTCGTATCCTTTTTCCTGCAATAAGGAAACGGTCAGGAAATCTCCTTTGGATTTACTCATCTTGCCAGATTTATCATTTAAGTGCTGCACATGAAACCAGTATTTGCACCAGGTATGTCCCAGGTAACTCTCGGACTGTGCAATCTCATTGGTGTGGTGTGGAAAGATATTATCCACACCGCCACAATGAATGTCCATATATTCTCCTAAGTGCTTCATACTGATGCAGGAGCACTCGATATGCCATCCCGGATATCCAACGCCCCATGGGCTATCCCATTTTAATGCCTGATCTTCGAATTTGGATTTGGTAAACCAGAGTACGAAATCGTTTTTGTTTTTCTTGTTTTCGTCCTCTTCCACATCATCACGCACGCCGACGAGCAGTTCCTTTTCATTCTGGGATGAAAATACATAGTAATCATCTAATTTGGATGTATCGAAATATACGTTGCCACCAGCTACATACGCATAGCCTTTTTCCAGCAGTACCTCGATCATATGGATAAACTCCGGAATACAGTTTGTTGCAGGCTCAACAACATCCGGTGTCTTGATGTTTAGTTTTGCACAATCTGCAAAAAAAGCATCCGTATAAAATTTTGCAATCTCCATTACAGTCTTGTGCTCACGTTTCGCACCTTTTAACATCTTATCTTCACCGGTATCCGCATCGGAAGACAAATGCCCTACATCCGTGATGTTCATAACACGTTTCACGTCATAGCCGACATAGCGCAGGGATTTTTCCAGCACATCCTCCATGATATAACTTCTGAGGTTTCCGATGTGCGCAAAATGATATACCGTAGGTCCACAGGTATACATTGCGATCTTTCCATCTTCATGTGGAATGACCGTCTCCACCGTTCTTGTCAGAGTATTGTAAAATTTAAAATTGTTTTCCATAGTTATCCTCTCATTCTGCCGCTCTAACAGCTTTTTATTGTTCTTCTTCCCCTTTACCCGAAGTCAGTACACGCAATGCCTTTTCCAGATCCAGTACACGGTTGGTGAGCTCTGTATTTTCTCTCTGCAACACACTGATGTCCTCTTTGACCGGGTCTGGCAAATGGCACTGATCCATGTCGCTGCGCGGGATCTTCATGTTATCCCGTTTTACGATCCTGCCCGGAACGCCGACTACCGTACAGTTTGGTGGAACTTCCTCGATCACAACACTTCCGGCTCCGATCTTGGAATTTTCTCCCACGGTAAAGGAACCGATGATCTTGGCTCCCGCGCTGATCATGACATTGTCTCCGATCGTTGGATGACGTTTTCCGGTCTCTTTTCCCGTTCCACCCAGGGTCACACCCTGATACATGGTAACATTATCTCCCACGATCGCGGTCTCTCCAATGATAACGCCGCTTCCATGGTCAATAAAAAATCCCTTCCCGATGGTCGCACCCGGATGGATCTCGATCCCAGTCTTTCTCGCTGCACGCTGTGAGATATAGCGCGCTCTGAAATAGTGTCCTTTTAAATACTGTTTATGTGCACGTCTGTAACTTAGCATAACACGAAAGCTGGGATAAAGCAAAACTTCCATGGGAGATTTGATTGCAGGATCCCGCTCCTTTATCACTTGAAACTCTTCTTTGATACGACGTATCATCCCCATTTTTAAAGACCCCTTTCACAATAAAAAAAGGATTACTTCTCCTCTTTAGAGACGAAGTAATCCGCGGTTCCACTCTACTAAAAGCCTTTTGGCTTTCCCTTTTGGCATGTAACGAATGCCAGACGTATCGGGTTACTCTTTTCACCCGATCAGCTCCTGGAGGCACTTCAAAAATCTCTTTCCCAAAACTGCTTGCAGCCGATGACAGTTTCTCTCTGTTGGATGTCTGACTTCCTACTCTTTCCAATCTAAGCCTTTTTGATGACCGCCGCCATATCCTGTGCGGCACTCATTTACTTTCTATAGTTTATGCAGTTTTCTTTGATTTGTCAATCATTTTTCACTGTGCTCTGCATCCACTGCATCCGGCGCATCCTCTTTCCGCCGAATCTGCCACAGTCACACTGCTCTCATAGATGGTTGTCAATGCACAGATCGCCTGTGCGGAAATGCCCTTCTCGGTTCCGGTAAATCCAAGCCCCTCCTCGGTCGTCGCCTTTACATTAATCTGATCATTTCCGATCTTTAATGCTTTCGCGATATTTTCTTCCATCTGTGCAATATAAGGACGCATCTTTGGCTTCTGGGCAATGATCGTGGCATCGATATTTTCCACGATATATCCCTTTTCCTCCATCAGTTTTGCCACATGCTCTAGCAGCCGGATGCTGGAGATCCCTTTGTACTGTGGATCCGTATCCGGGAAATGTTTGCCGATATCTCCAAGTGCTGCAGCTCCAAGCAGGGCATCCATGATCGCATGCAGTAACACATCTGCATCCGAATGTCCAAGCAGTCCCAATGTATGCGGGATTTTTACCCCTCCGATGATCAGATCTCTATCTTCTACCAATCTATGCACATCATAGCCCATTCCTACTCTCATATCTACCTCCATATCGTTTCCTCTGTTGCTATCTACTATACACATTTTATCATTCCCTGCCAAGCACACACGCCGTTTTCATCTGATAATTTTTTTCATCAGATATAGAAAATAAAATGTGCGCCTGCTTTTCCTATACAGCAAAAAAGACCCTGAAAAACTCCAAGGTCTTAGCGTAGCGGAAGGGAGATTCGAACTCTCGACACCACGGGTATGAACCGTGTGCTCTGGCCAACTGAGCTATTCCGCCATAGAAACAACAAGCTTGTCTTAAGTCTTGTTGTTGAATGGGACCTATAGGGCTCGAACCTATGACCCTCTGCTTGTAAGGCAGATGCTCTCCCAGCTGAGCTAAGATCCCATTTGTGTCGGTCGCTTACCGCAACCGACTTGATAAGTATACTACCCAGAAAAATAAATGTCAACACTTTTTTTCATATTTTTTTATTTTTCTTTTCCTTCTGCTAAAAGACGCTCGACCAACTTCACACATTCCGCTGCGTCTTTGGAATATCCGTCTGCCCCGATCTCGTCTGAAAAACTCTCAGTGATCGCCGCTCCGCCGATAACAATCTTGCAGGTACAGCCTTTCTCTTTTGCCAGCTCCACCACATCTTTCATCCGCATCATGGTCGTTGTCATAAGGGCAGACAGCCCGATGACCTTTGCTCCCTCTTTCATGGCTGTCTCCACGATCACGGAAGCCGGCACATCCTTGCCCAGGTCGATGACATGATAGCCGTAATTTTTTAACATCAGTACAACCAGATTTTTTCCGATGTCATGGATATCTCCCTCCACGGTCGCCACAACGACTGTTGCCATCTCTTCTCCGCCCGTGCGCTCCAACATCGGCTCGAGATATTCGATCGCGATCTTCATCGTATTTGCCGAGGAGATCAGCTGCGGCAGGAAATATTTTTTCTTGTCAAACAGCACGCCCACCTCATTGATTGCCGGGATCAGATGTCCGTTGATAATATCATCCGGCTTTGCCCCCTGCTCTAGCATCTGTTTTACTTCTTCCAGGATATGTTCTTTGTTTCCTTTTAAAACGGCGGTAAAGACTCCGCTTCTGCTCTCTTTGGATGCCGTATCGGTGCTTGCGCTCCCGGAAGCTGCCCCGGCTTTCCCGGAAGGCACCATCACACGCTCCATCCCCGCATATTTTTCGGAGAGGAAATTCATGCGCTCAATATAGCGGATATCGCTCTCCTCTTTATTAAGCAGCATATCCGAAGCAAAGGCTGCATTCATCAGAAGTTCCTGGGATGGATTTGCGATCGCCATCGTCAGTCCGTTTGCGATCGCCATCGTTAAAAATGCCGTATTGACATAGGTACGTTCCGGCAATCCAAACGAAATATTGGAAAGTCCACATGCAGTAGGAAGTTCCAGTTCATCTTTACAGTAGGAAAATGTTTCAAAACATTCCAGTGCCGCCTTTGGGTTGGCTCCGATCGTCGCAACGAGCCCATCGACAATGATATCCTCTTTTGCCATGCCGATCCGCAATGCCTCATTTAAGATTACACGGATGATCTCATGTTTTTCGTTGGAATCTTTTGGCAGTCCCTCATCCGACAACGGAAGCAGGATAAACATTGCACCATATTTTTTTGCGATCGGCAGTAAATGTTCAAATTTCTCTTTTTCAAGCGAAATGGAGTTGATCAGGGCGCGTCCCGGATAGATCCGCAGTGCTGCCTCTATGATGTCCACATGGCTGGAATCAATACAAAGCGGACAGTCTACCGTGGAGGTCACTTCATATACGGTGCGGAGCATCATTTCTTTTTCATCAATACCGTTCATACCCATATTGATATCCAAGATCTGTGCTCCGTTTTCTTCCTGTTCAAGTGCCATCGTACGCACCAGATTAAGGGAACCCTCTTTTAACTCTGCCTGTAATTTTTTCTTTCCAGTCGGATTGATCCGCTCCCCGATGACCATAAAGTTGCCATCCAGTTTGATCTCCACGGATTTTCGCTCTGAGGTAAGGATCCTTCTGTGCTGTGTGAGCGGTTTTTTCGGCTGTAATCCGCTTACCGCCTCTTTCAATGCCCGGATATGTTCCGGTGTCGTACCACAGCAGCCGCCTAAGATGCCGGCACCCTCTTCTGCCAGTTTTTTGCCTGCAAGTGCAAACTCTTCCGGACCTACATTAAATACCGTTCTTCCATCCACAAGCTCCGGCATTCCGGCGTTTGGTTTTGCTACGATCGGAATGGTCGCATACTCTGCCATATGCTGCACCGGCTCCATCATCGCCTCCGGTCCTGTCGAGCAGTTCATTCCCACGGCATCTGCACCTAAACTCTGTAATACCACAACGGCAGTTGCCGGGTCTGTTCCATATAAGGTACGTCCGTCTTCATTATAAGTAAGCAGTACCATGACCGGCAGATCACACAGCTCACGGATGGCGATCACAGCCGCCCTGCACTCCTGTAAACTCATCATGGTCTCTACAACAAACAGATCCACACCTGCATCCAGGATCACCTGTACCTGCTCTTTGTATACCTCGACCAGTTCTTCAAACTGCAGCTCGCCCAATGGGTAAAGCTGTTCGCCTGTCATCGTCAGATCACCTGCGATCAGGGTATGCTCCGAGGCCGCCCTTTTGGAAAGTGCCACGAGTTCGCGGTTCATTTCCACAAGACGTTCCTGTAGTCCATATTCTGCCAGCTTGATCCGGTTTGCTGTAAATGTCGGTGCAAACAGGATATCCGTTCCAGCCGCTACATAGGCTTTCTGCAATCCTACCAGTACTTCCGGATTTTCTAATATCCACTGTTCCGGGCATACACCGACCGGCATTCCTGCCTTTTGCAGGTTTGTTCCTGTCGCCCCATCCAATAATACAATTCGTTCCGCTGTAAGTGCCCGAAATTCCTCTCTTGTCATATCGCTTTTTGCTCCATTCTGCTAAAAAGATGCCTTATCCCAAATATTTGTCAGCGGATAATGCTTCCTCCACCCGCTACATAATCTCCATCATAAAGTACCACTGCCTGTCCCGGTGTCACGGCGCGTACCGGTTCCAAAAAGTCACACCGGATCTCGTCTTCGCCTGTTCTGGTCACCTTACACATGCTTCCCTCATGGGAATACCGGATCTTTGCCTTAAAGACCATACCGTCTTTAAAATCTGGCACTGCCATAAAGTTCAGATGGTTGGCGTAAAGTTCCTTTCTATGGACATCTTCGTTGCTGCCAAGCACAACCTCGTTGGTGTCTTTGCGGATCTCGGTTACGAAAACCTGTCGTCCCAATGCAATCCCTAGTCCTTTTCTCTGCCCGATCGTATAGTGGGTAATTCCCTTATGTCTGCCGAGGATTTCTCCTGTCGTTGACACAAAATTACCCGGCGGCGGTACCTGCATGCCACACTCCCTGTCGATAAATCCGGCATAATCATTGTCCGGGATGAAACAGATCTCCTGACTGTCTTTTTTATGTGCCACAAGCAGTCCGATCTCTTCCGCGATCTTACGGATCTCATCCTTGGAATAATCGCCGATCGGCATCAATGTATGGGAAAGCTGTTTCTGGGTCAGATTATATAAGGCGTATGTCTGATCTTTTGCCGCGGTCACAGAATTTTTGATCGCATACCGTCCATTTTCAAGCTGTTCGATCCTCGCGTAATGTCCAGTGGCAATATAATCTGCCCCGATCTCCAGACTGCGGTTTAACAATGCCTCCCATTTTACATAGCGGTTGCATGCGATACAGGGATTTGGAGTTCTTCCCTGCAGATATTCTGCCACAAAATAATCCATGACATTGCACTTAAATTCCTGTTTAAAATTCATTACATAATAAGGAATCCCAAGCCGGTCTGCCACTCTTCTGGCATCATCTACCGCACTTAATCCACAGCAGCCACCATTCTGCTCCTGTGTAAACTCGTCCTCGTCCTGCCAGATCTGCATGGTAACGCCGACTACATCATATCCCTGTTCTTTTAATAAATAAGCTGCTACCGAGGAATCCACTCCTCCGGACATGCCTACTACAACCTTTTTTGCTGCCATTTTTCCTCTCATTCTACTGCTTTGCTGATTTTTCTCAAATAACAAAAACAGGGTGTCCCGCAAAAACTTGGGAGACACCCTCATCATTACATGCTTTATCATCGCATGTTTTATTCATTTTGACAAGTCCGTTTCTTAAATGTAGGAATTGTACCAGTCGCCGGAAGTATAGTTATTGCTGTAAGAGCCTGTGTCGCTGTAAGTATTTGCCTTTGCTGCTTCTTTCTCTGCATAGGTATTGATCTTTGTGATCTGTGTCTTCGTCTTGTCACCGAAGCTGTTCACTCCCTGGAACAGATCTTTTACCTTTGCCATGTCCGTATTCTTAAACTTCTCTTCGTCGATGGATAGATTGTTATCCGAATCGATCGTGATGCCAACGGCTGCCAGTGCTGTCTTGTTTGCCTTGGTCTGATTTATCATGGTCTTTCTTGCCTGAAAGATACTGCTGGTATCTGAATCTCCCGTCTCATCCACAAGCTTGTTGTAATCTTTTACAAAACTCTTGACTGATTTGTAGATTGCATCCTTATCGTAATCGGTCACTTTCTGACCATTCTCGTCGGTTTTTGTCACTTTCTCAAATACAGAACTGCTTCCGGTCTTTAAGAGCTTCTCCAATGATTTGGATGCCTCATCTGCCGCTTCCTGAATACTTCCAAGTGTCTTAGAGGTATCTTTGGATGTAGAAGTTGAAGTAATGCCTGCCTTATAACTGGATGCCTTATCGGTACTTCCTGCTTTCTTTGCCTCCGTTGCCGCATAACTCTTTAAGCTGGTTGCCTTTGCACTGATCTGATATACATAACCGCCGGATGACTGGAACAAAGACTGCACACGTGCTTTGCTTGCGCTCTTGAATTTATCTTCGTCAATGGAAAGCTTGTTGTCAGAACCAACTGTGATACCAACCTCAGACAATGCCTTTTCATTGGCAGATGTAAATGAAACCATATTTTTGGCGGTACGCAGGATACTCATCGTATCAGATTCTGTTACTGCATCCACTGTCTCATTGTAATTGTCAACAAAACTCTTGACTGCCTTGTATACTGCATCAGTATTATAGTCTGTGTAGCTGTTGCCTTTTTCATCTGTCTTGGTCGTAAACAGTGATTTGCTTCCCTTATCCAGTAATGTCTGGGCAGATGTCTTTAAGTTATCTGCTGCCTTCTGGATGGAGGTCAGTGTCTGCTCACTGTCTTTTGATGCAGAAGATGATGAAACACCTGACTCTTCCAGTTCTTTCTCATAATAAGAAGAAACCAGTTTTCGATAACTTCCGTTCTTGATGCTTGCATAATCGGTATAGCTGATACCAAGAAAATCCACCGAACCGGATGAACTGTTATCAGCTGTGTTCATACTTGAAAATAATGAATTGATCGTTGTCATAAAATCACTCCCTTGTTTCTATGCGACTTCCATGTCTTGTTCCTTCTACTCTATATATCGTCATTTTAACCCGAACATTTAGCTTTTGCAAGCTTTTCCTTTTCTGTTACTTTTTTACAAAAAACGGTTTGCATTTCTTTTCCATGCAGTAATTATATACAAAAAATATGTAATTGTTTACCACTTGTTCATAGTTTATTCATATATAACTGTTATAGTGTATTTATCAAATAAATTAACAGATCATTTGTTATCATATATTTGATAGATTTTTTCATAATAGCCCGGATCATCCGAAAGGATGTCCGGGCACTCCTCATTTATAGGGATTTTTTAGATATCTTCTATCTGCCAGTCAATCGGCTCTATCCCATGACTTTTTAAAAATTCATTTGCCTGGCTGAAATGCTTGCAACCGAAAAATCCTCGATACGCAGACAACGGACTTGGATGTGGTGCGGTCAGAATCAGATGTTTGGGATTATTTAACATCGGGATCTTGCTCTGTGCCGGTCTCCCCCACAGCATATACACGATCGGTCGTTCCTGCGCATTGACTGCCTGAATGATCGCATCCGTAAACTGTTCCCAGCCTCTTCCCTGATGAGAATTCGCCTGATGTGCACGGACAGTGAGCACTGTGTTCAACAGCAATACACCCTGATCTGCCCACTTTTTAAGGTAACCGTTGTTTGGAATCTTACATCCCAAGTCATCCTGTAACTCTTTGTAGATATTCTGTAAGGATGGCGGTATCTCTTTTTGTGATGGCAGAACGGAAAAGCTGAGTCCATGTGCCTGATTTACATTATGGTACGGATCCTGTCCCAAGATCAGCACCTTTACCTCGCTGAGTGGTGTAAAGTGCATCGCATTAAAAATATCATCTGCCGGCGGATATACAACCGCCCTGCTATATTCTTCTTTTACAAATTCAAATAATTGTCTGTAATACGGCTTTTTAAATTCATCCTGTATGGCTGGTAACCAGTCATTTGTAATCATTGCCATGTTCTTACCTTCTGACGGAAACACCCCGTCCTGCCAAATAATCTTTTACTTCTTTGATCTCCAGTTCTTTATAGTGGAACAGTGATGCTGCCAGTGCCGCATCTGCCATGCCCTCGGTCAGAGCCTCATAAAAATGCTCCTTTGTTCCGGCTCCACCGGATGCGATCACCGGGATAGATACATTCTGTGCGATCTGGCGTGTCAGCTCAATATCGTAGCCTGCCTTGGTGCCATCACAGTCCATGCTGGTCAAAAGAATCTCTCCTGCGCCAAGCTCGTCTGCTTTTTTTGCCCATTCAACAGCATCGATCCCAACGTCGATCCTGCCGCCATTTTTGTAAACATTCCATCCGGAGCCATCTTCCCGTTTTCTGGCATCAATCGCAACCACTACGCACTGGCTGCCGAATTTATCTGCCGCCTCCGAAATCAGTTCCGGTCGGTTGATCGCTGAGGAATTGATCGAGATCTTATCTGCACCTTCCCGCAGCAATACCTTAAAATCTTCTACCGTACGGATCCCACCTCCGACTGTAAATGGGATAAACACTTTTTCTGCCACTCTGCGGACCATATCTACCACGGTATTTCGTCCATCTGAAGTTGCAGTGATATCCAGAAAAACCAGTTCATCTGCACCTGCTTTGTCATACGCCGCTGCGATCTCAACCGGATCTCCTGCATCCCGCAGGTTGACAAAATTTACTCCTTTTACGACACGTCCGTTGTTTACATCCAGACAGGGAATGATTCTTTTGGTAAACATCCCGATTCCTCCTTATATTTCAGCAAAATTCTTCAGGATCTGTAATCCTACACTTCCACTCTTTTCCGGATGAAACTGACATGCAAAGATATTTCCCTGCTCTACTGAAGCATGAATACGCACACTGTAGTCCGTTGTTGCCTTTACGATGCTCTCCTCTGCCGCTTTCAGATAATAAGAATGGACAAAATACACATACGGATGTTCCTCTAATCCTGCAAACAGTCTTCCATTTCCCTGCAGGTCGAGAGAGTTCCATCCGATATGCGGGATCTTCAATCCCTCTTTATCCGGGATGCGTAAGATCTCTCCCTTTAGTATGCCAAGACCTTCCACACCCTCGCTCTCTTCGCTTCGCTCGAACAAAAGCTGTAAGCCAAGACAAATCCCAAGAAATGGTTTTCCACTGTCCGGGATCTCTTTTAAGACCTTGTCCAGTTCGAATTTTTTTAGCTGCTCCATTGCCTGTCCAAAGGAACCAACTCCCGGCAGGATCACTTTATCCGCCTGTTCGATCTCTTTGAAATCTCTCGTAACAACACATTCCTGTCCCAGAGAAAGCAATGCTTTTTCCACACTTTTCAGATTTCCTGCATCATAGTCGATAATTGCAATCATTCTTCTGTCACCTTTTCTAATCCTGCAGCCGTTAATACATTGTAGATTTCTTTGGAATATTCCTTACGATCTTCGATACCGTATAAGTTCATGGCATCCTCTTCGCTGATCCCAAAGATTGCAAGTGCTTCCACCGCCTGTGCTTTTATCTTTTCCACTTCTCCGGCACAGCCGTATGTAGCAGCATCCTGCTCGTATTTATCACATCTTCCGATTGCACGGATCAGTGAATCCAATGCCATGTCATAGACCTCTCCCTGCATGAGGCTCTCATATGCTTTATATTCAGAATCGATGGTTGCAATGATCTTGTATTTCTCATATTCTCCAGAATCGGCTTCTTTTACATTTACGCCTGCTACCTGCTGATATGCCTCCTCATAATTTCCTTTGCTGTAGGCATCCGCAGCCTCTGTAAAGCTGTTAGAATATCCAAGCAGATTGGTAGCGATCATAACCAGTGCAAAGAACGATGCTGCCATGATAAAGATCAGTATAACCGGAACCTTGGGAAGTGGCGGTGTCAGATCCGGTTCTTTTGGCAGTTTTTCTTTTTTCGGACGTTCCTTTTTCGGTTTCTTCGCCTTCTGCTCTTTCTTTTCTTTTTTCTTTTTCTCTTTTTCTTCTTTCTTTTTCTTCTTCTCTTCTTTTTTCTTTGCCTTGATTTCTTCCGGAGTCGGCTCTTTTTCCTGTGGTTCCTCTGCAGCCTCAGGAGTACCCTCTAAGGACTGTAAGATTTGAAGGTTCTCGTCAGTAAGATCCTCGATGTCCGGCATTGCTGTTCTCTCTAAGGAAACTTTCTCTTCTGTTTTTCCCTCTTCTTCGTCCTCATCCTCACCAAACAGGATTTTGCCTAATTTTGCGAAAAAACCTTCTTTTTTCGGTTTCTCTGCCGCAGTTTCAGCTTCTGCCTTCTCGCCATCTTCAGATACCTCTGAGATATCATCAAATCCACTCAGTCCATCATCTTCTATGCTTTCGCCTGCTTCATCTGCATTTAACATATCTCCGATATCTGAAAGTCCATCTTCTGATTTTAATAAATCCATCAGATCCTGGTCATGATCCACCTGTTTTTCCTCCTCTGCCACTGCTTCTTCCTTAGCGGCTGCCTCCTTAACCAGTGCATCCAGATCATCTGTGGAATCCTCTGTTTGCGCTTTGTCCTGCATTTCCTGCTTTACGCCATCTACGATATCATTCACATTTTCAAAGAAAAGATCATCATTTGCATTGCCTTTATCCGATGGATCTGAATCAATTTCTTTTTCAAACTGTTTTAAGAAATCATCTTCATTTCCATTCGAAGCTATCTCATTTTCAAAATCTTTCATAAATTCTTCTTCTGACTGCATAGAATCTCCTTTACTCTCCCCGTTTTCCTTTGCTTCTTTTACTACAGAATTCAATAATCCGTCTAAATAATCCTCTGATTCGCCCATTCTGTACCTCCGCTACCCATAACTTAATCGGGGGATGTGATTGTTTATCACATCCCCTTCTTTCCTTCAGCCTTAGTCAATGCTTTTATCAATCAAGCTATCAATTGCTGATACAAGATTGCCGATTTCCGGTTTTGTCAACTGTGCATCTGCTCCTAATTGTTCTCCTTTAATCCGCATCTCTTCATTTACAAGAGAAGAGAAAATAATCAATGGGATCTTTTTCATCACATCATCTGTCTTAACCAGTTTGGTAAGACGATGACCATCCATCAAAGGCATCTCAATATCTGTAATAATGCAGTGAACCTTGTCACACACATTTCCTGCTTTTTTCAATTCGTTTAACTTGTCCCATGCTTCCTGCCCATTCATGGTAACAATCAGGTTGGTATATCCTGCTTTTTTCAGACAGTCGGTGATCAGCTTGCTGAGCAGTGGCGAGTCCTCTGCGATCAAAATTGGTGAATCACATCTCTCACGGCTTGGCATATTTTCCATATCTGATACTTTAAGACCTGTTTCCGGACTGATATCGGTTACAATCTTCTCGAAATCCAGAATAATGATCAGTTTATTATCTAATTTGATCACACCAGTAGATGCGCTGTTTTCCTCGGTATTGATGGTTGAGTCCGGTTTGATGATGGACTCCCATGACACACGATGGATTCCGATGACCGCATCAACATGAAATGCAATATTTAATTTGTTGAAGTTGGTAATGATAAATAATCCCTCTCCATCACCGGTCTCTGCCATGCCAAGACATCTCTTTAAATTAACAACAGTGATCATGGTATCACGCGGCATAAAGATACCTTCTACGCTCGGATGCGAATTTGGCACCGGCGTAATCGGCTGATATGTTAAAATCTCTCTGATCTTTGCAACATTGATCCCGTAATGATTATTTCCCAGAGTAAATTCCAAAACCTCCAGCTCGTTCGTTCCTGACTCTAAAAGTATATTCGTATCCATCGATATCTCTCCTCCCATGTGTCATATGGCGCATCTGACACATTATATTTTCAATTCTATTGTATTTTATTATAGCACAAAAGTACTTATTTTACAAAACAATTTGGTAACTCGTTCCATTCATGGTTGCTTCTAATGTGAAGTCCGACACCTCGGTCATTGTATCCGGTACCTGGAATAATAAAACCGTCTGTTTCGTCTCACCCGCAGAGATGGTTCCCTGATAAGTCGAGAAATCCTCCAAAAGCATGGTAAGTTCTGCCTTGGCTGATGTACCATCTGCAAGCTTAATACGGAATGATGGTGCTCCCGCAAGCAGATCTACATCGGCATTTTCCGTTCCGTTGTTTGTTAAGTTAAACTTCAGAACAAGATATGTTTTACCCGCATCTGCATCCACTGCATAATAGGTGTCCTCTACATAACTCGGTGTAAGCTCTGCTCCGGCATAATCTACGCTGACAGCATCCGTTCCAAACAGATCAGTGAGCCCTGTTGCACCAGCATCTGCCACATTTCCTTCATCTGACTGTCCACCGGCTCCTGGTACCATCTGCATTTCTGTAGAACTCTCTGTATCTTCAGGAACCGCCACATCCTCTGGCTCTTCTGTGTCCTCTAACGTACTTTGATCCACATAGGTAAGTCCCTGATCCTGATCGGTATTGAACTTTGTAACCACATGCGCTGCATAGTTGGTAATAATGCCTTCTTCTGTCTCCGTCAATTCATAAGGTGCATCGCACCCTGACAACAGCACTGTCATTGCAGTCAATGCTGCTACTGTTTTTATTTTTGATATTTTCATAGGTTTCCTCACATATGTCTGTATACTATACTTTATGTTAGCATTTTTGTAAAAATATAGCAACTAGAATTTCAGCAACACGACGGTTTTCCTGTTTCCAGTTCAAACCAGAACTCCACCCCATCCTCGTGGTTGATGACACCACACTGCTGATGGAACGAATCCATGATTGCTTTTACAATAGAAAGTCCGATTCCGCTGCCGCCGTATTCTCTGGTTCTCGCTTTATCTACTTTATAAAACTTGATCCAGATATTGTCGATGTCTTCGTCCGGGATTGGTTTTCCAGTATTAAATACACTGACACGCACTTTGTTTTCCATAGTCTCACAGGTAATGGAAATGCGTTTTTCTCCATCTGCATGATGTATCGCATTGCTCAGGTAGTTTGTCACAACTTCTTCTACTTTAAATTCATCTGCCCATACAAATATCGGCTCATTTTCCAAAAAAGTAAGAGTGATTCCGTTTTGATTTAAAAGAATCCCGGAAGAATTTACCACACCGCGGATCAGTTCTGCCAGATCAAAGCGTTCCATCGTTATCGTCTCATTGCCAAACTCAAGCTGATTTAATGTCAGAAGCTTCTTTACCATGCGGTTCATTTTATCCGCCTCATCCATGATGACCTCGCAGTAAAAATCACGGCTCTGCTCATCATCATTGATGCATTCCTTTAATCCCTCCGCATAGCCCTGTATCAGTGCCAGTGGTGTTTTCAATTCGTGTGATACATTTGATAAGAACTCTTTTCGCATCTCATCGATCTGTGTCTTTTTATCAATATCGATCTGTAACTGATTGTTGGCACTTTTTAATTCGGATATCGTCCGCTCTAACGCCATGGACAGTTCATTCATGTGCTCACCCAGTTCATCAATCTCATTTTTCCGTCTGGCTTTCGGCGTGTACTTTGCTTCAAAATCAAGCTCTGTCATGCGCTTTGAAATATTGGTGAGCTCTAACAGCGGCATTGTGATGCCTCTGGACACAAATACGATCACGACCGTACTGATGATCACCGACAACACTCCGACTAACATTAAGAAACGGTTACTGATCTTAACGCTTTCCCGGATACTCTCTAATGCAGAGCGCATCAGGATCAGATTACCATCGGAAAGTGTACCATATAACACCAGATACTCGGAGTCGAGTCTGGTATCTCTCTGACGCTGGATCACATAATTGTCACTCTGCGCCAGTATCGTAGTCTCGTTATTGCGCTCCCCGAACAGGATATCGGTAAATTCGATCAGCATCTTCTGCGTGTTGTTGACCGAAGAACGCATGATTGACCGGTCGGAACTGATGATCATCACTGTGATATTGCCGTTGGCACACAGGTTATCAAACTCCACATCAAAATCACTGCTGTATAATGTTCCGTCTTCACTCGCATCATTCATCCGTTCAAAGCCGTTCCACAACGTATTCTGCTGATTCATCACATAATACTTCTCCAGAAAAGCATTGTTTAAGATCCAGCACAGTAAGATCGTTCCTGCCACAAGTCCGATGATGATCGCCACGATCTTGCTGGTTAGAGACCCCGGATAGGCTCGTCTCTCTTTTGTTTTGTCATGTAATAAAAGTTTATTCTTTGTCTTTTCCATTGTCAATATCTTTTAGGATTTTAGTACTAGTTGTTGTCCACCTCGAACTTATATCCCATTCCCCAGATTGTCTTAATATAATCGCCTTTTTCCCCGATCTTTGCACGGAGTTTCTTTACATGTGTGTCAATCGTTCTGGCATCTCCAAAATAATCATAATTCCAGACATGATTGAGAATTTTTTCTCTGGATAACGCAACACCCTGATTCTCAATAAAATAAGTGAGCAGTTCAAATTCTTTGAAGCTTAAATCAATGCCTCTGCCATCCACGGTTACCATGTGTGCAGTCTGGTCAATGACAATGCCACCTGCCGACAACTGTTTTTCTTCTTCCTGTTTTCCGGTTCTCCGCAGGATCGCACCAATCCGCGCCACAAGGATCTTCGGTGAGAACGGCTTGGAAATGTATTCATCTACGCCCAGTCCAAATCCGTTTAATTCGTCCTCTTCCTCTCCCTTTGCCGTCAACATGATGATCGGCACTTTCGAGGTCTCCCTGATCTCCCTACAGACATCCCAACCGTTTAATTTCGGCATCATCACATCCAGCAATATCAATGCAATATCTTTTTCTTTATAGAAGACATCCAAGGCCTCTTCTCCGTCTCCTGCCTCCAATACTTCATAATTTTCACGAACCAGGAAATCTTTTACCAGTTTCCTCATTCTGCTCTCATCATCTACTACCAGAATTTTTAATTTATCCATCTCAAGTCTCATCCTTTCTTTTCCAGTTGTATCATATCAGCTTTTTATGAATTATCTGTGACAGCTTGTCCTCCTTTTGAAATTTATTCATTATGCACGCCAAGTTCTTCTTCCCGCTGTTTGATCACTGATTCCCTGTCATCCAGTTCTTTCTCCCAATTTTCGTAGCGGTTGATGAGTTCATTTTCGTAATTTAAAATATTTAAGTTATTACTGTTTAATGTGATAAGGAGCATCCCCGCCATGCTGATTGCCATAACAACTGCCAGAAAAAGTGTCACATGAAATCTGTTTTTGTATTGGTTCTCTACACGGCTCAACTCTTTTTTCTCAGGTTTTGCCACAGATTTCTCCGCTTTGGCAGGTGTCTTTTTCTTTTTTTTCAGACTCCTCTCCAATGCTTTATGATGGACCGGGATCGGCAGCACATCCTCTTTTGCCACATAAGGTACCGTGATCAGGTATTCCTGCAGATCCTTTAAATAAGCAAATCCTACTGCCGTTTCAAACAGCTGCTGCTGGATGATCTTATTATAGATCTGCAACACCATCTGCGGGTCGTCCATATTGGTCTTTGACTTTATGTACTGGATCCCTTTTACCTCTTTTTGTGCCTGCGCTGCCTCCTCCTCGTTTTCAAATACAAATCCGCCGACTACTATCTTGTTTTTACTCAACATACCTTAACAATCCTCGTTTTATTTCATAAAATGCGACTCTGTTCTTGCCGTATTCCTTTGCCTTTAACATCGCTTCATCTGCACAGGAAAACATGGTTTTAAAGGAGGCATCGATCCCTCTGTTATAGGAAACGCCGACGCTCACTGTGCAGTAGGCATTCTGCTTCTTTCCAAATCCGATCCCGGAAAAATCCTCCCTGAGCCGTTCGACCCTCTGCTCTACCTCTTCCATATCTGAAATTTCTTTCATCAGTATGACAAATTCGTCCCCGCCAAATCTGCCACAGAAACAGTTTTCATGGAAACGTTCTTTCATGATCCCCGCAAGGCGGACGATCACCTCATCCCCGACCAGATGCCCGTATCTGTCATTTACCAGTTTGAAATCATCAATATCGATCAGCACAAATACATCCGTTACATTTCGGTTGCGTGCCGCCAGATAGTGTTCCACTTCATATTCAAAGGTCTGTTTATTTAACAGTCCGGTTGCAAGATCGCATCTGCTCTTGATCTCGAACTCCTGCCGTTCCTCTTCGATCTCCTGTAAGCTCTCAATATGCGCAAGATTCTGTTTCCGGAACAATTTTAATGTGCGTTCATACTCCTGCTGTTCTTTTACAAATCTGCCGCACGCCTCCAGATAGTCCTGTTCATCGGCATATTTCTTCTGATACTGCACTTCCAGTCCTTCCAGTCTCATCTGAAGCTGGATAAATTCAGTCGACTGTAATTTCTCATGGAGCTGATTTAAAAAGTCTCTTGCAGCCTCTTTTCTGTCTTTCTGAATCAGATACCCACAAAAATCCGTGTAGGCATCGATCTGTTCCAAATAACTGTTATCCTGTCTGAAAAATTCCCCAATCTGCGCGATCCTTTTGTCTGCCCGCTCTGTTTCACCTGCGTGCTCTACCAGATAGGTATCTAAGATGGCTCTGGGCAGCCAGAAATCCTCCTCTGAGACAAGATAAGAATAAGAAGCGATCTCCTTTTGTACCCGAAGTGCTTCTTCATACCGTTCCATTCTGCACAGAAACTGTGCCTTTTGCACCATACACAAAACCAGAAGTTCTATATTAGGCTTGGCATAATCACCGCCTGCGATCTGATATGCTTTCTGCACATACTCCATCGCCTTTCGATAATCACCAAGTCCTGCATACAAAAGTCCTGCATTTAAAAGCACGACCACTTCATCCTCTATATCCTGATTCTTCTCTGCCGTTTTCGCCGCCTGTAAATAATTGGTCAGCGCAACAGTTTCATATCCCACGAAAGAAAACACCATGCCAAGCACATTGTATGCCTGTATATCCAGATACTCGTACTCTCTGTTTTTCTTCATTCCAATACTCTTGGTCAGAAATTCCACCGTATCCGTATAGCGTCCCATCCAAAAGGATGCCTCTCCCCGGAAAAAAGCTGCCTCCGCAAGTTCTTCTCTTGTACCATTTTCCGCAAGCTGGCTGTCATACGCATCCAGCAAATTTCCAATTCCCTGTATTCTTTTGTGATACTGACAGGATATTATTTTCTCTCTGAGATCTTTTTTCAGTGCTTCTGTCCCCATGTTCATCCCACCCTCTTTGGCGTGCTTTCCCTGTGGTTCCTTTTCTCTATTATAACGCTTTTCATCCTGTTTTCCAACTCATCTTACCAACAATTCCAGCCACAGTCAATCTGTAGTCCTTCCACCCACGCTAAGGTTTTAAAAAGCTTTTTCATATCCGTCACATTTTTTTCAAATTTACACAAAAGAAAAAAAGTGCCGTAAATACGGCACTTTTCCAGTGGACCTGACGGGAGTCGAACCCGTGTCCAAAAACCAATCCCCTGTCCTTCTACGAGCGTATCTTATGATTTCTGCTATCCGGATGGATAACACATTCCCTCTGCCGGGCCTGCATAAGCACAGTTCCGGGTTTAGTAGCTTCATCATACGCCTGCAGGTTCAAAGCTTTGCCTGCATCGTTTCCTACATAGTCGAAGCCTGGGTCCTAAAGTGTAGGTACTCTAGGTCAGACTGCAGCCAATAAGGGCTGCAAGTTACAGCTGTTAGGCTGCAACCGCTAAATTATCTTCAGCGTTTAATTTTAAGTTTGGAATTTGACGCATCCCGTGCGACTCGCTTCTCCAGCTTCATGATCCCTGTCGAAACCATTACAAGCCCATAAATTATAATTGATACTAATAGCATGTTCGTGAAACGTACATCCTATTATCTAGTAGAGATTTTTTACCTTGAAATCACGCTCAGCCTCACGGCGCATGTCTTTCTTCGCAATATCCTGCCGCTTGTCATATAATTTCTTACCTCTTGCAAGTGCGATCTCTACTTTCACATAGCTGCCCTTAAAATATACTTCAACCGGCACAAGCGTATAGCCTTTTTCTGCAATCTTTCCGACCAGTTTACGGATCTCCGACTTATGCATCAGCAGTTTCTTGGGGCGCAGCGGATCTTTGTTGAAGATATTTCCTTTTTCGTATGGAGAAATGTGCATTCCATAGATGATAACCTCTCCGTTTTCAATACGGATGAATGCTTCTTTGATGCTGCATTTTCCAAGGCGCAGAGATTTTACCTCTGTTCCGTGAAGTTCAATGCCTGCTTCAAAATATTCCTCCAGAAAAAAATCATGGTAGGCTTTTTTATTGTTTGCGATCAGTTTTTTTTCTGTTTTTGCCATCGTCTACCACGCTCCTCTTCTCAAATCTCCTGCAGAAAGAAAAAAGCTCTTTTTCCTCCAGCCTGTATAGTATACCCCGAAACTGCCGTTTTCGCAAGCCACTTTTTGTTACATATTCTCATCTTTTTCGACCTGCACCAGTCTGAAATCGATCGTTCGCATGATCTTGTCCGTCTCCATTACCATCACAGAAACTTTCTGCCCCAGTTTATAATGGATGTTCGTGACCTCTCCCACCAGCTCATAGGTATCTGCGCTGTAGTGGAAATAATCGTCGGTCAGCGTTGTCACATGCACCATACCCTCGATCGTGTTTGGCAGCTCCACATAAAAACCGTATTCGGTCACACCCGAGATCACACCGGTAAAGATCTCTCCGATGTGTCCGGACATGTACTCCACTTTTTTCAGCTTTTCTGTCTCGCGTTCTGCCTCATCTGCGACACGCTCCGTCTCACTGGAATGTTTTGCGACCTCCGGCAGGATCTTTTCGTAATGCGCAATCCGCTTTGCATTCATCCTGCCCCGCAGATTATCTTTGATGATACGGTGGATCTGCAGATCCGGATATCTGCGGATCGGAGAGGTAAAATGACAGTAATATGGGGTCGCCAGACCAAAATGCCCGGTGCTGACCGTGGCGTATTTCGCCTGTTTCATGGAACGGAGTGTCAGGCGGCTGATCAGTGCCTCCTCCGGTGTTCCGTCAATCTTTGTAAGCAGTTTCTGCAGTTCTTTCGGATGGATTTCGTCCTGCCCGATCTTCATCGTATAGCCGAAATTGTTGATAAATGTGCTTAACTTCCTGATCTTCTCCGTGTCCGGGTTCTCATGTGTTCTGTATACAAACGGAAGTTCCTGCCAGAAATAATCCTGTGCTACCGTCTCATTGGCGATCAGCATGAAATCCTCGATGATCTTGGTGGCAACATTCCTCTCGTATGGTTTGATTTCAACCGGTCTGCCCTGCTTATCCAGAATGATCTTGGTCTCAGGGAAATCAAAATCGATCGAGCCGCGGCTCATCCGCTTTTTGCGCAGGATCGCTGCCAGTTCCTCCATCCGCTCAAACATCGGAACGAGCTCTTCGTATTCCCGGATCTCTGTCTCATCCTGATCCTCTAAGATTTTTTTCACACTGGTGTAACTCATCCGGCGGTCTACTTTGATGACCGTCTCGGCAATGTTATGGTCAATCACATTTCCCTTCTTATCGATCGTCATAATGCAGCTCAACGCAAGTCTGTTTTCCCCTGCATTTAAAGAGCAGATCCCATTCGATAATTTATGCGGCAGCATCGGGATCACACGGTCTACCAGATATACGGAGGTTCCGCGTTTCAATGCCTCCACGTCCAGTGCGCTGTGCTCCTGCACATAATTGGTCACGTCTGCGATATGCACGCCAAGCTGATAGTACTCGCCTTCCCTCGTCAACGTGATCGCATCGTCCAGGTCCTTCGCATCTTCGCCGTCAATGGTAACGGTCTGCCAGTCACGCAGATCCATCCTGCCTGCCATATCCGCAGTAGAAACCTCATTGGAAACATTTTCGACCTGTTTTAAAATGCGCTCCGAAAATTCGACCGGCAGATTATAGGCTCTGACAATGGATAGGATATCCGTTCCCGGATCATTGATATGCCCCAGGATCTCAACGACCTTTCCCTCCGGCTTTTTCCCTTCTTTTCCGTAATCCGTGATCTCAACGACTACCTTATGCCCGGAAACTGCGCCCTTGGAACGCTCCTGTGGGATAAAGATATCCGAACCAAACTTTGGATTATCCGGCACTGCAAATCCAAAGGTCTTGCTCTTTTCATAAGTACAGACGATCTGCACCACTCCGCGCTCGAGGATCTTTATGATTTTTCCCTCACGGCGTTTTCCGCTCGTCTCTGAGACAACTTCCACCTGTACGGTATCCATATGAAACGCACCGTTTACCGCCTTTTCCGGGATAAAGATATCCGCATCCTCGCCCTCTATGCTGACAAATCCAAACCCTCTCGGATGTGCCGTAAAGGTTCCGACCAGATATTTTCCTTCGCTCTTTTTATATTTTCCTTTTGCACTGACTTCGATCCTGCCCTCCGCAAGCAGTTCGTCGAGCACTTCCTGCAACTCTTTTCTCATCTCTTTTGGAACTGAGAGGACTGCTGCGATCTCTTTTGCTTTCATCGGCACATACAGTTCATCACAGATAAACTGATAGATCGTCTCTTTTCTTTGCTGTAATAGTTCTTTTTCCATAAATTCATCCTTAATTTCCTAATAGATCAAAAAAGGCTGTCGCAAGAACGACAGCCTTTTCACTCCTAAAATATACCCATATTTAATACTGCTGCAAGAACAATGAATAATACAACACAAAGTGTTGTGATCTTCACTAAAATACCTTCCATGGAACGTCCTTTGTTCTTGCCCCAATAGGTATCAGCCGCACCTGCAATCGCTCCCAGTCCTGCGGATTTTCCTTCCTGCATCAGAATAACAACTGTCAATATTAAACTTACTATGATAAAAATAACGGTTAAGATCGTCTTTAAGATTTCCAAAATTGTTTCCTCCTACGGTCACTAATTCACAACTCTGTTAATTATACCACAGGTTGTCAAAGATTTCAACCATTTTTTATTTACAGTTTCATCTAATTGAATCTTGCCTGTTCCGCGAGTTCCTCTTCAATGCGCAGAAGCTGGTTGTATTTTGCCGTACGCTCAGAACGCGCCGGAGCTCCTGTCTTGACCTGTCCTGCATTGACTGCGACCGCAAGGTCTGCCAAAAAAGCATCCTCTGTCTCCCCGGAGCGGTGTGAGATGATCGTATTCATTCCGGCACATTTTGCCATCTCAATGGCATCCATTGCTTCCGTTACGGTTCCGATCTGATTTAACTTGATCAAAACGGCATTTGCGGCTTTCAGATCGATCCCACACTTGATCCGCTTTGGATTGGTTACAAACAGGTCATCTCCCACTAACTGTATCTTATCCCCGAGCCGCACGGTCATCTTCTGCCATCCGTCCCAGTCATCCTCCGACAGGCCGTCCTCAATGGATATGATTGGAAACTCTGTGATCAGCTCCTCGTATAGCGCGATCATTTCCTCCGTGTCACGCTCGCATCCATCCTCTCCCGGGAAAACATAGACACCTCTCTCCTCATCATACAGCTCACTTGCCGCCGCATCCATGGCATATACAATATCCTCACCCACATGATATCCTGCCAGTTTTACCGCTTTTGACAAATAGGAAAACACCTCTTTTGTGTTGGCAAAATCCGGCGCAAATCCACCCTCATCTCCGACCGCTGTACTTTTTCCCTCTTTGTCCAGGATCTGGCGCAGGAAATGATAGACTTCCGCACCCATTTTCAGTCCGTCTGAAAACGTCTTCGCCCCGACCGGCACGATCATAAATTCCTGGAAATCCAGTGAATTTCCCGCATGGGCGCCCCCGTTTATCACATTCATCATCGGAACCGGAAGCCGCTTTGCATTGCAGCCGCCCAGATACTGGTACAACGGCATATCCAGTGCTTTTGCCGCTGTTTTTGCACACGCTAAAGAAACGCCAAGGATCGCATTTGCTCCAAGATTTCCCTTGTTATCTGTTCCATCCAGTTCCACCATCGCACGATCCAGTTCGCCCTGCTTTAACACATTTTTTCCAACCAGTGCATCGTTTATTTTTGTATTGACATGCGTTACGACTTTTTGTACACCCAGCCCGAAATAACTGTTGTCTCCATCCCTTAATTCCACAGCTTCAAACCTGCCTGTGCTCGCACCCGACGGAACGCTTTCTCTTGCTGTGATCTTTCTTCCTGTCGTCTCGGTCTGTGCCGTAACTTCGACCTCAACCGTTGGATTTCCTCTCGAATCCAAAATCTGTCTTGCATGTATCTCCGTGATCTGAACCATTAATGACATAAAAAAATCCCCTTTCTTTTCTGTTTAGTATCTGTAAAAAGGGGATTCTTATACACCTTATAAAAAATGATCCAGTGTTTCATAGAGCAGTTTCGGGTCGATCGGTTTTGCCAGATGTGCGACCATTCCTGCCTCTTTGGTCTGTCTGCGGTCTTCCTCATAGGCATTCGCCGTCATTGCGATGACCGGGACAAATTTTGCATCCATGCGGTTTAATTTTCTTATCCTTCTGGTCGCCTCCACGCCGTCCATGACCGGCATACGGATATCCATCAGGATCGCATCGAAATAATTGTCCTCGCTGTTTTCAAAAACCTCAAGTGCCTCTTTTCCGTT
Organism: uncultured Roseburia sp.; assembly: GCA_900550935.1. Taxonomy (GTDB): domain Bacteria; phylum Bacillota; class Clostridia; order Lachnospirales; family Lachnospiraceae; genus Roseburia. Next base: position 45,721 of record URUD01000002.1, read on the forward strand.
TTCGGCATGGATGACTTTCATGCCTCGTTTTTCCAGCAATCTGGTTGCCACCATTGTATTTAGTGGATGATCCTCCACAAGAAGTACCCGTTTTCCTGCAAAATTGACTTCTTTTTGCGGCACACTTTCCTTTCCTTTTGATGTATCTTCCTGTGCTAAGTCAAGCTGCATGTCTGCTGTAAATGTCGTGCCTTTTCCTTCCTCACTCGCCACGACAATGTCACCTCCCATCAGCCTTGCATAACTGCGCGCAATGGAAAGTCCCAGACCGCTTCCACCATATTCCGTTGTATTGCCCTCGTGCTGCTGCGTAAACGCATCAAATATCTTCGGGATAAATTCTTTGGCAATCCCGATCCCGTTATCGGAAACGCTCACCTTCAGATGCACTTTTTGCTCTGTCACTTCTTCCTGCACATTAACATGGACATAACCGCCTTTCGAGGTAAATTTAATGGCATTATTGATCAGGTTGATCATGATCTGTTCCAGTCTGGTCGCATCTCCAATGTAGATTTCCACTTTTTTTCCACTCCGCTCAAACTGGTAATCCACCATAGCCGGTATTGCCTGCGCCTTTGCGATCATATTGACATTATCCCAGAATTTTCTGGCATCAAAAGTCTGGTGCATCAATACGACATTTCCGCTCTCGATACGCGACATATCCAAAATATCGTTTAGCAGTGCAAGCAGATATCCTGATGCCGATTCGAGTTTTTCTGTACAGTCCAAAACCTGCTCCCTGTTATCGATCTCCTCCCGGATAATAGAGTTCAATCCGATGATCGCATTCATCGGAGTCCGGATCTCATGGCTCATGCTGGCAAGGAAATTCGTTTTTGCCTGGTTTGCGATCTCTGCCATCTTTAGTGCTTCCCCAAGCCTCTGCTGTTTTGCTTTTTCTTCCTTCACGACATCTTCGATATCAGAAAGTGTGAGCAATAACGTTTCAATCTGCCTGTTCAGATACATACAGCGGATCTGTTTTAAACGTTTCTTTCCATTTTTTGAAATCAGTGACACTTCCATCTCATAGGCATTTTCAGATTGCAGGTGCTCTCTTAGATTATCCAAAGACAGTTCTCTATTTATCCGCTCCTTATCCTCCGGCACATCCGTACGTTTCATCAGAAAACGGATCCCCTCTTCATAATTTCCCTGTAAGATCTGCTGGTCAAGTGCATACTGACCGGTCAGCACTACATCAAAGGTTCCCGTCTCACCATCTACCGTATAGATCTCGTCGTACTCAAATGCCATAACATGCTCTAAGATCTGTCTTAATTTGCTCTCCATCGTGACGTCGTGGCTGTATAAAAAGGCAACTACCTCCGCGGTATCCGGTCGTTTTAACAGATTCACTTCTACTTTTACCCACAGATGACGACCTTCATAAGTTTCTGCAATGTACTCCTCGGAAAAACTCTCCACACCCTCTCTGAAAAGACGTAACAGCCCCCATGGGGAAAGTTTCTGTTTCTGTTCTTCCGTCAGCCAGATCTTCGGCGCATATGCCTTTGCGCGTTCCTCAAAATCCATCTTATGGCGATACTCTTTTTCGTACCCGCCTTTGGTTCCAACCTGCATCTCCTCGACAACCCAGTAGGTCAGATTCAGACGGCTCATTGTAAGCAGGTTCTCCCTTAAATTTTTCTCCCGGTAACTTAACTCGTCCTGATATCGTTTTCTGACTTCTTCCCTGGATTGCCTGATCTGTGCCTGTACCGCTTTTTTCTCCGTAATATCCGTATGATAGACCGCACATGCGCGTTTTCCACACCAGTCTATTTTTTTGCCTTCTACTTCATAGTATCTTTTGTGATAATAGATCTCCTGCTTCCATTCCTCAGGTGGACATTCTCCCATCATGGGACAATTCTCACAGCTTTCGGGATTATGGTGCAGAACCTGATAGCATTTCCTCCCGATGATATCAGCATCAATCTGGAAAATTTCTTTTGCTTTCCGATTGACATAATATACTTCATGCGTATCCATATCTTTGACGTAAATTGCTGTTCCACTTTCGTCAAGCAACTCGCCATACAGTTCTTCCAAGCTCATTTTATTCCTCATTCCAGAGCGTTTTTCGCACTACATTTCTATTCCTTTTGATTTCAAAAAATCGACCCAGATGTCATATTTGGAACCATATAAATGTAGATTATCAAAAGTAAGGCTTTCTTTCAAGCCCCCGTTCTCATCACATACAACCTCATTGACATCAATATAAAAAATCTTTTTTCCATCGGCAAGAGCTGCGATCCTTTCATTTCTTGCAGTGATCCCCTCATTATTAAAAATCGGGTCGGAGTCTGATTTTTCTTTTGTCACTTTCATGATCCCCTGCACATAAATGATTGCATCGGGCTGCAGCTGTTGTATTTTTTTCACGGTATCTTCATATTCTCTCATAAACGTGTCAATCGTTCCTCTTCCCATCTCATTGATGCCAATCTGGAAATAGACCTTTCCATATTGTTTTGCACACAATGCATCTTCCAATGTCACTTTTTCCCCATTTACCTCGCAGAATTTATCCGTCCATAAATGGTACACATCCATTCCCACCGTAGCAAAAAAATCCGCTCCATCCAGACCGCCGTAATCGTGCAGCCCCACAGTTCTCGAATCTCCTATAAAAGCAGCATCATCAAAATAGCTCTCATCCACCGTCACAAACTGCTTTGCTGTTTCCTGTTGGTTTGTCTCTGTCCCAGATTCTTTTTCCGTCGTACCTTCCATTTCAGTTGCTGTTTCCGTTTCCTCTTTTCCAATCACCTGATCCGGCAATGTATCCGGATCATTTGGTGGATAATCACTTGAATTCTGCTTCCATGGATAAACATGGTCGCGCAATCCCTGTAACACCAGCACAAAATAAGGTGTTTTTGCCGTATCTATTGTATATTTTTTATAAATTCCATCCTTCCCCAAGTAACCGGCTGCTGATAAGCAGATCCATCCGGTCAGAAGAAAAATCGTCACTTTGCAGTTCCGTATCTTTTTCACAGGCTCCCTCTTTTCTATCCGTAACGATCACACTAAAAATTAAAATATAAAAATGGATTGTTCGCTGAGACCGCAAGCTGATAAAGACTTATAATCAGAACAACGATCACGGGGATAAAATCCAGTTTCTTTTTCTGTGCAACCCGGTAAAGTGCTGCCGGATAAGGCGACGAAAACACCGCTCCCAGCACAAACAATGGCATAAAATCTTTCAGATAACGCAGATAATCTGTCTGGTTCACATATGCTGCCGCACCCCAGAAAGGAAACAGTCTGGTATAGTAAATTCCCAGTTCTTTTATATCCGTAATTGCAAATGCAACCCAGGTCAGCGGCACCACAAGTAACAGGTACACATGGCATAAGATATGGCTCTTTTCCAGATACCGTAATAAAAACAGCTTTTCGACCAATAATAAAATAAGCAGAGAAGCTCCCCAGATCAGGTAGTTTGGCGCTGCTCCATGCCAGAGTGCCGTAAGACTCCACACAATAAATAAATTCAAAAACATGCGCGCTTTTCCGCCCCGGTTTCCTCCAAGCGGGATATAAACATATTCGCGAAACCATCTTCCCAGTGTAATATGCCATCTACGCCAGAATTCTGATACCGATTTTGCAAGGTAGGGATGGGCAAAATTGCGTGGAAATTCGAACCCTAACATTTTGCCAAGTCCCATTGCCATCATTGAGTACCCGGAAAAATCAAAATAAAGCTGGATCGTGTAGGCATAAACACCCATCCACGCAAGCGGCGTGGAAATACTCTTAAAGCCGATCCCCTGGATATTGTTCCACAGCATCCCGATCCGGTCTGCCACGATCACCTTGGCACCAAGTCCGATAATCAACAGCTTCAGTCCGTCCTCAAACTGTTCTGTCGTGACTACACGCTCCTTTAATCGGAGTCTTACCTCTGAATAATTGATGATCGGTCCTGCGATCAGCTGTGGGAACATCGTAAGGTATGTCCCCAGACTGACATAAGACTTTTCCGGTGGAATCTTCCCTTTGTATACATCTATGATGTATGCTGCGATCTGGAACGTATAAAAGCTGATCCCCAGCGGCAGTGTCTTCGCAGCCCCACTGTATTTATAGAAAAAGAGCACGCCAAAATCATAGCCTAATGCAAGAAAAAGCAAACCAAGCTGCTTTTTCCCCCGCCCTTCTTCCGGTCTGCGGTACATCCATCTCGCAAGAATATAATTTACTGTTACAGATGCAAGCAAAAGCAGCACATATTCTGCCTCCCCTATGGTATAAAATACGATGCTGCCCAAAAATAAAATATGATTTTCCCACCTCTGTGGTGTCAGATAATATATCAGTAAAAAAACCGGCAAAAAACGAAATAAAAACTCAAAACTACTAAATACCATTGCCTGATATCCTCTTTCCTTACAGAAAATACTTGTTATCTGTATTATTATAATCAATATTCCGCAAAAAAAACGTCTATTAAGTACATTTAGTGAAAATGTATTATTTTCGTCACAAAGCACTGGTTTTGTAATTTTTTTGTAAATTTTGTCTCATGCCAAGTACTCATTCCACTGTTTTTTGATCTCTCCTACAAAATACAGTGAACCAAATGCAACCGTTCTGCCTTCTACCTGCAGTTTTTTCACACAATCGCGCCAGTCTTTTAAACTTACCGCCGGAACTTTCTTTTCTCTGATAAAAGCTGCCAGTACGTCTGCCTGCAGTGCGCGCTCCGAATCTACTGTAACCGTTTCGAAATCCAGTGCAAGTGGAAGCAGACAGGTAATCATTTCTTCATAATCTTTGTCCGCCATCACGCCCATCTTAAAATGAAACTTCTCACCCGGAAACATCTGTCTTAAACTCTCGGAAAGTGCACGCACACCATTGCTGTTGTGTGCTCCATCCACCAGAAAATAAGGCTGCTCCGATAATACTTCCATCCTGCCGGGCCAGCATGTGTTCTTTAATCCTTCTTTTAATAGCGCCCTCTCATAAGGGATCTTTCTCTTTTTTAAGAAAAGTTCCGCGCCAAGGATCGCTGCGGCTGCGTTTTCGTACTGATGGTTTCCACATAGTGTGATCTCCCAGTCCTCTCTCTCGAAAGAAAAGGTCTGTTTTCCCTGCGAAAACGACCGGTCTGTGATCTCCTCGGTGCGGACAGTTCTTACATATTCCACCTCCGCTTCTTTTGCCGCATCGAAAAGAACCTGCAACACTTCCGGTTCCTGACTCTCCATCACAAAGCAGGTTCCTTTTTTCAAAATGCCCGCCTTTTCTGCTGCGATCTGTGGCAATGTATGTCCAAGCTGTTCCATATGGTCATAGCCGATCTTTGTGATCACAGACACCTCCGGTATTCCGACTGCATTTGTCGAATCTAGCCGTCCTCCAAGCCCGGTCTCCAGGATCACAACATCACAGTTTTGTTCCTTAAAATATAACATCGCCATGCCAAGACAATAGTCAAACATGGTTGGCGTATTTTCGTATGTTTCCTGCAACAGACGGTTTCCAAGTCTTGTCACGTCTGCTTTTTCGATCATTTTGCCATCCACGCGGATCCTCTCTTCAAATGCGACCAGATGGGGCGAGGTAAACATCCCTGTTTTTAACCCTGCCTGCTGTAACATGGCACACAAAAAAGCAGCGACAGAACCTTTGCCGTTTGTCCCTGCTATATGGATAAAAGGCATCCCCTCCTGCGGATTGCCGAGCAGATGTAACATCTGCCCAGACACTTCCACACCCGGATGCCTTCCAAATCTTCTCTGATGTTCTATGGTATCTAATACCTCTTCATATGTGAATACTTTCATGTTCGCCGTCTTTCTAAACCGCCATGATGACTCCACCATCATTTGCATACATACTGCTGACTCCAGCGGTATTGATGATAATGATCTTTTTAAATTTTGCTGCCTTTTCAATCTTTTCCTTTAACGCTTTTGCACGCTCCGGACAGTTGCAATGTGAAATGGCGAGCACTTTATTTTCACAATCCTTTGTCTTTGCGATCATAGCCTGGATCATCTTCTCCAGAGCCTTATTCATGCCCCTTGCCTGATCTAACTGACAGATCGTGCCCTCTTTGGTCGCACCCATGACTGGTTTGATATTTAATGTATTTGCGATCAATGCCTTGATATTGCTGAGTCTTCCGGTTTTCCGAAGTGTATCTAATGTCTCCAGTACGAAGTAGGTGTTCATTGTGCTGATGTACTCTTCCGTTTTCTCAACAACTTCCTCAAAAGTGCATCCTGCTTCCTCGAATTCCTGCACCTTTAACCCGATCAGAGTCTCTCCAACAGAAGCAGATTTCGAATTAAAGACATAAATTTTCTTTTCTTCGCCGTATTCTTCTTCAAATAAGTTCTTGCCGAGTACTGCACTGTTATAGGAACCGCTCAGTTCACCGGAAAGCGTTACCACATAGATATGGTCTGCATCGCCTTCATATGCCTTCATATACTGATCCGGTGATGGACAGGATGACTTCGGTCCGGTCAGACTTTCCTTTACTCTTTTTAAAAAGTCAATCTGGTTAAACGTGGAATCGTCTTTTATCCTGCAGCCATCTACTTCAAGTTCTAACGCAACGGATACAAAATGTGGATCTGTTTTTAACTCCTCTGGAAGTTCTCCACAACTATCAATGACAATCTTATACATCTCTCTTCCTCCATAACCAACGCTACATTTATTTTTTGAAAACATTTCATTTGTTATTCATAAACTTTTTATATGTTTTAGTTTTCCATTACAAGTAGTTTTCATTACTATGTGATAGTAGCATAAAAACAGCGTTTTGTATAGAGGTTTTTCTATTTTTTTACAATTTCTTTATAGAATGGGCTGTTTACAGTGCAAAAAAGGCTGTTACAACATCCTTTAATGCCTGTTGGTCTTTCGCCCCCATCAGTTCTCTTGCAGAGTGCATTGCAAGCAGTGGGATACCGATATCAACCGTCTTCACCGGTAACAGTGCAGATGCGATCGAGCCTAAGGTTCCACCGCCTGCCATATCGGAACGGTTGACAAATTTCTGATACGGGATCTCCTTTGCCTGACAGATCTGCTCAATTGCTGCGATCGCCTCACAGTCTGTTGCATAGGACTGTGAACTTGCCTCTTTGATGCAGAAGCCCCTGCCAAGCTGCGGCTTATTTGTGACATCCATTTTTCCCGCCTGGTTTGGATGCAGTCCATGTGCCACATCCACCGATAAGAACATGCTCTGGTATAAGATCTGCTGTGCCGTGCTGCCACATCCGACTTCATTTAAGATACGGAGCAGCATATCATGTAGCAGGATCGCTCCTGCTCCCTGTTTGCTTCTGCTTCCGATCTCCTCATGGTCAAAAAGTGCGATCAGGTTAATGCCATCTTTACGTTCTGCATCTATGATAGCAGAAACAAGTGCCGCGCAGGATGTCAGATTATCTAATCGCGGGCTTGAGATAAATTCATCTTCTGCTCCGATATATTCCGGCTGCTCCCTGCAGTATACCGTCAGTTCAAAATCCAGGATGTCCTCTTTGGCAACCTGCAATTCTTTTGCCAGGAAGTTAAGGAAATAGTCTGCCTTTGCTTCTTCTCCTTCCAGCAATCCCATAACCGGGATCAGGTCGATCTGCCTGTTTAATTCCACACCTTTATTGACTTCGCGGTTCATATGGATCGCAAGGTTTGGAATGGTCAGCAGACTTTTATCGGAACAAAAAGTGCGTACTTCCGGTGCAAACGGATCTTTGCTCTTTAACGCAACCCGTCCTGCAATCCCAAGTGGACGATCCAGCCAGGTATTTAAAATAGCTCCGCCGTATACTTCCACATTGACCTGTGCATAGCTGTTCATGCGGATATCTGCGGATGGTTTGATGCGCAGGCATGGAAAATCTGTATGTGCCGCTGCAATGCGGACTGCCGGTTTTTTCTTTGTTCCTTCTAATGTATCGTGATCGTCTGGCAGTGTGAATGCAAACAATGTGGTATCATGATGATTGATCACATAACGTCCTCCTGCCTGAAGTTTCCAGTCGTCTTCGTAATTTATGCTGGTAAATCCGGCATCCTGTAATCTCTTTTCGCAGGAAGCTACCGCATGTACCGGAGAAACCCCTTCCTTTAATAGATCAAATAAAAGTTCTGTCTCGTTCATGTTTTCCTCCAAATTCTGATTTTTCTTTTATCATTTCGAAACTCATTTTACTACGAAATTCTAAATTTTACATCTCTTTTCCCAAAAATCATATTGTGAAATGTATTCTTTTTACTTATAATAAAGAAAGATTTTTTTATGGGGGTTTTTATGATCGCACTGCGTATTTCTGAAATAAAACTTTTTATGAACCAGCTTTTGTGCACCGAAACGTTTGACCATTTCCTGTTACAGGATGCAACGATCCAAAAGGACGCCACCTATACCATAGACGGCAGGCTGAATCCGGACTACTACAGCGCAGAAGAACTCGAAGAGCTCTCTCTTACCGGGCTTTCCCATCTTCCGTTTTTCCATCTGCGCACGCACTGTTTTGACCTGATCAAAGGAAAACGCACACCGGCTTATTTTAAATTTGTATTCCTGCTCTCGCCGGAAAATCTTATCCGCACGATCGCGCAGAGCCAGACCGGTTTTACCGCTTCCGACATCTCGGGATGTTTTCTGAATCTTAAATTCCAAAACGGTGAACTACTCTTAACTACAGGAGTTTCCTACCGGATTTTTTCTCCCGACAAAAGTTTTGAACAGGAGTGGGACCGCATGATAAAACTTTTTTTTAAAAATCATCAAATTCCTTTTGAAGAGTTATGATTTTTCCTTTACTTTTAGGAAACGTTATGATATGCTTTTATTGACTGTAGTTACAGTCAGTAATATTTTTTTGGAGGTACTTTTCAATGAATAAAGGTACAGTAAAATGGTTTAACAACCAAAAAGGTTACGGATTCATTTCTGACGAGTCTGGAAATGACGTATTCGTACACTACTCAGGACTGAACATGGATGGTTTCAAATCCCTTGAAGAAGGTGCTGCAGTAGAGTTCGAAGTTGTAGAAGGAGCAAAAGGTCCTCAGGCAACTAACGTAACAGTAGTAAAATAATTTTACTACACGCGGTATTCCACAGGTTTCACATGTACCTTTTTCTTTTTAAATAAACCCGTTTTTATTTGCTAGATTAAGATATTGTAAACAATGGATTTAAAAAAGAGTGTCGGTTTCCGGCACTCTTTTTTACGTTTCCATATTTTATTTACTAACAAAGCATATTGGGATTTTCTTCTTTTTGCAGGCATTTTAAGATGTTGACCACACCACTCTGTGCCATGCTGCGCACTGCCTCTTTCGTGTAAAATGCCATATGCTGTGTCATCGTCACATTCGGGAACTGGCGGATGTATGCCATATTGCGGTTGCTTAAGATATCCGACCGCAGATCCCTGTGATAGATACCTTCCTCTTCCTCGATGACATCCAGTCCCAGTGCTCCGATCTTCTGGCTTTCGATCCCGGCGATCACATCATCCATACGCATCAGCTCTCCTCTGGCACAGTTGATGATCACAACGCCGTCTTTCATCTGTGCGATCGTATCTTTGTTTACCATATAACGTGTCTGATTGGAAAGTGGCACATGCAGCGTGATGACATCACTGTCGCGGTAAACTTCCTCCAGCGAACAGTAGGTGATGTTGCTGTTTTCCGGTGCATTTTCTCTCCTGCTGTATGCGATCACACGGCAGCCGAACCCGCTTAGATATTCTGCCACTTTTAACCCGATCTTTCCGGTTCCGATGATCCCGACCGTAAGATTTCTCAACTCGCTCCCCATGAGTCCGCTCAGTGAATAATCGTTCGCGTTTGCCCGGTATAATGCCTGTTTGTAATTGCGCAATGCCATGAGCATCAGCATGATCGTATACTCTGCGACGCCATCCGGGTCATAATATCCCTTACAGATATGCACCCCGTTCTTTTTTGCCGCGTTTAAATCAATATGGTCGTAACCGATCGTTCGCGTTGCCACAACTTTGATCTGTCGTTTTGCCACTTCCTGCATCAGATCTTCTTTTAACTTCGTCTCGCCTAAGATCGTGATCCCGTCCGCACCGTTTGCCCGATTGATCGTATCTTCGGTCAAAGGTCCCGGCACAAGCGTAATCTCAATCCCATATTTTTCTGCTTCCTGTTTCAAATAATCCTTTTCATCATCTCTGACTTCATAAGCTGTTATCTTCATCTGTCTTCTCCATCCATTCCTGCTTCTTCGCTTATGCTAGAAAAAGTATCATAGTTTCCAACTCTTAGCAAGCCGATGGAGCGATACGACACAGCCGCGTCACTTTAAAGGGTTAAACCGGGTGTGGAGACGATCAGACTCATCGTTCCCGTACATTCTACCCTGCCAAATCCATTTGGAAGAATGAAATGGTCGCCTTTTCCCACCGGATTGCCATTTAAAATACCGTCTCCTTCCAGTACGGAGCAGAGCAAAAACGGATAGCTCTGTTCAAAAGCTGCCTCTCCTTCCACGTCCAGTTTGAAGATATGATAATAATCGCAGGCATACAGTTCATTCAGTGTGTTTTTCGGCAGATCCAGTACCGATCTCACACTCTCCTCTACCGGTTTTGCCGGAACGGTGATGACATCGATACTCTTTTCCACATGAAGTTCTCTCGGTTTTCCATCGGAAAGGCGGTCATAATCATAGACACGGTATGTAATGTCACTGTTCTGCTGGGTCTCTAAGATCAAAAGCCCTCCCTTAATTGCATGCACGGTACCAGGGTCAATCTGGATAAAATCACCTTTTTTCACCGGAATCTCCCGGATAAAATCGTTCCATCTACCCTCTTTAATCATAGACTTTAACTCTTCTTTTGTCTTTGCATTGTGTCCGATCACAAGGGAAGCATGCTCCGGTGCATCCATGATGTACCAGCACTCGGTCTTCCCATAGGAGCCGTTTTCATGCTCTTTTGCATAGGCATCATCCGGGTGCACCTGGATGCTTAAATCATCTCTTGCATCAATGATCTTGGTCAGCAGCGGAAAACGGTCATACGTAAGGTTTCCAAACACCTCTTTGTGCCCATCCCATACCTGTGATAATTTCATTCCGGCAAAAGCCCCGTTTTTAATGGTTCCATCTCCGTTTGGATGCGCGGAAATGCCCCAGCACTCTCCGATGTCATCTCCCTCTGCCGCATAGCCAAATTCCTCCCGAAGTCTTGTTCCACCCCAGAGGTTATGTGTACATACCGGTTCTAAAAATAAGATTTCTTTTTCTGACTGATTCATACTCAATATTGCTCCATTCGTTTTGATCACTTTCTGATACCAGAGCGCGGAATCTTTCACGATGCGCTGCTGGGTGGTAAAGTCCACATAGACGATACCAAATCTCTGTTTATAGCCGTCTGCCCACTCAAAGTTATCCAGAAATGTCCACAGGAAATATCCCCGGACATCGGCACCCTCATCATAAGCTTTCTGCATGGCACTCAAATAGGAATCCAAAAACGTAATGCGGTTCGGGTCATGCACCCTGCCATCTTTGCTTACGATATCATGACAGGACATGCCGTTTTCTGTGATGTAAAGTGGAAGCGGATAACGCTCGGTTAAAAATTTGATGCCATAATAGAATGCTTCCGGTGTTACCGGCCAGTCTGCCGCCGTCTTTGGAAATCCCGGTGCACGGTTGACAAATTCAGGTTCTCCGTCTGCACCTGCCCTGACGTAATAACCATTATATATGTTTTGTCCCATAAAATCCAGTGGCTGATGGATCAGCTGCATATCTTCTTCTGTGATTTCCGGCAGATATTCCTTAAACTTTTCAAGTCCTTCCTTCGGATAATGCCCCAAAAAGACCGGATCAGAAAACCATGATACATTCCAGGTCCAGTTATCCATCGGATTATAAAAACCAAAATAAACTTTTTTTGCCGCCGCAATATCCGCCTCGATGCCTGTATATGGATAGGCAACGCCTCCGGTCGGCGCAAACCCGACTTTGATCTCTCTTCCGGCGTGTTTTCTCAGTTTGATGACAGCTCTTCCATGTGCCTTCAACAGGTTGTGCGCGATCTGAAATGTTTCTTTGACCGTACACGTTACGCCCGGTGCGTGCACACCGCTTAAATGCCCCAGTCCGACAACACACTGCGGCTCATTGATGGTAATAAAATATTCGCACAGGTCGGAGAAATTCTCTGCCACAACTTTTGCATATTCCCCGAACCAGTCGACCACATCCGGGTTCAGCCAGCCGCCTTTTTCATAGAGTGCCGCCGGAAATTCCCAGTGAAACAATGTGATGTAAGGCGTAATGCCATTCTGCTTCATTGTAAGAATCATATCGCGGTACAGATCGATTGCTTTCTGGTTGACCTTTCCGGTTCCCTCCGGTAAAATTCTTGCCCAGTTTAATGAAAAACGATACGCATGGATCCCCAGATTTTTCATCAGTGCGTAATCTTTTTTGTATAAGTGTATCTGGTCACAGGTCGTATACGCATTCTGTCCCTCAAAAACCCGTCCCTCTTCGGTAAATGTATCCCAGACAGTCTTTCCTCTTCCATCCTGCGGGTCAGTTCCCTCCACCTGATAGGCACTGCTTGCAACACCCCACACAAAATCATCCCGAAACATACCTTTCCTCCCACTTTTTCATTCAAAAATGTTATACTACCGTTATTTTGCAATATTTCTGTCAAATTTTCAACTGCCTAATATCGCCACCAGATAAAATGGTACCACGCAGTCTTCTGCTCCATCCAACAGGCGGATCTCTACGGTATGTTCTTTGTTTTCTCCATGTAAAAGCAAGGACTTTAGTTCCAGCTTATCCCCCCAGGTCTCATCAAAGTTTGCATCCAGCCGCACAGCATGTTCCCTGTCGCCATCGATCACTGCCTCTGCCACCGGAGCGGGCTGTTTTACCGATCTGCGGTAACATGCCGTAATGCAGCTTCCTTTGACCGGAAAAGAAATGACATCTCCTGCTTTTCCAGCCGTCCATCCATGTTTAAAGCAGTCTGCGACTCCATTCTGCACGGTTTCATCTGCCACAAAACCGGACATTTCAGGTCTGCAGTTATCATTTTGCAGCCGGTAAGAGTTTTCAAACGCATTTTCTGTCAACGGCTTTCGCAGCTTCTTTTCCGGTGCATCCTCTTTCTGCGCCAGTTCTTCCTTAACCTGTTCCAGAAAATAAGTGATGACCGATGCGACCATTTCATGACCGAGATCATTCGGATGCAGGTCATCCGGTGTGATCTCTCTGTTTTGGATACATCCTTTCACCACTTCCGGGTAAATACAGCTCTGCATGCTGATCTCCGGCAGGTCATAATGTCTTCCGACCTGTGCGTGCATTACCTGTGCATTTGCCCCATTGTGATAGTAGACATTGTGCACCAATAATACAGCAGGGGCTGTTTCCTCCCGCAGGATTCTTCGCACCAGCCCCTCATACGTTTCTTTAAAATGTTCGGTTGATTCATCATTCACCGAAAATTCCACAATCACGACATCCGGCTGGTGTTTTAATAAATCGGCTTCTACCCTCGCCACACCATACTCAGACGTCGTTGCGCCGATACCGGCATTCACATACATGGTCTTTGCATTCGGAAACTGTTTGCTCCACCACTCATAGACACGATATGCGTAGCAGTTTTCCGGTTTTGTCGCAAGACTTCCCTGTGTGATCGAACCTCCCAGAAATCCCAGTGTGATCATCTCGCCTGCCATAGCACGTTCCATCACGCGTTTTAACTGAAACAGATTTCCACGGTTTGCGATCGCATTTTCATAATCAAGTGCAAATTTCATGTTCTATTCCTCTGCCTTCCAGATTTCTTCCCCAAGACTCTCTATATAAGTACTAAGCTCCTCTGCCATTTCCTCTGCTTCTGGAATCCTGATATGACCGGGGGTGCCGCATCCGTTTTTCGTATACAGAAAATGATGGACCCTTTTTTCTCCGATGCGTTTTGCTACCTCCCCGATCGCCAGATCCCAGTTTTTATCGTGACACAATATGGTGGTTGTCAATATGATCTGTGCCTTAGGGTATTGCTCTGCTATCTTTTTTACAAAAGAAAAATAATGTTCTTTCCAGCGCGTGGCTTCTTTTCCTTCCGGTTTCTCCGCCATATAGTCATAAGGATGACTATCATTCTGTCCGATCGCGATCACAACGACCTGCGGACGGAATTTCGAAAAGTCCCACTGCTTTCCCTCCCCCAGGTCGGGATGATATTCGATCTTGTCATAACAGGACTCCATCCCTTTATAATCCGGTGCGGCAAACCAGCCTGTCCCGTCTAAGAGCGCGATACCTCCCTGCGAAGTATCATGGATTTCCGCATTCAGTTTCCGCGCTGTCATCCAGGCATAGGAATACCAGCTGTTTGAATACTGTCCATGATGGACGGGATCTTCCTTTCCAATGTAGTCAAGTGCTTCGGAAACTTCTCCGCAGGAAACACTGTCTCCGAAAAATTCTATTCTTCGCACTGGTTTTTCGGGCGGTTCATAGAGGGTTACTTTTTTTCCCTCTACCTGAAATCCATAAAATGTCACCGTATGGCAGCTATCCATCCTCTTAAATAAAAGAAGTTCATGTTTTTCGTCTTTTAATCCCTCTGCGATCCGGTAGCTGCGCCGCCCTTCCTCATCGGTCAGCGCAAATTTTCCCTGTTTCCCATCGAGAAAATATCCCATCTCATTTTCCCAGCAGGATCTGTGATTTTCCAGTTCCACCTCTATGGCAGTCCCACAAAACACAAGCCTTATGGAACTGCACGCATAGACGAGCACCGGTGCCTTTTTGTCATCAAAATCAATTCTTCCGCTATATTGTAATTCTCTGGTTTCCGGTGAAATCCACATGTCTGCTCCTAACGTCTGCCAATCTCGGTATCGGTGGTTGTTACCACACTGTGCTCTTTGATGTAATCAATGATCTCATCTAATTCTGTAAATGCCAGCCCTACATAACTGTCTGCTGCGCCGTAATAAATAGCGATTTTTCCGCTCTCGGAGTCGTGGATGGTCGCACATGGGAAGCAGACGTTCGGTACAAATCCGCGCTCCTCATACCATTCTTCCGGTGTCAGCAGGAAGTTTTCACAGCGGTATTTTACGATGGACGGATTGTCGATGTCTAAGATCGCCCCACCGATGGAATACACATAACCATTGCAGGTGCCGCTTACACCATGGTAGAACAACAGCCATCCCTCGGAAGTCTCGATCGGTGCTGCCCCGCCTCCGATCTTTAAGGACTCCCACCACTCAGAGCCTTTTCCCATCACATGTCTGTGTCTGCCCCAGTAGGTCAGATCCGGGCTCTCGCTGATAAAGATATCGCCAAATGGTGTGTGTCCGCTGTCAGAAGGACGTGACAGTAACATAAAGTTTCCATTGATCTTTCTCGGGAACAGTACTGCATTCCGGTTAAATGGAAGGAATGGGTTTTCAATTCTGGTAAAGGTCTTAAAATCCGTTGTCTTTGCCATACCGATCGCTGCTCCGTAGAAATCCTGGCACCAGATGATGTAGTAAATATCTTCTACTTTTACCAGTCTTGGATCATACGCATAAACCGGCATAAATGGTTTGCCATCTTCATCGACAAAAGCAATTTTATTTTCCTCAAAATTCCAGTGAATAGCGTCCTCACTTCTTCCCAGATAAATATATGGGATGCCGTTTGTCTGCTCGCCACGGAATACTCCGATAAATCCGTCTTCATATGGAATGACTGCACTGTTAAAAATTCTTGCCACACCTTTCACCGGATTTCTTCCGATGATCGGGTTTTCGTTGTAACGCCATACCGGCGCACCCATAAATTCGGCTGGACGTTCCTGCCATGGTACATTTGGAACTTTTGGACTTAACATTTTATATTTGTTCATTATTTTTCTTCCCCCTTTAAGATCTCTAAGTTTTTCCGGATCAGATCACATCTCTGTGCCACACATAAAACGGAACGTCCCGGATCCTGTGGCGTATGGAATACATAATCCACTAATTTGTCGATCGTTGTGGTTGCAACGTGCATTCTGGTGTCGGAGGAAGCATAATAGATGAATACTTCTCCTTTTTCGTTTGCGATCGCACCATTGGTAAATACGACATTGCTGACATCCCCGACGCGCTCCCCGCCTCTTGGTCCGATCAAAAGACCGGATGGCTCTGCGATCACTTTGGACGGATCGTTTAAGTCGGTTGCAAATGCGTAAATGACATAGCGGAGTCCTGCTGCCGTATTGCGCACACCATGTGCAATATGGATCCATCCCTTTTCTGTCCTGATCGGTGTTGCACCGGCTCCGTTTTTTGCCTCTGTGATCGTGTGGTATTTGCGCAGGCTCGTCATTTTCTCTTCATCAATGACTGCATGGGTAATGTCGTCACATAAGCCAAAGCCGATACCGCCGCCGGAACCTGTCTCGATAAAGTCATCCATCGGTCTGGTGTAGAACGCATATTTTCCATTGACAAACTCCGGATGGAGCACCACATTTCTCTGCTGTGGGGAGTTTAACGTCACCAGATTTGGCAGTCTCTCCCAGGTCTTTAGGTCTTTGGTGCGGACAATCCCTGCTGCTGCAACGGCTGCGGATAAGTCAGAAACAGAGGTGTCTTTGCTCTCGGAACAGAACACTCCATAGATATAGCCATCCTCGTGTTTCGTCAGACGCATATCATAGACATTCGTCTCTTCCGGACAGATATCATCCAGCAAGATCGGGTAGTCCCAAAAATGGAAATGGTCGATCCCATTGTCACTCTCTGCCACTCCGAAAAAGGATTTTCTGTCATTTCCCTCGATGCGGGCAACCAGATAATACTTTCCGTTTAATTCGATCGCTCCGGAGTTCATTACTGCATTGATACCGAGGCGCTCCATAAAATACGGATTGGCATCCACATCCAGATCATATCTCCAGGTAAGCGGGATATGTTCTCTTGTCAGTACCGGATATTCATAACGGTCAAATACACCATTATAGAAATCTGATTTTGCATTTGTTCTTGTAAGGATTTTATCCTGCTTTTCTTTTTCTATATAATATCTTTCATGCAACATGTTTCTTTCCCTTTCTGTCTACGCTTTGATCCGCTTCATTACTTCAAAACACATTCTGCCGTTGTGATACGGGCATTTCCATGGCTCCACGATCGGTCTTGTCACAATCGGGCTTCCATCTTTATGTACTTCCCAGTACCACTCGGAACCTTTTCGCCTGTCGACCACATGCTCTTTGATAAATTTCCACTCTGCGAGTGCAGCATCCCGGTATTCGCTGTATGATGGATCTTTCTGATAAGCATTTAAAAATCCAACCAGTGTCTCCGCCTGCACCCACCAGACACGGTTTTCATTGACCACACCGCGGTCACACTCATTGGCAAGTGAATGTCCGTCGAATGCCACCTGATAAACCTGTGCGGTCAGTGCCTGTGTGATCGGTGTCATCTTTTCCCGGTAGTTTTCCTCTCCAAGCAGTTCTACGCCACGGTCAACCAGCCATGCAGTTTCAATGTCGTGTCCATAGGAATGTAAGTCTAAAATCGTATGGTAGTTTTTATCGAAAAAGACTTCCTGTCTCTGTTTCTGTGGATTGTAAATCTTCTCTGCGATCAGATCTAAGATCCAGTGCAATCTCTGTTTTACCAGTTCTGCTACATATCCTGCAGATACCACACTTCCGTTTTCTGCCTGCAGATCCAGTGTTTCATTTGCCTTACATACCCGGTAAAGCTCTGTGTAGGCTTCAAAGACATGTAACAACGTATTCATCGTCTTATCTGCCATCACACCGTTTTCGGAAAGCTTTTCATTAGACTCCGGTTTGAAATCTTTGGTAAACGCCTCTAAATATCCCACTTCATCCCGGCATTTTGTTTCGATCAGCCGGTACAGGGAATATGCCAGTTCTAACGCTTCCTTTTCTTTTGCGGCTTCATAATAAGAAGAAAGTGCGTAAATACTGAATGCCTGATTGTAGGTGTGCTTGGTCGTATCAAGCGGTGTTCCATCGTAATTTAACGACCAGTAGACACCTCCGTTTTCCGTATCCACACAGTGTTGTTTTAAAAACGCATAGCCATGCTTTGCCTCATCAAGAAGGCTCTCATCTTTTAACAGCGTATACGCATTGGAGAAAAACCAGGTAATACGGCTGTTTAAGATACATCCTTTTTCACTCTTTTTATCTAAAGAGAGGTCATAGGAAAGCCATCCGTAATATCCTCCCCACTCATCATCCCGCAGATTTTTCCAGAACGGGATAATGTGCCACAGCAATTCTTCTTTTACTTCTTCTCTCAAAGTCAACAAATGCTCCATCGTTTTCCCTCTCTTTCCCTAGCCTTTTACCGCACCGGCTGTAATTCCGCTGTAGATCTGTTTCTGGCAGAGTAAAAATACGATCAGCGCCGGAAGCATGGAGATGATAACACCCGCACAGATCAGGTTGTACTTGCTTCCAAGTGGTCCGGTAAAGGTATATAAAGACATTGCAACGGTCCTGATCTTCTGACTCTGTAAGTAAAGGCTTGCTGCGTAGTACTCGTTGTATGTGCTGACACCTTTTAATACCATGGAGGTCACGATCGCCGGTTTTAAGAGCGGTAACATGATCTTCCAGTAGATCTTAAAATAAGATGCTCCATCAATGATGGCTGATTCATCCAGAGATACCGGAATGTTTTCCATGTACTGGATGAAAATGTAGATTGAGATAACATCCGTTCCCATCATCATGATGATGTAACCATACAGATGGTTGATAAATCCAAGTGTTCCCATGATCTTGTAGATTGTTACCTGCATTGCAACACCCGGTAATAAGGATGCAAACAGGAATAAGTTACGAATCAGTCCGTTTCCAGGGAATTTAAAACGGTTTAATACATAAGCTAACTGGGTTCCGATCAGGATTGCTCCAATCAGTACGCACACAAGAACGATGCCGGAATTGATAAACGCTCTTCCCATGTCTGCTGTCTCAAATGCAGTCTTGAAGTTATCAAAGTTTAACCAGCTTTCTGGCAGTGTCATTACGTTCGTGGTGTTATATTCTTCCTCTGTCTTGAATGCAGTTACCACGCATGACCAGATTGGAAGTACTGCGCAGAAGGAGAAGAAAATCAGTGAAACGTATTTCACGATCAGCCATACCCAGCCACCCAGACTTCTGTGTTTGATTCTGTGATTTCTTTTTCTTTTATAGTTTTTCATATCACTACGCCCTCCTACGCTCTTTTTCTCTTCTTACTTTTTACTTCGTCCTCGGCATCTGCATTCCGGAATACATATTTGAAAAACAGCTGCTGTAATATGGTTGCTGCAAATATGATCAAAAGCAGTACCACTGCCATTGCGGATGCAAGACCAACCTTCTGGCTGACATGTGCGATCTCGTTCATGATTACGAAGTAGGTACCGGTTCCGTTTCCACCGCTTGTGATAACGTATGGCGGCTCGAATGCACTTAAGGAACCTGTAATGGATAAGATAACATTTAATGTTACAATCGTTTTGATACTCGGGAGGATGATGTGGCGGAACTGCTGGAATTTGTTTGCTCCATCGAGTTCTGCTGCCTCATACATCTCTTTATCCACCGACATGATCGCACCAATGAAGAGAACCATATTCTGTCCAAAATATCTCCAAACGGATGTTGCCACCAGAGATACATTGTTGATCCGCTGGTCTTTTAACCAGTACGGAAGGTGATCGAGCTGGAACCCGCACCACTGTAATACAGTATCGAATACAAACCCTCTGGTGTAGAAAAATTTAAAAATAAATCCGATCGCAATACCGCTTACCAGATATGGGAAAAACATTACACCTTTGAATAAGTTTCCTGCTTTCGTCTTAAAACTTAAAATGGTTGCCAGATACAGTGCCAGTGCCAGCTGCACCAGAGAACCGCCCATATAATAAAGGCTTAATTTCAGTGCACGGAAACAGTCGTCACGCTTAAATACATCAATGTAATTGTCAAAGCCGACAAACTGTCTTTTTTCAATCGGTGTACTGTACTTCATTTTGTAGAAACTGAATTTCACCATCTCGGCAAATGGCAGATAGGTGAATAAGAATAACAGTAACAGAGGAATTATCATGAATGCGATGATGATAATTGTCTGCTGTCCTTTTCTGCTCTTCTCCCACTTTACAAGATTAAATTTTTGCTTTGCTTTTTCCGTTTTCGCAACCATAACTTTTCCTCCATATACCTTTTTATTCCCATCTGTTTCATAGGATGATTGCTTTATTTATTAAGCTAATTTAATTATATATTATTTTCTTTTTTAATCATCACTCATTTTTGTTTTATATTTATTATTCTTGTGTTTGTTGCAGTTTTTCACTATTTACACAAAATTGTATTTCTGTTTTTATGCAATTTGCATATCAAATTTCCTTTTTCTCGTTGTTATCAAATTAATTTAATTACTTTATTTTAGTTTTATGTAAATAAGGTGTACTCTTCACAGCAAATCCATGATCCAAAAAAGAGGATGTCACTTTAAAAGCAACATCCTCTTTTCGTTTCGTTCGTATGGATCACAGATTTCCAATCTCCCGTCTCATCTCGTCCCAGTCGATCCTGTTATTTTTGAAATAATATTCCCTGTCATGCTCATTTACTTCGCGCAGGATGTGGCACGGATTTCCTACCGCGATCACATTGGACGGAATATCCTTTGTCACAACGCTTCCTGCACCGATGATGACATTATCACCGATCGTAATACCCGGCATCACAAGCACGCCTGTACCAAGCCAGCAATTGTTTCCGATATGGATCGGTGCATTGTACTGATATCCTCTCTTCCGCAGCTCCGGCGTGATCGGATGTCCCGCTGTCGCAAGCACGACATTGGGTCCAAACATCGTATAGTCCCCGACATAGATATGGGTATCATCGACCAGTGTGAGATTGAAGTTAGCATAGACACCTGTTCCAAAGTGCACATGATGTCCGCCAAAGTTGGCATGAAATGGCGGCTCGATGTAGCAGTTTTCTCCAATCTCTGCAAACATCTCCTTTAACATCCTCGTTCTCTTTTCTCCCTCGGTTGGTCTGGTCTGGTTAAAATCATAAAGTTTGTCCAGATAGCCAGTCTGTTCTTCTAACAGGTCAGCCTCCCCTGCATTATAAAGTTTTGTCTGGTGCATTTTTTCATAAATCGTCATTTTAGTCCTGCTCCTTTCCCGTCTCCCAGTATTCTGCAATCTTTTCTTCTACTAAATCTTCTCCGATCACAATAAAAACTTCCTGCCCTTTTTCGATCGGCTGTATCGTGATATTTTTCTGCGTTGCATTTAATTCGACCCAGGTGTCATCTCCAGTCCACATAAAACCTTTGATCCGGAATACATTTCCACACGCCTTATCTTTCATCAGATTTTTTACGGTTTCACGCAATTTCTCTGTCTCCATGCGCACATTCATAAAATAAAGGGAGGTAAATGTCCGCTCCTTTTCAAACCAGAGTTTCTGATAGTCCTCGAGCACATATCCGGCCTGCTCTACTTTCAAATAATCCTCATCCGTAAAAGTCTCCCAGTCCTTACAGACGATCTCTTTTTCCTCCAGTGTACGCTTACAGCCAAACCGTGCCAGTGCGCAGTTTAAATGTGCGATCGTCTGCCCGATCCGTTCTGCAGATACCCCATTTGTCTTACTGAGTACGATCAGCCCGGCACTGGAAAGCTGCGCTGCCAGCAGGTATTCTGCCTCCTCGGATAAGGTTTCCTCCAGATTGGCATCCACGATCGTGATCACGCTTCCGATCTGATACCAGCGGTCGAGCGGCTCTTCCCTGAGCACATCAAAAAATTCATCCACATCATAAATGCCGGAAGGCTCCATCAGCACTCTGTCATAGCCGCACATGCCCATTGCGATCAGTTTTGTCTTAAATCGTCTTCTGTGGCAGTCCGCATCACAGCCACCGGCGATCATCTCCAGATCGCACTGATCTCCCATCATATCCTGCAAGAGCATCATATCCACGTTGACTGCGCCAAAATCGTTTTCCAGTATTCCAATCTGCTTTCCCTTTTCCATCAGATAAGCAGCATATTTTTTCAGAAATGTCGTCTTTCCAGACCCAAGAAAACCTGTGATCAGGTCAATTTTTACCATCCGTTTTCCTACTTTCCCTCTTTTTTCCTCATTTTAACATTGCATTCCCATACTTGCAACCGCGATCCGGCATGCATTTTGCATTTTCTTTCTCACCACGCAAAAATACCGGAGCAAATAGCCCCGGTATTTTCTATATTAAGTAGGATAGGATTTATGAAGTTTTTGCTCCTTACTCTGTGATCTCTACGTCGTTTGACTCCTGAGCAGAGGTCCATGCCTCATTCCACTCGTTCATGATGTCATCAAAGCTCTTGTCACCATTGTCAGCATAAACGATCAGATCCTGGACCTTGGTATCGCCACCAGCGTTTAAGTTCAGCTCTGATTCAGAGTTTAATGTATTTAATAAATCTTCCTCTCCAGCTACAGCAGGATCATCTGCCACAAACTCAACACCGTCGAATGCTTTGTATACTTCCGGCCATTCATCATCGTCTAATGCGATCGGCATACCACCCTCGTTGTATGCGAATTCAGACTGCTCTGTCATCCATTTTACGAAGATAACAGATGCCTGTTTGTTGGTATCAGAAGCATTGGCATTAATGCCGTAAGAATAGTTTCCACCTGCGGTTGCATACTGTTTTCCATCTACTGAGATTGGGAATGGCATATAACCGATATCATCTCCGTTGTCCCCTGCATCTCTCATCTGTGGATATGCCCAGGAGCCAAGTACCATGCATCCGATCTGGCCTGCATTGATCATACCTTTGCAGCCTTCCCAGTCCGTTGTCATGTAGTCATCCTCTGTCAGATCATCTGCAACTGCATCATATAAGATCTTGTATACATTGTAAGCATGTGTTCCATCGCCTGGATCACTGAATGGATTGCTGGTATGTAAGATCTTCTGGTTCATATAAGTAGGATCGCCGGTTGCAGTTCCGTTGATGTAAGCATCCCATGCTCCCATTGTCCAGCCTGCTGCATAGTTTGTGTAAAGTGGGATCGCATCGGTATTGTCTTTGATCGCCTTTAAGTCAGCCATAAACTCTTCCGGTGTCTTTGGAAGTTCCTCAATGCCTGCCTCCTCAAATACTTTCTTGTTGTATACAATACCCTGTGCATCACCGGTTGTCGGAACACCATAGCACTGTCCGTCATAAGCATCTTTGCTGGCAAAACGGATCAGACCGTCCATCGTACTTAAATCACCATACGACAGAAAATAGGTTGGAAGGTCTCCCTTGTCTACCTGTGGGATCAGCATGATGTCGCCCCAGTCATTGCTCTGTAAATAAAGAAGTGCTGTTTCTGCATAATCGGTAATGGTCTCAACATTTACTTTGATATTTGGATAAACCGCATTAAAATCTGCAATGTACTGATCCCAGTTTTTTCCGGTATAATCAGAACCAGCCATATCAGTTCTGTTGTTATAAAATGTGATCTCGGCAGATAAATCAGTAAGATCTTCGCCTAATTTTAAGTCCTGGTAACTGATGAAGCCATCTGCTGTACTTCCTGCATCCTGGCTTTCGGTTCCCGCTACATTTTCTGCTGCCCCACCAGCATTGCCTGTCTGTGTCGTATTTCCACCATTGGAACTACCACATGCTGCCGGAACATGTTTATACCAATCTGCCGGACGCGCCAGTTTCCTCCCTGCTCTGTGTGCAGGCATATGGTGCTCATTCCGTGTCCGCTCCTTTTATTTACCAGTTCCATTCTTTCCCCTGTTATCTTCTGATCTATACGCAGAAAGGTATCGGTACACTTAAAACGGCCGAGTCCTCGTTTTCTCTTTCCGAAGAGACTCTGATGCTCTTTGACTGCAGGCAGCCTTTTTCCCTTTCCATATCCGGTAATTTCTGGAAATTCAAGATCTATTTTTGCACCGGCTCACTTCTTGATGCCTTTTATCAGAAGAAATCCGGCATGTTCTGGGAATTAGGCAGTTCGCCTGAACTGCTTCACTATCTGCATATGTTAGACAGCAATAACCGTGACTTTTTTCATCGAAATCCGTTTCTTGATATCAAATGTTTCTCCGGTCTTTTCAGTGATCTTGCCATTGCAGATGAAGTCCCGGATCACGAGGGGATTCCCTCCTATCTGCTTTACATGAAAAAATGTTTTGACTACTCTTATGCTTCCCATTATTCCCTCAAACAGTTTGAAGAAGAACTCGACATCAGCAAATACCGGCTCTGCCGTGAATTTACCAATATCTTTGGCATTTCACCCCTGCAATATCTGAACAGGAGGCGTATCGAAGCCTCCAAACAGCTTTTGCGAAGCAGTACTCTCACCGTGCATGAGATTGGAAGCATGGTCGGTTTTGATAACACCAATCATTTTATCAACCTGTTCAAGCGCGAGACTGAAAATATAACCCCAAATTTATACCGGCAGAAAAAATAAAATTTCTGATGAAAAAAAGTTGTCACTTCAGATATCTGTTCCAGATCATTTGAAGCGGCAACTCTTTTTTAAATTGCTTTCACACTGTTCTTATATACAACATGACCATCCACGATCGTGATACCCTGTTTGTAATGGCTGTCCCCGATCTTTTTAAGCAGCACGTGAACTGCCCTTCTTGACATTTCCTTTACATCTACCTCGTACGTTGTGATATCCACATCACAAAGTCCCGGATACAGGTAATTGTCAAAACCGATCACAGAAACATCCTCCGGCACACGGTATCCCTGTTCTTCTAAGCAGTTGATCACTTCGCTTGCGGTCAGATCACAGTTGCAGACAAACGCGGTTGGTTTCTGCTCCATCCGGTTATAATCGATGTCAACTTTAACAACCCCCGACTGCATATCACGATCCGGAATGATCCATTCTGCCGGAATTTCTTTTCCATGTTCCATCATCGAACGTGCATAGCCAAAATAACGGTCCGTGATACTCGCGGTACATAAAAGCGTACCTACATAAGCGATGTCCTTATGTCCCATATTGAACAGATAATTGGTCAGTGTATAAGAACCATAATAACTGTTTGAGATCACGGCATCGTTCATCTGCTGCTCATCGTAGAAATCCAGATAGACCATCGGGATCTGTGTATTTTTATTGAGTACAGCCAGATATTCTGTCTGAAGTCTTCCAACGATGATCAGTCCGTCGACTTTTTCTTCCACCACCATTTTCGGCAGTGCAAGTTCTCTCTCTCCTGTCAGGGGAATGATCTCAAGCAGCGTAAAACATTCTTTCTGCACTGCTTTGGTCGCCACGCTCTGATACATTTTCCAGTAGAAAGAATCGTATTCTCCCAGATAACGCTCTGACACAAGCACACCTATATTGTAGCTTCTCTGTACTTTTTCTTTTTTTATGGCAGATGGCTGTTTGTAGCCCATCTCCTCTGCCAGATCTTTTATTTTTTCACGCATCGCCTCGCTGACACCTTTCTGTCCGGAAAGTGCCTTTGAGACTGTGACAGTGCTAACGCCCAGCTGCTCTGCAATGTCTGCCAGTTTTACTGCCTTTGCCATTTCCTACTCACCCTTTTTCCTTTCATTCGCAGGCTGTCAGATGTAACAGTTTTGACTGAAAATCTCCCCATGGATTTGGAATCTGGAGTCCTGCATACATCAGAGAATCTCCTGCATAGGTCTTATTCTCGCCCTCGATCCGGTAATTTTTCTCCGGGTCAAGTCCTTTTAAGAAAATTCTCCTGCTATGATAATTCGGACGGTTCAAAACCTGAACAAATGTTACCAGTGCTTCTTTTTTATCTTTGGACACTACTTCGTAGCAGTCGTAATAATGGTTTTCCTGATAAGAGGCAATGCGGTAATAATCTCCCTCGCGTACAAGGTCGTTATACTTGTGATACATTGCCACCTGCTTCGGTATCATCTCTCTGTCTTCCTGCGGAATCTTTGTGATATCCAGCTCATAACCAAACGTTCCTGCCAGTGCCACATGTCCTCTTGTCTCAAACGGTGTGACACGTCCGACTGTGTGGTTCGGGCAGTCGGAAACATGCGCTCCCATTGTAGACAATGGATAGATCAGCGCCGTTCCCTCCTGGATCTTCAACCGTTCAATCGCATCGGTATCATCCGAGCACCAGATCTGTGGGCTGTAGTAGAGCATACCCGGATCAAATCTGG
The DNA here is from genome assembly GCA_900550935.1 of uncultured Roseburia sp. Taxonomy (GTDB): domain Bacteria; phylum Bacillota; class Clostridia; order Lachnospirales; family Lachnospiraceae; genus Roseburia. Next base: position 72,008 of record URUD01000002.1, read on the forward strand.
CTCCGCCGCCGGAGCAGTTTTCCAGTAACAGATGAGGGAACTCACGGATCAAACGTTCCTGCATCTCGTAAAGTCCCAATACATAGCGGTGATAGAGTTCGCCCTGCCGGTCCGCAGGAAGTGCCACACTTCCGATATCGGAAAGCTGGCGGTTCATATCCCATTTCACATACTCAATGTTGGCACTGTGCAAGATCTTTGCCACACATTCATAAGCGTAATCGCGGATCTCTTTTCTCGTCAGATCAAGCACATACTGATTCCTGCAGAGAGACGGTTCTCTTCCCGGGATCTTTATTGCCCAGTCCGGATGTTCACGATATAATTCAGAATCCGGCGAGATCATCTCCGGTTCAAACCAGATACCAAACTTCATGCCAAGACGATTGACCTCGTTGACCAGATATTTTAATCCGCCTTTTATCTTGCTTTCATTGACCTGCCAGTCGCCCAGACTGGTATTGTCATCATTTCTGTGTCCAAACCAGCCGTCATCCATGACAAGCATCTCAATGCCAAGCTCCGATGCTTTTTTTGCAATGGATAAGAGTTTTTCCGTATCAAAATCAAAATAGGTTGCTTCCCAGTTATTGATCAGGATTGGACGTTTTTTATTCTTATATTCACTGCGGATCAGATGATTGCGATAGAGTTCATGAAACTGGTGTGTCATTCCGTCCATGCCGTCTGCACTGTATACCAGTACTACTTCCGGTGTCTGAAATTCCTCACCCGCCTCTAATTTCCAGCAGAAATTATCCGGATGGATGCCCATGGATGCACGCACCATGTCATGTTGGTTTAACTCCACCTGTCCGATAAAATTACCGGAATATACAAAATGCATTCCATACACTTCGCCATTCTCCTGTGTTGCCCCAGCCGCACGGAGTGCCAGAAATGGATGATCCTGATGGGAAGACTCCCCACGGATGGATTCGACACCGCAGAATCCTTTTCCAACCCTGCGCCATTCCATCATACGCTCTCTTGCCCAGGAGCCATGGAGTGTCAGAAGTTCAAAGTCTTTATTATCCATATCAAGTGTTGCAGACAGTACTTTGGTCAGATAAAGTGCCTCTCCCTGGTTGACGATCCGCACACTTCTTGCGATCACATCCACGTCAGCAAATGCGGTGTAGGATAAAATGATCTGTAAGCCCAGTGTCTTATCCTCGCAGTGGAGCTCTAAGGTCTCACATTCGTTTTCTGTTCCAAAGGTTGCCGGAAGCCCGGAAAGCTTTGGTTTGCCCGCGTAGATCTCATGTGAAACATAGACCGGAGTCACTGCCACATATCCCTGTGCCGTCTTCACAGCAATTGCACTTCTGCGGTAATCCCCCACTCCGTTTCCCGGATATTCCATCGGAAAGGAGTCTAAAAACGATGTACGGTCTCTGTTATTTTTTGATGGGACAAACGGATTTTCCTCTGTCCGGAGCAGATAGCCGATCTTATGATCCCGCAGTTTTCTTCCGTAATAAATATGTCCCACAAAATTTTCCTCATCAACAATTCCGATGACATAGCTTGAATTTGGCGTATCCAGTTTAAAGATGCGCTCGTTTTCGTAATAAGCGATCATTCCCATACCTTACCTTCTCCTCGTGACGATCTGTTATTTCAAAAGGTCTTCTTTTAATGCTGCCAGTTTTGTCTCCGCATCCTCTAAGGAGCTTCCCTTTACACCAAAGTAATATTTGATCTTTGGTTCTGTACCGGATGGACGCACACAGCACCATGCCTGGTCGGACAGCTCATAATAAAGTACGTTTGAGGTCGGAAGCCCGGTCTTTTCTACCGCACCGGTCACCATATCTTTTCTGGTGTCCTCTTTATAGTCACGGACTGCGAGCACATCAAATCCGCCCAATTTCTTTGGAGGATTCTTTCTGGAATTGCTCATCATCTCCTGGATCTGTGCCGCACCGTCAATTCCCTTTAAGGTCTTTGTCTCCAGTCCTTCTCTGTAGTAGCCATACTGCTCATACATGGAAAGCATCTCATCCCAGAGTGTTTTTCCGTTCTTTTTGCACCAGGAAGCCACTTCACAGAGCATCATCACTGCCACGCAGGCATCCTTGTCTCTTGCGTAGGTTCCTGCCAGACAGCCATAACTCTCCTCTAAACCGAATACATAGTTGTAAGTATGCTGCTCCTCGAAGAATTTGATCTGCTCTCCGATGTATTTGAACCCGGTCAGTACTTCGATCAGTGCCACACCATATGCTTTGGCGATCGCCTTTGCCATATCAGTGGTCACGATGGTCTCAACGAGTGCCGGATTTTTAGGCATGGTTCCCATTGCGTTTTTCTCTCTTAAGATGTATTCTGCGATCAGCATACCGGACATATTTCCAGTAAAGGTAACATACTCTCCGCTTTTGGTGTCTTTGCAGTATACACCAAGACGGTCTGCATCCGGGTCAGTTGCAAGCACGATATCTGCATCCACTTCTTTTGCCAGTTTCAAGGCGAGCTCAAATGCCTTTGGTGACTCCGGGTTCGGGTAAGCTACGGTCGGGAAATTGCCATCCGGAAGTTCCTGCTCTTTTACCACATAAACATGCTCAAAGCCAAGCTCTTTTAATACACGGCGCACCGGAAGATTACCGGTTCCGTGAAGCGGTGTGTATACGATCTTGATGTCTTTTGCCATCTCTTTGATGATCTCCGGATGAATGGACTGTTTTTTGAGTTCTTCCATGTAACGGTCATCGATCTCTTTGCCGATGGTCTGATAAAGTCCTGCTTTTTTCGCTTCCTCTAAGTCCATGGTCTTAACCTGGTCAAAAGAGGTTACTTTTGCAACTTCTGCAAGGATATTTTTATCATGTGGCGGTGTGATCTGGGCACCATCCTCCCAGTATACTTTATATCCGTTATATTCTCTTGGATTATGGCTTGCTGTGATGACGATACCGGAAACACAGCCTAACTCACGGACTGCAAAGGAAAGTTCCGGTGTCGGACGAAGGCTGTCAAATACATATGCCTTAATGCCGTTTGCGTTCAGGCAGAGTGCTGCCTCATCTGCAAATTCAGTTGACATGATACGGGAATCGTGCGCGATCGCTACTCCCTTTTCCTGTCCGTTCTGGGAAATGATATAGTTTGCCAGTCCCTGTGTCGCCTGACGAACGGTATAGATATTCATACGGTTTGTTCCGGCTCCGATCACCCCTCTTAAGCCACCGGTTCCAAACTCGAGCTGACGGTAAAAACGATCTTCGATCTCTGCTTTATCGTCTTTGATCGCCTCTAATTCTGCCTTTGTATCTGCATCAAAATACGGGTCACTGCACCACTGTTTGTAAATATCCATATAATCCATGTCTGCTTCTCCTTTTCTTCCTGCAATTTGTTCTGCTGTACCGATTATAACCTAATTTAAGTTAAATGTAAACTAATTTTAAGCATTTATTTTATTCTTCTACTTATTGTATTTCTGTTATTTTTCCTTCTTTATCAATGGCTGCATTGACGGAGATCTGCTGCAGATACGCATACAGTTTCTCCGAAGCTGCCTCTGTCATCTGCTGTGTCACGCCGCCTGTGGCATACACCGGGATCACACGGTAAGAGACCTCTCCATCCTGTGCCACCGTCACTTCCACTGCCATCGAGCGGTCAATGCTCTGTCCGAAGATAAAATTACCCAGACTGTAAAAGACCGGCCTGCCATCGATATACTCGATCCCTTCCAGACAATGGGTATGCGCACCTACAACCAGATCCGCGCCTGCATCCATGCACTGTTTTGCGATGCTTGTCTGGTTTGCATCCGGTGTTTCACTGTACTCCGTTCCCCAGTGTGGGAACACCGTTAAGAAATCACACTCCTCTTTTCCTGCTTTGATCTGTGCAATCAGTTCCGTTGTATCATAGCAGGAGAAAATGCCGGGTGTACTGTTCTCCACTTTCCAGTCTACCGACGGAATGACACGGGAAACTGCCAGAAAACCGAATTTCTTTCCATTGACTTCGATGATCTGGATCTGCTTTGCACGTTCTACCGTATCTCCTGCACCTCCGTAGAGAATCCCTTCGGCATCAAGTGTCTGAAAGGTATCTTCCAACGCTTCTTTTCCATAATCTAAGGTATGGTTGTTTGCCAGAGAAACCACATCCACCCCAAGTTCCGTCAACGCTTTACGATAGGAAGGACTGCACCGGAATACAAACTGCTTGTCCGCGATCGCTGTTCCCCTGTCACTGAACGGGAACTCATTATTTATCATTAAAATATCTGCCGCCTTTAACTGCTCCCGCAGTTCCTCTGTGATCACGCCGTCGATCCCGTTTGCATCATAGCCCGCCTGAAATGCGTTTGCAAACAGGACATCTCCGGTAAACATCAATGTCACAGCTTCCCCCGTCTGCTTCTCTTTGGTTTCCGTTTCCAGATTTTCTTCCGGCAGGATGGCTTCTTCGGTTGACTGGACTTCTTCACCTGCCGCTTCCGTAGTGGGCTCTTCTGCCACACCGGTATCCTCTGTCTCTGACTCTGTTGTCACTTCCTGTGCGCTGCCCGGTGCCATATTTCCCGCAGATGAAGTCTGCTGGCTTTTCCCTGCTAAAACAAATGCCACAAAAACACCTGCCACCGTTAAAATTGATAATACATAAAGTACCATTCGGATTGTCTTATTCATAGTTCCCCCCATTCTTTTTCTGTTCTATTCCTTCAATACTATAAATGCCCCCTTTTAAAATGTCAACTGGACTGGTTATTTTTCGCTTAACTGGCTGTTTTTAGTAATCCATTTTCTGTTATAATCTCTTTCAAACTATATACACGAAAAGAGGATTTGATTTATGGAAAACAAAAGTCTAAAAAAAATAGTCACAGCAGCTTTGCTTGCCGCTATGACCTGTATTGCAACTATGATCATTAAAGTGCCGACTCCTACGATGGGTTACATCCACCTCGGAGACGGTTTTGTCCTGTTATGTGGTGTCATCTTAGGACCGGTTACCGGTGGACTTGCAGCCGGCATCGGCTCTATGTTCTCGGATATTTTTTCCGGCTACGTGTCCTGGGCACCTGCTACTTTTATCATCAAAGCACTTACTGCCGCGATCGCAGGTTTCTTATTCCACCGTTTACAGCATGCCATCAAATCGGACAAGAGCCGCTATGCTGCGATCGTGATCGGTGGCATCATCGGAGAAGCGATCATGGTCATCGGTTACTTCTTATACGAAGCTGGTATCGCTGCATTCGGAAGCGGCGGTTTTACTTCCGCCGCCCTCGCAGCCGGCATCGTATCTTCTGCGACCGGTATCCCATTTAATATCGTACAGGGTATTGCTGGTATCATCATCAGCGTTCTCCTGCTTCCGATCTTAATGAAGATCTCTGATATCCGGGAATGGATCACAAAATAATTCCGGTTTTACTGGATATCACAGGTGATCTGTCCCATTCCACAATCTAAATCGATGGTTCCGATTATATTCTCGTTTGTGATCGTTTTATTGCCGCTGATCGCAGAATAGGTTGTTCCGTTAATTACGATCTGCCCCATACCACAGGCGAGTTTATAATCATAATCGGTTTCCGTTCCTTTTAAATCTAATGTTACATTTCCCATACCACATTCACCGGTAAGATTTCCATTTACCGTTCCGGCAAATTCAAGGTTTCCAACTCCACAGTTCATTTCTGCATTCTGATAGATACCACCATCCATCTCAAGGTTTCCTGCCCCGATTGATGCGTTTAATGTCTGATTTACTGTAAATCCATCCGCCTCGAAATTTCCTGCTCCGACATCTAGGGTAAGGTTCTCACAGGTCAGATCCGCAACATTCATTTTTACATCAGCCGCACCAACTTTCATAGTCACGTCGCTAAATACTGCCTGCTTTGGAACATGAACCAGTATTTTGGCACCTTTGTATCCAATTCCTACCTTTTTCTTTTCATTATAATTGATAGAAAATGTGGCATCCTCCATTTTACATGTGAGATATTTTTCTTTGCCCTTTTTCAGTTCCACTGTAATCTTATCGCTATCCTCTGCGGTAACGATCTTTACTGCTGCCGCATCAATATTCATTTTGATGTTTTTCACTTCAGACAAAGCTGCTTCCCCGCTTCCGATGGTCTCAAGACTTTCAAAACCACTCATATCATCATCCATATCATCATCGTCGTCATCCATGTCATCATCGTCATCCATGTCATCATCATCCGTGTCATAGATATCATCGTCATCCACATAGGATGCATCACTTTCTCCATAATAAATACCATATTTTCCAATGTGCCAGTTTCCACAGGCAAGTTCGCCCTCTTTTTCGATCTCCTGTATCACCTCTGTCCTTCCGGCTCCAAGCCCTGCTGCCACTCCACAGAACAGCAGACCAAGGACAACTAAAACTGCCACAATGATCAACATTATTTTCGTAAACTTTTTCATACTAATCTCCATTCTGAAGCGCCTTGCGCTCTCTTCTCTTTTCAAACGGCATCTTACACAGTTTCACGATTCCTTTCCATGCCCATGGAAGAAAACCTCCAAACACCCAGACAACAAGCAAAATTGCCAAAAGTCCCAGTGCCAGGATCAAAAGTCCGCATCCGATCAATGCAATGCCAACCGGAACTGCTATGGTAAAGCAGCTCTGAAATCCGATCACAGTCACGACCACACCCGCAATGACAAGTGCTCCCATCACTGCGACAACACCGATCGCAACACCAAGCAGCGCACAGAGCAAAGCTAAGATAATACTTGCAAATACGATCAATGCCGTCAGCCAGATCGGCGAGGTAACGATCAACAGGGTTATGGTCAGTGCAGAATAATTTCCGCCGTTTCTGGCTTTTGCCTGTCCCTGCATGTTTTGTATCGTATTGTTTACATTCCGGTAATATTCTGCATCCCGGTTCGCGTTGCTGTTATAATAGCTTCCGTTTCCCTCGATACCAAGGTTCTTCCGGATACTGTCTGCCACTTTCTGTGGTGACTCCAGCTCCGCGATGATCGCCTCCTCATTTTCTTCTCCTGCGTCTTCGAAATAGCTTCGGTAGTAAGACAACGCATCGGCTCTTTCTTCTTCTGATATGCCCGATAACAACTGTTCCAGTTGTTTTAAAAATTCTTCTTTTTTCATTTACACAACCATTTCCTTTCTGCCTCGCACGATGTTACTCTGCGAACAGCATTGTAATTTTGCTCGAATAGTCTTTCCATTCTTCCCGGTACTCTTTCAGCTTTTCCCTTCCGGTTTCCGTGATCTTATAATATCGCCGGTTTCTACCGCCACACTCCCTGTCGTATACCTCCAGGCATTTGTCCTTTTGCAGCCTTCGCAGTACGGGATATAATGTGGACTCGGACACCTCAATGGCTTGTCGTACATCCTGCGTGATCTTGTACCCATATGTACCCTCTTCGTCTTTGGATACAACCGCAAGAACGATCGCATCTAATAGCGCGGCACCTGTGTTAAATATCATGCAACCATCCCCTCTTTTCTTTTTATAATATTATTTCGTTATCAATACTATATATCATATAATATATTATTGTCAATAGTATTATACAAAAAAAGAGAACCCTTTCCAAGGCTCTCCCTCTTTCGTATTATACCCTTTTTTATTCTACATCCGCTCTGCGGATGATGCCGACTCCGATCGGGTAAGGTCCGGTGTGCACACCGATCGTCGCTCCGATCTGATAGATCGTTATCTCATCGATCCCCAGTCTTTCTTTTACCAGATCTCGAAGCTTCTCCTTAAACCGGCATGCTTCCTCATAGTCATATCCAAATCCGACTGCAAAACTGTATTCACCAGGTTTTGCGTGTACTTCATCTAAATATTCCTTTAGCATATCAATAACTTTTAACATGGATTTTTCACGGTTTCTGGATATTCCGGAATTAAAGATCTCTCCTGCTTTTAATGTGATCAGCGGTTTGATCTTTAAAGCACTGCCCGCGATCCCGGCCAGCTTTCCGATCCGTCCGCCGTGTTTTAAATAGTCAATACTTCCGATTGTAAAGAAGATGCGTCCGCTCTCCCGGATCTCAAGGATACGTTTCACCAGTCTGTCATACTCCCATCCCAGATCACGCAAACGACATGCCTCCAAGACATATAAGCCCTGTAAAACAGTATTAACGGTTGCATCGATCACATTGATCCTGGCATCCGGGTACTGCTCTAAGATCATGTCACGCGCGGTCGTTGCCGACTGCATAGAACCGCTGAACTTCGTTGTGATGCAGATACAGATCATCGGTACGCCCTGTTTTGCCAATGGCTCGAATACCTGATAGTAATCATCTACCGATGGCATTGATGTTTTGGGAAATACATTGGGATGATCTACCATCTTCTGGTAAAACTCCCTGATATCCAGCTCTTCCATCTCTTTTAGATAGATTTCTCCGTCAAACGAAACATAAAACGGAACGACTTTGATATCCTTTTCTTTCGTCAGTTCTTTTGGCAGATCACAAGAACCATCCGTGATTATCTGAATTTTTTCTGGCATATTTTTTCCTCCTATGAAAACAGATTCTTCATGAAATCTTTAATTCCGGAAAGCAGTCCAGAGAAAAATCCTTTTTCCGAAATACCGGATAAATCTATTCCGTTTCCATCCTTATAAGAATCATACAGGTTCTTTGCATAATCAACAAGTCCGTCCAGATTGATCCCAAGGGATGTGATCTTAAGCAGCAGACTCACGATCTGCTGACGTTCTGAATCAGACAGGGTAACATTATATTTCTGACAGGCATCATCGATCGCCGTGTTGATGTCCTCCTCACTGGAGAGGTCATTTTCTGCAATGACAGATTTCACATAGGCGATAAATTCCTCAACTTCCTCATCGGAGAGTCCATCAATTGACTGCTCGAGCTGACCTGTGATAACAAGTTCATTTAATGCCGCATCCACGACATTATCTTCCATCGTCTTTCCGGTCATCTCCTGATATGCTTTTAACACGCCCACCAGTGCAGCGGTACCGGAAATACTGCTCGGTCCTGCAATGATGATATTGGCGTCTGTCACGCCAGCTGTTGTCAGAGCGTTTTTATACATTCCGACCGTGCAGTAATTGATGTTGGTGGTGGAAATATTGATGCCGCTGCCCTTTTCCCCTTCCGCGATCAGAATGGAGGACAATGCCTTGCTGCCAATCTGTGAACTTGAAATATAAGCATCCAGATACTGATGTTCCTCTGCATTGGTCACATAGACAACATCATAATCTGTAAGATCATCTGCCGGGATCCCCATGATGGAGAGCACCGTTGCCTTCTGTGCATCCGAAAGATCTGCTCCAAGTGCCAGATATGGCTTATCCTCTTTTGTGATCGTCACATCATCCTTATTTTCGTCCTCGATGACCGTTACATTTCCGGTGATCGTATCCGTCGTCTCGGTCGCATAAACCGGGACAGCGGATGTGGCCAGAATAGCCGCTGTCAATAACACACTTAAAATTTTTACTGCTCTTCTTTTCATGATAATCCTCTTTCCTATGCCAGATGAACATTCAGCCATGCATAGATATCTGCAAATACCTTATCTCTGTCTGTCTCATTTAAGATTTCATGCCTGTCATCTTCATATAATTTGTATGTAATGTCTTCGATCCCCGCATCTTTCATCTTATGGTATACCTGTTTTACACCCTCTCCGCAGTTTCCTACCGGATCATCCGCACCGGAAACTAAAAATACCGGCAGATCTTTTGGCATCTTTGCGATATGCTCAGGCTGGTTATCATAATAAACCGCTTCCATCAGTCCATAGTAGCCATTTACAGTAAATAAAAACGTACAGCGCGGATCTGCATAATAACGATCCACATGTGCCACATCCTTGGTCAGCCAGCTGTTGGTATGGTCTTTTCCATATACGTCATACTTTTTATACGGCTTTCCATAGGAAAGGCTCTGGATAAATTTACTTCTGTAATTCCATCCCCGCACTGCTGCGACCGTCCTGCATAAAAACATGCCGAATTTCATCATGAAATCGGATTCACATCCGGTGCCCATGATGATCGCTCCTGCCAGATTCTCATTGTGGATGCAAAGATATTTACGCAGCATATAAGACCCCATGCTGTGTCCCATCATAAAATACGGAACGCCCGGATTTTCTTTCTGCACCAGTTCACGCAGCTTGTGCATATCCTCGATCAGTGTATCACTTGGATTTTTTGCAAAATATCCCCACTCGTTTTCACTGCGCACGGATGCACCATGACCCAGATGATCGTGCCCTACAACTAAAATGCCCTGCCCGGTAAGATACTCCGCAAACGGACGGTACCGCTCAATATACTCGATCATTCCATGCGTGATCTGTAAGATCGCACAGTAATTTCCATCCTCCGGGATCCATTTGACCGCATGGATCATTGTTTCTCCGTTTGCTGATAAAAAACGAAACTGTTCCTCTTTTGCCATATTTATACTCTCCTGTCCCTTATTTGTTCTCAGATCTGGTCTGCCGCCTGCTGTAAATCCAGAAAAATGGTCTCCAGCTCATCCGTATTTTTCTTCTGTTCTTCTAATTCTTCCTGTACAGCATGAAGCTGCGCACTGATCTCCCCCTGCAGTTTTAAAAATTCCTCTCCTGCCACTTTTAACACATCACTTCCGCCTACCATATCCGCAGCCACGGTCTCATGCAGATTGATCTGTCCTCCCTCATAGGCAGATAAGGTCTGCACGGCACCGCTGTATAATTTGCCGATCACCTTGGTGCACTCTTTAAACTGTGTGTTTAAATTCTGTATCTGTTCCTCAAACTGCTTTAACAGGGCATCTGTCTCCTGTTTCTTTTCCGCTAACCCAGCTGCTGCTGCCTCATATTTCTCGGAAAATGACCGTACTTCCTCTGCCGCCTCGACGAATTTCAGTCCGGACTCTCCCATTCTTCCTGCCTCGATCGCTGCATCCAGTGCCAGAACTCCCATATTCTTGGAAAATTCTCTCATCTGCGCGATCATCTCTTTTTCTTCTTCCTGTGACTGCTGCATTGTTTCTTTGATCTTCACCGCTTCCTCTGCAACCGGTGCATAGCCTCTGTGCTGCTCGAGCAGTGCAGACATTGTCTCATTCTGCTGTTTTAACTGTCCCAGGAAAACAGAATGTGTCGCATCAAAGGATTCTACTGCATTATTTACCTTCATCATTGATCTATGCACACTCTCTGCCGCCTCATTGTTATTTTCAACCAGCTCTTTTGCTTCTGTGATGTTCTTTGTAGTTTCTTCCATATGCTGTAAGATCTGCGCACGCCCGGCTGCAATGTCTGCAAACTGCTCATCCACATTTGCTTTGGCACTGCGCAGTTCTTTCATTACATTATCTTTTTTCCGGTTCTGTTCTTTTAACTCTGCGATTTCATCTTCTAATAACTGTTTTTTTCCACCAAATACCATTGTTTTCCTCACATTCCGTTTCGAATCACTGATAGTTTTTTATGATAAGCTGTACGGTCTCATTGCCCTGATAGCTGTTGATCTCCGGGTAATAGATGAGCGACATGCGGACTGCATTCTGCCTGCCCGAAAAAGCACGCTCCACTTCGGATGCGCCATATTTTTTGCTGTAATACTCCACAAATGCCTCCGTATTTCCAAAATATACCGCCTGCACTCTGTTTCCCTGTGTTGTCCGTAATGTTAGCTTTAACACATTTTTGTTTTTTCCAACCAGTGTCATCTGTTCGATCGCGATGTTCTTATCTGCAAACTGGGGTTTGATATTGCCCTTTCCAAACGGTTCTAACAGATCCATTTCCCGGATCAGGGAAAGATCCGGATAGTCTGCCGGCATCGGAACATCTATTTTTATCTTAGGAATAAAATCCTCTTCTGTCAATTCACAGCACATATTTATTTTTTCCCGGAACAACGCTACATTTTCCTCAGGAAGCGACAGTCCTGCCGCCATCGGATGTCCGCCAAACCGGGCAAACAGTTCCTGACATTTGCACAGTTCCTCATACATGGAATATGTCTCAATGGAACGCCCGGAACCTTTAACCATGTCCTCGCTCCTTGTCAGGACAAATACCGGTTTATGATATTGTTCCCGGATCCGCCCTGCAATAATCCCGGCAAGACTCTCATGGACTTCAGGAAGGTAAATGACAAGAACTTTTTCTCCGACCTTTCCCTTTTCCACTTCTTCTATCGCAAGTTCCACGCCCTCTGCGGTCATGTCCTTTCTCTGTGCGTTTAATTCCACCAGTTCTGCAGCAATCTCTGCCGCCCGTTTCACATCCTGCTCCAGAAATAACTGAAGTGCGATCTTTGCGGTTTCAAGTCTGCCGCTCGCATTGATGCAGGGACCTAACACAAATCCGAAATGATAGGCATTGATCTGTCCAAATTCCAGATGGTTCTGTAAGATCAGCGCACGCATCCCGACATTTTTCGTGTTCTGGATCCGTTTCAGCCCCTCTTTTACCAAAATACGGTTTTCATCCGTCAGATCCATCACATCTCCTACCGTGGCAAAGGCGACATTTTCCAGAAATACATCTGCCTCCACCACCGGCACATTACATTTTTCATACAACAGCTGTATGATCTTCCACGCAACTGCCGCACCGCAGAGCTCTTGATACGGATATCTGCACTCTGCCTGTTTTGGATCTACGATGGCATCCGCCACGCTTCTTTTATAGGTACGTGTCCCATTTTCTTCCACATAAGGGATCTCATGATGATCCGTCACCAGAACTGTCATACCGCACGATTTTGCATAGGCGATCTCATCCATCGCCGCGATCCCGTTGTCACAGGTAACGATCGTGTCCACACCCGCTTCCTTTGCACAGGTGATCAGTCTCTCATTGATCCCATACCCATCTTTCATGCGATCCGGGATCTGCGTGTCCGCATCTCCCCCACACCGCCTGATGCCCTGATGTAAGATATAAGTTGACATCACACCATCAATATCATAATCCCCGATGATCCTTATCTTTTCCTTCTGTCTGATCTTCTCAGCAAGCAGATCCGTAAGCAGGTCTGCATCCTTTAACAGATGCGGATCATATAGTTCGTCCGGTCCGCCATGCAGATATTTCTGGATTGCATCTTCTCCGATGACATTCCGATTGCGTATCACACGCGCCGTCACCGGATGAATGCAAAACCGTCTGGCAATCTGTTCAAAGTCTGCCCCTTTTTGTATGATAACCCATTTTTCCATTTTGTAAGTTCTTTCTTAATATGTTACCTGATATAGTATAAGACCGCATGCCGGTGCCGTATAGCCCGCTGCCATCCGGTCTTTCTGTTCTAACATGTCTGCAATTTCTTCCGGTGCCCTTCTTCCGTCTCCGATCTCGATCAGTGTTCCGGTTAAGATGCGCACCATGTTCTGTAAAAATCCGTTTCCGGTATAATAGATGCGAAGCTCTCCCTCCTGTTGTTCAAACCGTATCTCATAGATTGTGCGCACCGTGGACTTTTTCATTTTCCGGTTACCGCAGAATGAACGGAAATCATGTGTTCCAGTGAGATAGGAGGCCGCCTGCTGCATCCTGCCAATGTCTAATATCTGCGGATGATCATAAACATATCTGCGCTCAAACACATTTGGGATCGCACTGGTATGGATCCGGTAACAGTAGGTCTTTTTCACCGCCTGATACCTGCTGTGAAACCGTTCGTCTACTGCTTCTACTGACACCACCGCAATGTCTTCCGGCAGATACTGATTGACATAGGAGAGGATCTCTTCTTCCGTCTTATCTCCGTCCCAGTGGAAATTTGCTACCTGCCCGCATGCGTGCACGCCTGCATCCGTCCTCCCGGAACCAATGAGGTCAATCTCACATCCTGTCATTTTTGTCAGCACATCCTCGATCTTGCCCTGTATGGTCAGATCTGTCGTATGCTGTCCCTGCCATCCCTTATATCTGGTTCCATCATACTGAATGGTAAGTTTATAATTCATATGTTCCTCATTTCTTTTTCCATGATCACAAAAAATGTAATCATTCAATTTTATCATAACACAAAAAGCCGGAAAATCCAAGAAGGGTTACACCAATTCTGCCAGCCTTGCAACCGCTACATAGATCTCCGAGATCCGGTACCAGGTCTTGTAATCAATGACTCCCGTCACCGGCAGTCCAAAGATCCTCTGAAACGCCTCTACTGCCCCTCTTGTAGCGGTACCATAAATACCGTCCGGCGTGATCGTCGGTATCGCCGGATAGGAACGGGAAATACGTGCCAGTTCCTCCTGTATCTGCCGCACCTTCTCTCCGGTCGCCCCCACCGAAAGATCGACTCCCGGCCAGGAAGCCGGAATACCAGAAACTTCTTCCGCCGTATTGATAAACATACTACTTCCATAATAATAGCGTATGATCTCGATCGTACTGTAATTCTGATCCCCTAAGAACTTACTTCCCCACTGACTCAGCCAGTTGCTGCAGATCACCCGCTCACCATCACAGTACTGAGTTAAGATCGGCTGTCTGACATTCGGTCTCGACAGATAATTCTGGAACATCTCATCCACGATGTCGGATATGTTGCGGAAGATATTCCTGCCATATACGAATTTCTGATCAAATGCTGTTGATGTGGTGATCGTGAAATTATAACCTTTATTACGATACCATTCCGTATACACCCGGTTTAATGTAAAAGACATGATTGCAAGTATATTGGCGCGAATCGTGTTCTCCGGCCAGGTCGAATAGATCTCGCTGGATGCAACGTTTTTGATGTAGTCTTTGTAACGGACATAGTAATCCCTTGCTGCCGTATCAGTCGGCGGTCCGTCATGGACGATCACATACTCCGGTATCACCACCCTGCTTAGTACAATCTCACCGGTTTCCGTGACCGGTTTTATCTCGGATTCTGCGATCTTTGGCGGGAAATCTCCCCACAGTGTGTTGACCGGTATCACAATGTTATCTATTGATCTCGTTGGCGATCCTACCTCTTCCATCCGGATCTCCTGAAGCGACACTTCATTCGAAAACACTTCAATTCCTGAGACATTGACCGTACGAAATCCCTCCGCAGTAACTGACACGGTGTATTGTGAAAATGGCTGGTTTTCTCCCGGTTCCATAGAGTACTCGAGTGGAGGCGCAGCAAGCGCAATCTGTTCGGACATCCCAGAATCATCCGTTGTTACCTCCTCTACACTGCTTTCCGGGTCCCCGGAATAGGAAATGGTTATGGTTGCATTCTGGATCGGCACATTGCTTCCACGTGCTACCACCTGCACTTTTAGCGCTCCTTCATCGATCTGATCATTCGGTGTTACGGTATTATCTGACATAAACAACCTCATAATTTCATTGGTATAGTTTATGCACGCCCGTAACATAAGTTCACAACTTTCTATCCTCAGATACGCGGTTTTCCCACCACATAACAACTTTTTACTCCACCGTTACTACCTTTGCCAGGTTTCTTGGCTTATCTACATCAAATCCCTTATCGGATGACACATAATATGCAAGTAACTGTAATGCAACCGATGCCGGCATTACCATAAATTCATCCTGCATGTCCGGCAGTAAGAAGGTATCATATAAGTCCTTCACATCTGTAGCAAGCCCTTCTTTGATGAAAAGCACAATATCTGCTCCACGGGATTTTACTTCCTTGATGTTTGAAAGCTCTTTTGACATTAATTTTTCCTGTGTCACTGCTGCAACAACCGGAGTATCCTGTGTGATCAGCGCGATCGGACCATGTTTTAATTCTCCTGACGCATATGCTTCAGAGTGAATATAGGAAACCTCCTTTAATTTGAGAGAACCCTCTAATAAGATCGAATAATCCAGTCCTCGTCCGATCATAAACAGATCTTTTGCTGACAGTACTTTTCCGGCTACCACATGGATATCCCTACGCTTTTCGAGCACTTTTTTCATCACATCCGGTGTTCTCTGTAATTCCCGGATAAAACTCTGTGTCTGTGCCGTATCGTAAATACCACGAAGCTGTGCCATTTTTGCCACGATCAGGTAAAAGATGGACAACTGTGTCGTATATGCCTTGGTACTTGCAACCGCGATCTCAGGTCCTGCATTGGTATAAAGTACATAATCGCTCTCTCTTGCAATAGAAGATCCTTTGACATTGATGATGGAAAGACATTTTGCACCACGGCGTTTTGCATATTTTACTGCCTCAAGTGTATCAATAGTCTCTCCTGACTGTGATACTGCGATCACCAGTGATTTCTCATCAATGACCGGATCCGAATACATAAATTCTGATGCCATATCCACATCAATGTGCATATGCAGGATGGATTTTACCAGTGCCTGTGCCACTAATCCAGCGTGCATTGCAGTACCGCATGCAATGATATTGACTCTCTCACACCCGGTAAATAAAGAATCCGGAATCCCATCTGCTGTAAAGTCCGGCAATCCGCTCACGATCCGCGATTCGATGGTACGTTTTACCGCATCCGGCTGCTCCATGATCTCTTTTTCCATATAGAACGGATATCCGTTTTTTCCCGCACTGTTTAACTCCCAGTCCGCGGTCAGATATTCCGGTTCTTTTTTGTTTCCTTCAAAATCCTTAAGACTGATGCCATCGTTTCTCATCTCTAAGATGTGATACTCCGGTACAACAAAGTACTGGTTGGTAAAACGGCACAGTGCGGTCAGATCGGATGCTAACATCGCGCCCTCTTTACAGTAGGTTGCTACGATCGGGCTGACATTTCTGGTGGAATAAATCACACCTTCCCGGTCTGCAAACATGATCACAAGTGCAAAAGTTCCCTTTAATTTACGAACGGTCTTTTTGATCGCTTCTTCTGGATTGCCCTGATAAAAATGGTTGAGCAGTGCAGCTACCACTTCACTGTCCGTCTCGGATCTTAACTGATCTGCCAGATCATAGTCTGCGATCAGTTCTCTGTAATTTTCAATGATACCATTATGCACAAGCGTAACTTTTCCTACCTGATGCGGATGTGCATTGGTATCATTTACGCCACCGTGGGTTGCCCATCTCGTATGGCCGATTCCGCAGATTGCTTTTTCTGCCTGATCCTTACATTTTTCACGCAGATCTCTGACACGTCCTGCACGTTTATACACCTGGATCTCATGTGCTTCCATAACTGCGATTCCTGCACTGTCATAGCCACGATACTCTAACAGTTCCAAGGCATCCAGTAATACCTCTTTTACGTTTTCACTTCCTGTATAACCTATAATTCCACACATATCTATTTTCCTCATTACTTTCTCTGAGTCTTATTTTTGTTTTGCAGTCTTCCTTTATACCGTATTTGTTTTGCAGTTACCTGCATATTTGCCGGTATATCTCGCACAGGAAGGGGTGCGGAAGAGCATCCGCCGAATTTTCGATCACTCTTCTCCTCGTCAACCAGAATTTCAAAGCAATCTGGTGCATGGCGCTTGTATGGAGCTATCTGTCATACGTCTGGTAAAACCGCGTATCTGAAAATAGAATCGATATTTTGTTTTCAATGTTCAACGTGTTTACTATACTATGATATGTGAAAAAAGTCTAGCAGTTCCTTGTCAAAATGCACCACTAATTGACCATATCCAGCACATCCATTGCATTTTCCTGTGTTACTTTAAGGTAATGGCATCCGATGAAGCAATCATTTTCTTCTCCGGTCAGATAGCGGATTGCCGCATCCACTGCATTGTGTGACTGGGAAAAGTAGTCATTAAAAACCGTTCCTGTCAGTTTGCCTAAGATCACATCTTCCACTGCCTCCGGCAAGGCATCCACACCAACAAGATAGATATCCTCTCCCGGGATCCTGCCCGATTCTTCGATTGCTTTTATTGCGCCAAGCGCCATCGCGTCATTATTACTTAAGATGACCTCCACATCATCCCCATAAGTTTCGAGTGCCTGTATGGTCAGATCATATCCCTTTTCTTTTGACCACTCGCCACTTTCCTGCATCAGGCAGTTTAGGGAATATCCGGCATTTCTTAGAGTCTTTACAGAATATTTAGTCCGATATTCTGTATCAGCATGTCCCATGGTTCCTTCTAACATAATGTAATCAATCTGTCCGTTATGATTTTTATCCAGAGTATCAGATCCAAGATCCGCTATCATTTCCCCCTGATAACGTCCTGCCTCATAGAGATCCGTACCGCAATAGGTAACCCTCCACCCGTTCTGCTTCCAACGGCGCTGTTCACTTTGTGCCGGTGCACTGTTGATATAAATCAACGGTATGTCTGCTGCAACTGCCAGATCCGTAATAACGTCTGCCTGTGTTGCATCCACCGGATTGATGATCAGAAGATCTGTCCCCTGTCTGATAAAGGTATTGACCTGATCCAACTGTCTGTCAAAATCATTCCGCGCATCTACCATATTGATATTTTCTTTCTGAAATCCCTGATTCACCAGATAACTTTCCAGTTCTCTGCGGAACATATTCATAAAATTATCATCATATCGGAAAATACTGATGCCGATCTTCTTATCTGCAAGGGCATCTTCCTCGGTGACAGAGACCTGCTCTGTTTCTTCCTGTCTCACTTCCTCCTGATGCTCTGTAGCGATCACCGGCTCCTCTGCTGTAGTTACCTTTGTGCCACATCCTGTCAGACACAACAGGGCAGACAATACCACTGCCATTTTTAAACCACGCTTCATTTTTATCCCTCATTTATCATTTCTTATACAACAAAAACCGGTGCTGAAATAATTCAGCACCGGAGTCTCTCAGCTCTTCCTATTATAAGTTATTTTACTTCAACCGTCCAGTTATATTTATCTGGTAATTTACCCCACTGGATACCGGTTAAGGTGTCATATAATTTCTGTGTCAGTTCACCAATCTTGAAGTCATTGATCGTTACCACATCATCTTTGTAACGAAGCTCGCCTACCGGGGAAATAACAGCTGCAGTACCTGTTCCGAATACTTCCTCTAATGTACCATCATGTCCTGCCTTCATCAGATCGTCAACAGAAAGTCTTGTCTCGTTTACTTTGTACCCCCAGTCTCTTAACAGATGGATCATGGAATCTCTGGTCACACCCGGAAGTACAGTTCCCTCGATCGGTGCGGTATAGATTTCACCTGCGATCTTGAACATAATGTTCATGGTTCCAACTTCCTCAACATATTTACGATGTTCTCCGTCTAACCATAATACCTGGGAATATCCCATCTTCTCTGCTTTTACCTGGCCTAAGATAGAACCTGCGTAGTTACCACCGCATTTTGTAAATCCGGTACCACCTTTAACCGCACGTACTAACTCATCTTCTACTAAAATCTTAACCGGGTTGATACCCTCTGCATAATAAGCTCCAACCGGGCAGCAGATGATCATGAATTTATAGGCAGATGCCATATGTACGCCCAGTGCTGCTTCTGTTGCAAACATGAACGGACGGATGTAAAGGGATGTCTCCGGCTCGGATGGTACCCAGTCCTCTTCCACTTTAACCAGGGCCTTTACTGCCTCGACAAACATATCTACCGGGAATTCCGGCATACAAAGTCTTGCATTTGAATTGATCATTCTCTTTGCATTCATCTCAGGACGGAACAGCTGGATCTTGCCCTCTGCTGTACGGTATGCTTTCATACCTTCGAATGTCTCCTGTGCATAATGAAGTGTCACGCAGGAAGGCTCAAGCTCGATTGGTCCTTCCGGAACAATTCTTGCATCTTTCCAGCCATCTTCCCTGGTCCAATCCATCACAAACATATAGTCTGTCATGTATTTTCCAAAGCCAAGATGCTTCTGATCTGGTTTCTCTTTTAATACGTCTCTTTTCACAAATCTGATATCCATAACGCTTTCCTCCGCATCTGTTATTTTTTACTGAACCCCATTATGATACTTTCTTTTTTGGGTGTCAAGATTATTCCTATCGCTTATAAGGCACATTCCTTATAGTTATATATTTCTCATTGGTCTATAAGAAAATGTTATATTTCTTCTTTTTCTTGTTATTTTTTGTAACGAATACTATAATATAGGAAATAAGAAGTTTTTTTCATATAAAGGAGATTCTATATGCACACATTTCAACCAATCCCAATGGAATCATTAGAGTTTAATCCCTTTACCAAGATTGGAAAGGACTGGGCATTAGTAACCGCAGGAACGAAACTGAAATCCAACGCAATGACCGTAAGCTGGGGTGGAATCGGTGTTCTCTGGGGAAAAAATGTTGCTTTTATTTTTATCCGTGATTCCAGATATACCAAAGAGTTATTAGATGCCGGCGAATTCTTCTCCATCTCATTTTTAGGAGGATCTTATCGGGAAGCCTTAAATTACTGTGGTTCCCACTCCGGCCGCAAAGAAGATAAGATCAAAAATGCCGGTTTAAATGTGGCATTCCGCCACAGCATCCCTTACATCGACGAAGGAAATTTTGTCCTGCTCTGCAAAAAAATGGCAGCAACAAAGATTACCGAAGATTCTTTCCTGGTTTCTGAGTTAAAGGACAAATGGTATGCAGACGGCGATATGCACACCATGTATGTTGCTGAGATCATTGATGTGATGGCACGTTAGTTTTTCTGCCACCATTTTCATGTGATATGATGTTTTCAAAAACAAAAATCCGGGAGTCTTTCACAGAAAAGGCTTCCGGATTTTTTTACTTAAACTCATAACAGCGGATCTCACAGTTTTTGATCCCAAACCGCGCAAATTCTTCATTTCCCATATCATAAAAATAGGAATTAACGATCCTTGCGATCCCGTTATGTGCGACCAGCAGATAGGTCTTTTCCTCTGACTCCTGCCTGATCTCATCCAACAGATTATAAATTCTCTGTGCTAAATGCAGCATCGTCTCGCCACTTTCAAAATGATCGATAAAGTGTGTCTTTGCCACCTGAAATTCTGCTCCGTCTCTCGGAGTCGATTCGTATTTTCCAAAATTCTGTTCCTTTAAGCGTTCCTCCATCCGCCTTTGGATGCCGGTCTCTTCGGAAATATAGCGCGCCGTTTCCGCCGCACGGATCAGTGGGGAATATAAGATCTCGTCAATGACAAGCCCCTGCTCTTTTATCTTTTTTCCGAGTTCTCTCGCCTGCTCGCACCCCAGTTCGGTCAGTGCGATATCCGTTGCACCACATATCTTATTTTCCACATTCCAGATGGTCTGTCCATGTCTGGTAAAATAAACGCGTCCCATGAAAACCTCCTTATCCAAATCAATGGTTTCATTATAACACAGTTTTCTCTCTTTTCGAAAATCATTTCCCGTTTCACTGGCAAGTTGCCCCGTTTCATGCTATAACTAAACTGATCTACCAATACATAAAGGATGGCTAAAACATGAACTATAACATTTCCATCTGTGATGATTCTGCCGCAGACCGCGGATATCTCACAGATTTAGTCCAGACATGGGCAAAAAAAACAGAACATACCGTGCAGGTTTTCCCTTTTGTTTCGGCAGAAGACTTTCTGTTCCACTATGCAGAAAAAAGCAGCTACGACATTCTGCTTCTCGATATCGAAATGGGTGCCATGGATGGTGTCATAATGGCAAAAAAGCTGCGACAGAAAAATGACAACGTTCAGATCATTTTTGTGACCGGCTACTCCGATTACATTGCAGAAGGCTATGAAGTTGCCGCGCTTCACTATTTAATGAAGCCAATCAAAGAAGATAAATTATATTCGGTCCTTGACCGCGCTATAGAAAAGCTCTCAAAAAACGAAAAAATGCTGACCTTTGAGCAGCATGGGGAACTGTTTCGCGTTCCCATCTATCAGATCCGTTATGCTGATGTATTTGGCAATTATGTTACCATTCACGCCACAGAAGATCTGACACTGAAGATGACACTTGGCAGTCTGGAAAAAGAACTGGATTCCCGTTTTCTTCGCATCGGACGGTCTGTCATCGTCAATCTGTCCCAGATCTCCCGTGTGACAAGAACCGAGATCCGCCTGTCCGACGGCTCATCCATCCCGCTTCCCAGAGGGGCTTACGAAAATGTCAACCGGGCGATCATCAATATGAAGTGAAATGCTTCCGCACAAATTTAAAGAGAAACAGGAATGGAGATCCATATGAAATTTCTTTCCAGAAAAATAGACAAACAGCTTGCCTCCTACCAGCAGGAACTCATAGAGACACATTATCAGGAAGTCGACAACATGTATCAGCAGATGCGAGGCTGGCGGCATGACTACCGCAATCACATCCAGACCATGAAAGCCTATGCAGCATCTGGAGACTGGAATGCCATCAGACAGTATCTGGATCTGTTAGATGAGGACTTAACGACCGTCGATACCGTCATCAAAACCGGAAATCCGATGACGGATGCCATCTTAAATTCCAAGATATCACTGGCAAAATCCAAAAACATCCCGGTCGTTGCAGATGCGCATATCCCGCTAAAGCTCCGATCCTCTGAGCTTGACCTGTGCTGTATCATCGGAAACCTGTTTGACAATGCGATTGAAGCCAGTCTGAAGCTGCCGGAGAAAGAACGCATGATCCGCGTATATATGGATATGAAAAACACTCAGCTCTACATCTCTTTTACCAATTTTACTGCCCAGGGGAAGTTAAAAAAACAGGGGAATCTCTTCCGCAGTACCAAAGGAGAAGGACATGGTTTTGGTCTGGTACGCATTGATGCCATCGTAGAACGCCTGGATGGCTATATCAGCCGCAACAGCGAAGAAGGCGCGTTTACAACCGAGATCCTGCTTCCCCAGATTTAATCTGCAATTCATCCCCAGACTAAGACAATTCATCCCCAGGCTGCCACGGGGATGATTTTTTATAATATAGTACCATCAGAAAGGATGGTGTTTCTGTGAAAAAAGAAAATTCAAAAAAACAAAAGAATATCATCACTCAAAGTGTATGGTTTATGGTAAAACTTGCATGGACGACTGCCGAAAAAAAGGTGCTGATCCTCGGCTTTCTTTCTGCAGTGCTTGCCGTCTCCTTAAACCTTCTGAATTTATATGTCCTGCCTGTCATTTTAGCTGCAGTCGAAAGGCATGCTCCCATTGCGGAACTGTCTGCCATCATTCTGACCAGTATCCTTGGCATGATGTTTCTGTCCGCCGCATCCATGTATGTGGATACCAATCTCTTATTCGGCAGGGTCACGGTCCGCTCTGAGATTGTTACACTGCTGAACCAGAAAGCAAATACCACTTCCTACTCTAATCTGGATGACGAGCGGTTTCAGACACTTTTCACCAAGGCAAATGAATGTGTTTACTCAAACTCCTCCCCCGGGGAAGCCATCTGGAAAACATTGACCGAACTGACCAAAAATCTGATCGGGTTTGCCATCTATGTCAGCCTGCTTACCACGATAGAACCTCTCCTGTTCCTCTCGGTCCTGTTGACAACAGGCATCAGCTATTTTATCGGAAACCGGTTAAACAGCTATGGCTACCGTCACCGCGATGAAGAAGCCAAATATGAAAAACACATGAATTATTTCTCCAATTGTGCCAAAGATCTTGGTGCTGCCAAAGACATCCGCATTTTCGGCATGCGCCCCTGGCTTGAGTCATTATATGACAAAGCAATGGAAGCTTACACGGCATTCCACCAGAAAGCAGAAAGTGTCTATATCTGGGCAAAAATTGCAGACCTTATCCTTACCTTTCTGCGCAACGCACTTGCCTACGCCTTTCTCATTCACGAAGTACTGATAAATGGGCTTGGGATCGCAGAGTTTCTTTTATTTTTCAATGCCGTAAGCGGATTTACCGAATGGGTAACGGGAATCCTTACAAACTGCAACACACTCTATAAACAATCCCTTGATCTGTCCAGCATTTTGGAGTTTCTGCATTATCCGGAGCCATTCCGGTTCCAGGATGGGAAATCTTTAAAACCGGATTCCGGCATGACCTACGAGATCCGGTTGGAACATGTCTCGTTCCGTTATCCGGGTGCCGATAAAAATACCCTGACTGATATTGATCTGACACTGCATCCCGGCGAAAAGCTTGCCATCGTAGGCTCCAATGGTGCCGGTAAAACAACTCTGGTCAAATTGATCTGTGGTTTTCTTGACCCAACCAAAGGACGTGTACTGTTAAACGGGATCGATATCCGGGAATTTAACCGTTCCGACTACTACACAATGTTTTCTGCGATTTTTCAAGATTTTTCCCTGCTTGCCGGCACTGTTGCAGCTAATGTTGCCCAGACCGAAGAACACATTGATTTTGACCGTGTAAAAAACTGTATCGAAAAAGCCGGACTCCGTACCAAAATCGAGAGTCTGCCAAACAGCTATGAAACCTGCTTAAACCGTGAAGTATATGAAGATGCCATATTGCTTTCGGGTGGTGAAACACAGCGGCTGATGCTCGCACGCGCTCTCTATAAAGATGCTCCGTTTATCGTACTTGATGAACCGACTGCAGCATTAGATCCGATCGCTGAATCCGAGCTGTATCAGAAATACAACGATATCACAAATGGCAGATCTTCTGTTTATATCTCGCACCGCCTCGCTTCTACCCGCTTCTGCGACCGTATTCTTCTGCTCGATCAGGCAAAGATCAGGGAAGAGGGCACACATGCAGAGCTGATGGCGCGTGGCGGCAGTTACGCAAATCTCTATGAAGTACAAAGCAAATATTACAGGGAAGGAGTATCCGAACATGAAGAACAACCAGCAAACGCCCTGGCGTGAAGCTTTAAAATTAAATACCCGCGCATTAAAACTGTTTTATCAGTATTACCCGCAGATCATTCTTTCCCGCTTTTTTTCCGTCATCTGGATCTCACTGACGCCCTACGTCGAGATCTATCTTTCTGCATTGATCATTGATGAGCTTGCAGGAAACAAAAACCCGGCACGCCTGCGGTATCTTGTGACCATCACACTGTTTTCTGCCGCTGTGATCTCTTTTGTATCCGCATGGCTTACTAAATGGAAAGAGGCACAAAATGCCGGGATTTATCTCAAAGTGACCCATATCTTTTCTGAAAAATATCTGGATATGGATTACATTCATATGGATGAAACCGAAACAGCAGAACTCTATTCCACCATCATGCAGAATCAGAACAGTGGCGGCTGGGGATTTTACGTGGTTTTTGAGGATTACGAAAAACTCTGCGCTGCCATCCTGACGCTTCTCGGTGGTATTTCCTTAACAGTCTCCCTTTTTACCAGCCGCGTCCCGGAAAGTGCCGGAACTTATACCCTGTTAAATAATCCTCTCTTCCTTCTGCTTTTGATCGCAGTGATGCTCTTCATCACCTGCCTTGCACCGGCTCTTCTCAACAAAGCCGGTAGTTATATGTCCCGCAATATTGATTCACAAAATCTTGCCAATCGTATCTGGGGATATTTTGGCCTGCTTGGCACACACAAAGAACTTGCCGCTGATATCCGTATGTACCGGCAGGATAAGATATGTGACAGATACACGCTCGATAAAGAAGCATCTTTTAACTCCAAAGGACTGTTTGCCAGATACTGCTGGGGACCGATCGGACTTTACCGTGCCGCCTCCTCCGCTGTTTCTGTGCTGTTTACCGGTATCGTCTACCTTTTTGTCTGCTTAAAAGCGTGGGCAGGTGCATTCGGTCCCGGTTTAGTCACTCAGTATATCGCATCCATTATCAAGGTATCCGGTGGTGTTTCCAGCTTTCTTGCAGCCCTTGGTGATATGCGCAATAATGCCCCGTTTCTGACACAGATCTTCTCCTTCCTCGACATGCCTAACACGATGTATCAGGGAAGCCTGACGGTGGAGAAACGAAGTGACAGAAACTATGAGATTGAATTCTGCAATGTTTCTTTTAAATATCCCGGCAGTGACCGTTACGCACTCTGCAATGTCAATCTGAAATTTAAGATTGGCAGCCGTCTCGCCGTAGTCGGCATGAACGGCAGCGGAAAAACAACGTTCATCAAACTGCTCTGCCGCCTGTATGACCCTACCGAAGGTGTGATCAAACTCAATGGCATTGATATCCGCAAATATAACTACGCCGAATATATGATGATCTTCTCCGTTGTTTTCCAGGATTTCAAACTCTTTTCCTTAAAGCTCGGAGAAAATGTTGCTACCCGCACCACCTATGATGCTGCTCTGGTAAGGCAGTGTCTTAAAAAGGCCGGTTTTACTGAAAATCCTGCCAAACTAAAACATGGCATGGACACCTTTCTCTACAAAGATTACGACCAGGACGGTGTCAATGTTTCCGGTGGAGAAGCCCAGAAGATCGCGATCGCGCGGGCTCTCTATAAAGATGCCCCGTTTATCATCTTAGACGAACCGACTGCCGCCTTAGACCCGATCGCCGAAGCCGAGATCTATGAAAAATTCAATGACATCGCAGGTGACAAAACCGCTGTCTACATCAGCCACCGGCTGTCCTCCTGCAAGTTCTGTGATGAGATCGTAGTATTCCATGAAGGCTCCGTCATACAGCAGGGCACGCACGAGGCACTTGTAGCAGATAAAACCGGAAAATATTATGAGCTGTGGCATGCACAGGCACAGTACTATACGAAAGAACCGGTGGGCTTATAGACTGATGTGCAGTTTACGATAATGGTGGGGCTGCATGCAGCTCCACCATTACCGCAACAGTTCAAACGCCCGGTACACATCTAACATTCCATATCCCCACTCCCTGTTCGGGTAGCTCCTCTCCTGATTCTTACGCGTTCCGCGTATCAGCATATTTTTTATCCCGGCATTGGAAAGCGTGGGTTCCCTCTGCTCGACCAATGCCCACTGCATGATCTGCGCCACTGCTCCGGTCGTTATGGCTGCAGCCGCACTGGTTCCTGTCATGGTAACATAATTTCCACGCAGTCCGGGGCCGTAGACCGAAACGGCAGGTGCTGCAAAATCCGGCTTGATCTCGCCGGACGTTGTAAATCCTCTGCCGGAACTCTGGTAAATACTTCCGTTTGAAACCTGATAACCTCCCACCGTTATGACCTGTCCGCTCGTTCCGGGAGTGGTGATCGTAATGTCCGGATCAGAGCGCAGGAAAAAGACATTGCCCTCCGTAAACTGCTGCAGCGGAAGCCACATATTATATCTTCCGGTCACGATATTTTCCGGGAAGACACGGACGATCCAGAGTCCTCTCCTCAAATTGGAAAAACGGAAATAGATGAGCTGGTTTGCCGCCTCTTTTGTCTCGACCCGATAGTCCACAGAGACCGTCGTGCCCTCAAAGATAAAATGGTAATCTCCCGAACCTCCGGCACGCACCGGCAGTCTGGGAAACTGTTCTCCGGTCGGGGAAATGATCGAGACCGCATACAGCTCCAGCGACTCCGCCCACAATTCAAAAAAGACACCGGCAACATCCGTCTCCACATTGATCTCCACATCCTCGTATTCCATCTCCCCGCTGATCGTTCCCTGAAAATGATGTCTCGCATTTGCCTCATTTCCGGCAGCGGTCACCACCGAGCGGCGGCGTCTGGTGCAGATATAGTTCAGGTAGGTTGCCAGGGAACCATCCCTCCCGTGGCTTCCCATGCTGTTTCCCACCGCAAGACAGATCACAAGCGGCAGTCCGAGACGGTTTGCAAGCCCATCCAGATAGGAAACGCCCATCATGATATCTGCCTCACTGAATGCCTCCACACCCTCCGGGATAAAGAAAAAATCCCTTAAATATGGTTTCGCCTGTTTTAATTTTACCACCGCGATCTGCGACTGGGGAACTGCCCCGATAAAATCATTTGCAATGTCCTCGCTGCCACATGCTACTCCAGCCAGAAATGTTCCATGTCCATTCTCATCCCGGTGCGGGACCAGTTCGTAGGGATCTTCGCTCTGCAATGCTTCATTGATTTGCTCTCTGCGGTATTCCGCTCCATAAATAATGCCATCCGGCGGTGTTCCATCCTCTATACTCTGATCCCAGATTGCTGCGATCCGCGTGCTCCCATCCGAAAAACGAAACACCGGATTTGTATAATCGATCCCTGTATCAATAAATCCAACCAGTACCCCATTGCCTTTGAGCGAGAGCACTGGCTGATTCTGAAGCCTCAAAATACCGGATGCCTCCAGTGCCGTCACATCCAAAAGCCCATAGCATTTGGGGATACCGGTATAGGTGTAAGTGGAGATATCGAGCGGCGGCAGCCCTTCCCTCGGATAATAAAAGATATCAAAATCTTCTGTGATCCGCTGCACACATCCTGTCGTAGCCGGTATTTCCGCTTCCACCCCGTAAGGTATGATAAAATCAAAATATTCATTCGAGTAGACCTGTTCCCTGCAATCTGCCATAACAAAAAAACTCCGTCATCTGCTTTATACAGTAGATGACGAAGTTTCCATTTATATGCCAGACGATTGCTGTTTTTCTTCTATGACCGGACAGCCGCGCATCGTAATGAGCGGTGCTCCTTTGTTTTCCAGATAATCTTTTGTAATGGTCACCGTACCGATGTTGTCATCTTTCGGGATCTCATACATGATATCCAACATGTATTCCTCTAAAATGGCTCTTAATGCACGCGCACCGACTTTCTTTTCCTTTGCCTTTGCTGCAATGGCTGCAAGTGCATCATCCTCAAACTTCAGATCCACTTCATCCATGGCAAGTAATTTCTGGTATTGTCTGATGATCGCGTTTTTCGGCTCTTTTAAGATACGCACCAGCATATCCTCGGTCAGCGCATCCAGTGTGAACATGATTGGGAGTCGTCCCAGAAACTCCGGGATCATACCGAATTTGCGCACATCCTCCATCGTAACTTTCTGGAGCAGGTTCTCATCCTTATCATACTGGTCTTTTAGTTCTGCCTTAAATCCGATCGAAGCCTGTTTATTCAGGCGCTCTTTGATGATCTCTTCCAGATCCGGGAATGCACCACCGCAGATAAATAAAATGTCTTTTGTGTTTACCATCGTCATCGGAACCATGGCATTTTTGCTGCTGGCTCCAACCGGTACCTCTACCTCTGCACCCTCTAATAATTTTAACATTCCCTGCTGTACAGACTCTCCGCTGACATCACGCTGATTTGTGTTTCGCTTTTTGGCGATCTTGTCGATCTCATCAATAAAGATGATACCATGCTCTGCACGCTCCACATCGTTATCTGCAGCAGCAAGCAGTTTGCTGACTACACTCTCGATATCATCACCGATATAACCTGCCTCAGTAAGGGAAGTCGCATCGGTGATCGCAAGCGGCACATCAAGCAGTTTTGCCAGTGTCTTGACCAGATAGGTCTTACCACAGCCGGTCGGTCCGATCATCAGCATGTTTGATTTTTCGATCTCGACATCATCCTTGTGGTCTGATGCGATCCTCTTGTAATGATTATAGACCGCCACTGACATTACCTTTTTCGCATGCTCCTGACCTACGACATACTCATCAAGCGATGCCTTGATCTTATGTGGTGCCGGGATTTTATGTATGTCAAGGACCGCTTCTGACTTTTCTTTTGGCTTTTTCTTTTTGATCTTCTGGTTATTCGGAACAAATCCCTGCAGATCTGACAGATTGATCATGCTGATGTTTGGCATCTTGCCCATATTCATCTGGAACATATCGTCCATCGAGAAACCGGAGCCGTTCATGCTGTCAAACGTCTTTTGCATACAATCCCTGCAGATGCTGATATTGTTCGGGATCTTGATCATCTTGCCTGCAATGTGTTCCGGTCTGCGGCAGATGTAGCAGATGTCTTCATACTCATTTTCTTCTTTATCCGAAGCAGGCGTTTCTTCCACGCTCACGTTGGTCTCTTCCGGTGTGCCAGTGTCCTGCCCTGCTGCCTCGTTTTCTTCCTGGTCGATTACTTCTCTATAGTCATTATTATTCATTGTTGTCTCCATTCCATTGCTTGTAAGATAACAGTATTATAATTCAAAACCAATGGTACCACAAGGAATTTGCGCATGATTTCATTTTTATTTAAGAAAAAAGGAAGCATGCAATCTTCATTGCTGCTTCCATGTCTCCTATCTGGCTGTTCCTGTTGTGGTGTCCCCATTGGTCGCATTATCGCCTTCCCCGGTCATGTCATCCACACCATTTTCCACACCGTTTATAATATCTTTTCCTGCCTCTCCGACACCGTCTACCACGTCGTTTACAACTGCGCCACCCTCTGTGGTTGCTCCGCCTGTTGTGTTATTGTTATTTGTGGTTTCATTGCCGTTTGTTCCATTTTCGGTATTCAGTACATTGTTGTCCGGATTGGTTGTTGTCGTACCGTTTGTTGTCGTACCATTTGTACCAGTGCCGTTTCCGTTATTTTCTGTGTTCGTGTTGGTTCCGTTATTTGTGGTTCCATTGTTATTGTCTTTCACACCATTTCCACATGCAGTCAGACCGCCTAACGCCATCGTAAGCACCAAACCTGCCAGCATTACTCTGATCTTTTTCATAGTCATATTCTCCTTTACCTTTTAAAAAGTTTTCAAGGATAGTATGAGCTTTTTTTTCAGAACTTATGCAAAAAGCAGGCAATATTTTCAATTTTCCTATTTGTAATAACCCAATTCTCTTGAGAGTTCTTCCTGTACTTTCTTTACATCCACGGCAAGCTCCATAACACGCTCTCTTGTCATACGGCTGGTCGGGCCGGAGATACTGAACGCATATTTTACTTCATTCTGGTAACCATGTAAACATGCGGCAATACAGCGGACACCTTTTTCGTTTTCCTCATCATCAAGTGCGTAACCGTTCTTGCGGACTTCTTCTAATAATTTCTGCATTTCGTCGTAATCCGTCACGGTCTTGTCTGTCTTTTTCTCGATAACACTTTCGTTCCAGATCTGTTTTACTTCGCGCTCCGGCAAAGTTGCCATGATTGCCTTGCCGACTCCGGAACAGTACATCGGATGGATCATTCCCACATGCGATACCATGCGGATGGTTCCGACTTTTGCTTCAATCTTATAAATATATAAAATATGGTTTCCCTCACGCTGCACCAGATGAACGGCTTCACCGCTTAAATCTGATAAGCGTTCCAGATATGGCTTTGCCACTTGTAAAATATCCATACGGTCGAGAATCTTTCCCGCCATATTTACTATTTTATAGGAAAGCATATATTTTTGTGTTGTCTCGTCCTGTTTTGCATATCCCATGTAGACCAGGGACATCAACAGGCGGTGTACGGTACTTTTATGCAGATCCAATGCTGCGCTGATCTCCATCAGCCCCATCTCGCCGTTTTCCGCAAGCATCTCCATGACCTGAAAAATACGTTCTGCGGACTGTACCGGATTTTTAGTCTCTTTTCCTTCTGCCATACCAAACCTCTTACTCTGTTTTTTAGTTCCATATTATAAATTCGTGTTCCACAATATGAAACTAAATGCAATGATAGCATGAACCAACCAGAAAAGTCAATCTCTTTTCCTGCACTGTTTCTTATCAAAATAGGTTGACAAGGCTTTCTCAGATGTTATAATTATATTGTATCGTTTTATGAAACATTGTTTCACATTGTGGAACGCAGAAAAAGAAACCAAATTATATTAATTATAAGGAGAAGATAGTATGAACAAAGTATTAGAAGAGTTTTCCAAAATCGGTATCATCCCAGTTATCGCACTTGACAACGTTGAGGATGCAGCACCTTTAGCAAAAGCATTATGCGATGGTGGTCTTCCATGTGCAGAGGTTACATTCCGTACTGCTGCAGCTGAGGAGTCTATCCGCATCATGTCTGAGCAGTTTCCGGAGATGTTAGTAGGTGCAGGAACCGTTCTTACAACAGAGCAGGTTGACCGTGCTGTCAATGCCGGTGCAAAATTCATCGTAAGCCCGGGCTTAAATCCAAAAGTTGTAAAATACTGTGTAGAAAAAGGTATCCCGGTAACTCCTGGATGCTCTAACCCAAGTGATGTTGAAGTAGCAATCGAACTTGGTCTTGAAGTTGTTAAATTCTTCCCGGCAGAAGCTGCAGGCGGATTAAACATGATCAAATCCATGGCTGCTCCTTACACCAAGATGAGATTCATGCCAACCGGTGGTATCAATGCAAAGAACTTAACAAACTACCTTGACTTCAAAAAGATCATCGCATGCGGTGGTTCCTGGATGGTAAACAAAGACATGATCGCAGCAAAAGACTGGGCTGGCATCACAGCTTTAACCAAAGAAGCTGTTGCAACCATGTTAGGTTTCAAATTATTACATGTAGGTGTCAACAACGCAAACGAAGAAGTTGCTGCTGCTGAGTCTGCAAAATTCGCTACTCTTCTTGGCGAAAACGTAAAAGTTGGAAACAGCTCTATGTTCGTTGGTTCTTTGATCGAGATGATGAAAAATCCAGGACGTGGTACAAATGGACACATCTGCATCCAGACCAACTACTTAGATCGTGCTATCTACCACTTAGAGAAACGCGGTTTTGTATTTGACGAGTCTTCTTTCAAATATAATGACAAGGGCGAACTTACCGTTGCTTACTTAAAAGACGAGATCGCTGGTTTTGCTGTTCATTTCAACCAGAAATAATTGAAAACCTGTATTCCGTTTTTAACAAGGAGGATTCTCATGGATCAAAATTGTGCTTATTGTATGGAAGGCGATCTGGTCGCTCAGTTTGGTATCAAGATCTGTGAACTGCCGAGTTCCAAAGTATATCTGTTTAAAGAACAGAGCCACAAGGGACGTGTGATCGTAGCTCACAAAAAGCATGTCAGCGAGATCATCGAGCTGACTGCCGAAGAACGTGCTGCTTACATGGAAGATATCAACCATGTTGCAGAGGCATTACACAAGGCTTTTCATCCACAGAAAGTCAACTATGGTGCCTATGGTGATACCGGACATCACCTCCATTTCCATCTGGTTCCAAAATATACCGATGAGTATGAATGGGGTGGCGTATTTGCCATGAACCCGGGCGAGAAATTCTTATCAGATGAAGAATATGCTTCCCTGATCGAGCAGATCAAAGCAAACCTGTAATAGACAGAAAAACCGCAACGTGATCTTTCCCGTTGCGGTTCTTTTTTGCTCTCTTTTATTCTTCTTAAATTGTCTTGATCGCCACGATCAGTTTCTTCTGGTATAACTGCATCTGTTTTAACTGTTCTCCGATCGTCTGATACTCTTCCTTTCGCAGATCCGAAACGACCGCAGAAGCACTCTGGAACATCCTGGAAAATCCAAGTGTCCCGGAAAGCCCCTTTAATGCATAGATCTGATCTAACACTTCTTTATAATCCGTCTTCTCATATGCTGCTACCGCATCCTGTAAATGATGATCTTCCCCGTATTTTCTCAAATACTTTACATACAGCTCTTCTTTCCCAGCAAAATGCAGTACACCTGCTGTATAATCAACTCCAACCTCTTTTAATGCTTCCCTTTTCATATAAACCACGCCCTTCTGTTCCTGCACATCACAACTACATCATTATTTTGAACGATACATGTGTTAGTGTCAAGAATTTTTCTTATTTCTTAGCGCTTTTATTTCTTCATCTTAGGCTGGAAGATCAGACTGGCAAGATAACCAAAGACCATCGCAGCCGAGATACCAACCGCACTCGCCTTGAAACCTCCCATAAAAATACCGATAAATCCATTTTCATCGACTGCCTCTTTTACCCCTTTCCAGAGCACATTTCCAAAACCAAGGAGTGGAACCGATGCCCCTGCTCCTGCAAAGTCCACAAAAGGCTGATAAATCTGTAATGCCCCAAGCAATGCCCCAAGACAGACCAGACATACCATGATCCGCCCCGGTAACATCTTTGTCTTTTCCATTAAGATCTGTACCAGTGCACAGATTGCCCCACCAACCCAGAATGCGTTGATATAATCCATATTCCCTCTTTCCGCATATCAGATATGCTAATCTTTTTATACACTTTAAGATACGTGTTCGATCACGACCGCATGCGCAATTCCTGGCACATTCCTGCCCTCATTAAAAGACACTGTAGAAAGCAGTGCCCCGGTCGGCACAAACAAGATCCTGTGATAAGTTCCATCCTCGACCTTTTTTAAAAAATGCGCACTCAATGTCACCGCCGAACATCCACAGCCGGAACCACCTGCCCCTGTCTTTTGCGCATCACTGTCATAGATCTCGATCCCACAGTCGGCATGGACTGTGCTTATGTCAAATCCCTTGTATTTTAACAGATCGATCAAAATCTCCTGCCCAATGCTTCCCAAATCTCCGGTAATGATCTTATCGTAGTCACTTACCCCTCTTTTAAAATCATTGAAATTTGCCGCGATCACATCGGCTGCCGCCGGTGCCATGGCAGCCCCCATATTCATCGAATCCTTAATGCCATAGTCCACAATCTTTCCGGTCGTGATCCCTGTGATCCGCGCTTTGCTCCGTTTTGTGCCAAGTACATATGCCCCGCTTCCTGTGACCGTCCAGGTGGCAGATTTTGGTCTCTGATTGGCATATTCTAATGGAAAGCGGAACTGCTTTTCCGCACTTGCAAAATGAGACGATGTCATTGCAACCACATATTCCGCATAACCAGCCGCCACACACATCGCCCCGAGTGAAAGTGCCTCTCCACAGGTACTGCATGCCCCGTAAAGTCCAAACAGCGGCACCTTGGTATCCTGCAGGCCAAATGAGGTTGCAATATTCTGTCCTAACAGGTCTCCCGAAAACAGATAACGGATCTCCTCTGGTTTTAGCCCGGCTTTTCCGATCGCCATGGTAAATGCTTCCTTTTGCAGTGTACTCTCAGCCTCTTCCCATGTGTTCTGCCCGAACTTATCGTCCTCACCCACGACATCGAACTGCTTTCCAAGCGGCCCTTCCCCTTCTTTTTTCCCAACAATATTTGCACTGCTTATGATATATGGTGCTCTCTCAAATTGCAGACTCTGTTTTCCTACCTGAATCTCCATCCTTTTTATCCCTTTCTACTTTTCTTTTAGTATGGATGTTTTTTTTCTTTTTATTCCGGGCAGACTCATATTATGTGAATTTTTCCTATATTCTAAGATTTTATTTTGTGTATTTCTTACAACTACAGAATTGATTGACGGCTAAAAATTGGTAAGATATGATACATCTACGAGGTATTGATCACATGCGAAACGAATTTATTCCCAAAGCGTTAAAAGAATATCGTAAAAAAAATAATTATACGGTTAATGACGTGTCTCTCCTGCTCCGGAAGCGTTCCCTGGAGGTTGCTCCAAAAACAATTTATGGGTGGGAAAGCGGACAGGCAAGCCCAAGTGCCGATATCCTTTTAACTCTCTGTGAAATTTATCACATAACAGATGTTCTCGGTTCATTTGGACACGGCTCAAGTAACGATTTCCAGCTTACAATGGAGGAACGTACCATGATCGAAGCCTACCGCGCACATCCCGAATTACACGAAGCCGTGGATATTCTCCTGGGCTGTAGAAAACACAGTTCACCGGACAATCGCAACATGCGCCATCAGGCATAAATAATAGAATGTCCGCAGAGCGTACATTCTATATAAAAAAAGACAATGAGAAACTTTTTTGTTTCCCATTGCCTTTTTTAAATTCGGAACTCTCCTGCATCCTTTGATGTAATATTCATCGTGATACTGCAGTCTGCCATATGCTCGTAATTGACCTCAAGCTCATAGTCTACCTTAACCTCGATGTTGTGCTCACTCTCGCTGACCTCAACATTTCTGGCATCGATCCCGACTAAAAGACTGCCATATGGTGTGTAATAATAGCTGACGTTCTTTTTATTCTTCTCGAACATCATATGCACATTCGTTGCACCGCGCTTGGTAATGTCTAACATGCTGTCATTTAGCTTGATGATATTCTTTGTAGGCTCTTTGATCCCCTCTATGACCTCATCATAGATGATATAATGTTTTCCATTTTTTTTATAATAATCACCGCTTGTGATCACCTCGACCGGTTCATTGTCCGTATCTCCGGCAAACTGTAATCCGCTGATCTTTAAAATTACCTCTTTTGTCATGTCTTACCCTTCATTACTTTCGTTTCTAAAACTCTGCTGCTCTTCCTATCTTACCTACTTTCCGGCAAAGTTTCAATACTATTCTTCATTTCCGGCGGAAAGATCATTCAAAAAGGAAAGATACTTAAACTGCACTTTATAATTTCCCGAAGAAAGCACCTCCTTATATTCTTCCGGGGAAAGTACTTCTTCAAGCGATTCCTTGGCATCTTCCTCCACGACCTCATAGACACTTCCCGAAAAGCACATGTTCGGATACATCACACACCACCAGTTATGACCGCATCCCGCACCGATGACAACCTCGAGTGCCTCATACGTTCCTGCCGGGAAGGTATATTCCCCATAAGATTTCACCGGAAATTTGACCTCTTTTACAAACGTTTCGACCGGATAATCATATCCTTCCTGCGCCACGACCTGTTCGGCAGTCTTACGGATCTTCGCTTCGTTTTCGGATATCACAGCCAGACATTCCTTTTTGCTCGTCACTCCACACAGTTTTTCGGACATATAGCCACCAACGGCATCACGCACCTTTAATTTCAGTGTCTGATCCTCTTTCGTGTCACTGTTTGCAATAACATGAAACCTCACAATTTTTTCTGCAATTTCCTGCTGCATCTGCTGTCTTTTTATGTACTCCATCCCAAGAAACAGGGTGGATAAGCCCAATAGAAGGAACAATCCCTCTATCAGCTTCTGCCTCCACTTTTCCATTTTAAAACGCTCCTTTTTTGTTTTCTCCTTCCTATCCTTCCACAAATTTCCGGTCTTATTCACTTTTTTATAAATTTACCCAGGTGATCTCCACATGACAGACCACTTTTGTCCCATGTTCATATTGTGTTTCGTACATCGTCACCCAGTCATACCATTCTCTTTTTTCCGCTCCGATCTTTTTGTAACTGTTTGTGATATCCACCGGTTTCTCCCTCTGTATCATTTCCTGCGCGATCTGGTTTAAATAGGTTTCACACATCCGTTCCAGTTCTCTTTTGCTGTAAAATTTTCCTGCCGGCTGTGCTACGACCTTTCCCTTACAGCGGACATACAACTCGATCACTTTCTCCTCACAGGTTCCGGAAAATGCGATCCGGTTTTGCGTTTCGGATAATTCCACGCCAAACCCGGGATCAAGCGATAACGTATACGTCCTCATCTTATTCTGGGCAAAAAAAGACAATCTTGCAGCCTCACTCTCACAGATCCCGACCGGCACGCCACGCCGCACCACATAGTATCTTTTTACAAGAAAACTGTCCTCTTCTCTTGCCACATAAGGAACATACAGTGTCTCCATCTTATTTTCCTGTTCCTCGTAGAGCATGCCAAGGGTCGGATAGACCTGTTTTTTCGCCTCCGATACATTCTCAAACAGTTCCTCAAAATACGTTCCCGCCGACTCGCCCTCTTCGTTTTCTTCCATGATCTTTTCTGCATCCTCTGCAACAGCCACATAGGTATTGCGCGGTACTTCATTCTGGTTTTCCAAAAAGGAAAGCAGCTCCTTCCATCCCTTTTCGTCCTCGATCACACTCTGGTTTACCACCAGAAGTTTCAGATGGCTGTAATCAATCACGCGGTTTTTCCCCTCTGTGTTCTCCATCCATGTTACGCCGGCATTTGTGGCATCCGTAACAGCAGCCTCGAGCGGGAAATTCTTATCTTCCAGTTCAGCCGTACAACACCCCGAAAGAAACGGCAGACAGCATAGGAGGAAAAGCATGGCAGTTTTCTTTCCAATGCGCTTTTTGCATCCCAGCAACAGCAACGGGACAAGCACCAGAAACGGCGTCCCCACATAGCAGAGAAACTGCAGATACCATAGTTCCATCCATCCGTTCTTATAAAAAGAGACTGCAAGCAGACATACCACTATCAGTACAACTGCATATGCCCACACGCTCTTTTTCCCGCCTGCCACACGGGTTAAGATCTTTCCACTGTAAAATACGGTACTGCCTAGCAGCGCATATAGTGTAAAAAACCAGATCCCGAACATGATCGCATCCGTCCGCTTTAGAAACCCGCCTGATACCTTTACTGTGCTCATCAGTGTAATGACCGCATCTTCCATCCCGGCAA
This sequence comes from uncultured Roseburia sp., assembly GCA_900550935.1. Taxonomy (GTDB): domain Bacteria; phylum Bacillota; class Clostridia; order Lachnospirales; family Lachnospiraceae; genus Roseburia. Next base: position 110,018 of record URUD01000002.1, read on the forward strand.
GCGCATTTCCGCCGAATATGCCAAGCAATACCAGATAGAGGATCAGATGGATGCCTGCCACGAAAAGCAGGGAAAGTTTTCCACCGGATAGGATCTGTTCCTTATTTCTCCCATACGGCATCAAAAATAACACCAGAAACAAAAGAGCCAGGCAGGAAAAAAACGCATAACTGCCCATAAGCAGACCACTCCACTCTGTCGTAACGATCGGTGTCCAGTAATCCACATCAACCTCATCCCAGGTACAGACGATCATCAAAAACAATGGGATCAGTAAAAACCAGAACAAGAGCTCATAGATCCTTGCCCGTCCCTCAATGCCGCTGATCAACCCATATGCGGTCAGAAGGACGATGACAAATAGAACAAGATAAAAAGTCTCTTCCCTCAGTAAATGGCGCAATATGACCGCAGTAAACAGGTATGCCGTATAGCCTGCGAGCAGTAGCAGATAAATAAAATACCCCATCTGGATGATCCGCCCGAATACGCCCCCGCACTTCTGCTCTAAATACCCTGCAAAATCATTTCCGCCCATATCTTCCATCACACAGGATAACACCTTTAAAAACAGTCCCCCAAACAGGGTTCCAAGCACTATGGCAAACACACCGTCCCGCCCGGCAGTCTGTGCCAGTACTGACGGTATCAGTAATGTGCTAAGCCCCAACAGGTCAAACGTCAACAGACGGAAGATCTGCCGCTCTGATATTTTTTGATTCTCTGAAAACATCTCTCTTTCCCTCTTTTTCTCCTGGCATAACCTATGACTTCCACCGGAGTTTTCTCCGTTTTTTCCGTTTCGCATAGACCGGACGCCACAGCAGTTTCCGTAAGGGCTGTCTGTATAACGCATCCCTCTCATCTTCATAATCGTTTAAGTCCGCTCCCACAAACGGCATCAGGTACGGAATGCCAAAGCTCTTTAAATGCGATAAATGGATGAGCACGGCGAGCAGCCCGGCTAACATTCCAAAGAATCCCAGCCATGCACACAGGGCAATAAAAAAGAATTTCAGTACCCGGAATGCCGTGGCAAATTCCTCATTTGGTATGGCAAATGAACACAGTGCCGTAAATGAAATGACGATCACGACGATCGGACTGACCAGATTTGCCTCGACCGCTGCCTGTCCGATAATAAGACCTCCTACAATTCCTATTGTATTTCCCATCGCACCGGGCAGCCGCACACCCGCCTCCCGCAACAGTTCAAACGAGATCTCCATGATCAGCACCTCAATGACTGCCGGAAACGGAACCCCTCTTCTGGCATCGGCAAAGGACAGTAACAGCGTGGTCGGCAGGATCTGTGTGTGGAAATTTGTCACGGCAAGATAGAGTCCCGGGAGTGTCATTGCAAAAAACGATGCCACATAGCGGAGCATCCGCCCAAAGCTCGCGATCTCAAACCGGTTGTAATAATCATCACTTGTCCGGATAAACGAGTTATAATCGGTCGGCAGGATCAGTGCGACCGGTGAGTTATCCACAAGCAAAATGACTCTGCCCTCCAAAATCGACATTGCCGCCCGGTCCGGCCGCTCGGTTGTCTGAAACTGTGGAAAAGGCGAATACCACTTTTCCTCTGTGAGCTGCTCGATGACACCACTGTCTAACACGCCATCAATCTCAAACCCGTCCATCCTGCGCTCAATCTCTTTTAACAGTCCCGGATAAACCAGGTCATCCATATAAACCAGATAGACATTCGTGTTGGATCGGATCCCTGTCTTTAGCTGTTTGACCTTGACTTTGGGCGAGCGCACCCGTTTTCGGATCAGGGCCGCGTTCTGCTTGACCGAATCCGAAAATCCTTCGTTGGAACCTCGGATGACCTTTTCCGAATCCGCCTCGCTCAGACTCATCCTCGGGTATCCGTTATCCGGTATCTTGACCGCCTGCGCAAATCCGTCCACAAACAGGATCGTCTCTCCGGTCAGAAGCCCGTCTGCCGCCTCCTCGATCGTAGAAAAAAAGGTAGCATCGGAAATGCCAAGTGCATTCTGTGAAAGTACGTCGTAGATTTCCTCCTTTTCTATCGTGCGGAGATATTTTAGCACCTCGCTGAGTGCGGAGGTTCCCATGTCCACAGATACCTCGATAAAGGTCAGGTAACAGGGCACATCCCCATTCTTTCCCAGATTCATCTGTTTCTTTTTTATGTCATCACATACGGAAAACAATTTCTCCATATGTGCTATGTTTTCGCTTAAGCATGGTGTGATCTTTGTCTTTGTTTGTTCTCCCATCCCATTTCTCCTTGCTTTTTCCATGAAAAAAAAGAGGATAGACAAAGTGCCTATCCTCTTCTAGTTTCTACTGTTTTTCTTTTTTTATACACAATTATTCCTGTTCACGGATGATTTCTTTGACCGCAACCACCTGATTCTCCACATGACGATGCATTGCCGCAGTCACTTTTCCTTTATCCTTTGTCATCAGTCCCTCTACGATGTCGTTATGTTCCCGGATCAGGATCGGATAATTCTTCTCATCTTTTAAATATTCGATCCGGTAACGGTACATCTGTTCCCGTAGATTATTCAATATATTGACTAACTTTGGATTTCCTGTGGCATGATAAATGATATCATGGAACTTCACATCCGCTTCCGCGATTTTTTTGACATTTCCGGTCTTTGTGAACTCCTCAAACTCGCGCATCGTCGTCTTCAACTCATCTAACTGTTCTTCTGTCATTTCCTCGCACGCGATCGAAGCAGCAAGCTCATCTAATGCCTCTCTGACCTGAAGGACATCCTCCATATCCTTTTCCGTCATTTTGGCAACTTCCGCACCTTTTCTTGGAATGGTTACAGCAAGTCCCTCCTGCTCTAACATCCGGATCGCCTCACGGATCGGAGTACGGCTGACACCTAATTTTGCAGCAAGCTGCAGCTCCATCAAACGCTCTCCCGGCTTTAATTCACCCCTTAAGATTGCTTCGCGCAACGTATGAAAAACCACATCCCTTAACGGAAGATACGCATTCATATTCAGCGTTAAATCCTCTGTCTTTGTTTCCTCCATCTCTTCCTCCCTGTTGTCTGAACCTCTCATTGTAACATTATCTTGCATTGTTATAAATACTGGTCAGATAGACCTGTTTTGCCAGACCGGACTTACGCATCTTTTCATACGCACGTACTGCTGTCTCTTCTGTATCAAATAAGCCAAATACCGTTGGTCCGCTTCCGCTCATCATCGCATTTAAGGCTCCCTGCTCTTTCATCAGATCCTTGATCTGTGCAATGACCGGATAATTTGGAATGGTAACGGTCTCTAAGATATTGCCCATGTCTGCTGCGATCTTTGGCAGATCTTTTGCCTCAATATCCGAAACCAGCGTATCAATATCAGGATGTACAATGCCCTCGTTTAATTTCAGATTTTCATAGACAAACTTTGTCGATACACTGATCTGAGGCTTGGCGATCAAAACCGGGCACTTCACCATCGGTGGCAGTGCGGTCAGTTTCTCCCCGATTCCCTCTGCAAGAGCCGTTCCACGCATAATGCAGTATGGAACATCCGCTCCGATCTTTACTCCGCGCTGCATCAGTTCCCCTTTGGAAAGTCCCAGTTCAAACATGCTGTTCATCCCGTATAACACTGCTGCCGCATCCGTACTTCCACCCGCCATACCGGCTGCAACCGGAATATGTTTGTGAAGCTTAACATGAATGCCATCTTTAATGGAAAACTCGTCTTTTAATAGTTTTGCAGCTTTATAGACCAGATTATTCTCATTCGTCGGCAAAAAAGTCAGATTGGTCGTTATGGTGATCTCATCTGCCTGTGTCTTCTTCATCTCCAGACGGTCAAACAGATGGATGGTCTGCATGACCATCTTTACCTCATGGTAACCATCCTCTCTTTTTCTTACCACATCTAATCCCAGATTTATTTTTGCAAGTGCTTTTACCGCTATCTCTTTCATACTTACTCCACGCCCATACTGTATTTTGTATACAATGATATTAGCATTTTCCCCCGGAAAGGTCAATTCTATATATAAAGTATTTTTCTCAAAAAGCCGATATAATCATTAGTAAAGCAGGGATGCAGAATAATTTATTACCAATGGAATGGAGGAAACATTATGGGAGTAAATTCTATCACAGGAACAACAACAAACAATTACGAGACCAAAACATATAAAAAAGAGACAAGCGCTGCCGCTTCTGGTACTACATCCAGGGATACCGCTGCAAAAGACACCGGTGTGATCTATGAAAAATCAACCGATACCAAGACTTCCGGTGTAACCAAAAAGACCGACACCGCACTTGTTGCCAAATTAAAAGCCGATGCAGAGGAACGTACTTCCCAGCTTCGCTCTCTGGTTGAAAAAATGATGACCAAACAGGGCATTGCGATCGGAACTGCAGATGACATGTGGAAATTCCTTGCCAAGGGCGATTTTACCGTAGATGCAGAGACCAAGGCACAGGCCGAGGCTGATATCGCAGAGGATGGCTACTGGGGGGTAGAGCAGACCTCCGAGCGTATCCTTGATTTTGCAAAAGCTCTCTCCGGCAATGATCCGGACAAGGCAGACTTATTATTGGATGCTTTCAAAAAAGGCTTCAAAGAAGCAACCAAGACCTGGGGCGATGAGCTCCCGGATATCTCCAAACGCACCTATGATGCAGTCTTGGAGAAATTTGACAAATGGAAAAACGGATCTTCTGATGATACCACAACAGATGCGACTGAAACCAACTAAACAGGATCAAAAAAGGACAGGATTTTATTTTATCCTGTCCTTTTTTGTGTTATAGGACTCACGCTTTTCCACCATTTTTATTTTAAACTCTTTCTCTCACTTAAAGTTGCTCCAGCATTGCTTCAAAATCTGCCGCAGGCATTGGCTTTGAGAAATAAAATCCCTGAATGTCATCACATTTCAGTCGCTGTAAAAACTCAACCTGTCTCTGCTGTTCCACACCTTCTGCTGTAATATGAAGTCCAATCTGCTGTCCCATTCGGATAACATGATAAAGTAATGTCTCTCCATCCCTATCTCCGATATGGTCGATCAGACTCTTGTCCAGTTTTAAAGTGTCGAAGCACTGGGTGCTCAAGGTCGCAAGAGAAGAATATCCGGTACCAAAATCATCCATTAAGATCTCGATTCCCATCTGACGGAACTGGTTTAGCAGCTCGCAGATATCTGCCTTGCCCTCCATAACTGTCTCTGTCACTTCCAGCTGAATGTACTTTGAATCAATGTTATACTCCCGTATGATTCCACTATAACGCTGCAGTACATCCGCATAATAGAGAGAAGCCCTGCTGATGTTAACAGAAACCGGATAGATTTTTTTATTCTTATCCAGCCACTGTTTCTGCTGTTTACATACACTGCGGAACATATATTCATCCAGTTTCATGATCATACCGTTTTTCTCAAATAACGGAATAAATTTTCCTGGGGAAATCATCTCTCCGTCTTCTTTTCGCCAGCGGACCAATGCTTCACTTCCCACAACTTTGCCATCCTCTGTGCTGTATTTGGGCTGATACCAGACTTCGAATTCTCCCTTTTCCAGTGAGATCGGAAAATGTTCTTCCAGTTGTTTCTCCTGCTGTAATTTCACACGGCTGAACTCGTCATAGAATGCGTAATACTGCTCCGGCTTATCGATCACATGTCCTCTTGCGATCTTGACCTTGCTGTAGGCATCCTCAAATGTCTCCGTTCCCTGCACATGATAAATGCCATATTCCGCATGAACACCATAGACCTGCAGGTTTTTTGCTTTTTCACTGACCTGCTCAGATACCTGCTCCAATCGCTCTAACAGTCTTTTCCCATCCGGAGCCGACAAAAACAACAGGAAGATGTCGTCCCTGACATGGGCCGCCATCTCTTCTCCGCACAGTGAATGGCTGATCAGCTTCCAGGTTTCCCTGATCATCGTCTCACCCGCATTTTTTCCTGCCGCGATCGTAATGTTATTAAAATTCGTGATATCCATGATGACCAGGTAACCTTCCCGGGTGTGCCTGCATTCCATATCCATACTGAATTTTGCAAAGTTAGGACCTTTTGTCATCGGATCCTCATATGCAAAACTGTTCATCTTTCTCTGCTGTTCTTTTGAAAACAGTATCAGCAGTCCCGCGCCAATCAAAATAAAAATCCCCACCAGTAAACTCGTAATATACTGATTTGTCTGAATTGGCAGAACCCTCTGTTCAAGCACTGCAGATGGAACAATTGTCAGGATATACCAGGTTACGCTTCCGTCCATCAGATCAACCGGCACACAGTAATAATAGTTCTTTTCAGACAGATACAGAGTTCCACTGCCCTCTTTCTTTTCCTGCATCTGTGCTTTTAAACTGTCAACTGCAGCCTTATTGTCCGAATCCACATTTAACATATCAGAGAAAATATTGTGGGAAAGCTCTAACTTACTATCTCCCATAACCGCCATGATCTTACCATCTGCGTTGACTGCACAGCTGTATCCCTGCCCTTCAAAGCTGTCGATCTGCAAGGACTCGTTAAATACCTCCGAACTATAAGCCAGACCAAACACACCGGTCACATCGCCTGAATCATTTGGGATCGGAACTGTCATGACATTGACCGGACAATGCTCTGCACTGATTGCATCCTGTAAGACACCTGTGATAAAACACTTTCCTTCCATTCCTTTTTTATAGAAATCACGGTATGCAAGACTGACCACCTCTCCATCCGTCGAATAGGTTGTACCATCCGGAAAACAAAATGCAAAACGTTTCAGCTCATAATCATCGAGAAACGTTTTAAAATACGCCAGTTTGCCATCGATATTTGCCGTGGTCGCATCAGTAAGTTCCTTCGAAAGCGAACGGATCAGCTTATAATCTGCATCCACCTTGGTATGCAGTGTTACCGCATTCTGTCCTGCCACATCTGCAAGATTCTGCTGTAGCTGTACCTCCATCTCACCTACGTTGACATAAGAACTATGTAACACAGTAACTGCTATGCCAAACAATGCGAACAATACAATGATGAACTTTTTCATTCCTAATTTTTTACTGCTGTATTTCATGAGTTTTTCCATATCTTCTGATTTTTATCCTTCGTAATGTGTCCCTCCAGTATCATCCTTATCTAAAGATTCTACCACTAACTCTAGTCCTGTGCAACAAAAAAGAGACCGTCTGAAGTTTCTTCTCCATTTACGCTCTCTTTCTGTTCATTTCTATTCTATTTTGTCTCTAAAATCTTCTCAATACTTGCTAATTTCACACAGATAACGAAGATCTCGGTTGCAGTTGTCAGATCCTCTAAACTTGGGTAAGACGGTGCAATACGGATGACAGAATCTTTCGGGTCTTTTCCGTATGGGAATGGTGCTCCTGCCGGTGTCATCACAACACCTGCTTTTTTCGCTTTGGCAACCACGCTCTTTGCACATCCCTCCAGCGTCTCATAAGTGATGAAATATCCCCCTTTCGGGCTGTACCAGCTTCCTACCCCAAGATCTTTTAACTCCGTCTCAAACATATTTAAGATCATCTCGAATTTCGGACGGAGAGAAGCCGCATGTTTCTTCATGTGTTCCTCAATACCATGGCTGTCTTTAAAGTAACGCACATGTCGGAGCTGATTTACCTTATCATAACCGATGGTCTGCACTTTTAACTGTTTCTTGATATCCTCAAGATTGTTTGGTGAAGTTGCGATCGCAGCCACTCCGGAACCCGGGAATGTAATCTTACTTGTCGATGCAAATTTATAAACCATATCCGGATTGCCTGCACGTTTGCACTCGGCTAAGATCTCAATCAGATGATCCTGATCCATATCATAAAGATGGTGTACGCAGTATGCATTATCCCAATAGATACGGAAATCTTTTGCTGCAGGTTTTAATCTTGCAAAACGGCGCACAGTCTCGTCAGAATAGGTAATCCCCTGTGGGTTAGAGTATTTTGGCACACACCAGATACCCTTAATGCTCTCATCTTTGCTGACTAAATCCTCTACCATATCCATATCAGGTCCGGTAGAGAGCATCGGCACATTGATCATCTCGATGCCAAAATGCTCTGTAATTGCAAAATGTCTGTCATATCCCGGAACCGGGCATAAGAATTTTACTTTATCTAATTTGCACCACGGAGTACTTCCCATCACACCGTGTGTCATAGAACGGGAAATGGTATCATACATGATATTTAAGCTGGAGTTTCCATAGATGATAATGTCGTCCGGATTGCACTCCATCATATCGCCCAGTAACACTTTTGCCTCCTGGATGCCATCTAACACACCGTAATTTCTACAGTCTGTCCCATCTTCACAGGTAAGATCCACGTAAGAAGCTAAAACATCCATAAGACCCATGGAGATATCCAACTGCTCCTGGGATGGTTTTCCTCTGGACATGTCCAGTTTCAGACCTCTCTGCTGGAATTTCTTGTACTCTGCTTCCAGGGTCTGTTTCTCTTTTAATAATTCCTCTTTGCTCATTTCCTGATAAGACTGCATGAAATTAATCCTCCTTGTTTTCTGTCCCTTTTATTTTACGGAAATACTCCCGAATTTGCTTTTCATAGCCGTTTTCTGACGGCACATAAAACTTTTTGTCTGTCAGACCATCCGGCAGGTATTGCTGCTCTACATAATGATTTGGATAACTATGTGCATACAGATAGCCCACACCATGACCTAATTTCCCGGATGACTTGTAATGTGCATCCTGCAAATGCACCGGCACCGGAGCTGTCATCGTATTCTTTACGGTCTCCATTGCATCATCAATGGCGCAGATCGCCGAATTGCTCTTTGGTGCACTCGCCACATAGGTCACTGCCTGTGCCAGTATGATCCGCGCCTCCGGCATACCGATGCGCTCGACTGCCTGCGCGGCGGATGTTGCTACCACTAATGCCATCGGATCTGCATTGCTGACATCCTCTGCGGCACAGATCATCACTCTTCTTGCAATAAATTTGATATCCTCTCCGGCATAAAGCATCCGTGCCAGATAATAGACCGCCGCATCCGGGTCAGACCCACGCATGCTCTTGATAAATGCAGATACCGTATCATAGTGATTGTCACCGGATTTGTCATATCTGACCACTCTTCTCTGGATACACTCACTCGCCACCTCTAAAGTAATGTGGATCCTGCCATCCGCACTTCGCTCCGTCGTTAAGATACCAAGCTCGATCGCGGTCAGTGCCGCTCTCGCATCCCCATTGGAAATATCGGCAAGGAATTCAAGCGCATCGTCATCAATGACTGCATCATATGCCGCCATCCCCTTTTCGCTGTCATTTACTGCACGAAGAAGAAGCGTTTTGATATCTTCTTTTGACAGGCTCTTTAACTCAAAGATAATGGAGCGCGACAGCAGGGCGCCGTTGACTTCAAAATACGGGTTCTCTGTCGTCGCACCGATCAGAATGATCGTGCCATCCTCCACAAAGGGAAGTAAATAATCCTGCTGTCCTTTGTTGAACCGATGGATCTCATCGATGAAGAGAATCGTCTTTTTGCCATACATCCCCTGATTATTTTTTGCCTGTGTGATGACCTCTTCCATGTCTTTTTTCCCGGCTGAGGTTGCATTGATCTGCAGAAAATCTGCACTGGTTGTATGCGCGATCACTTTTGCCAGTGTTGTCTTTCCGGTTCCCGGCGGTCCATACAAGATGATGGAACTTAACTTATCTGCTTTGATTGCACGGTATAGCAGTTTGTCTTTTCCTATGATATGCTGCTGCCCGACTACCTCATCTAAGGTGGTCGGTCTCATTCTGGAAGCAAGCGGAGACTCGGTCTCCTTATTCTGCTCTCTCATATACTCAAATAAATCCATATGAAATCCTGTCTTTTCGGAATCTGTTCTTTTCTGTCCGCCCACGGCGTACATTTGAGCATTTTGAATTTTTCAAATTCACATCCTGCATTTTATGAACATTCTTCCTATCTTTTTCCTTTCTTTTTCCAGAAATATGACAGATTTTACTTTGAAAATTTCATATCTTCTAATACCATACATGAAACATTATGATTTTACAAGCCCCAAAATTATTTTGGGCAATCTGCATTTATTTCCAGATAAATACGGCACTTTACTGTAATAAATGAATAAACCTCGCAAAAGCCTTTTTCTCATTATAATAAGGTATTTTTCGCAAGGCAAGTATTAATCAAACAAAATCTCTTCCACTGTCACGAACGTATACCCCTCCCGCTCCAGTTCATCGATGATCTTAAAGGCGGCTTTTACCGACGATTCGGACGCATCGTGAAGCAGAATGATGTCATCCTCTTTTACCTGGTCAATGACGCGCTTTGCGATCACATCCGAGTTGCTCGTTTTCCAGTCCAAGGGATCGACATCCCACAGCACCTCGATCATTTTCGTCTCATAATCAAGATTACATTTCCAGCATCCAAACGGAGGGCGGATATACTCCGGATACTCTCCGGTGACCTTATAGATTGCCGTATTTGTCTTATCCACCTGCTCGATCGCCGCACTGTCATTTAAGTTGCTTAAATTGACATGCTCATAGGAATGTGTGCCGATCAGATGCCCATCCTGATAGATTTCTTTCACGATCTTTGGATACCGCTCGACCTCCTTGCCTAACAAAAAAAACGTGGCACTCACACCACGTTCTTTTAAACCATCTAACAGTAATCCGGTATAGTCGGGATTTGGGCCATCATCAAAAGTAATTGCCACTTTTTTGACTGTTTCACGATTTTGGGACAGTGTCTCACAGGTTTTCTTTTCCATGCTCTCCCTGTATAACAGGGATTGCCCGAGCAGTACCAGACACATCAGCCCTGCCATCGCAGCCATCTCTCCTTTGACCTTTCTTTTTCTATTTCGATACCAGAATTTTCCGATCTCCAATCCCGTTCTTCCTTTACTCTGCACTCTGTAAAATATATGCAGAGGTTTCGGAAAAATACCCCATTCCTACAGCGTATCGTTTTCTATATCCTGATAGACTTCATCATAAATATCATTGTAGATATCATCATAAATATCCCCAAAGGAATCATTCTCATAGCCGTTCATCCCCGAAGCATAGTTCACAAATACGGATGTATACAAAAGGATGGTCAGCAGCACGCCGATGATCCCTGTCACAAGCCCTCCGATGGCAAGCCCTTTCTTCTCATACTGTGTCAACTGGATGATACCAAAAACAATCGCTAAAATCCCTGCAATAACATTGATACAGGTACAGAAAAATACAAGGGCTAAGATACCAAGCACCAGAGATGCGATCCCAAATCCGATGCTGTCACTTTTCCTGTTTTCGTTCATATCCATCTTCTAAAACCTTTCTCCTAGTTAAATCCTACTACTTTCTGAGATAATTTATAGGCTGCAACGGAAATCTTTCTGCCTCCCTTTCCCGGAAGGTTCATCGTATTTCCAAGGATACCCATGCGCAGATGGTGGAACAGACGGATATCTTTGTCCTTGATGTATTTCCATAATTCACGCTTTTTCAGTAAATTTTCCTCTGTGCCGGAACGGATGAGCATAACCGTAGAAATCACTGTGATGATCTCTAAATAGTTAAACATATAGCGGCGCAGTTTCGGGTTCACGATCTTCCACAGATCAAATTCATCAATCATGATCTTGTTGACCTTGATCTGCTGGTCGATCCTGCCGATCATCACTTTCTCATTGACCGACTGATCTTCTCTGCCGATATAGTAGCGGTAAAAATCCACATCCATATAGTACATGGTCTTAACATTTGGCAGTGGCTTATAAACATAGATATTATCCACATAAAAAGTATGTTTCGGCAGTACCAGTCCACATTCGCGGAGCAGTTTGGTACGATAAATGACCGAGTGCATCAGAATATACTGTCCCTTGTGCAGCTTTGCTTCGTTCCAGGTAAAGATACGATCTTTTGGCAAAGACGGATAGTGCATGACCTTTTTGTGCTTTGCGCCCGCCTTTTCATAAACGTAATTGGAGATCATCATATCCAGTGTTTTGTCTCCGCCTGCCAGTTCACGCAGCTTGTTTAAGATCTTCTCATATGCCTCGCCGTCTACCCAGTCATCACTGTCTACAACTTTAAAATAAAGTCCTGTCGCATTGCGGATGCCCGCATTGACAGCCTCTCCGTGACCGCCGTTCTCCTGATGGATAGCACGGACAATGCCTGGATATTTTTTTTCATATGCATCTGCAATATCTGCCGTACTGTCCTTTGAACCGTCGTCGATCACTAAGATCTCCACATCATCCCCGCCCGGCAGCAGAGACTTGATGCAGTGTTCCATATAATCCTGTGAATTGTAACAAGGTATTGCAAAAGTTAATAATTTCATGTCTGTTCTCCTATCTGTTTATTTCCTGCATCAGTTGTCTGGCAAGTTCCATCGCTTTTTCGGTCATGGCATCGATATTGTAATATTTATATTCTGCCAGTCTGCCGAGCAGGTGGAAATTCTTCATCCGGGCGGTTAATCTTTTGTATTTCTCATATAACTTCTGATTTTCTTCATTTAAGATTGCATAATATGGGATTTCCCCTTCTGCCCCGGTATAGGCAAACGGATATTCTTTCACAATCGTGGTACCATCCGTATCCTGCTGCCCCGTTAAGAACTTAAACTCCGTGATCCTTGTAAAGTCCTCACTTACCGTATAATTCACAACGCTGTGCCCCTGATACGAATCCATGTCATAATGCTCAAAATGAAAATCCAGGGAACGGTATGGCAGCCTGCCAAAACGACAGTCAAACAGTTCATCCAATGCTCCGGTATAGATGACATCTCCGGTAAAGGCTTCTCCCTCATAAAAGATCTGTGTATCGGAAAAGGTCAGTACTTCCTGACAGTCCACTCCTGTCTTTACCGTGATATTCCCATGGTCTAGCATACGTTCAAACATCGGTGTAAAACCGTCTTTCGGCACACCCTGATATTTATCCTGAAAATATCTGTCATCATAAGAGATCAGAACCGGTACCCGTCCGGTCACCTCCGGACTGATCTCCTCCGGTGTCTGTCCCCACTGTTTCATCGTATATTTTAAGAAGATGTTCTGGTAGACATACTCTGCAATCTCACGGATATCCGGGTCGTCCTGTTCCCGTAACTTCATGATCGGTACTCTGCTGCCCTCTCCATAGGTGGCGATCAGCTTCTGCTCAAGCCGGTCTGCTTTTTCTTTCTCATAAACCATATGCAGGGTATGAAGATTAAACGGAACCGGAATCAGCTCCTCTCCCACCTTTGCCACAACCTCATGTCCAAAAAAATACCAGTCGGTAAAACGTGACAAAAAAGAAAAAACTTCCTCTTTTCCTGTATGAAAAATATGCGGACCATAGGTATGGATTAAGATACCATGCGGATCCGTTTCATCAAAACAATTCCCTCCAATATGATCTCTGCGTTCTAACACCAGAACCTTTTTTCCTGCTTCCTCTGCAAGTATTCTGGCGGTTACGGCACCTGCTGTTCCTGCGCCAATGACTATACAATCGTACATCTGCCGACTCCTTTCTCCTCGCTTAATACCCATTATACACAGTTTTATGCACCATTCCAATTCATTTTTTCATTAAGACTTTCTTAAGGTCTGCTTTTCTCCTGTTTTGTTCATATTTTATTTACAAAAATCTCATAAACTTGGCATAACACGGTCACAATTACCGCATATACTAAAATCAAAGTTAAGGCAACAAGAAATTTTTCATAAAACTTTTTTCTTGCATTCAATCATAAAATGATCTTGAAGCAAGATACCTTGCTTAGCCGATAAGCAAGGTTCCTCCCAGCAAACAGTGAATCATTTCACTTTCCATACACAATCTTTTTCATATGAAGCCGATGCATCTGCATCGGCTCCCTCTTTTTATTATCATGCTCATGATATTCCAAGTCTGATATCCATATATTCTGCATAGACTGCAAACGCCGATGGAATGGCATAGCGTTCCCTGGCATCCGTAGCATCCACAAAGATCAGCTTTTCTTCTGCCATCTCCCGCTCACCAAATCCTGCCTCCTCCACCCGGATGGCATACCCCGTCATCTGCCATTCGATATGGGAAAAAATATGTTTTGCATCGGCTAATTTCTGTATCCTTATCGGTGCAAACTTCATCTCTTTTACCAGTGAGAGTACCTCTTCCTGCGTCAGTTCTCCCTCCACATTCGGAAGTTCATAAAGTCCTGCTAAAAGTCCTTTCTTCGGACGTTTATGGATTGCCACCTTATCTCCGTCCCGGATGACCAGCACCGTGCGTTTTTCGATTTTTCGCGGTTTTGTCTTGGATCTGACCGGAAGTTCTTCAATCCTGCCCTCCGCTTTTGCAAGACAAAGCCCCCTCCATGGACATTTTTCACAGAGTGGTGCCCCATTTGGCAGGCAGACCGTCGCGCCGAGCTCCATCAGCGCCTGATTCCATGCCCCCGGGGAAAAAGTTCCTGCCTGTTTTCCCATCATGGCAAGAAGCTCTGACTCCACTTTTTTCCGGAAAGATGCCTTCATGATATCCGTATCGTCTGCTGTCACTCTGGTGAGCACGCGAAAAACATTTCCATCCACGGCAGGAACCGGGATGCCGTAGGCGATCGATGCGATCGCACCTGCCGTATAACTGCCGATCCCCTTTAATTTCAGCAATTTCTCATAGTCTGCCGGAAGCACGCCATCATACTGCTCCATGACCTCTATGGCTGCCTTTTGCATATTTCTTATCCTATTATAATAACCAAGCCCTTCCCAGAGTTTTAATAATTGATCCTCCGGACATGCCGCAAGTGATGCAGCATCCGGCAGTGCATCCATAAAGCGCGCAAAATACGGCTTCACTGCCTCCACTCTGGTCTGCTGCAACATGATCTCTGATACCCACACCCGGTAAGGCGTCGCATCCTCTCTCCATGGAAGTGTTCTGGCATTGTCCTGATACCAGTTTAATAACGGCGAAACAAGCCGCTCCAATCCAAAATCATCTATCATAATTTTCTTATTCTATTCCTGTTCTATCTTCATTTTTATGCTAAATCCTACGTTACCACAGTTTTGATTTTCCTGTAAATAAATTTTTATTTCCAATACCATTTTTACGCCATTTTTTCTTCAATGTCTATTGACAAATTTCCGCAAAAGCAGTACTCTAAATATAACATATTGTTAATTTTTTATCAAAGAATTATCAGGAGGGTTTCAAACGATGAGTGATTTTAACAATTTAAAACTGGAAGTTTCTGACGAGATCGCAGTTCTTACTATTTCAAGACCTGCTGCTTTAAACGCTTTAAACAGCGAGACTTTAGACGAGTTAAACGTAGCTTTAACCGAGATTGAAGCAAGAGATGATGTAAAGGTTGTCATCTTAACCGGCGGTCCTGACAAAAAAGGCAATGAATTCAAATCCTTTGTTGCAGGTGCTGATATTGCTGAGATGGTTAATTTCACAGCAGCAGAAGCAAGAGCTTTTGGTATGAGAGCATCTGTTCCTTTCTTCAAATTAATGAACATGCGTCAGGTAACGATCGCAGCAGTCAATGGTTTTGCTCTTGGCGGCGGATGTGAGATTTCTATGGCATGTGATATCCGTATCGCATCTGACAACGCATCTTTCGGTCAGCCAGAGACAGGTCTTGGTATCATCCCTGGATTTGGTGGTACACAAAGACTTGCACGTCTTGTTGGAATGGGACGCGCAAAAGAAATGATCTTTACCTGCGACAGCATCGATGCAGCAGAAGCATACCGTATCGGTCTTGTAAATAAAGTTGTTGCTCCGGAAGAATTAATGAACACAGCAAAAGCTATGGCGAAAAAAATCATCTCCAAAGGAAGCTACGCTGTATCTGTTGCAAAAGCAGCGATCAACAATGGTTATGACATGGACATCAAAAATGCCGTTGAGATGGAAGCAAACCTCTTTGGTGTAACCTGCTCTACCAACGACAAAAAAGAAGGTATGACCGCATTCTTAGAGAGAAGAGCTGCTAATCTGACTGATTTCTAATTTTGAATTTCACCGGCAGTCAGATAATAGTCAGGCATGACCATATATGGTTCATGTCTGACTATTATTTTATCTGCAAAATTTTGTTTTCTCTAAGAAGTTTAAATTTGTACTAAGTAAGTTTCCCTTTATGTTATACCCTCTTATAAATAATCGGAACATCATACCCGAAGGTTCTATTTCCATTCACTTCCATACTTTCCGATACCTCCAGACAAGTGTCTGAAAACTTCTCCCATAATCTGAATGTCATATTCGGGGTAAAATGGCTTATACTTCCCCCTTCCCATACACCATCTTTTTCCTGATACAATGCAGGTGTAAACTTCTCAGATTTTTTTAGTTTGCTATATTCCACGACACTCATGGAATCATAAGAAAATGTATTCTTATTTTCTCCTGCCGGAATTTCATAAGAAGAGAGCATTATTCCGTCGTCATTATCTGTAATGAGGAATAAATGCGGTGACGCATGACGTCTTCCATCCGTCTCATAATAGCTTTCTTCTACAATAAATAATGTCCCTCTTCTTTCATTATTAATCCTGTGCTCTTTCGCTCAACTGACTGTAAAACTTCTCTGATGTCAATTACTTTGCACAAATTATATCTGTTCAAAAGTGTCTTGATCATCTGCTAACTGTTTTTCTTTAATGTTCCAATGTATTCACCATTATTATAAACAAATGGTCCAGCCTCTCCCTCTTCTCCAAAATATTCTGGTCTTAATGACATGATATTGAGCAGTTCCTCCATAGTATGCACCTTTGTTGCCTGATATGGCTGTTCAAATGCAATCTTTTCTACGAATAAATAATAGTCGCTGTATTCTATCAGTATACCCGTATGACCCACAAAAACGACCTCAGAATATGGATCATATATTACTATACTAAGAAGCGATATCCTGTCGCTGTCTATTTCAAATCCATAATGTTTCCAGCTATCCGAAAATGTAGCCTCCGGATTTTTTTTATCCGTAACAGCCTTTTCACCGTAGAGTGTGGCAAACATGTCTTTGTTCGTTTTTATGATTTCATATCTGTCTGAATCCTCTATCGCTTCCATGTCAAACATTAAGTAGGTTCCCTCATAACTGTCTTCCGTTGTATCTGCATGAAGCAGCCCATCCAGCAAAAGAAAAGCTGTCATTCTGCAGTCTGTGTCTGAATAGTCATGATTCTGTTCCCAACCATCCATACATTTGCCAATATCTGCTTTCATTTTCTCCGGATCTGACCAGGTATCCTCCAGCTTTGCATCTTTTCCGGCAGAATCAGCAAAATCAATTACCCATTTCTGAAATGTATCCACATTGGAAGCTCCCGCAGAACGCAGTTCCCTGCAGATCTCAGTAATGGTATTGTTTCCTCCCATGTAAGTTGCAGTCGGCATCTTCTGGCTCTGTACTGTTTTTGCACAGGCGCTCAGCATCATAGACACACACATGATCACAGTTGATAATTTAATTACTGTTTTGGTCTTATTTTGCCTTTTCAACAGATATTACCTCTCCCACAAACGGATCTACCTCAGAAATTGTTCCTGTATATTTTACAGTCACAGTATCTCCATTGCTGACATTCTCCAATCCTTCCGGCTTTTTTTCAAAGTTGAAACTATATGGCGTATCATTCTCATCTGTAATGACAAACATAAAATCTTTTATCTCATCAATCGTTCCTGTCAATTCCTTTTCTTCTGTTGTTTCTCCCTGTTTTCCGTCCTCACTATTACTCGTCACAACATTATCCTGTTTCATCTCTGTCTGTCCACAGCCGCCTAATACTGCTGCATAAAGCATTATGCCCATTACACTCATGATCAGTTTTTTCTTCATAATCAATATACCTCTTTTCTTATCAGCATTCTCTAATACTTCATAAACAGATTATCTTACTATTTCATTTCTGTAAATAGTATGGCTCTAAAATTAAAGAAATATTTATTTTTTAGGATTCTGTTTGAATCCTCTTTGATCGGTTGACGTTTTAGGTAAAATGAACTAGGATATTACTATATTTGATTCTATAGAAAGAGGTGCATACGAACATGATTGATAAGATAATCGGTTTTATCGGTGCCGGAAATATGGGAAGTGCCATGATCGGTGGTATTTTAGATGCCTCACTGGTCACGACCAGCCAGATCATCGCCAGTGCCCATTCCGCTGATACCCTTGAAAAGATACGCTCCCGGTTCTCCATTGAGACCACGCTCTCCAATGAAACCGTTGCAGAACGCAGTGATATTTTGTTTCTCGCTGTAAAACCAAACAAATTTGCCGAGGTCATCCCGCAGATCGCAGGTTCCATCAAGAACAGCTGTATCGTCGTCTCGATTGCTGCCGGTCAGCCGATCGATGCGATCGAGCAGGCTTTTGGAAAAGAGATCAAACTGGTGCGCGCCATGCCAAACACGCCTGCACTGGTCGGGGAGGCAATGAGCGCACTCTGCATCAATTCGCAGGTGACACCGGAAGAAGCTGAGGAGATCCTCTCCATTTTCAACTGCTTTGGCAAGGCAGAACTCATCCCGGAGAGCCTGATGGATGCCGTAGTCGGCGTGTCCGGTTCTTCTCCTGCCTATGTCTATCTGTTTATCGAGGCGATGGCAGATGCAGCGGTTGCAGACGGCATGCCGCGTGCACAGGCATATAAATTTGCTGCCCAGTCCGTTTACGGTGCGGCAAAAATGGTCTTGGAAACCGGCTCCCATCCTGCCGTATTAAAGGATGCAGTCTGTTCCCCGGGCGGCACGACGATCGAGGCGGTTGCCGCATTAGAGCAGCACGGTTTCCGCAACGCTGTCATTTCGGCACAACGCGCCTGCTCCAATAAATCAAGAGAAATGAGCAAACGCGAATCATAAAGGAGGTTTCTTATGTGGGCTTACGAAAGTGTTTTTTATCAGATCTATCCTCTGGGGTTCTGTGGTGCTCCCTTTGAAAACGATGGTGTCTTAGAGCACCGCATCACAAAAGTAAATGACTGGATCCCGCACATCAAAAAATTAGGTGCCAATGCCATCTATTTTTCTCCGGTCTTTGAATCCGACACCCATGGATACAATACCAGAGACTACACAAAGATCGATACCCGTCTTGGTACCAACGAAGATTTTGCCACTGTATGTAAAAATCTGCACAACGAGGGCATCAAAGTGATCTTAGACGGCGTGTTCAATCATGTCGGCCGTGGGTTCTTCGCTTTTCAGGATGTTTTGGAAAAGAGATGGAACTCCCCATACAAAGACTGGTTTTATATCAATTTTGACGGAAATTCCAACTACAACGACGGTCTGTGGTACGAGGGCTGGGAGGGCAATTTTGACCTTGTCAAATTAAACCTCCGCAACGAGGAAGTCGTCTCCCATATCCTCTCCGCGATCAAAGGCTGGGTCGAGGAATTTGATATTGACGGACTGCGCCTTGACGTTGCCTACTGTCTGGATCACGATTTCCTGCGTCGTCTCCGTTCTTTCTGTGACGGTTTAAAACCGGATTTCTTCCTGGTCGGAGAAACCCTGCATGGAGACTATAACCAGTGGGCAAATGATGCGATGTTACATTCGGTTACCAACTACGAGTGTTACAAAGGACTTCACTCCAGTTTTAACAGCATGAACATGTTTGAGATCAATCACTCGCTGCTGCGGCAGTTCGGACCGGAAGACTGGACGCTCTACAAAGGCAAACATTTACTTTCCTTTGTTGACAATCATGATGTCAGCCGTATCGCAAGTCTCCTTCAGAATGAAAAACATCTGCCACTGATCTACGCTCTGATGTTTGGCATGCCGGGCATCCCATGTGTATACTATGGCAGTGAATGGGGTGCAAAAGCAAGAAAAGAGGACGGCGATCCTGCCTTACGCGCCTGCTTTGCTGCACCGGAGTGGACGGAACTGACCACCTTTATCAGCCGCCTTGCCGAGGTTAAAAAATCCTCTGAGGCACTCAATTACGGTAATTTCCGCTCCGTTCTCCTGACCAATAAACAGTGTATCTTTGAACGGAAAAGTGAACACGAACGCGTTTTGGTTGCGATCAATGCAGAAGACGCACCTTTTATGGCGCACTTTGATGCCGGCTGCGGCATGGCGCAGGAACTGATCACCGATACCCCACATGATTTTGGTGGTGGAAGTGAACTTTCTCCTTACTCCGCTGCGATCTGGAAAATGGAACATTAATTAATGCAAAAAACTGGCGCAGGAAAATTTTTATCTTCCTGTGCCAGTTTTTTATTCATTCCAGCGTTTATGATAACGAGTTTTCATCTTATCTCTTATGCTTTCTTACCAAGTGTTACGGAAATGGTCTGCTCTGCATACTGTCCATTGGTTGATCTCTGAATGACCACATCTACGGTAGTACCTGCTTTGTAATACTCCAAAGTTGTCTTTAATTCTTCCATGGAACCAATTTCTTTTCCATCAAATGTTGTGATGATGTCGCCTTTGATGATGCCTGCCTGCTCTGCTGCAGAACCCTCTGTAACCTGTGCTACATATACACCTGCCGGCATACTGTAAGTCTGTGATACATCACTTGTAACATCGACTCCGGCAATTCCAAGATAAGCACTGTCTGCCTGATCTACTTTTTCTTTTGTGATCAGATCATTGATGATCGGTGCTGCTGTGTTGATCGGAATGGCATATCCAATTCCCTCTACAGAAGTATCGGAATATTTTACGGAGTTGATACCGATCACTTCACCCTTTGCATTTAACAGGGCACCACCACTGTTACCCGGATTGATGGCTGCATCTGTCTGGATCAGCTCTGCAGAATAATTTGTATTGCTTCCTGACTCAGATACAGATACGGTTCTGTTTAATGCACTGATACATCCGGTTGTAACAGACTGTCCATAGCCTAATGCGTTACCGATCGCGATACTTGCTTCGCCGACACGCAGGCTGTCTGAGTCGCCCAGTGTTGCAACTTTGATGTTGTTTAAGGTATCACTCTCAATGCTGGATAAATCTACTTTAAGGACTGCAAGGTCAGTAGAAGGATCGGTTCCCTTTACCTCAGCACTTACCGTTGATTCGTCGTTAAAAGTAACAGTCAGGCTGGTTGCACCCTCAACTACATGATTGTTGGTTGCGATATAAAGACTGCTGTCATCCTCGGATACAATGAAACCGGAACCACAGCTTGTACTTTCATAGGTCTGTGGCATTCCACCCCAGAAGTTCTGATACTCTGTCTCGCTCACATTTGTGATAGCTACAATGGATGGCATCGTGGCGTCTACAATATCAGAAACATCCGTTGCAACATAACTGGATGAAGTGGAGGTTGCCTGCACTTTGCTATCTCCGGTATTCTGTGTCAGAACGTTCGTGTCACTGCTGCTCTGTGCTGATGTGCTTTCCGGGAAAAGCTGACCGGAAGCATAATGAACGCCTTCAAATACGGTTCCTGATACCAGTCCAAAGACCAGTGCCAGTGCTGCACATTTTGCAACCTTTGTACCAAAGCCGCCCGGCTTTCTCTCTCTCTTCCTCCGCTCTTTTCTCGGTGCGTTCTGGTAAGCATTGCCCTGGTACTGATAAGTGCCATTGTTCTGGCTGCCACCGTACTGGTAGGTTCCCTGACTCTGGTAAGTACCATTGGTACTATTGTTCTGGTAACTGCCATTCTGGTTCTGATACTGGCTGCTCTGCTGTCCGTAAGTATAGAAGCGGTCGTTGTTGCTGCTGTTGTTATTTACGTTGTTATTTGTGCTGTTACTATTATTGTTATTGGTGTACTGGTTGTTATCCATAATACTCATCTCTCCTTCTGTAACAGGTGTTCTATTTCCTTATCACAAGATACAGTCTACTGGTAATTTGTGTTCTATTTGTGACGGAACTATCAAAACTTTATGTCTTTTAACTTAACCAGATTGCAAAAGTTTTAAACTGATACAGAAAATGCAGGATACCCATCCCCATCATGCCGATCTCAAATGCCTTTCTCCACTTATCCTGTTTTAATTTCATAGAAAGTGTCAGGATGATATATAAATAGAGCAGGTCGGTCAGATAATAGACCCTTGCCCCCGAAGCATACATGGTCGGAGAAAAATACATGATCGCTTCGCTGGCGATCCCTGCCAGATAGGCAAGCAGTAATGTGATCTTATGTCCTGTTATCTTCCACAGATACGCAAAGGTAAAGATCAGTGCCACACCCCAGAAAATAAGTGCGATCACATTCTGTGTGGTCAGATCTGACACTTCCGGCACCCGGTCAATGCAAAGCATAATATCCCCGATGTCCATTCCAACGTCAGAGAGAACCGTGATCCCCAGAAACGGCAGACAGGATACTACAGTAAAAATACCGGCAAAACACATCCAGACGGAATCGGATCTATCATTTGAGCCATCCTTTCTGCGCTCTTTTAAAAGCAGGATTCCAATCATCCAGATACCCGCAAGGAACAGCTTATTTTCATTGGCAAAAGAAGAAATAAGCCACTGGGCCGTAATAAACAGATGCTGTCCAAAAGTCAGCGACGGATACTGCGGCATCCAGTTCGTGACCTCCGATGCCACACGAAGCTCATTGCCCGGTGCTAAAAACAGAACGGCAAAGGCAGCTGCCGTGACCGCTGTCTGCAAACAAAGTTCCCATGAAATCTTCCGGTCTCTCCAGTATAAAAACAGAACGGCAAGCAGCTCTAAGGTAAACAACACCGCCCCCATCTGTTCGATCGACATGCTGGCGATCACTGCACAGGGGATTGCATAGAAAAGCTGTCTGCGCTTAAAATGTTCCCCGTCAAACACCAGATCTGCCACCGGCTGTAATGCCCAGATCCCACAGGTAAAAGACCAGGTATAAAAGATCGATCCATTCATCCATACCGCTGCATAGCCGAATGTGGTTGCCGCCATCAGAAAATAGCCGGAAACTGAAGCGATCCCATGCCAGATATCCGCACTGCGCACTCCTGCTGTCTTTTCTGCCAGCCTTATGATCCCGACCGGAAGCAGGACTAGCATCAGGGCATCTACGATACGCCAGAGCCAGATATTACTGCGAAATGCAACGTATACCATTGCCTCTCCCGCCATTCTTCCTACCCAGGATTCATAACGCCAGCTTAAGTATTCGAAAAATCCCATGCTGCGGGAATATTGATAAAAAAAGACATCGTCGCCATCGGAATACCCCACCTGACTTAAAATAAGCAGGGCTCCCAAAAACATCAATGTCCAAAATAATAGATACCGTTTCTTCTCTTTCATCCGATAAAAACCTTTCAATCTTTCCAAATTCCTGTCCAGTAATCCTGATTCATCGTATAGCGTAAGATTTGTTTTCTACTCAGTCTCTTATAGTGCTTTCCCATCCGGTAACCGGCATATTTCCCAATGCACTGGAAACCAAGCTGGAAGATCAGGTGCGGTTTCCCGACCGCGATCAGGTGCCTTACCGTGCCAAGGACTAATTTCATGCCCTCTGCTTCGGAACTGACCTGCTCGAAGATCTCCGGGTGCTGCTGCTGTGATACCGCCAGATCAAAGTTCCTGTGAAACTGCTGTGCCATCGTATAATTGTGGGAATGGATCACTTCTGCGCGCGCCGCGTAATAAACATAATATCCGGCATCGATCGCTTTTGCCGCAAAAAACATGTCCTCGTTAAAGATCACCGGCGTTTCAAATCCGCCCAAGCACTCAAACACGTTTCGCTTGTAAGCTGCACATACATCCGAACAGAAAAATGTCTTGATCCCGAGTGTTGCGATATCTTCCATTCCCTTTTTTCTGCTCTGCTCCGGATAATTAAACTGTCTGGTATAACGCTCTACGACCGAACAGTCCTCTCTTGGAAGCTGCCTTGCATATGCGACTGCCGTATCGGCATCCCGAAGTCCCTGCACCAGTTCCTCTACCAGAAACGCATTTGCCGGAACTGCATCTTGTGTCATAAACAAAAGAATATCCGCCGATGACTGCTCTGCTCCGAAAAGTCTGGTTCCACCATGGTCAAATTCGTCTTTTCGGATGTGATAGATCTCGTGCGGTAATTTTTTTAGTGCTGCTTCGATGGGATATTTCTTTACTGCTTCTTCCCACAAAGCCTCTTCTGTATTTAAGATCAATACCCTATGAATAAGAAAGGTCTGCTCCTGCAGTTTTTGCAGAAGCAGACAAAGGGTATCGCTTGGTTTATAGGTTGGAATGATTACATCCACTGTCATTTTAATATCCATCTCCCTGGCGGTAGCCTGTATCATTGATGATCTGTGCACTGCTTTTCTTCACAGTATCAGTTGTCTCGTAAGAGTTATCATCATACAGGAACGCATGAAGCTGTTTTACGTTTGATTCCAGATCACACGGAATAACGCAATCACCCTTAGAGCCAAGTTTCTTAGTATTCTTCTCAAATGGGAAACCTGTTGTCTCGCCTAATTTATAATTGAATACCTGTGCTGCCAGTGCCATCAGGTCTGTATTGGTATAGCTTGTCTTAATGTCTCCGAACAATGCATCAATCAGACTGTTGATTGTCTTTAAGTTGGAAGACTGTGCCTTTTCGATCATAGCTGCAATTACGGTTCTCTGACGCTCAGTACGTTTATAATCGTTACCTGCAGTATAACGGATACGGGAATAAGCACATGCCTGAACACCGTCCATTGTTACGTTGGTTCCACCACTGGATAAGTACTTGGAGTTGTGTTTGGTCAGTTTGTTGATCTCATCCATGTAGCCGTACATCAGCACTGCCTCTTCATCGGTTACTTCCGGGATGACAACTCCACCTAATAAATCAACACATTCTACGACTGCATTGAAGTCTACGGTTACATAGTCTGTAATGTCAAGGTCTAAGTTTTTGTTTAACATGGAGATTGCCTGCTCCGGACCTCCTGCGGAATAAGCTGCATTACATTTCTTAAAGGTACCATTGCCGATATCCAGATAACTGTCTCGGTAAATAGATGCCATTTTTACTTCGTGAGTATCGTTGTTGATACTTGCAATAATGATAACATCACTGTTACCTTTGGAAAGATTACCATTGGAACGGTTATCCAGTCCAAACAGGGCAACTGTCGTATATCCCTGCATGATCTCCTTTGCCTCTGAGGAAATACCTTCATTGACCTCTACCTTGTCTGCATCAAATGTGGTATCTTTCTGGATTTTGGAAAACTTTACAACAACAAATAATACCGCTGCCAAAATAAGCAGTACCAGGATCTCAACGACCACGATCAGTATCTTTTTCTGCTGTTTCTTTTTTCTTCTGGCAGATGCCTTTTTTGTGCTCCCCTGTCCTGCCCTTGTTTTTCCTTGCTCTGTTTTGCTCATAAATATTTTCTCCTAATACGCATTTTTATTTATAAAACCTTTGAAAATCGTCAGGAACAGGATCTTAACGTCGAGTCCCAGTGTCCAATTCTCAATATAATACAAATCATGCTCGATCCTCTTTCGTATGGAGGTATCCCCGCGGTAGCCATTTACCTGCGCCCAGCCCGTCATACCGGGTCTGACCTGATGTTTGATCATATAACGGGGGATCTCCTCACGGAACTTCTCCACATACTGCGGCCGCTCCGGTCTCGGACCAACCAGACTCATATCCCCTTTTAATACATTAAAAAGCTGTGGAAATTCATCCAGGCTTGTCTTTCGCAAAAAGCGTCCCACTTTCGTGATACGCGGATCATTTTTCTGTGTCCAGCCTTTTTTCTCTTCTTCCTCGGTCTGGACATACATGGTTCGGAACTTGTACATCTTAAATATCTTCTCGCCTTTTCCAGGCCGCAGCTGTGTGAACAGCACCGGACTTCCCAGCTTCTCTTTCACCTGCCAGGCAGTCATTGCCATCACAGGGCTTAAGATCACCAGTGCAGCACCAGACAGCAAAATATCCAGCTTTCTCTTAATACTTCTGGCATAGATCTCTTGTCTCATTTACTTCCACAATCCTCTGATAATCGTGCAGATGCGCTTCAAATCCTCATCTGTCATCTTGGTATCGCTTGGCAGGCAGACACCATTCTCAAACAGGCTCTCGCCAACCTTTCCGTTGTCAATGTAATCGCAATCCGCAAATACCGGCTGCATATGCATAGGCTTCCATATAGGGCTGCCCTCAGCGTTGTATTTTGCCAATGTTTCAAGTATTTCGGTCGGGCAGGTTTTACCCGTTTCTGTTATGTAGCAGGCGTCGTTATCGCTCCTTACCTGCTTGCACATAGCGTCCTTATCAATTATCAGGCAGGAGAGCCAGAAGTTGGGCTCGCTGTTTTT
>URUD01000003.1 GCA_900550935.1 uncultured Roseburia sp.
TGCAGCCAGTTCAAGAATCTCTTTATTCACCTGCTTCATATTCAGGATCTGTTTTCCCGGCAGTCCGAGAATGATATTTTCTGCTGCTGTCAGAATGTCTACCAGTTTGAAGTGCTGATGAACCATTCCAATATTTAAATCATTCGCATCATTCGGAGTATTGATCTGTACTTCCTTTCCATTCTTTTTAATGACTCCGGAGGTCGGCTGATACAAACCAAAAAGAATGCTCATCAGAGTAGACTTTCCAGCTCCATTCTCTCCGAGAAGTGCATGGATTTCCCCTTTTTTCAACTGCAAGGTAATATTATCATTAGCCTTGATTCCAGGAAATTCTTTTGTGATGTTTAACATCTCAATAATGTATTCATTTTCCATAGACCTGTTTCCTCTTCATTTTTGTATATGATATTATCAGTATAACATCTTCTCTTCATAAAAAAAAGAGGAAGAGAGATTTTTCTCTTCCCCTTTCAAGGCAATTTTACTCTACGTAATCAACGGTAACGTGAGAGCCAACTTCCGGCTGATTCTCTGTATCATTTGATACTGCGATAGAACCATCTTTGATACCAGCTAATACGGTCTCATATTCATCTACTGTAAATGTTGTAAAGCCCCATGATGCCTCATCTGTAGGAAGTCCAAGGTAATCACCCTGGGAAAGACCTAACTGCTCAGACTTTCCACCGATAGAAGCCCAGTTTCCATTGAAGTAGCAATCCAGAGCATTCTCTACTGCAGAACCAAGTCCTTTCATAGCAGATGTGATACAGGTATCACCGATCTTTGGATGCTGGTCAACGTCAACACCGATTACTTTTCCATCATGTTCTTCTGCTGCATATACTGCGGATGTGTAGATACCACCACCACATGCAAATACAACCTGTGTTCCGTCTGCATACCAGCCTTCCATACGTGCTGTGATCGCATCATCACCATAGAACTGTCCGCCATAGTAGTATTTTACGTTTACATCAACACCAAGTTCTTCTGCTGCATCGTTGATACCCTGAATGTATCCGTAACCATAACGGATAACTGCAGGAACTGCGATACCACCGAGGAAACCAAGGCTTGTATATCCATCTTTTACTGCTGCATAACCTGCTAAGTAACCTGCCTGCTCCTCCTGGAAAGAACAGATGTAAACATTATCACCGATTCCTACGCTTTCACCAGCAAGATTTACGATATCACCTTCTGTTACGTCAACTGCGATGAAAGAAACATCCGGATATAAATCCTGCTCTTCTGCGATTGCAGGTCCGAATAAGTAACCTGGCATAACGATTACATTGGCACCCTCGGATACTGCAAGGTCGATCGCATTGATTCTCTCTTCGTCTGTATCCTCTGCTGGTTTGTAGTACTCGTACTCGATACCATTTGCATCACCATATGCAATACAGGTCTCCCATGTGATCTGGTTGAAAGACTCATCTGTGATATCTCCAGAGTCTGTGATCATAGCGATCTTCTGATCTGAAGCTTTATCAGATGTCTTGTTGTCAGATGCCTCATTGCTCTCTGTGGTTGTCTGGTCTGCTGCATTGTCTGCTGCTCCGTTGGATGCAGTACCTGCGTTTGAACTGCTGCCGCATCCTGCAAGGAGAGAAGCTGTCATTGCTGTTGCAAGCAGTAAGCTCATTACTTTTTTCTTCATAATACTTTCCTCCTATGACACTCTTGGTCAAATTTGTAACTTGCCTTTATAAAAAATAAAACTCCCATTATCTTCCCTTTTGAAGTACTGAGAGTTTTATCTTTTATAAAGCCGATAGTCGGACTCGAACCGACGACCTACGCATTACGAATGCGTTGCTCTACCAACTGAGCCATATCGGCATCTTGCCTTGCTCTTACTTTTTGCAGGTCACATGAAACTATTATATCGGATTTTTTTCAAATTGCAATATCTAATTTAAAAAATCTTTCATTTTTAAAAAAATAATTTTATTATTGCACTTGTCAGAATCCTGTGTTACACTGACAGCACGCAGTAGTTTATGGCTTTCCCGGTCTATCACTATCTGTAGCATGCAGTATTACTTTCTCCTGTCTTTTACAGGAGGTCTTATGACATATCAGGAATTCAAACAGTATATCATGCAACACGTAGCGCGTGAGCTTGGCTCATCTGCAACTATTTCCATTCAGGACATTGTAAAAAATAACAACACGCACCTTGATGGTCTTACCGTATTTCGTCCGGGGCAGAATCTCTCTCCCACCGTTTATTTGAATTATTATTTTAACCAGTACCAGAAAGGTCAGCCGCTTTCTGATGTGCTGTCTTCTATCCTTGCCATCTATCAGGAAACTCCTTTCGTTTCTTCCATTGATATCTCCTTTTTCACATCCTATGAAAAAGTCAGGGAACGCATCGTTTTTAAGCTCATCAACTATGAAAAAAACAGGGAACTCCTTTCGGATGTCCCCCATTTTCGTTATCTGGATCTTGCCATCGTTTTTAACTGCCTGATCCACACCAATCAGACCGGAACTGCAACCATTTTGATCCGGCATCAGCACCTGTCCCTTTGGAATATTACAGACGATGATCTGTATGCGCTTGCCATCTCAAATACACCAAAACTGCTTCCCTACGATCTGAGAAACATGTCTGAGGTTCTTTTAGAACTGCTCGGTACGGATACACCACTCCCGGATGAATTACAGGAGAATGAATTTCCCATGTATATGCTCTCCAACTGTGCCAGACTTAATGGTTCAGGTTGTATCCTGTATCAGGATCTGCTTCAGAGTTTCGCCGAACATTTCGCCTCGGATTTCTATATCCTGCCAAGCAGCATCCATGAGGTGCTTTTGATTCCTGCCTCTGACAACAGTTCTCCGGAAGAACTCAATGCCATGGTACGTGAAGTCAACGCATCACAACTTACCCGAGAAGAGGTGCTCTCTGACCACGTCTATTTCTATTCAAGAGAACAAAAACGGCTCAGCATGTGATCTTTTGATATAAATCTTCGTATTTTTTTGCAGATTTCCTCCAAGAAAAATCTTCCTGCATGCCCTGTTCCACCAACTGTTTCCAGTCTGCTCTCTTTCCATAATACACGCTCAGTGCATACTGGATGGTGCGGAGCATCTCATGGGCATTATAATTTGCAAAGGAAAATCCGGTTCCCTCTTTCGTGTATTCATTATAAGCTACTACGGTGTCTTTCAGTCCACCAGTCTCACGGACGATCGGCACCGTACCATAACGCAGGCTCATCAACTGGCTCAAACCGCATGGTTCAAACAAAGACGGCATCAAAAAGCCGTCGCAGGAAGCATACACCTGATGTGCCAGACTTTCTGAATATCCGATTGTAACACTTACCCTGCCCGGATATTTTCCTGCGAAATAGTGCAGCATATCCTGATAACGATCCTCGCCGGTTCCTACTGCAATAAACTGGATCTTTTCTTTTGCAAGCATCTCGTCCATCACATAGGCGATCAGGTCAAACCCTTTCTGGTCTGTCATTCGGGATACCATGCCAAGCAGGAAGATACTTTCATTTTCCTCTAATCCCATCATCTGCTGCAGTTTTGCTTTGTTTTTTGCCTTTCCCTGCTGCACGTTCCTGCTGTCATACTGTGCCTCAATGAACGGGTCTGTCTTCGGGTTATACTCGACATCATCAATGCCATTTAAAATACCATATAATTTATTCCGGCAGGCATACAAAAGTCCATCCAGCCCTTCCCCGCCCTCAGGTGTCGTAATCTCATAGGCGTAGGTTGGACTCACGGTCGTTACCGCATCCCCATAGACAATTCCACCCTTTAAGTAGTTTGCCTCTCCATAAGATTCAAGCTTATCTGAAGTAAAGATCTGCTCTGGCAGTCCTGTGATATCCATAACCGCCGGTAATGTCCATCTTCCCTGAAACTTGAGATTGTGAATGGAAAATACCGTCTTGATACCTGCGTAGTACGGCTCATCTCCATAAAGTGTCCTTAAAAACACCGGAATCAGACCGGTCTGCCAGTCATGGCAGTGGATCACATCCGGACAGAAATCAAGATATGGCAGAGCCTCCAACACTGCTTTGGAAAAATAAGCAAATTTCTCAACATCCTCATATATATTATGATATGGTCTGTCTCCTGCAAAATAAAACTCATTGTCTACAAGATAATAAGTAATTCCTTCATATTTTGTTTTAAAAATCCCAACGTACTGTTCCCGCCAGCTTAAGTGCACATAAAAATGGCACAAAAATTGAAGCTGCCCTTTCCATTTTTCGTCCATGCAGGCATATTTTGGCAGAATGATACGAACATCATATTCATCCTTGTCAAAATATCGCGGCAGCGAGCCGGTCACGTCTGCAAGACCTCCTGTTTTAATGAAAGGTACAGCCTCTGATGTAGCAAATAATATTTTTTTCATGTTATAAGCCCTCCAAGCTCCAAGAATCTTCCTGAAATCTTAAGGATATTATAACTCTTTTTCCTTTTGATGGAAAGTCTTAATAGATTTTATATTCGAGACGTATCCGGTCTGTGATCAGGGCAATAAACTCAGAATTTGTTGGTTTTCCCTTTCCATTGTGGATCGTATAACCAAACATCTCATCGATTGTGTCCATCTTACCCCTGCTCCATGCCACTTCGATCGCATGTCGGATCGCTCTCTCCACACGACTGGATGTCGTCTGATATTTCTTGGCGATTGTTGGATAAAGAATTTTGGTAATGGAATTTAACATTTCCATATCATTCACAGACATGACGATTGCATCCCTTAAGTACTGATATCCCTTAATATGTGCCGGGACTCCGATTTCGTGAATGATCTTTGTCACATCGGATTCCAGATTATGCTCGGTCAGTTCTTCCGCTTTCTGGTAGGCATTGACTTTGCGGATCTCCTGAGATTTTGTCTGAGAATGATGTTTTACGGTTTTGATCCGGTTGATGACCATATCATTGTCAAATGGCTTCATAATGTAGTAATCCGCACCCAGATTAAACGCATCCTCTGTTATCTTCTCCTGACCGATCGCACTGATCATAATAAAAGTTGGATGTTTCTTAATGTTTTTGTCGTTATTGACACGATCCAATACTCCCAGACCATCCAGCTTTGGCATCACAATATCAAGCAATACGACATCCGGCTCTTTTGTTTTTATCACATGGTATGCTTCTTCCCCATCTTTTGCGGTTCCTACCACATTCAATTCGTCATCACTTTCGATAATATTTCCCAGTAATCGCAACATTCTCTCATTATCATCCGCAATTGCAACATTTAGTTTTTCCATTTCAGCCCTCCTGTGACAAAAATATTTGCATTTTGATGATACTGATTTTAGTGCAAACTTTTTTGTCGAATGACGTCGCTAACTTCCAAACTCTTGTCCTTTTATAATATGATATCCATTTTTTCCGTGTTTTTTTACATAATACAGAGCTTTGTCCGCTATATCGATCAGTTTCTTCTCATCCACAGCCTGTTCCACTCCGATCACTGCATACCCTTGGGAGAGTGTAGTCTTTTTCTCTTTTGCAATGACCTCATTCATCTCTGTTGCTTCTTTGATCTTCGTTTTGATCCGCTCTGCAATCTGTGCAACCTGTTTCTCGTCCCCAGTCTCCATCAATATCACAAACTCATCTCCACCAAATCGGTACGCATGCCCGATATCTTTTGTCGCTGCTTCAATAATGGATGCTACAGACCTTAAGCATCTATCCCCCTCAATATGTCCATAGGTATCATTGTGTTCTTTGAAGTAATCAATATCCAAAACACCTATCGTAATATCCCTGTTCTGCTTTTTCGAAAGAAGATTTTTGATATCCTTTTCCAGAAGATAACGGTTGCCAAGCCCAGTCAATGCGTCGATATGCGACCTCTTTTCTGCGCTTTTCCGCTCCAGTTCCTTTTCACGGAGTGCAATTTTTACATCAATGGCAGCTGCACGCTCCTGATCGGTTTCCTTTTTCTGTTTGTGATAAAGGTCTGCATGCTGCACACATAATTCCACATAACGCTCCCTGTTTCCAGTCTCCAGACAGTAATCCATCCATGATTCGGTCAGAAGCAGCTGGAAATGTATATTATCCATCTTGCTGACGCGTTTTTCAAAGCAGGTAATCACATATTTCCAGTTCTCATACTCTTTCATATTCCGGAACAAATTGCAGATATCCTTCATATCCTCTTCATAATCGGATACATTTTCTGTTTTTTCCGCGTACTCAAGGATATCTCCTATCCTCTGATATACCTCCTCTTTTTTTCCAACATTCCAATAGAGTCTGCACTCCAGAACCAGATAACTGTAATAATATGGATTACTCCAATCAGCCACCTGTTTTTTTGCCTCTTTAATCTTATCTTCGGCAAGCCCATACATCCGCTCTTCAATGTAAGCCTTTGCCAGATTCAGGTAACTAGCCTGTTTCCAGATTTCGTATCGCTTTTCTTTCATGCATTCCGGTTTCTTTAACATATCCACTGCACGCTGGAAATATTCAATTGCCTTACCATTTTGTCTCAGCTGCTGATACCTTGTACCAATATTATTATAAATCAATGCCAGTGTCTGGCTGTATCCATATCTCAATGCCAGTTCCAGTGCATCCAGGTAGTAATCAATGGAAGCATTTTCATTTCCCATAGAAGCATGAATCACTCCTAACAGATTGATACTGAACGTATATGCCAGATAGTTTCCGTTCTTCTTATATAGATAGGATGCATTTTCTCCAAGCTGTATGGCATCTTTTAACCGGTTGTCTGCCAGTGCCTTTCTGGCTTCATCCATATATTTGTCTGCAAGCATTTCGTTATTTTTCTCATCCTGTATCATTCGTTTCACCCACTGTTCGCCATTTTGCATTAATCATAGCACATTTTTGGTGGATTTCAAGAAAAAAAACACGATTGTACCATTCCTAGAACAATCCGTTTGCCGCAATAAACAATACGATAAACGGTAAGATCCACGTAACATAAAATCGTATTTTTGCAGGCATTTTCCAACCATTTCCTGCATTACATTCTTCCAGATAATAAGAAAATCCCCATCCCCGTTTTGACACACAAAACAGCAGGATGATAAGACTTCCAAACGGAAGGATCAGATTGCTGACTAAAAAATCTTCGAAATCCAATATCGTACTGCTCTCTCCCAGAGGATGAATGTTACTAAACACATTAAACCCAAGCACACACGGCATACTGCCGATCGCCAGGACAAAAAAGTTCAGGATGCTTGCCCTTTTCCTGCTGATATGGAACAGTTCCATATTGCACGCTATGATATTTTCCAACACAGCAATAACTGTTGATAATGCTGCAAACGTCATAAACAAAAAGAATAAAATGCCCCAGATACGACCTCCTGTCATATACTCAAATACCTTCGGTATCGTAATAAAGATCAGGCTTGGCCCACTGTCGGTCGGAATGTCGTAGGAAAAGCAGGCAGGAAAGATGATGAGCCCTGACATCAGAGCAACAAATGTATCTAATATCGTGATCTGAATACTTTCACTTAATAAGCCTCTGTCCTTTCCGATATAGCTGCCAAAGATCATCATAGACCCCATTCCAAGACTTAACGTAAAGAAGCTCTGGTTCATCGCTGCGATCAGCATGGAAAAGAACCCTACCTCCTTTACCCGTTCAAAATCCGGGATCAGATAATAGGAAACTCCCTCCCACGCCCCAGACAGTGTCAGGCTGTGAACCGCAAGGACTAAGATCAGACCTAGCAGGATCAGCATCATCCATTTTGTGATACGCTCCACGCCATTCTGCAATCCAAGGCTGCACACCAGCACTGCGGTCACGACAACGGCAAGCATCCACACGGTCATCTGTGCCGGATCTGCCATCACTTCGGAAAAAAGCTGTTTTGTATCACTGACTCCCTGCATGCTGCCGGACGCATATTTAAAAAAGTATCCCAGCATCCAACCAGCAACCGTGGTATAGAAAAAGAGAAGGATATAGTTGCCGATCCAGGCTATTTTGCCATGAATATGCCACTTAGTTCCTGGCTTTTCCAGTTTATAATAAGCACAGGCAATACTTGCTTTTGCCGCTCTTCCCACTGCAAGTTCCATCGTCAGGATCGGGACACCGAATGCAACCAGAAACAACAGGTAAAACAGGACAAAAAATCCTCCTCCATAATACCCTGCTACATAAGGAAATCTCCACACATTTCCAATTCCGATCGCACATCCGGCACTGATCAGGATAAATCCCAGCCGGCTGTTAAAATTTTCTCGCTCCATACTGCTCTCCTTACTTCGTACATTTTCACTTTAAAGCAATAAAATGTGCTTTGAGATTTATTGTACTATATTTTAGAGCAATAGGGAAGTATCCTTTCGTCACAATTCAGATTTTTTCGGTATTCACCCGGCAATTTTTTAAGATATCTTTTTATCCGGCTTTTACCTGTTTTCAATCTGGATCTGCTCCTCTAAAAACTTTGCGGCATCCATAACACAATCATTACATTCCCTCAGGACGGTTCCACTCTCTATGCCCTTTAATTCCTTGCAGATCACGGAACCGTTCTGTTCTTTAAACTTTGAAATGATTGCTCTTGAATCTGCAAATGTCTTTGCCGGATCATCATTTAACAGTCCAAGGATGACTGCCGCACCTGCGATCGCTCCGCAGGATGCCTCCATGGTTCCCATCCCTACGGCAAACCCCTGTGTGATCTTTCGCATCGTTTCCTCATCCACACCAACCAGATCACAATAGGTACATGCCACTGCCTGTGCACAGTTATAGCCGCTTCGTTTTTTATTGACTGCTTCCTGTATTCTTGATTCCATATAGACTCCTTTTCGTTTTATTCTCCATCCCATCCATATTTTTGCAGGTCCACCCTGCCATCTGTCACTTCAATCCCATCCGCACGCAGCCGCTTTGCCTGTTCGCATGCTCCGCCAAATGCAAATTCTCCTGACAGTTCTCCCTTTGCATTGACCACCCGGTAGCACGGGATCTGTCCGGGATCCGGATTTTTATGTAGTGCATTGCCGACCGCCCGTGCCATTTTTGCATCTCCGGCAAGGGCTGCAATCTTTCCATAGGTCGCAACCTTTCCTTTTGGAATCTTCTTTACTGCCTCATAGATGCGTTTCGTCGGGCTGTCCGTGACCCGGTCATAGCTTTCTGCTATCATCCGTTTGATATCATCATCCGGAATACTCCCATCCAGAAGGATGGTATTCCAGTGCTCCTTATTCTGATGATAGCCCGGAATGACGGATGTGTATGCGTTTCTCCAGAAATCTCTCCACTCCGGATCCACCTTTACATTCATGCAGATCACTCCGTCTTTTTCATATACCCATAAAAAAGCTTTTTTGCTTCCCTTTACCCGCACCAGTTCCCAGTTTGGATCATGGAACGGAGCCTCTTTATAAGTATCCGGGAATGATAAGCCATATTCCAATGCCTCTTTCCTTGTTTTCATCTTTTTCTTCTCAACCCACTTTCTTAAATCCATTATCCCTTATTCTGTTCTATCATATTTTCGATAAAAATACCATACCCTCTGGTCGGGTCGTTGATAAAAACATGCGTCACTGCCCCTATGATCTTATCATTCTGGATGATCGGACTGCCGCTCATCCCCTGTACGATTCCGCCGGTCAGTTCTAAAAGTTTGGGATCTGTGACACGGAACAGGATGCCTTTGTTCTCTTCGGTGTTGCTGTAGTCCATGCTCTCGATATTGATCTCATAGGACTGAAGTTCCCCATTTAGTGAGGACAGCACATAAGCAGTTCCGGTATGGATATCCTGCTTGTAGGTCACTTCATAGTTTTTTCCGGTCTGTAACAGGTTCAGATTGCCATTTAAACTTCCGTAGATCCCGATCGGCGTATTTTTTTCGATCGTGCCAAGCCGCGCCAACTCCCGGTACTCGATCACACCGGAAAGTTCTCCGGGCTTTCCGCTCGCCCCCTTCTTGATCCCGATGATATTGGCATGATAGATCGAACCCCGCTCCAGACTCATCAATGTTCCGGTTTCTCCGTCGCTGACCGCATGTCCGAGTGCCCCATAATTTCCCGCCTCATCATAATAAGTCAGTGTTCCGACTCCGGCGAGGTCATCCCTGACCCAGATTCCGAGCATATATTTTCCCGTGGCACTCATTGCCGGTTTCAGACTGACCTCCATATAAGAATCATTGCGGATGATCCCCAAAATTTCTTTTTTTTCTCCATAAGCGTTGATCTTTTCTACCAGATCCTCTTTTTCTTCTATTTTTTCTCCATTTATACTAACAATGTAATCGCCTTTTTTTACCCGGTTTTCTGCCGGTTTTACGAGTCCATCCGCCCTGCTATCCACTTCGCCCGTTCCAACGATCAGCACCCCCCTGGTCTTTACATAGATTCCAATCGGCATGCCACCCGCATAGACCGACTTCGGTTCTATCATCACAACCTCAATCTCTTTTACCGGGAAAATACCAAACAGCTTACAGGTCACCATGTAAGAGGGCATCGTTTCTCCGTCTATCCCCTTTATCGTGTTCTCAAACACTTCCTTGCTCTCTTCGTTTAAGACCATACATACCGGCACATCAAAATCATAGGTCAGTTTTTCTCCCATTTTTACATAGATCTGGTCCGGTACCGCATTTTGAAATGTTTTTCCGGCGAACAGCACGACCAGAAAAAAGCCCAAAAATGTAAATTGACGTATTAACCTTTGATTTTTTTGCATACCTGCCGCCCCCCTGCTTTCTATTATCATCAACGAAAACACACCTTGCACGGTTCTCATTTTTCACTAAAAAAAGAAGATACCATACGGTACCTTCTTTTATTATGTTGCATATTCTGTTTTTCAACCTTGTTTTCTGATGTCAGTTCCTTCCAATTTTATTTCTGATAACAGGTCTGCAAGCAAAGCGTGTCATCTATTGTTTTTTGGAGGCTGCAAGGCGTTTCATCTCTTTCGCGCTTTCCCGCACGGTATCGGTAATCTCTACACCGCCAAGCATACGGGATAATTCCTCTATGATCTCGTCGTCCCTTAATCTGTGGATGGTCGAGATCGTGCTGTTATCTTTTACTGATTTTTCGATCAGATAATGTGCATCTGCCATCGCTGCGATCTGCGGCAGATGTGTGATGCAGATGATCTGATGCGTTCTTCCCAGCACATTCATCTTTTCTGATACCATCTGTGCAGTTCTTCCACTGATCCCGCTGTCAATCTCATCAAAGATCAGTGTCTCTACGGCATCCTGATCTGCCAGTACAGTCTTGATCGCTAACATGATACGGGACAGTTCTCCGCCGGATGCAACTTTTCCAAGCGGTTTTACCGGCTCTCCGGGATTGGTGGAGATCAGAAACTGTGCATCGTCATATCCGTTTGCTGTATAGCCATCCAGACGGTCAAATTTCATTTCAAAGACCACGTCTAAGAAATTCAGGTCACGCAATGCCCCGGTAACGGAAGCCACCAGTGTTTTGGCATATTTCTGCCGCACAGCAGACACTTTTTTGCAGGCTGTATCCAGCTGTTTTTTTGCTTCCTCGGTCTGCTGTTTTAGTGAAGCCAGATAGTTGTCATAATCTGCCAGCTGTTCCAGCCGCTTCTTTTTTTGTTCATATAATTCTAAAACAGCTGTGATGGTCGCGCCATATTTGGATTTCAGATGGTTGACATCATTGAGCCGCTGTTCGATCTGATAAAAGGTCTCCTCGTCAAACTCCGCATCTTCCATATAATCTGCGATCTCACGGTTAAAATCGTTGAGCAGGTTATCGATCTCCAGTAGCTGCTGCTCTAAGTTTTCAATCTTTTCATCATAGGAAGAAACGCTTCCCAGCTCCCGCAACGCACGACCGGTCAGCTCGGATGCCTGATCCATGCCACCGGTACACTGGTATGCCGTGCCGAGTGCCTCCATGATCTTTTTGCCATTGACAAACCGCTTATAATCTGCCTCTAATTCCTCGTCTTCACCTTCTCTTAAATTTGCCTCCTCGATCTCATGCACTTCAAATTCGAGCAGGGAAAGTTCTCTGCCTCGTTCTTCTAATCCCACGTCTGCCTCTTTCAATTCCTGCTCTAATTTCCGGTAGGCTTGATAGGCAGATGCCACTTTTTCTTTGAGTGGTGCAAGCTCCTCTTTGGCATAATCGTCTAAAATCTCCAGATGTTTCTTTTTGGAAAGCAGGGACTGATGTTCATGCTGTCCGTGAATGTCGATCAGAACGGATGCGATCTCCTTCATCTTAGATGCCGGTACGCTCTCTCCGTTTACCTTTGCAACACCTCTCGCTGCTGTGATCTTACGGCTTAGTATGACCTGATCATCCTCCGGATAGACATCCATTGCGGCAAGCAGTTCCTTTTGCCGCTCATTTACGGAAAAGATCAGTTCCACGAGCGCATTCTGATCTCCATCCCGCAGCATTTCTTTTTGTATCTTTTCCCCCAGTGCCAGGTTGATCGAACCAATAATGATTGACTTTCCCGCACCGGTCTCCCCGGAAAGAATGTTCAGCCCCTCGTCAAAATCCACTTCCGTCTCATCGATCAACGCTAAGTTTTTCACATGTAGATTTTGTAACATATATTCTCCTTCTACTCTCCCTGTTGCTTTCTATTCCTCTGCAATCTTTCTGAACCGTCCCATCACGCGGATCGCATCCTCGTTGGAACGGATGGCACACATGATCGTATCATCTCCTGCAATACAGCCCAAGATCTCATACATGTGCATGGCATCTATGGCTGCTGCCACAGCCATTGCCATTCCGGATACAGTCTTGATGACTAAGATATTCTGCGCCACATCCATGGAAACAAAACCGTCGTGAAAGACACGCTTGTACTTTCTTGACATATCCTCCCCGGTCTCCTGCAGGGCAACATATTTCTGTCTTCCGTTGCTCATGGCAACCTTGGTCAGTTTTAATTCGCGTATGTCTCTCGAAACGGTCGCCTGTGTTACCTGAAATCCTTCTTTTTCCAGGTAATCAGACAGTTCTTCCTGTGTCTCGATATCATTTTTTTGGATCAGCTCCAGCATCTTTGCCTGTCTTTTGGTCTTCATACCTTTTTCACTCTCCATAGCCTGTGCATTGTTTATGTGTACGCCTGCATCTTTTTGCGTAAGATCTCAAGAAAGCTCTCTTTCCTCAGCTTACAGATTTTGGCTGTATCTGTTGCCCGATGTACGATAAAGCGGTCTCCTACTTCTAATTTCACTGCATTGTTGCCATCAAAACTGACTTCCACCATCTCATCCTTCTGCGAACGTCTTTTCCCGATCTCAACCATCACTTCATCCTCGGCACCGATCACGATACTTCTGGAATTTAAGTTGTGCGCATTGATCGGTGTGATCAGAATCATCTGCGCTTTCGGATCTACGATCGGTCCGCCGGCTGACATATTGTATCCGGTCGAACCGGTCGGTGTCGACAATATGATCCCATCCGCATGAAATGTATTTAAATACTCACCATTAACATAGACAATCAGATTGACCACTGACAGCGAACCGGTTCTGTGGATTACGATATCGTTTAATGCAACACTTGCCGCCACTTTGCTCTCTGCCTTGATGCCATAGCCATCTAACATCATGCGCTCTTCTATCATGCAGTTATCTTCCATCAGAAGATCGACCGCCATAAAGGCATCTTTGCGTTCCAGTTCACAGAGATAACCAAGCGTTCCAAGGTTGATCCCAATTAGCGGCAATCTGCTCTTTACCAGTGCCGATGCGGCACGGATCAGGGTTCCATCTCCGCCTAATACCAGAACACACTCGGTCTCTTCCGGAATCTCTGACTCCTTTGGGGCAGCCTTATTTGCTTCCTCTCCATTACTGACAAAGATCAGGGCACTTCCACCTTTTTCTTCGATATAAAGTTTTAGCTTTTTCGTTAATGTAAGTCCCTCATCCTTAAAGGAATTGGTGATCAGTAAATAATGTTTCATGCCTATTTGTCCAATTCGCCGTGTGCCGCCTCAACCACTGCCTTAACATCTATCTCGGATGCACTGCCTGTTTCGGCTTTTTTAATATATACCAGATACTCGATATTTCCCTCCGGTCCCTTGATCGGAGAATATTCCAGATTTAATACCACAAAGCCGATGGATACTGCATAATCAATGACCTTGCAGATAACTTCCTCGTGGACGGATTTTTCACGTACCACGCCTTTTTTCCCGACTTTTTCCCTGCCTGCCTCAAACTGCGGTTTGATCAGACAGACCATCTCGCCGTCGTCCTGCAACAGGTTGCGTGCCGGCTCCAATACTTTCGTAAGGGAGATAAAGGAAACATCCACCGATGCAAAGTCCAGCCGGTCTGCGATATCTTCCGGTGTGACATAACGGATGTTTGTCTTTTCCATACAAATAACCCGTTCATCCTGGCGCAATTTCCATGCAAACTGTCCGTATCCGACATCCACTGCATACACCTTTTTTGCTCCGTTTTGCAGCATGCAGTCTGTAAATCCACCGGTGGATGCCCCGATGTCCATACAGATCTTGTCAGTCAGTTCTATGCCAAAATGTGTCATCGCCTTTTCGAGTTTCAATCCTCCGCGGCTGACATATTTGAGTGTATTTCCCTTGATCTCTATGTTGGCATTGACATCAAAAGAAGAACCCGCTTTATCTTCTCTCTGATTTTCTACAAATACATTGCCTTCCATAATCATGGCTTTTGCCTTCTCACGGGAAGGTGCAAGCCCTCTGTTTACCAGTAAAACATCTAATCTCTCTTTCAATCAGTTCTGTTCCTTTCTTCTGCCGGTGCGATCCGGGATAAGATCCCTTCTGTCACGGTCTCGCTGTCGATCCCTACTTCTTTATAGAGGATCGCAACATTTCCATGCTCAATATATTCATCTGGAATTGCAACATTCCAGATATCGATTTCGGCATGACATT
Organism: uncultured Roseburia sp.; assembly: GCA_900550935.1. GTDB lineage: Bacteria > Bacillota > Clostridia > Lachnospirales > Lachnospiraceae > Roseburia. Next base: position 14,954 of record URUD01000003.1, read on the forward strand.
CATTGTAAAATGAGGTGACATGCTCTCCAAAGCCACCATATTTTACATTTTCTTCCATTGTTACGATCAGTTTGTGATTGTTCGTGATCTCACGCAGGGTATCCTCATCCAGCGGTTTTGCAAATCTGGCATTGATCAGACTGCAGGAGTATCCCTGTTCCTTGAGGGAATGTCTGACCTGCTCTGCCACTTTTACCATTGAACCGATCGCAAACAATGCAATTTCACTTTCTCTGTATATCCATTCACTTTTTCCTAATGAGATCGGACTGCGATATTCGCGCAAACCGTCGTATGCCTCTCCTCTCGGATATCTTACCGCAATCGGAGCAGGAAAATCAACTGCATATTTAATCATATCTGACAATTCCCATTTATTTTTTGGTGCCATGATCGTCATGTTCGGGATATTGGATAAATACGACAGATCAAAAATTCCCTGATGTGTCTCTCCGTCACTTCCCACCAGCCCGGCACGGTCAATCGCAAAAACGACCGGCAGATTCTGGATGCACACATCATGTAAGATCTGGTCATAGGCACGCTGTAAAAAGGAAGAATATACCGCAAAGATCGGTTTTAATCCTGCCGCCGCAAGCCCTGCCGCAAAAGTCACCGCATGCTGTTCCGCAATCCCAACATCAAAAAAGCGATCCGGAAACATATTATGAAACCGCTTAAGCCCGGTTCCGTCCGTCATTGCCGCTGTGATCGCAACAACCTTATCGTCGCGGTCTCCAAGTTTTCGCATCACGGTTGAAAAAATATCGGTATAGTTTGCCTTTACCCGCGGCATCTTCGGAAGTCCTGTCTCAATGTCAAACGGTTCGGTTCCGTGAAATCTTGCCGGATGCCGCTCCGCTGGCAGATAACCTGCACCTTTATGTGTCAGCACATGGATCAGTACCGGTCCATCCACATGGGATGCCTCCCGCATCAGCCTTGTAATGCCTTTGATATCGCTTCCATCGACCGGGCCAAGATAGATGATGCCCATCTCTTCAAACAACATTCCCGGAATGAAAAGCTGTTTTATGCCGCTTTTTGTCCTGCGGATTCTCTCTACGACCTTATCCCCATATACCGGAATCTTATTCAGGGAATTCATTACTCCCAATTTAAGATCCCGGTACACATCTGCGGTCCGAAAACCGGAAAGGTACGTCGACATTCCGCCCACATTTTCTGAGATTGACATATTGTTATCGTTTAATATAATGATAAAATTTGACTTCAACTGTGCTGCATTGTTAAGTGCCTCAAACGCCATACCGCCGGTCAGTGCACCATCTCCGATGACAGAAACCACTTTATAGTCCTCTCCTGTGATCTCCCTTGCACTGGCAAGTCCAAGTCCCGCTGATATGGAAGTTGAACTGTGTCCTGTCTCAAAACAGTCACATGGGCTTTCCTTTCTCTTTGGAAAACCGCTCATTCCGCCATATTTGCGCAGTTCATCAAATCCGTCTTTTCGCCCGGTTAAGATCTTGTGCGTGTATGACTGATGTCCCACATCCCAGATCAGCTTATCCTTTGGAAAATCCAACGATAAATGAAGTGCTATTGTCAGTTCCACAACACCCAGATTGGATGCAAGATGTCCACCGGTTACCGATATCTTTTCTATTAGAAATTCACGGATCTCCGATGCAAGAATTTGCAGTTCTTCCTCTGAAAGCTCCTTGATGTCATTTTCTTTTTTTATCTTATCTAATACCATACAGAGTACCTCTGTTTCCTCGATTGATTATTACTTATCCCGCGCGATCAGATACGAAAGCAGCTCTGTTAAGAATTCATTTTTTCCGCTGAGGCTTTCCACCAGTTTGATTGCTTCAGTTGACAATGCTTTCACATCATCCTTTGCTTTTTCGATGCCCTCATAGGTAACATAGGTTACCTTATGATTCTTCTCATCGCTTCCAATCGGTTTTCCCAATACTTCCATCGTACTTGTCACATCTAAGATATCATCCTGTATCTGAAATGCAAGGCCGACTTTTCCTGCCGCCTGCTCAATGATCTTTTGTTCTTCCTCCGTGGCATCTGCCAAAACAGCCCCGATCAGCATAGAACTCTCGATCAGTGCACTAGTCTTTAACCGGTATATAAAGTCCAGCCTGTCCTTGGTCATATCTGTCGTATTTTCCGATTCGACATCTACCACCTGGCCGCCGACCATGCCATAGATCCCTGCCTTTTTTGCCAGAATCTGCATTGCTCTTCCGATTGCCGGATTGGCAGGATCCAGATCAAATGCCTGCGTTGCTGTCTCAAATGCCAGATTCAAAAGTGCATCACCTGCCAAAATCCCCATTGCCTCGCCATAGACTTTCCAGGTAGTCTCCTTGCCACGGCGGTATTCGTCGTTGTCCATTGCAGGCAGATCATCATGTACCAGAGAGTAGGTGTGGATCATTTCGATCGCAGCCATAAATGGCTCGATCACGCGTTCCGCTCCACCAAACATCCGGTAAGTCTCCTGCATGAGCATTGGTCTTAAACGTTTTCCCCCTGCCAGTACACTATAATTTACTGCTTTTAAAATCGTCTGCTGGTAGCCCTCTTCTTTTGGCAGATAACCACCTATGATATGTTCGATCTGTTCTATTCTCTTCTGATATTCTGCCTGAAACTCCATACAAATACTTCCTCCACACTCTGTTTAGAACGCTTCCAGTTCGCCTTCCTGATTTAATACCTGCATCTTCTTTTCGACTTCATCCAGCATCTGGTTACACTCTTTTAAGATCTGTACGCCATTCTGATACAATGCGAATGAGTCTTCCAGTGCGATCTCGGGCTGTTCCATTTTTGCTATGATCTCTTCTATCTTAGAAAAATTATCTTCTAACGTTACTGTCTTTTTCATTGATTCCTTCCTCACAGTGCACTTCTGTCACCTCTGCCTGAAGCGTTCCATGCAAAAGATGAATGGACAGCTTCTCTCCTACCGCAGTCTGTGCCGCATCCGTCAACGCCACGCCATTCTGATCTGCCACATAGGAATATCCCTGACTCAGTTTCTTAGTCGGAGACAATCCATCCAGCTGCCCTGCAAGCAGTGCCAGTTTATGATGCCGCATCAAAATCTGCTGCTCCATCCTGCCTTTTAATTTTTCCTCTAAGTCCACTGCATAGTTACGATTCTCACGCAATTTTGCTGCCGGACTGACCAGTTTTAAACGAGCCTTATAATTAGCTATCCTCATCTGTGTCTCATTTTTTTTCGCATTCATCCGGGTATCCAGCCGGTTCTGCCAGATGCGCATCTGCTCTTTTGCCGCATAATGATCAAATACTGCCAGTTCTGCTGCCGCAGATGGAGTCGGTGCCCGAAGATCTGCCACATAATCTGCGATTGTCGTATCGGTTTCATGTCCCACCGCAGAAATTACAGGTGTCCGACATTCAAAAATAGCGCGTGCCACTTCCTCTTCGTTAAACGCCCACAGATCTTCCATAGAACCACCGCCTCTGCCGACGATGATCACATCCACTCCATAGGAATCAAGTGCACGGATCCCATTGATGATACTCGGCACTGCACCCTCGCCCTGCACTAACGCAGGGTATAAAATAAGCTGCACATAAGGGTTTCTCCTTGCAGAGATATTGCGGATATCCTGTATTGCAGCCCCGGTAGGTGCTGTTACCACCCCGATTGTCCTCGCATACTTTGGAATGGGTTGTTTGTATTCTTCTGCAAACATGCCCATCTCTTCTAATTCCCGTTTTATCGCTTCATATCTCTGATAGAGATTTCCCGTACCATCTAACACGATCTCTTTTGCATAGAGCTGATATTTTCCATCTCTTTCATATACTTCTACCGAACCGGTCACGACTACATCATCTCCAACCTGCATTGGAAAAGAAAGCCCCTTGCGGTTTCCTGCGAACATGACTGCCTGGATTACTCCGGTCTTGTCCTTTAATGTAAAATAAATGTGCCCGGAATCGTGGTATTTACAGTTGGAAACCTCTCCGCGGATGCTGATGTACGGCAGCATGAAATCCTGTGCAAACATATTTTTGATATATGTATTGACCTGTCCTACGGAATATATATTTTTTTTCATACTAATTTTGCCAGAATACCATTGACAAACGCCGGTGAATCATCCGTACCATATTTTTTGGCAAGTTCGACTGCTTCGTTGATCGCTACCTTGACCGGTATGTCTTCGTATTTCATCTCATAGACTGCAAGACGGATCAAAGTAAGGTCTACTTTTCCCATTCGTCCTGTCTTCCATCCCTCGGATACTTCATTGACCGACGCATCGATTTCTTCCATATGTCCGATCATGTTGCGGCATTTCTCTGTTATATAAGCGGTATCCTTCTCACTCCATGTCTCTTCTTCACTTCCGGCAGCTGCGATCTGCTGCAGCATATCCTCCATGTCATGAAATTCCACACGGAATAGCATTTTAAACACCTGTTCTCTTTGTTCTCTTCTTGTCATCTCAATCCTTTCTTGGAAAGAAAAAGGATGTCGCAACGACATCCTCTTTTTCTCTTCCAAAAGCATTATTTATTGTTGCCCATGTCCACACTTGCGATACGGATGTTCACTACGGATACTTCCAATCCAGTCATATTTTCAATCGCATTTTTTACTCTGTCCTGCACTTTTGCAGATACCTCAGGAATGGCATAGCCATATGAGATATTCAGTGCAACATCAACTGTTACCTTATCTTCTGAAACTTCGACCCGGATTCCTTTTGAGAGGTTCTTCATACCGAGCTTACTTACCAGTTCATTTGTAATGTTGCCAGCCATGGAACCCACACCCTCAACTTCGGTTGCGGCAAGTCCCGCAATGATGGCAACTACTTCATCTGCAATCTTCACTTCTCCTAAATTACCATCCTTTATCTTAAATGATTTTCTGTCCTCACCCATTGCCAAATGCCTCCTAAGTGATATTATGTGACTATTATAACAGACTATTCCCCTTTTGAAAACCAAAAATGTATTAATTTTTATTTTAATTTGCCTATGGTTTCTGTGAAACAGGCTTTCATGTATCACTATAATGATAACGACAAGCCAATATATACACATTCTCATCATCTATCTTATAGATCAGCCTATCCTTATCATTTACCCGCCTGCTCCAGAAACCTGCCAGATTCCCTGTCAATGGTTCTGGCTTTCCAATTCCTTCATTTCCGTTTCTGCATATATCTTCAATCAGACTGTTTATTTTCTTTAGTGTTTTCCTATCCTCTGTCTGCCAATAAACATAGTCTTTCCAACCATTATCGGTAAAAACTTTATTCATCCGCAGACACCTCTACCAGCTTATGCATCGAAACATTTCCTTTATCCAGCTGTGCTTTGGACTCCATTAACCAGTCATAATTTGCCTTATTCCCCATGACATAAACATTTTCCATGAGGTTGTTGTATGCTTCCTCAGACAGCATAACTACATTTTTATTATTTTTTCGTGTCACAATCATTGTTTCAAAGTCATCTGTAACTTTGTCCATGTATGTTTTCATGTTATCTCGCAAGGTTGTATAATTTACTGCTAACATAATAACACCCCCTAATCAGCGTACGATTTTCTGTACTTTTATTATAATGTACGATTTATTGTACGTCAAGTTGCTATCTTATTTTATGTTGGAAGGAATAAAATATTCCTGGCACATTTATAATATGTCCATATCCTTTCGTTCGAACATATGTTTTGCTTATGTTATACTTTTATTGTATAATTGAACAGAAAGCAGGATATGACTTTCCGATTATTTGATGCCCTCTAGTTTGCAAAGGAGGGGGATGCCCTATGAACACGCTTGAAGTTTTAACTTTAGTGCTCGTAATTTTTGCGGCTCCGTCTTACATAGGCAATCATAATAACAAAAAGAAATAGCATCCTCTACGGCTCAATGTGAAGGATGCTATTCTTTATAGTTTCACTTAACTGAGGGCAAATCGGAGTCAGATCCGATTCACTTTCTAAGTAAATTATACACCAGGGCACTTGATTTTTCAAGTGCCCTGGTGCTTTCTGATTTGCTGATCTTTTTGCTTTAACGAACCCCTTCATAATGTGTCCACATCCTGATTATCTTCACAGTTCCCTCATACCTAGTTCCATCTAATTCCACAGGCTCATTATACACCTGATACACCAGTCTGTGCTGTATATTGATCCTTCTGGAATAGGCACCCTGCAAATTTCCAACCAGGGTTTCATAAGGTGGTGGATTCTGAAAAGGGTTCTCCCTGATGACCTCGATCAGTTTTTTGGCTTTTCCATCAAGCCGAACCGCTTTCAAGTTCTTAATATCTCTTACTGCCTGTTTGTCATATACGATTCTGTACATAAAACTACCATTCTACATCTTCCTCTGGCACGCAATCTTCTAAAGGTGTCTCCATACCCTCTCTTATCGATTCAACCATACCTGGAAGCGAATTAAGATATATCGTTTCCTGGATTGCATTCCAGTCACTTTCGGAAACTAGAACCGCATTTCCCTTTTTGCTTACAATCAAAGCGGGTTCACTATAAAGATTAACATCTTCTACCAGATTGTAGAGTTCCTTTCTTGCATTCGTTATATTAATCGCTGACATAATAAATCTCCTTCTTATATATTCTTATCCTAGTATTTGTTCATCCTGAACATTCTTCATTTGAAAATCTTCAGTAAAATTTCTCGTACATTCTGCGTTGTGCATCTCATAATGCTTCTGTCTTTTGTATTTATATTTTTACACTGTAATATTATTAAGTCTTTCCATCTTATATTATCTGAATGACGAGATTTTTTATGTCATAATGATTATAACGTACGTCTTTGCGTACGTCAAGTGATCGTTTTTCACATCACAAAAGGCACCTGGTTTTTCAAGTGCCCTTTTGCTTTCTAAATTTCGGCTGTTCTATTTGCTGATCTTCACTTTTTTCACGGATGAATATTTTCCATACACCTTTCCACCCGTAGAATCCACTTTATAAGCTCTGATGCGCACATAGTATGTCTTACCTTTTTTCAATTTTTTGATCGTATACGAAGTTTTTGCCGTGTTTTTCTTTGTAACCGCCTTTTTAAACTTCTTATCCATGCTGTAAGAAATCTGATAGCCTTTCACACTGGACACTTTTTTATACTTCAGCAAAATCTGTTTGCTCTTACTGTTTTTCGCCGATGTAATAAAAACTTTCGCTACTTTTACCTTCGTCCACTTCGCATACAAGGTATAATCACACTTTGCACTGGTATCTATCGCCGCAATCTTCTTTTTAAATTTCGAATCCGTATACCAGCCTGCAAATACATATCCTTTGCGCGACGGATCCTTCAACGTTATTTTCTTTCCATAATAGGTTGACGGATTTGCGGCGTTATTTTTACCTTTATTCAAATTATAGGTAATGTTATACGGAACCGTGATCGTGCAGGATGCCTGATAACTGCTGTTTTCAGCCGAAGTTGCAGTTATCTTCGTTCTTCCCGGTGCTTTTGCAGTCACATTTCCGTTGTCATCCACTGTGGCAACTTTCGTGTCGACGGATTTCCAGACAACGTTTTTATTTGCTGCGTAATACGGCGAAATGTTCGCCTGCAATGCAAGATTCTCTCCTCTTTTTACCTCTGCCGATGTCTGGTTCAACGTAATTCCAGTTACTTTTGCCTTTCCTGTGACCGTCACATAGCAGATTGCATATTCATCACTGCCATCCGTTGCCTGTGCCCGGATCCTTGCCTCGCCTTCTGATATTGCCGTGACCAGTCCGCTATCAGACACCTTTGCCACTTTCGAGTCTGAAGAAGTATATTTCAGTGTCTTATTGGTAGCTGTAGATGGTGAAATGTCCGGTTTTAACTGATATGTTTCGCCTGCCTTTAATTCAATCTCGTCCTCATCAAATTCAATCCAGTTTATGAGACGCGGGACTGTCACCGTGCAGGTTGCCTTTACTTTTCCTGCCGTCACTATGATCACTGCTGTTCCGACACCACAGATCTCCACATATCCGGTATCGGAAACCGTTGCCACATCTTCGTTTGAACTTGTCCATACCACTGCATCCGTAAAATTCTGCGGTGTGACCGTGGCTGTCAGCTGGAACTCTTCATAATATTCTGCCGTCTTATTTGTGACATCCAGACGGATCGATGTTGCAGGAATATCCTGCGCCACATATTTGATGCCTTTTCCATTGGCGTAGGTCTGCGCATAACAATCAGACGGACCATACATCGTCATTTTCTTTGGATAGGAAAATGCGTTTGAGGCAATCGAAGTCGTATTACGCGGGACCGTGATCTGTGTCAGCTTTGTGCAGTTGACAAACGCACTGTCGCCGATCGTGGTCACATTGTAAGGGATCACAATGGATGGCAGAGTTGTGCAGCCGTAAAATGTCTGGCTCTCTATTTTCTTTAATTTGCCACCCAACGTGATATCGGTTAAGTCTTCACAGCCGTAAAAAGCGGAACTTCCAATCGTGGATACCGTATCTTGTACAACGACTTTTTTCAGGGCTTTACAATTTTTAAACGCATTGCTCTCAATTTTTTCTACCCCGGATGGAAGAACGGCTTCCGGTAAAGATTCACAATCCATAAATGCGGAGTTACCGATTGTGGTCAGGGTGGATGGGAAATTGATGGTGGTTAATTTTTTGCAGCCATTGAATGTGTTTGTCGGTATTTCTTCTAAAACATTTGAAAGGCGTACTTCTGTCAGGTTTGTACAACCTTGAAAATTTGAATTTCCAATTACCTTAACAGTATCTGGAATATCTATCGTCGTTAATGAGGAACAATCCTCAAATGCAAATTTTTGTATTTTCTCTATTCCGCTATTCATTGTAATTGTAGCAAGATTTTTGCAATTTCTAAAAGCACTATCCCCTATTTGGGTAATGGTATCTGGTAATTCTATTTTTTCAATACCATCACATCCCATAAATAATGCTGCACATACTGTAGTACTACCTTCTTCAAATTCAATGTTCTTTAAATTACTACAGCCACCAAATACTCCATATGATGTATTTGTATTACTTCCCCAACTTGTATTAAATTCATTGAGTGTCTTTGGTATTTTAATTTTTCTTATTAATGTACAGTCTCCAAACACACTATATCCAACGATTGTAAGGTTCTCTGATAATTTTATATTTTCAAGTTTATCACATTGGTAAAATGCTTCAAATTCTATCATCTCCACGCTATCCGGTATGGTAATCCCTGTTATCCTGTTGCATTTATAAAATGCTCTTGAACCTATCGTATTTATACCCTCTTGCATTTCTACGTCTGTTAGTCCACTGCATTCTGCGAATGCCTGATCACCTATTTGTGTTACACTTTCAGGTATGATAACTTTTTTCAAATTTCTGCAACTTTTAAACGCACTATCATCTATCTCTGTAATAGTATCTGGCAACTCTATTTCCTCAATACCATTACATCCCATAAACAATGCAGAACATACTATTGTACTCCCCTCTTCAAATTTAATCTTTTTTAAATTACTGCATCCGCCAAAAGTTCCATACCCTGTATTGGTGCCTGATCCCCACGTACCATCAAATTTTTTTAAACTTCTTGGTATCCCAATTTTAATAAGTGCCTTGCAATTCCCAAACACATTATAACCGATTGTCGTTAAATTTTTTGACAAATCAATATTTTGTAAATCTGTACAGTTATAAAACGCATCAAACTCTATTTTTTCCACACTGTCCGGTATCATTACCGTCTTTAAATCAGTCCTGTTTTTAAATGCACCTCTTCCAATCGCCACAACCTCATGCCCATCGATCTCCCCCGGAATATAGAGTGCTATCGCACTTCCGCTATATCCTGTTATCGTAGCCCGGTTTGCATCGTCCAGCGTATAGGTATAAATCGGCACGATCGCATCGCCTGCGCCTGCATCAACATAGCTTCCCACACCTGCCGGATTGAAATATCTCGAACTCGGAGAGGTACAGTAGCTTGTCCAGCCCCCCTGCGCGATAAATTCTTTTCCACGTGTACAGGATGTCCGAAGTACACCATCTTCAATATGGTAGTACACACGTACCGGACTGTTATCTTTCCCCCAGATTTCTATGCTCTTGCTAAATCTCTTTGAAAGGATACCCACTCCGATTTTTGCGCTCGCACCCACAGAAGCATACAGATACGCTGCCTGCGATACACAGTATGACGGTGTCCCGGAGCTGTATTTTACATATTTGAGATTCATGCGTGCTCCGGCTTTTGCATTGATATCACCACTGACGATTCCCAGTGTTGCCTGCGCCGAAAGCACAACACCTGTGGTCAGATCTGCTTCCGCCGAAAAAGAAAATCCTTTTTTCCGGCTGTTTCCAACCACACGAAAGCCATCCGAATATGCAAATCCGGATTCAAATTCTTTTTCCACGGTAAGTGTCGCCTCACCGGAAAGATTATATTCCATTGCCAGTGTCAGCATGCCGATACCACCGAGCGGCACCACACCAAGTGTCAGTGTATGATTGATATCCTGAAATGCGTCTCCCTTTACGTTGCAGGAATATTCCATGTCGCCACTGATCGTAAAATAATAGTCATTATTTTTCAGGCGATAATTCACTTTCATATTTGAGATTACAACGTTTACGGTCGCTGTGACATCATCCGAAATAGAAATGGTTTTATCTGCCCTCAGGGTATTTCCGTTATAAGAAATTCCTCTTGTCCTGCTCTCTGTCACAGCAACATTATTTACCACATAGGTTTCCTCATCCGCTGGAACAAATTTCCTCAGATCGACATCCAGTTCACCCTGCTGATCAACATTCAAAACTGCTCCATCCTCGGCATCTGAGATTGCAATGTATATCGTTGTTCCTTCCGTCCGCACACTTTCCGCCTTATATGCCATTGCGATATCATTGACATACACGGCAAATGTTGTTCCCGGCGTGATCGTAACAGGACAGTTTTCAATCATAACCGTTCCATCCACATCAATGGACACTGCTGTTCCCTCCGGCACGATAACGACACCAGAAGCGAATGTACAGGTATTTTCTTTTCCTGTTTCTATCTGTGCATCTGCTAAAACCTGCTTTGCATCTGCGATCATGGCATCATGTTCTTCTGTCGTAAGAGGCTGTTCCGGCAGGAATTTTCCATCAGAAACCGTAACCCATCCCCGGTCGATAGCAATCTGTGCCGCCTCTTTATATGTAACATCTGTAGCATCCTGATAAGTATAACTGTCCGTCTCCGGTACAAAACCAAGCATCTCGTTCATAGTCTGCGCTGCAAATTCGCGTGTCACTGCATCTTCCGGGCAAAACTCTTCCCCTGCCTCAAGATCGATCATTCCATACTCACACGCTACCATCACATCCCGGTAAAAGGAATCATCCTCTGAAATATCACTGTAATAATTATCCGGGTAATCGTCCTCCTCTACCGTAAGATCAAACAATGTTACCAATTCCTGTACCCATGCAATCCTGCTGATCTCATCACCGGATAATGTTCTTTTTATCGTTTTCTCTGGGCTTTCCATCTCCTCCGGCGCCTCAGTTTCAGTTTCCTCTACGGTCTCTGTCTCTTCTGTAGACTCCGTTTCTGTTGTTTCTTCTTCCTCGCTTGACTCAGTTTCGCTTGTTTTCTCTTTCTCGGTTGACTCCGTTTCAGCTATTTCCGTCTCCTCGCCAGTCTCTGTCTCAACTTTTTTTGTTTCATCTGATTTTTCACTTTCCTGCCCACTCTCATTTTCCTGCTCCGTGGTCTGCGTTTCGGCAGGATCTTTTTCACTCTGACTGCTTTCTTCCTGGGTCTGCTGACTTTCTGCCGTCACATCTGCAAACAGCATTTCCGGTGTTGCCGTAAATGTCATACAAACACATAACAACCATGCTATCATCCGTTTTTTCATAACCCTTCTCCTTTCGTATCCATGGCGGTGTCAGGTTTCTACTTCGGGAGTTTGCACCTAAAAAGAGTCATTGCTTTCCTTTTTGGGTATAATGTCTATCACTCCCCAACCGCAAAGGTTCCTTTGAACTTTTTGAAGCGCAGTTTTTCATACGTCACTTGACACGATCCATTTCTATTATTTTCCTTCATTATAGTCATCTTTCTGACTATGGTCAAGTATGAGACTACACCATACCATACATATTGTAAAGAAACGGAGGAAAATGTGATGATCGATTACAGTCCATTTTGGATTACACTTGAATGTTCCAGCGAAACAACTTATACCTTGATAAACAAACATCATATATCAAGTGCCATCATCGACAAACTCCGTAAAAACAAACCAATGAATACTACTACTTTGAATGATCTGTGTCGGATCCTTAATTGCAGACTGGATGAAATTGCGCAATATATCCCATCGGAAACGGATCAACCTTTATAGTTTTATATACTGCATTTCACAATCGCAAGCAGAACTATCATTATCGTTTTTATTGTTGATATCCAGTTTCATAAATTTTCCTACTAGAATTTTTGATTGAAATAATCTGAATCGGCTTTTTGCCATAGAATAATTTTGATTTAAACTTCATGATTTTTTGATATATTTCTTATTTATATTAATCTGCAGTCGGAGTTGCCACGATATTTTTCATAAAAACAGGACAGACCAAGTATTCTACTCAGTCTGCCCCTTCTAAACATATTTTTCTTTTAATTAATCCACTTGTACGTTCTTGATTAAATCTTACATCAAATCCATTCTTCTTATAAAAATGTTCCAACTTGTCAAAGTTTTTTCTGTCTACCGGAGACAACTCCCCCTTTATTGTATCTATCTTTAACTCTTTTGCTTTAGTAAATAAACATTCTAATAATAATGTGCCATTTCCGCAGTTTTCATCTATAGCAAATAAGTCTTCTATCCAAATATGATCATTTTTCACCGTCGCTAATATTCTCGGACAGCTACAAATGCCTTGGCATCGTTCACCAGATAAATAGAAATCTAAATCTTTTCCAAATAAAGTATCACGAAAATCCTCCATAACTATATACAAATCACCCAATTTATTTTTTACTATTTTGACAGCTTTACATTCTTTGTATATATTTAGCGATGTAGAAAAATATCCATATTGTTTGATCACATCATTTAGTTCGATTATTTTACAATTTTGCGTGCTAATTTGTTTTCTTGCATCAACAATGATATTTTCTAATAATTTCGTTCTATCCTTTTCTTTCTTTATACGCAATATTAATAATGCAATTGTAATAATTAACACTAAAACTATATACCACATATATTTATTCATAAAACCTTCTTCCTTTCTCATTTATAGAAGAATTATAACATAAACTAAATATCCCTTCCATCTAAATAAGCATCCCGATACCTTAATATGTAATATTCTACAATATTAATTTTAGAATTTAACATTGCTTTGTATATATAATCTATCATCTCAATATTCATCATTAGTCTACTTTGTTTTCAACAATTACTTTCTCCTGTCAAATTTTTTTCGATAAAACGTACCTTTCAATTTTGAACAATATAATATTTTTCTTACATTGTGCATAGCATATATAAGTACTTTAAAACCATTAGTGTAAGTTTTATATCTTTTTAATCAAAACACAAAAACAGGGCAGACCAAGTATTTCTACTCAGTCTGCCCTGCAAAATAAAAAGCATAATTACTTTTGGATGGGCGGTGTATCCATCATCTCAGGTACTCCCTTCGGAGTGCGTTGGGAACCACTTCCGACCGCAAAAATAATTATGCTTATTATATCATACTGCAAAACAACAGTCTACTCTCGCTTCCCTATTTTCCCACAATCTCTGCCGTATCAATGAACTCATACGGTGTAGTTTGATACACATAATAATTCAGCCAGTTCGAATAGAGGATATTGCCATGTGACCGCCATTCCAGTTTCGGTTTTTGCGTATCATCATCATCCGGATAATAATTAACCGGAAGGTCGATTGGAAGTCCTTTTGATTTATCTCTTTTATATTCCTTGTCAAGTGTATAGCGATCGTACTCAGGATGTCCCATCACAAAGATACGTCTTCCCTCGTCTGCGATCGCCAGAAAAACACCTGCCACATCGGATTCTGCCAGGATCGTCAGGTCTTTTATGTTGCGGATCGTCTCAGCACTGACCTCGGTATGTCTGGAATGCGGTGCCATAAAAGAATCATCAAATCCACGCACCAGCGGCACTTTCCGGTTCATTACATGATGCTCGTACACGCCAAACATTTTCTTTGGAAGTAATGTTTTTTGAAGTCCATAATGATAATAAAGACCTGCCTGTGCGCCCCAGCAAAGGTGCATTGTGGATGTCACATGCGTCTTGGTCCATTCAAAAATATCACACATCTCGTTCCAGAAATCGACTTCCTCGTATTCCATCTGTTCCAGCGGTGCTCCTGTAATGATCAGACCATCAAAATAACGGTTTTTCACCTGCGCAAACGTCTCATAAAATTTGTTTAAATGGCTCATGGATGTATTTTTCGATTCATGGGTCGAAACGGTAATAAATGTAACCTCAACCTGTAATGGTGTATTCGACAGGGAACGCAAAAGCTGCAATTCTGTCTCTTCCTTTAACGGCATCAGGTTTAAGATCCCGATCTGAATAACACGGATATCCTGATGCGATGCACGATTTTCATCCATAACAAATATATTTTCCTTTTCTAAGATTTCTTTTGCAGGCAAATCGCTCTGTGTTTTTATTGGCATAACAATCCCTCTCTTTATAGTGCCTCTTATTGCTGTGCGTTTATTTCCAGCATCTGATACAGCTGCGCTTCGTTGATCACGGTAATGCCCAGTTCGTTTGCCTTATCCAGCTTACTGCCCGCATTTTCTCCTGCCAGCACATAATCTGTCTTTTTCGAAACAGAACCTGATACCTTACCACCATATTTTTCAATCAGTTCCGCTGCCTCTTTTCTGCCAAGGGATGGCAGTGTGCCGGTCACCACGACCGTTTTTCCAGTTAAAGCAGACTCTATGGTAGCCGCTTCTTTTGCAGCCATATTGACACCCGCCTCTTTTAACCGCGCCACGATCTCCTGATTTTTTTCATTTTCAAAAAAAGTGCGGATGCACTGTGCACTTACTTCTCCGATGTCATTGACTGCCTTCAGTTCTTCTGCTGTGGCGTGCTCTAAGTGCTCCATCGTCTTGAAATATTTCATGATCGCTTTGGCGGCTGCCTTTCCGACATTCGGAATACCAAATCCGGTCAGAAGCTGATACGCATCATTTTCTTTTGCTTTTTCGATCGCACCAAGCAGCTTGTCCGTATTTTTCTCTTTTCCGATAATGCCCTGTTCGATCAAGGTGTCACGATGATTTTTCAATTCGAAAATATCCGCAATATCTTTAATATACCCCAAACGGACCAATTCTTCAATATAAACCGTTCCAAATCCCTTGATATCCATGGCATCACGTCCGACAAAATTGATGATGTGACGCTCTAACTGTGCCGGGCAGTTCGGCGAAGTACACTTGATGTCCGCCGTATCTCTTTCACGCTCCGTATGTGCTCCACATACCGGACAGGTGTCCGGTATCATGAACCGTTTCCATCCTTCGGGTCTTTTTTCTTTCCTTACTTCCTTTACTTTTGGAATGATCTCACCGGATTTATAGACCACGATCGTATCTCCAATTCCGATATCCAGATCATCAATAAAATCCTGATTGTGCAGTGTTGCCCTGGAAACAGATGTTCCGCAGAGCCGGATCGGCTCAAAGATCGCGGTCGGTGTGATCCTGCCGGTTCTTCCCACAGAAAGCTCGATATCTAAAAGTTTCGTTTCTTTTTCCTCCGGCGGATATTTATACGCCACTGCCCAGCGCGGTACTTTTGAGGTATTACCGAGTTTCTCTCTGTCTGCGTAGCTATTGATCTTTACCACGGCACCATCGATGTCATACGCAAGTTTTCCTCTGTTCTCGCCTATGGCACAGATCGCATCCCAGACTTCATCCGCTGTTTTGCAGACTTTATAATCATCGATTACCGTAACGCCCTCTTTTTTCAAAAACTCATAGCCCTGCGTGTGTGTCTTGATCTCCATACCGCGCACCTGCTGTATATTAAAGATAAACATTGAGAGTTCACGTTCTTTTGTCACACTGCTGTCCAACTGCCGCAGGGTACCTGCGGCACAGTTTCTCGGATTGGCAAAGGTCTTTTTACCGTGCAGCTCCTGTCTCTCATTTACCTTTTCAAAGGCTTCATTTTTCATATAGACTTCGCCGCGGATCTCTAAGTACTCCGGTGCATCCTTTAATTTCTTTTTGACGTCTTTGATCACCTTCGCATTTGCCGTAACGTCCTCTCCGAATGTCACACCGTCACCTCGGGTCAAGGCAAGTGCCAGATTTCCCTCTTCATAGCGCAGTGCCATGGACAGTCCGTCGATCTTGTATTCTACCACAAACTCCGGATCGTCTAGCTGTTCTTTCATCTGTGCCACAAATTCATACACTTCTTCCTTTGAGAACACATCCTGTAAACTTAACATCGGGACATTGTGCGGCACCAGCACACCTGCCGTTCTCTTTGCCGTTCCACCTACATGACGGGTCGGAGAATCTTCGGTCACAAGTTCCGGGTGCTCTTTTTCCAGACGTTTTAACTCTAACATCAGCTGATCAAACTCATAGTCTGTGATCTCAGGACTGTCTTCGTTATAGTAACGGTTGCTATGATAATTTATTTTTTCCCGCAGCTCTTTGATCTTTTCTTCTACTGTCATTGTTTTTCACGCCCTCCTTTGGCAGCACCGTCGTGTTGGATGAGTCTCTGATTCGTGCCAACAGCCCTTCATACTCCTCTTTTGTCACTTCACGATACGTTCCACTCTTTAAATTGCCCAATTCGATATTCATAATACGCACGCGGACCAGTTTTTCTACCCGGTATCCGAAATACTCACACATCCTTCGGATCTGCCGGTTCAGTCCCTGTGTCAGGATGATCCGGAACTGTCGTTTTCCGGTCTGCTCCACGAAACATTTTCTTGTCGTTGCATTCAGCTCGACCAGTGGCACTCCGCCTGCCAGCCCTCTTAAGAAAGGAGCGGTAACCGGTTTGTTTACCGTGACCAGATATTCCTTTTCATGCCGGTTTCCCGCACGCATCATCTTATTTACGATCTCACCATTATTGGTCATCAGAAGAAGCCCTTCCGAATCCTTATCCAGTCTTCCCACCGGATAGATGCGCTTCGGATAATTGATGTAATCGACTACGTTATTTTTTTCCCGCTTTTCTGTTGTGCAGACCACGCCTACCGGTTTGTGGAATGCGAGCAGGATCATTTCTTCCTCTTTTGATACCGGTATTCCCTGAAACAGCACTTTCTGTCCCGGAAAAACTTTTGTCCCCATTTCCGCTTTTACACCGTCAATCTCTACGTTTCCGGCTTCAATCTGACGGTCTGCCTCTCTTCTGGAACAGACACCCGCTTCACTGAGATATTTATTGATCCGTACACCTTCTTCTATCATGTATCCTGTTTCCTTTCGCGGTGTTCTTATTTAGAACAAAGCGGAGACTTCACTACAAAGTCTCCGCTTTTTTAATCTGTTTCTTTACTGTAACAATGAAGTCTTGATATATCCTGTCTTTCCATTCCAGGTAACTTTTGTCCAGCCTTCTGCATAGCTCATTACAACTGTTACCTTTTCTCCTGAAAATGCGGTACCAACCTTGCTTGCTGTCTCGCTCATATCAGAACGGATATTCGTTGACTCTGTCAGCGTGATGACCGTCCCCTCTGCCAGACTTCCAGTTGCTGTCTCACTCTGATTTGAACTTGTATCGGTCGTCGTATCTGCCTGTGGCTGTTCTGTTGTCAGGAACTCTGTCTTGATATATCCTGTCACACCACCATAATTTACGACACTCCATTCTCCCTCTGTTCCGGTACGGCTGATCGCTGTACCTTTTTCCAGGCTGCCAAGTTTTTCTGAGGAAGTATCTGCCTCTCTTCTGACATTTACCTTGTCTGTGGTATATACCTGCTCAGAGGTGCTCTCTGCTTCCTGCTGCTCACTCTCCGGCTGCTGTGTTTCCTCTGGCTGTCCGGTTGTTTCTGCCGTCTCTGTCTCCTCCGGCTGCTCTGTTGTCTCTGTGCTCTCGGCTGCTGCCTGTGCAAGAATGTTCTGTTTCCACTGAACGATTGCTGCCGGAAGTTTGATATTTAAAATATCTGCCAGATCTGCATCGGATGCCAGTGCCTCATCATATTTGCTCTGCACTTCCTGCTGTAATGCGATCAGGTCGTCACTGTTTTCGTATTCTTCGATCAGGCTCTGCACGCTTGTATCCACAGCGTTCTCACGGATCCGTCTGTTGTACTGGCTGTAAAGATTGTCAATGATCAGTGAGCCGTCATCCTGTGTTCTCACATAGAAGAAATCAAGCCCCGGTGCAGGCGTATCTGCTCCGGTAAATTTAATATCGATCCGTGCGGAAACCATGTACGATTTATCATCAAGACCATGCTTGGTATAGCACTGGATATTTTCGTAACTGTCTACATACTTGCTGTATTCTGCAATATAACTCTTTTCGTTATCTGTAATCGGTGTTGCAATCGCTGCGATCGTATCTACATCTCCTGCTGCATATGCGGTAAAGTACTGATTGATCAGCGCATTTACATCCTCATATGTATCAACCTGAAACGCTTCCTGCGTCTCTGCTTCTGCTGTCGTCTCTGTTGCCGGATTTACCATATTTACCTGTGTGCCGTCTTTTTTTGTTCCACAATTTACCAGAACTAACACTAACACAAGAAATAAGGCACCCGCCGCAAAATATCTGATGTTTTGTTTTATAAAAGTCAAAATATTATTTAAACGTTCCGATTTATCTGTTCCCTTTGAAGAAGCCATATTATTCACCATACCTTTCTATTACATCATCAAAAATTAAGAATAAAAAAAATGCACCCGGCGGGAATCGAACCCGCATTGCCGGAGTCGGAGTCCGGTGTTCTATCCATTAGACTACGGTTGCCTGCCATGTAAGAAAGTATGTGACTTATTTTTCATGCGTATTTAATCATAGCAGACCGATTTTTGATTGTCAAGATAAAAGTACAGCAGGCACCGTATCCATATTTTTACAGATACGATGCCTGCCCGCTCTTAAGCTACATCTTCGAACTGTGAGCGGTACAAACCGGCATAAAATCCGTTTGCCGCCAGTAATTCCCCGTGATTTCCCTGCTCTACGATATCGCCGTCTTTCATTACCAGGATCAGATCTGCATCCCGAATGGTGGAAAGTCTGTGTGCAATGACAAAACTGGTTCTTCCACGCATCAGATTATCCATTGCGTTCTGAATAGCGATCTCGGTACGGGTATCAACAGATGAAGTTGCCTCATCTAAGATCAGGATCTTATTATCCGCAAGGATTGCTCTTGCGATTGTAAGAAGCTGTTTCTGTCCCTGTGATACATTACTTGCATCCTCGTTTAACTCCATCTGATATCCGCCCGGAAGTGTCCGGATAAAGTGGTCTGCACAGGCTGCCTTTGCTGCCGCAATGACTTCTTCATCGGTTGCATCAAGTCTTCCGTAACGGATGTTTTCCATGATCGTTCCTTTAAAGAGCCAGGTATCCTGAAGCACCATGCCAAATGCATCCCTTAACTCCCTGCGGTTAAAGTCTCTTACATCATGACCATCAATACGAATTGCACCATGGTTGACATCATAAAAACGCATCAGAAGTTTTACCATTGTTGTCTTTCCTGCTCCGGTCGGACCAACGATTGCGATTTTCTGTCCCTGTTTTACCTTAGCACTGAAATCTTTAATGATCAGCTGTTCCGGCTGATAGCCAAATGATACATGCTCAAATTCTACATTTCCAATGACAGAAGAAATGTCTGCTGCGTTTTCCGTTACCTGGTCTTCCTCTTCTTCCTCTAAAAACGCAAAGACACGCTCGGTTGCTGCTGCCATGGACTGTAACTGGTTTGTTACCTGCGCGATCTGCGTGATCGGCTGTGTGAAGTTCTTCACATACTGGATGAACGCCTGGATATCTCCGATCGTGATCACGCCATGGATGGCAAGCAGTCCACCGGATAATGCCACTGCAGCATAGCCAAGATTTCCAACAAACATCATGATCGGCTGCATCATACCGGATAAGAATTGTGATTTCCATGCGGATTCATATAAAATCTCATTTGTGCGGTCGAATTCCTCGATGGTCTCTTTCTCGCGGTTGAACACTTTCACAACCAGATGTCCACCATAAACCTCTTCCACCTGTCCATTGATATGTCCTAAGTATTCCTGCTGGGAACGGAAGAATTTCTGGGAATGTTTTACAACCGTTGAAATAAGCAGCATAGAAACCGGAAGGATCACGACTGCGATCAGTGTCATTAACGGTGAAATACTTAACATCATGATAAATACACCAATCAAGGTTGAAACCGAAGTGATCAGCATCGTCACACTCTGGTTTAATCCCATTCCAAGCGTATCGACATCATTGGTAATGCGGGATAACACCTCTCCGTATGTCCGGCTCTCAAAATATTTCATTGGCATCCGGTTTATTTTTTCAGAAATCTCTTTTCTGAGACGATAGCAGATCTTCTGTGTGATCCCTGTCATGATCCAGCCCTGAATGAAGTTAAAGATTGCACTTCCCAGATACAATGCCAGAACAAACAGTAAGATCCTGCCAATCTTTGTAAAATCGATGGAGCCGGTTCCACCGATCTTTGCCATCAATCCATCGGACAATGCCGTGGTTGCCTTTCCAAGGATCTTAGGACCTGCCACATTAAATATAGTAGAACCCACCGCAAACAACATTACCACCACGATCGCAGCCTTATATTTTCCGATATAGGCAATGAGCTTTTTGATCGCAGTCTTAAAGTCTTTTGCTTTTTCTCCCTGCTGCATCCGATTTCCCATCGGACCTCTTGGTCTATGTTGTGTCTGATTACTCATTGCAAGCCACCTCGCTTTCCAGTCCAAGTTCCTTTGCTGATAACTGTGATTTCGCGATCTGGCGGTAAGTGTCACAGTTATGGAGCAGTTCTTCGTGTGTTCCTTTTCCTACGATCTTTCCATCTTCCAGTACAATGATCTGTTCTGCATGAAGGATGGTGCTGATACGCTGTGCCACGATGATCACGGTACTGTCTTTTACTTTCTCTGCCAGTGCCTTTCTGAGTGCCGCATCTGTCTTTAGATCCAGTGCGGAGAAACTGTCATCAAACACATAGATCTTCGGCTGTTTTGCGATCGCTCTTGCAATGGCAAGACGCTGTTTCTGTCCACCGGACACGTTGCTTCCGCCCTGTGCGATCGCGCTCTCATATTTATCATCCTTATTCTCAATAAATTCTGCTGCCTGCGCAATCTCTGCTGCCTCTTTGACCTGCTCATCCGTTGCATCCCGTTTTCCAAACCGAAGGTTGGATGCAATGGTTCCGGAAAACAGCACACCTTTCTGCGGCACGAAACCGATCTCTTCCCTTAAATCTTCCATGGAGATCGTGCGAATATCCTGACCATCCAGTGTGATCGTTCCGCCCGTCACATCATAAAGACGCGGGATCAGATTGACCAGTGTGGATTTTCCGCATCCGGTACTTCCGATGATTGCTGTTGTCTTACCCGGTTCTGCCACAAAATCAATGTGTTCTAAAACATCTGCCTCTGCACCCGGGTAACGGAAACTTACATCTGAGAATGTCACTACTCCGTTGTGTGCCTTTAAGGTTTCCGGCTGATCCAATTCTTTAACGCTGGATTCTGTACGAAGCACTTCATCGATTCGTTCTGCAGCTACTGCGGCACGCGGCAGCATGATGGACATCATGGTCAGCATCAAAAATGACATTACAATCATCATTGCATAAGTGATAAATGCGGTCATTGATCCGACCTGCATGGTTCCTGCATCGATCTTATGTGCTCCAACCCATACGATCACGACGGTAAGTACGTTCATGATCATCATCATACCCGGCATCATAAATGTCATAACGCGGTTGGTAAAAAGATTGGTTTTGGTCAGATCACGGTTTGCCTCATCGAAACGTTCTTCCTCTTTTTGTTCCCGTCCGAATGCACGGATGACGGAAAGTCCGGTTAAGATCTCTCTGGAAACCAGATTGACACGGTCGACCATTTTCTGCATCAGCTTGAATTTCGGCATGGAAACGGACACCAGAAGCATCACATAGCCTAAAATGACTAATACTGCAAGGATGATGACCCATCCCATTCCGGCTCCTGTCTGTATGACTTTGATGACACCGCCGATACCAAGGATTGGTGCGTATGCAACCATACGAAGCAGTAAAACGGAAACCATCTGGATCTGCTGAATATCATTTGTACTTCTTGTGATCAGGGATGCTGTTGAAAAATGATCCATCTCTGCATTGGAAAAGCCCACGACCTTTTTGAAAATATTGCCGCGTAAGTCTCTTCCGATCCCGGCCGCAACTCTGGAAGCAAAAAATCCTACCAGAATGGTTGCAATCCCCATGATCAGTGCCATTCCGATCATCTTAAGTCCTGCAAAGAGCAGGTATGACTGCTGAATATCATCCACAGAAACGCCTGCTTCCTTATCTCTTGCAACCGCATATGCGATTCCCATGGATTTTACGGTAGAAGATCCCATGGTGTCTAACATGGCATCTGCACTTTTCCTCATTGCCATGATCTGTTCTTCGCCCATTCCCTGAAGCATCTGTGCCACCGTAACATTTTCTAATGCAGAGGCATCTACACCCATCTGTTCTGCTGCCGACTCTTTTAAAGTACTCTCATCCACGGATGATAACTGATAATTCAGTAAGATCGGCAGTAATAACGTTTCGTCTAATTCATCCAGTTCCTTTTCATCTGTTACAACGCACTCATAACGTCCGTCTTTTTCTTCGTAACTGTTTTCCCAGAGTTCTTTTTCATCCTCTGTCATAAAAAACTCTGCCATCTGGAACTGTTCCGTCGTGATTGCTTCCGGCAGGATATGCTCTACACCGTTGTTTATGATCCCGACATCAATGATATCCGATGTGTATGCCGGTAAAGACAGATCACACCACGCCTGTATAACCAGAAGAACCAGTACGATCAGTACTGTTTTCCAGTATGGCACCATATTTTTAAAAATCTTGCTCATGTTTCCTCTCATTCTGCCGTATCTACGGCTTCTGTTCTAGTCTCGTCTTTTTCCTGTTTCGTCCGGATCTCGATCTCCTGTTTCGTCAGTTGATAGATGCGGTCCAGATAGGCTGCCAGCTGTTCGATGTCCTTTTTTTCCATCTTAGAAAACACAGCTTCAAACACTTCATTTACTTTCTTTTTGTTTTCCGCCACCGCCTGCCTGCCTTTGTCTGTCATCTCAACATAGGTATTTCTCCGGTCTTCCTTATCTATCGTCCGCACGATCAGTCCCTTTTCTTCCAGTTTCTTTAAGGTTCTTGAGATTGCGGACTGCTTCGCGTGCATACGTTCCGCAAGTTTTGATGTATTGATCTTTTTCTGTGCTTCTTCCTCCTTGTAAAAATGTGCGATCGTCATTAGTGTCATACAATCCATTTTTGTCATATCGGGAAACAGATCGCCGAGTTTCAGTTTATGAAACTGGGTCATTGCCATAAAAAATTTCCGATATGTCTCGTCCATTTTCATCACCTCGTTAATATTTAACATTGTTATGTTTTTCTTCGTAAAAAAATAACATGAGAAAACCGCTCTGTCAATGCTGTTTTCCCATGTTTATATTTATTTTAGTTTTTGTTTATTCTTTTTTCGGATTACTTTTATGGATCAGTTCTAACATCTCTGCCAGATCTTTTCGCTCAAACTGCCCCGGTGCACTCGCCTTTTTCCCTGCCCCAAAGGTCACACACGAACCAAACGTCTCTCCACAAAGCCTGCTGATGCTGCCAAGACCGCCCATCGACATTGTAATAAGAGGGATTTCTTTATTGTCATGATGAAATTCTGCTGTAGCGGTTAAAAGATTTAGCACATCCATTTCATCCTGCGGCATCACTGCAAGTTTGACCACATCTGCGCCTCCCATGCTCATCTGCACCAGAAGCATTTTCATCACATCTATTGACGGTGTCTCATCAAAATCATGATGGGAAGCCACAACTTTAATGCCCTGTTTCTGTAAATGTCTGATCTTTGCCGCCGGTTTTTCTTCCTCAAAATATTCCATGTCGACCAGATCAACACAGCCGGATTCTGCCGCAAGATCATGCAGGTCATCCAACAGTTCCGCATCTACACTAGCCTCTCCTCCCTGCCGTTTTGTACGGAAGGTATAGAGAAATAATTTCTCTTTTAACACCGGTGCCACTGCTTCTAAGACTTCTCTTACCGCATTACAGTCCGCAAACGAATCATAGGCATCCACTCGCCATTCGATCATATCGACTTCACTCTGGCTGAGTGCCACCACTTCTCTTATGATATCTTCCTTTTTCGTTTCCATTACCGGAACACACAACAGAGGTTTTCCCTCTCCAAATACTCTCTTTTTTATCGTCAATTGCCCCATATTTTCCTCATTTCTGCGTTTTGCGCGCATTTTCCTCCCTGCGGAGTTTTTTTCATTATAAAGCAATTACTTTCATTATGCAAATATTTGACAACTTTTCCAATATCCATTAAGATACTTGCAGACAATATTATGAAAACGCTTTTGCGTAGAAATGAGGACAAGCATGAGTTTTACATTTTTAAATCAACTGCCTTCTCCGGAAGAAATCAAACGTGACTTTCCTTTTCCAGAGAAGCTGCAGGCATTAAAAAAAGAACGTGACCGTATGATCTCTGACGTTATCACCGGAAAGGATGACCGTTTCCTTGTTATCATCGGACCATGTTCCGCAGATAACGAAGATTCTGTATGCGACTATGTCAGCCGCCTGACTCCAATCCAGGAAAAAGTTGCCGATAAACTGATCCTGATCCCACGAGTCTATACAAACAAACCACGTACCACCGGAGAGGGATACAAGGGGATCGCTTCCCAGCCGGACCCGGAAAAAGCACCTGATATGGTGGAAGGACTGATCGCCATGCGTAAAATGCACATCCGTGCCGTGGCAGAAAGCGGTTTAACCTGTGCCGATGAGATGCTTTATCCGGAAAACTGGGGCTATGTAGAAGATCTGCTCTCCTACGTTGCGATCGGTGCACGCTCCGTGGAAGATCAGCAGCATCGTCTGACCGTCAGCGGTTTTGATGTTGCTTCCGGCATGAAAAACCCGACCAGTGGAGATTTCTCCGTTATGTTAAATTCCGTTTATGCTGCACAGCATCCACATCACTTCGTTTACCGCGGTTACGAAGTAGAGACCAGCGGCAACCCGCTCACCCATGTGGTATTGCGAGGTGCTGTCAGCAAACATGGGAATACCACCCAGAATTATCACTACGAAGATCTGATCCGTCTCTGTGAAATGTATGAAAAAATGGATCTGATCAATCCTGCTGCCGTTGTGGACGTAAACCACTCCAATTCCGGCAAGAAATTCAAAGAGCAGATCCGTATCGTAAAAGAAGTCATGCACAACCGTCAGGTTTCTTCTGACATTCACCGCATGGTAAAAGGTGTGATGATCGAAAGCTACATTGAAGAAGGTTCCCAGAAGATCGGCGACCATATCTATGGGAAATCCATCACAGACCCGTGTCTTGGATGGGAAGATTCCAAAGCACTGATCGAAAGCATTGCAGAAATGTGTTAAAAAAAGAATGTACGCCTCGCGTACATTCTTTTAAAAGCTCATCCTCTCGGGTGATCAAAAGGCTCATCCTCTCGGGTGATCAAAAGGCTCATCCTCTCGGATGAGCCTTTACATATACTTCCCGGATGCGGTTGGAACTCATCTGGGTATAGATCTGTGTTGTTGATATATCCGCATGTCCAAGCATTTCCTGAACCGATTTTAAGTCTGCTCCATTGCTGATCAGATGCGCTGCAAAGGAATGGCGCAGTGTATGTGGTGTGATCTCCGCCTGTATCCCCGCCTTTTTTCCATAGGCTTTGATCAGTTTCCAAAAGCCCTGACGGCTCATATCCTGTCCGGTACAGTTTGTAAATAACCAAGGACAGTCTTCTTTTTCCACCAGATATGGTCTTCCCTCTTCCAGATACTTTTTCAGCGCATCCCTTGCCACATCTCCAAACGGAACGATGCGCTCTTTGTGTGCATCCGTACAGGTCAGATATTCCATCTGTAAGTTCAAGTCTGAAACTTTCAAAGAGATCAGCTCAGTCACCCGGATGCCTGTCGCATACAGCAGTTCTAACATTGCGCGATCACGCAGTTCCTTCGGACTGTTGCCACAGGGCTGTTCTAATAAAAGTGTTACTTCCTCTGTGGTTAAGATTGCCGGCATCTTCTTTTCAATCTTCGGTGCCTTTAACTGCTCTGTCGGGTCTTCGTTGATCCGGTGCTGTTTTTCCATATAATGAAAAAAAGCCTTCATTGAGGCGATGCTTCTGGAAATTGTTGCCGGTTTTTTCCCTGATTTTTCCAGATCCATCACATATAACATCAGATGGGTCGGCAGTACAGCATACGCATGGTCCACCCCCTGTCCACGCAGGAACTCATTCATTTTCCTTAGATCACGCTCATAAGAAACTTCTGTATTGACAGAAGTCTGTTTTTCATTATGAAGATATTGAATAAAATCCTGTATGTCCTGTGTCATCTCTTTAACCTATCCGTTTCTTTTTTCAAAAATTCGTCGCTCGTCACTTAAGGCAGCACGCTGCCCCACTTCCCCTCATTATAAGCGTAAGTTTTTAGAAAAGCAATCGCTTTTAAAATTTCTTTAAAACTTTTTGCATCAGGACCGGGTTTACCGCCGCTTCTGCCCAGATTCCAACCAAAAACAGTGCAAAAACAATACTATAACAGAGCACCATCACAACACGCTGCTCCATCCGGTCTCCCATCTGTCTCTGTCTGCACTTTAGCTCATAATATAGCACTATTGTAATCAAATAACAGATCCATTGCGGCAGCATCCCAAGTATGACAACGACCAGTCCCTTCCAGCCAAGATTTAAGATCGCAGCCACCTGTAGGATCCCAAACGTATATGCCAATGCACACTCCAAAAACAGCAATACATGTTCTGCCCGGAAGAAATGAAATAACACCAGTACCAATCCTGCCCATTTGATGCGGATACCTAAGACATGAAACCACAACCGGTTAAGATTCGGAACTGTTTCCACATACTGCCGGATAAAATAAGTATTTAATATCCCATATGTGACAAACAGCTCTCTTCCTATGAGATTTGCTGTTACAATCCCAAGAAAGAAAGCTGTTATCCTGACATATCGATTTTCCTTCACGATACGCACCTAAGACCTTTTTCTTATCTTATGCGTTTTTCTCCTCGTTCAGAAGGTTTTTATAGGCTAAAATTGCTGCTACCGTTTTTGCATCCTGTAAGGTTCCATCGTAGATCATCCGGCACAATTCATCCAGATCATATGCCTCAACATCGATAAATTCTCCTTCATCCAGATGCTGTTTTCCCGGCTTTAAGTCTCTCGCCAGATACACATCGATAAACTCATTACAAAATGCAACCGTTGTCTTTAATGACAATAATTTTTTTAAATTGTTACTGCAATATCCTGTCTCTTCTTCCAGTTCACGGGCAGCACATACCATCGTATCTTCTGTCACACTGTCTCTGGAACCAGCAGGCACCTCCAATGTCATCCGTTCAATGGCATTGCGGTACTGGCGTACCATAAGGATCTTTCCATCCTCACGCACCGGAACAACTGCCGCTGCTCCCATTCTGTGTGAAATGAAATCCCACTCTTCTGTCTTGCCATTCGGAAGTTCCATCGTATCCGTATAGATGTCTAAAATAGCTCCTTTTCTTAACAACTCACGTTTAATTCTTTTTACCTGCTGATTCATATTTCCTCCTAGTTACCCATGATTTTCCAGCATCCGATATCCCACTCTTGGGATCGTTGTTATGTATACTGGGCGCATCGGCATTTTTTCTATTTTTTTCCGGATATTCGTCATATTTACCCGTAAGATCCGGCTGTTATACTCCATATAGGGTCCCCATATCTTTTCCAACAGCATCTGGTAGGTTACGACGGCTCCGGAATGAAGTGCAAGACATTCTAAAATACGATATTCCACGGGCGAAAAATGGATCTGTGCTCCCTCTAACGTTACCTGTCGCTTGAAAAAATCGATCTTCAATCCTTCCGCTTCATAACAGATCCGCTCCGATCCCGGCAATCTCTTTCTCAGCGCACTGTGGATGCGCGCTTCGAGCTCTTCCCCATAAAACGGTTTGTTCACATAGTCATCCGCTCCGGCATAAAGCGCATTTACCTTATCCGTGTGTGATGATTTTCTGGAGATCACGATCACCGGACAACTGTTCCATTTGCGAAACCACCGGATAAAATCCATTCCATCCATATCCGGCAGTTGCAGATCAAGCAGCACAATATCCGGACAGATACTGGTGCTAAGTTCCATTCCACTTCTTCCACTGTCCGCCACATACGCCTTGTATTGCCCTCTCCTTGCCAGTTTGCGTAAAAACGAGGTACTTTCCTCATCGTTATCGATCAACAATACTTTCGCACGGTCACATATTCTATTTTCTTCCAATTCTGACATTCCTCCTGTAGCATAAATCTGTTGTTTTAATTTACTGCTACAGGTATTCTCTTTTTCCCGTCTCCCCGATGGATATAGCATATGTTCTGCCACAGTGTCGTCCGGCATTGTAACAGTCTGTCCCCAAGGCCGCGAACCGTTATCTGTGGCAGCAGAAGCCATGCAAACCAGACTGCAAGCAGGACGAGTAACGGATTTCGATTCACTGTCATCGTCTTTAACATCTGCTCTGCCATGCGAAGTTGTCCAAACACGATCGTTCTGGCATCGTTTTTGCTTAAGATATCTGCCACTACCACAAGTGAACCTGCTGACAGACGATCACCGCTTTCTTTCTGTAATACCGTCATCGTATTTTCGGTATGGATTGCCGATGGTGTCTTCTGTGGCAGTTTCCATGCAAAAAGCAAAATGCCAACGAAAACGATCACTGCAAATACAGCACTTATTTTTGTTTTTCCATTCATCTGCCACAACACCTCCTTTTCTTTTTCTATTGTAATTTCGGTCTAAAAAAAAGTCAATAGAAACAAAAAAGACCATCACACACTTTTGTATGTATGATGGTCTCTCTTCCTTCATTATCGCTCACTCATTATTTTGCGTAATCAGTTACTCTGGATTCACGGATCACATTTACTTTGATCTGACCTGGATATTCCAATTCTGCCTCAATCTGTTTTGAGATATCACGGGCAAGTAATACCATATCTGCATCACTTACCTGCTCTGGAACAACCATAATACGAATCTCTCTACCTGCCTGAATAGCAAAGGATTTTTCTACTCCCTTAAATCCATTGGAGATATCCTCTAACTGTTTTAATCTGTTTGAATATGTTTCAAGTGTCTCTCTTCTGGCACCTGGTCTTGCCGCACTGATAGTATCAGCGGCCTGTACGATACATGCAATTAAAGATTCTGGCTCTACATCGCCATGATGTGCTTCTACAGCATTGATGATGATCGGTGCCTCTTTATATTTTCTACATAAATCCACACCAATCTGGATATGAGATCCTTCCATCTCGTGATCGACGGATTTTCCGATGTCATGTAACAGACCTGCACGCTTTGCAGTTCTGACATCAACGCCAATCTCTGCTGCTAACAGTCCAGAAATCTGTGCTACTTCAATAGAATGTTTTAATGCGTTCTGACCATAACTTGTCCTGAACTTCATTCTACCAAGCAGGCGAACCAGCTCCGGATGAATACCATGAACACCAACCTCTAATGTTGCTGCTTCACCCTCTTCCCGGATCATAGTCTCTACTTCTTTCTGAGCCTTTTCAACCATTTCCTCAATTCTAGCCGGATGAATACGTCCGTCTACAATTAATTTTTCCAAAGCAATTCTGGCTACTTCACGTCTGATCGGATCAAATCCGGATAAAATAACTGCCTCCGGTGTATCATCAATGATCAGATCCACACCCGTCAATGTTTCCAGTGTACGGATATTACGACCTTCACGTCCGATGATACGTCCTTTCATCTCGTCATTTGGAAGCTGTACAACCGAGATTGTTGTCTCAGCGACATGGTCTGCTGCACATTTCTGAATGGCAGTAACCACATACTCCTTCGCTTTTTTGTCCGCTTCCTCTTTTGCTTTGTGTTCCATTTCTTTGATCAATTTTGCAGTATCAATTTTTACATCTTCTTCAACAGTCTTTAAGAGATATTCCTTTGCCTGTTCGGAGGTCAGACCGGAAATCCGCTCCAGTTCCTGAATGCGCTCCTCGTTGAGTTTTGCGACCTTTTCTTTCTGTTTGTTGATTTCTTCTTCTTTGGCAGCAAACCCGGCTTCACGTTTCTCAATGGCTTCGAGCTTTCTGTCCAGATTTTCTTCTTTCTGAACAACACGACGCTCGCTTCGCTGGATCTCAGCTCTACGCTCTTTGACTTCTTTGTCTAATTCATTTTTTACACGAATAGACTCTTCTTTCGCCTCAAGTGTAGCCTCGCGCTTCTTGGTCTCTGCTGCTTTTACCGCTTCATCAATGATCTCACGAGCCTTTTCATCTGCATTGCCGATCTTAGACTCTGTTACCTTTTTGTGATAGGCAGTTGTTATAAAATAAACAGCCACCGCGGTAATAACAAAAGTAACAACAACAGCAATCACTGTCGTTCCCACAAGGGCACCTCCTTATAAAGTTTTCATTGTACTATAACATAAAAACAATTTTCGTTATCTGTCATAAATTACAACATATAAATTTTATGCTATTTCGATAGTTATGTCAAGTAGATAACTGTTCAATATGCCTAATATTGCATTTTTCTTTTCTCAAAATACTACATATTGTGCAAAATATCCCCTAAGCCTCTCTTTCTGCCCAGAATCTCATCGCATGTGAAATATCACTGCTCCTGTACCCTCTGCGCATCAGAAACTGGTAAATCCGCTGCTGTTCTTTTCTGTCACTCTGCTCTGGGTCATAATGCTTCTTTTCCAGCAGGGTCATGATCTTTTGCTGTTCATCTGCACAAAAGACCTCCTCCATCGCCTGAGCTACCACCTCGCGGTCGACTCCTTTTGCATACAGATCCATCTGCAGCCGCTGTCTGCTTTTTTTTTCCTGTCCATACCGGATATAATTCTCGGCATATCTGGCATCATCAATATAATGATAAGACTTCACGTATTCGATCGCTGCCTCTACACATACTGCGGGATAACCATTCTGTTCTAATTTCTGCCGCAGCTGGCTCTCCGTCCGGTCCATACGCTCTAACAGGTGCATCGCCCGCTTTTTGGCACGGAGCCCTACGATCTCCCAGAGGATCTGCTCATAGGTCTCTGAAGAAATATATGCACCCTCGTGCAATGAAAGTTTGCGTATCTCACCACGGTAAAGCAGCACTTTCTCTCCATTATCAAAGCAGACCTCTGTTTTGGATTTCTCCTTCGGAAGCATCTTTACCACCTGAACATCCATGAATTATTCCTCTGCCTTTTTCGCTGCTTCGGCTGCCTTCTCATCAACTACTGTCTTAATGCTCTTTGCTGCTGGTGCTTCTGTTTTTTCTTCTTCTGTTTCTTCCTCCGCACCGTCAGTCTTATAGAAATCACGCACCTTTGCCTCGATTTCCTCGCAGACCATCGGATTTTCTTTCAGATAAGTTTTGGCATTTTCACGTCCCTGACCGATTTTCTCTCCGTTGTACGCATACCATGCACCTGATTTATTGACTACCCCACTGTCCGCTGCCAGATCAAGGATATCTCCCTCACGTGAGATACCCTGGCCAAACATGATATCAAACTCTGCCTCACGGAATGGCGGTGCCACTTTATTTTTCACGATCTTGACACGGGTACGGTTTCCTACTACCTCACCGCCCTGTTTTAACGCTTCAATCCTTCTGACATCCAGACGAACGGAAGAATAGAATTTTAATGCACGTCCACCAGTGGTTGTCTCTGGATTACCAAACATTACACCAACCTTTTCTCGCAGCTGGTTGATGAAAATTACGATACAGTTGGACTTGCTGATGACCGCAGTCAGTTTACGGAGTGCCTGACTCATCAGTCGTGCCTGAAGTCCAACATGCGAATCACCCATATCTCCGTCGATCTCTGCCTTTGGAACCAGTGCTGCAACGGAGTCTACGATCACGATATCGACCGCGCCGGAACGTACCATTGTTTCTGTGATCTCCAGTGCCTGCTCTCCGCAGTCCGGCTGTGAAATATAGAGATTATCAATATCTACTCCGATGTTCTTTGCATAAACCGGATCCAGTGCATGCTCTGCATCAATAAATCCTGCAATACCGCCACGTTTCTGCACTTCTGCCACGCAATGAAGTGCCACTGTCGTCTTACCACTGGACTCTGGTCCATAGATCTCTATGATCCTGCCCTTTGGCAATCCACCTAAGCCAAGTGCGATATCAAGACTTAAAGAACCGGTCGGGCTCGTCTCTACATTCATGTGTGCGGAATTGTCTCCGAGTTTCATAATAGATCCCTTGCCATACTGCTTCTCAATCTGTGAGATGGCTGCATCCAGTGCTTTTAACTTGTCACTCTTTGCTGCATTTATTTCCTTATACTTATCTTCTCTTTCTTTTGCCATTGTTTTCCTCCACGCGAACTTATGTTCGTTTTTCTGTTCTAATAGTATTATAAATTGTCTTTCTTGTCAACACATTGTTTTTACTTTTCAATATTTTGGATATGATCGGTGAACCTACCGAAATATGATCTGTCTCATATTTGTAAAAAGAAACGAAACGATATGGTTTCATCAGGATTTGTTTACATTTGCCATTTTAGCACATTAACAGATTGCCTGCAAGAGAAAAAAATCCAGACCGCAGTCTGGATTTTTCCCTACTCCATCTTCAACCCTTCCATACAGCCAGTATCCAGATAGATTTCCTGTATTTTTTCATTGAACTGTTCCTGTGAGTCGTACCCATCTCCAAAATGCACACCATCCACGAATTGTTTTTCCGAATAAAAATGGATCATGGAAAAATAATCCGGAAAATACGCATCCAACCCGGTACGTTCAAATTCTTCCTTTAATAACTGTTTCTGCTCATGCCTTAAATCATTATCTGCCAGCGGATCCGGCAGTAAATACAGTGCAATATTTCTCGCCTCACACATTTCGTGCATTTTTGTCAGGTAAAGGATCGTCGTATCGGACAATTCGCCATACTCCGCGTGAGTCGGTGTCTCTTCTCCATACTTTTCTTTTAAATAATTCAAGTACAGTTTTCTCGCCGGATTGGAATCCCCGATGATCTTTGCCACCTCGGGCTGTAGTGCCCACGCACCAAACAAGTCTGACATTTCATCGATCGTTTCTTTTTCCAGATTGTTTAATGCCCCGATCCTCGTAAATGGAACCACGACATACTGGTATCCATATGTGATATCAATTTTACTTTCCAGTGCATCCAGACCGACGATCACATAAACATCCGTCACATTCTCATGTGCTTTTAAAAACTCATTTAACAGCAGATACTGTCCCACCATCGTCAGTCCACGGTTATTTCCCACGATACAATAATCATCGTTATATTCCTGCAAATGATTGAACATCTGATTGCAGACACTGTCTCCTAAGATCAGCTTTGTGTCTGAATTCTGTTCCTGCACATGATCAATATAACCTTCTGTTTCCCCTTTTCCTGCCGGATATTCTCCACTCATCGTCCAAAGCGCAACCTTTTCCCGATAGCTGTCCTTTGCAGACAGGACAAAAAAAAGTAACAGGATAACACCCAATATCATACAGAGCAACAGGCTCTTTCTAATTAGCTTTGCCATTGTATCCTCCTAAAACTGGAAATAAATAAATTCTGCCGCAGCACCGCCAAATTCCTGAATGATCAGCAGACAAAAGCCGGTCAGCAAAACAACATAACAGGTCCACCGAACCAGCACATTCCGCTTACAGAACCATTCCCTGATATGCACTCCGTGCTCATGTAATATTCCCACAATAAGTAAAACAATAACCGCAAAAAACAGTCTGTATAACTGGACTAATGACAATCCTGTCGTATAAGTGGTCAAATTGAGCAGCTGTTCCGGCACACTCGGACTGCACATATGTCTTAAGATTGCAACTGCCTGCGAAACGCTCTCTGCCCGAAAAAACAGCCACGCCAGATCACACAGGAAAAACGTAATGATCATCTGCCCCAGTTTATATAGTTTCCATGTATCTTTGATATGTAAAAACTGCCGTAATCGTGTTCGATACGGCAGGGTCACCGCTCCGATCACCTGATAGGCTCCATGCAGCCCGCCCCACAATACGTAGGTCCAGTTTGCACCGTGCCATAACCCACTTACCAGAAATGTGATCATCAGATTGCAATAGGTTTTTAACTTGCTACAACGGCTGCCGCCAAGCGGAATATACACATAATCACGGAACCAGGTAGAAAGACTGATGTGCCAGCGACGCCAGAAATCTTTAATACTGGTAGCAAAATACGGCTGTCTGAAATTATCCATCAGACGAACGCCAAGCACCTGCGCTGCACCGATCGCAATATGACTGTAACCGCTGAAATCACAATAAATCTGTATCGCAAAGAAAACCGTTGCCACTACCAGCGCACCGGACGAATATTCCCAGTAATTGTCATACATCTTATTTACATAGATTGCAGCAGTATCTGCGATCCACATTTTTTCAAAGAAGCCCCATAGCATGAGCAACAGACCATTTCTTGCTCTCTCATAATCAAAATCTTTTGGCTCTCCAAGCTGATTAAGCAAATTTTTACTCCGCTCGATCGGTCCGGCAACCAGCTGTGGAAAAAAGGACACAAACAACGCATATTTTGCAAAGTTTTCTTCTGCCTGTACATCGCCCCGGTACACATCGATCAGATAGCCCAGTGCCTGAAACGTGTAAAATGAAATTCCAACCGGAAGGACCAGACTAAACGCTGTACTGATGGATAGCGAAGAACCGATCAGCTGCAAAAAACGGTTGATATTATCCCGGGTAAAATCCAGATATTTAAACAGCAGTAAAATACCAATGATAAGCCCCGCACAGACCACAAAAAAACGTCGTTTTCTTTTTGCAAGAGCCGCCTCATCTTCCCCTGTCATACGTGCAAGTGCTTTCCCTCCAAGGAAACTGAGTAACGTGATGCCAAATATCAAAATGGCATACTTTGCATTCCAACACATATAAAAATAATAGCTCGCCACTAACAGCCACATCTGCCGCAGTTTTTTGGGGATGATATAATAAACCCCTATGACGACCGGGAAAAATATTAAAAATTCAAATGAATTAAAAAGCATGTTTAACTCCTCTTTCAAGCACAAAATACCATTATGATTGTATCGTTCCGCCTGTGAATTGTCAAATTTTTCCGGGAGGTAAGCTAGTTTTATCCCATTCCCCCATCAAAAAACCCTTGTATCTCTCCCCTTTCCCCTGTAAACTAATAATCAGAGATCAGATTTTTCAAACACGGGATCTGTGCTTACGCATAAACTTAAAATGCCTCAAAAAAACGGGCAGGAATGGAGCATTTATGGAAAAAATATTAGCCTTTCATTTTAATGATACCGAACTCTTTCAATTAAGGCAGCTTGCCGCCACCTTAAAATTTCATCTGGTCCCGGTTGCTGATACCGATTACATGCAGCCGCTCTCTGCCCTTGCTTCGGGCAAAAAAAATCCTCTGGCAGCTCCCCACACAGGAAAGGTACCAGAGGAAAATCTCTTACTGTTATGTGATTTTACCGAAAAACGGATGGACAAGCTCCTGCTCGCCTTACAAAAAAGCAACTTACAGATCGATTATAAAGCCATTCTCACACCGACCAACAAACAGTGGAATGTCCTCAGACTGCTCTTAGAGCTTCAGGCAGAAAAGGCTGCCTATCAGAAAACTGGCAGATAACTGCTAGTCCTCTTTGCAGGATGCCAGCAAATCCATGATTGCTTCTTTCTGCTGCAATCCGACTGCTTTGATCTTGAACAGACCATACTGCATGACAACCAGAGTCGGAATGCTCATGATCTGATATTTCAGAGCGAGGGCAGCTTCTTCATCTACATTGACTTTTCCAAATTTAACTTTGCCCTCGAGCTCGGCTGCAAGTTCTTCCACGATCGGTCCCTGCATCTGACAGGGCCCGCACCAATCTGCCCAGAAATCCAGAACAACCGGGATCTTGCATGCAAGTACTTCCTCTTCAAAATTATCATTTGTGATCTTAACAACTGCCATAAAAAGTGCTCCTTTCTTCGTGTGTATTCGCAAAATAGCCCCAAATTTGCGCGAGCGCATTTGTGGCTGCTTTGCTCTCTTTCTCTCGTCCCTACTCTCGTCCAAATTCTGACAGGACAAGGCCTTCGTTCCGGTCTAATACCATGCCAACGCTCCACGCATTGACAAAGAGTAACAGCGGTCTTCCCTTCAGGTCCTGGATCTTCTTCATATCTGAAGTGCCGACCAGCTTGTCCATATCGATCTCTTCGTTTTCGATCCAGCGGATATGCTCATACGGCAGATTATCCATACGGATTTCTACATTGTATTCATTCTCAAGACGGTATTTTAAAACATCAAACTGAAGTACACCGACAACGCCGACGATCACTTCTTCCATTCCCATATTATACTCCTGGAAGATCTGGATCGCACCTTCCTGCGCGATCTGCTCCATGCCCTTCATGAATTGTTTTCGTTTCATCGTGTCGACCTGACGGACTCTTGCAAAATGCTCCGGAGCAAACGTCGGGATCCCCTCAAAACGGAATGGTTTTGCCGTGGTAAGTGTATCACCGATAGAAAAGATACCCGGATCAAACACACCGATGATATCGCCTGCATACGCCTCTTCCACGATGTGGCGTTCCTGTGCCATCATCTGCTGTGGCTGGGACAGTTTGATCTTTTTATTTCCACCCTGCACATGTGTTACTTCCATGCCGGCATTGAATTTACCGGAACAGATACGCATAAAAGCGATCCGGTCACGATGCGCCTTATTCATATTTGCCTGGATCTTAAAGACAAACGCTGAGAAATCCTCGGAAAACGGGTCGACCTCTCCAATATCTGCTTTTCTTGGCAGTGGAGAATACGTCATCTTTAAGAAATGCTGTAAAAAGGTCTCCACACCAAAGTTTGTCAGTGCAGATCCGAAAAATACCGGTGAAAGCTGTCCCTTTGTTACCATTTCCTGATCAAACTCCGCACTCGCACCATCCAGAAGCTCGATCTCTTCCATCAGCTTGTCAAAAGCATCCTGTCCGATCTCCTCAATCAAAGCCGGATCATCAACTGCAATATGGCGTTCCGTTCCCTCTTTTGTTCCCTTTAAGGTATCGGAAAACGTCATGACCTCTTTGGTATTACGGTCATAAACTCCCTTAAATCCCTTACCGGAACCGATCGGCCAGTTGATCGGGCAGGTTGCGATACCAAGCTCCTTTTCAATCTCATCCAACAGGTCAAACGTATCGTTCGCATCACGGTCCATCTTATTGATAAAGGTAAAGATCGGGATATGGCGCATAACACAGACTTTGAATAATTTTCTGGTCTGCGCCTCGACACCCTTGGAACCATCGATCACCATGACAGCGGAATCGGCCGCCATTAAGGTACGATAGGTATCCTCTGAGAAGTCCTGATGTCCCGGTGTATCCAGGATATTGATACAATATCCGTCATAATTAAACTGCAGCACGGAAGAAGTGACCGAAATACCTCTCTCCTTCTCGATCTCCATCCAGTCCGAAACCGCATGGCGCGCCGTTGCCTTTCCCTTAACCGAACCTGCCAGATTGATTGCTCCACCATACAGAAGGAATTTCTCCGTCAGTGTCGTCTTACCGGCATCCGGATGCGAAATAATTGCAAACGTACGTCTTTTCTCTATCTCTTTTCTTAAATCAGCCAAAACAAATCTATCCTCCAAACTTCTTATTCTTTGGCACTATAACATATTTTCCTGCAAAAAGCAAAATTTTAACGATATAAATCGATCGCGGTTCCGGCACATTCCGGTGTCAGTCCAAAATAAGAAAGAATGGTTGCAGCAATATCCGAAAAGCTCTCTCTTGTTCCGTAGTTTTCGCCTGCTTTGACCGGTTTTCCATAGACTACGAATGGTGTGTATTCTCTGGAATGATCGGTAGATGGTGTACTCGGATCGCAGCCGTGATCTGCTGTGATCATCAAAACGTCCTCGTCACGCATTGCTGCAAGAAGCTCCGGCAGACGCTCATCAAAGTAAGTCAATGCCTTTGCGTAGCCCTCAACATCATTGCGGTGACCGTATAACATGTCATAATCCACAAGATTGGTAAAGCAAAGTCCCTCAAAATCTTTTTTCATATAGTCGAGGGTCTTGTTGATACCATCTTCATTTCCGGTTGTTCTGACATATTCGGTGATCCCTTTTTCTGCAAAGATATCAATGATCTTTCCAACAGAAAGAACGGAAAATCCGTTTGCGCTGAGCTGGTCTAACATCGTTGTTTTCGGTGGCTGTAAGGAGAAATCATGGCGTCTTGTCGTTCTGGTAAAGTTGCCCGGCTCTCCGATAAACGGTCTTGCGATGACACGGCCTACCCCATGCTCGCCCTGTAACATTTTCCTTGCAATGCTGCAATATTCATATAAAGTCTCCACTGGAACGATATCCTCATGTGCTGCGATCTGGAATACCGAATCGGCAGAAGTATAAACGATCAGGTCGCCTGTCTTCATATGTTCCTCGCCGTAATCACGGATGACATCGGTGCCGGAATATGGTTTGTTACACAAAACACCTCTTCCGGTACGTTTGGAAAATTCATCGATGATCTCTTTCGGGAACCCGTTTGGATAAGTCGGAAGCGGGCTGTTTGAGATCACACCTGCGATCTCCCAGTGTCCGATCGTCGTATCTTTTCCCTTTGAAACCTCGGTCATTCGTGCCACAGCACCCTCTGGATGTGCTTCTTTCTCTCCGATGTTTACACCGTCAATATTAAAAAAACCCAGTTTTCTCATGTTTGGCATGGAAAAATAAGGGCTTTTCGATGCTGCTAAGATTGTGTTGCTTCCTGCATCTCCATATGCAGCAGCATCCGGCATCTCTCCAATTCCTACACTGTCTAATACGATCAAAAATACTCGTTTCATATATCATCAACCTCTCTTTTCTATGCGTTTTCTTTTTCTATCTTACCACATCCTCTCCAGCTTTACCAGTATTCATACAACAAGCCGCCATTCTCCTGAAATGAGAAATGACGGCTCTCTTATTTTCTATTCTGTTGTCTGTGCTTCGTTTACTACAATCGGTGTGATCACGATATGTTCCGCAGAGACATTCGTTTTTCTTTTTACGATATCCTCTACCTGCGCACGTTTGGAATCGGTTACCTCTCCCATATTAAGTACGACATCACAGTTATCATCCGTGATGCTCACCACAACATCGGTAAATCCTTTTGCCTCCAAAAGCATCTCTGCTGCGGCTTCCCGCTCTGCAATGTCTGTCATTGCCACCATTTTGTTGACAGCATCCTGTTTTAGATTATCTGCCAGTGCTGCATTGTTCACGATCTCAAGCAGTGCTTCCTTGTTTTTGGAACGGATCTGTTCCCGATTCAGTTTCATTTCTGCCGCATAGTCCAGATTTGCGATCGTGGTACTGGTTAAAATGGTCTCTCCCGGATTGGTTTCTTCAGCATTTTCTCCCATTGCCACATCCTCTGCGGTCTGTGCGCTCGTATCGATTTCTGCCTCTGCCACGGTCTCTGTGCTCTGTGTTGTCCCGGTCTGCCCGGTATCGTCTACAAGAGCAATCTCTTCTCCACTCCCCTCATCGGTAAAAATTTCCCCGACCAGATCGGTGTCCTCATCGGAAATCTCATATTCTTCTTCAAGTATCTCTGCACCTGCACTTACCTTTGCCGCCGCATCGTTGTCATCAATGGAATTGTTCATGTAACTGAAATATCCTGCCACCGCGATCATAAGCGCGAGTGCCGTAATGATCAGTTGGTTCTTTCGAAATATTTTTTTCACGGTCATCCCTCCTTCGAACTCATCTTTACTACCTTAATTTTATGTGCTTCCACCGAAAATAATGCCTGGATCGTCTCTGAAATCTGCGAAATCGTTCTGCTGTTTCCGCCGCCCTCTGCCACAACGACAACCCCCTCTATAGTTGGAAGTTCCTCTTTTTGTATATATGGTATCTTCTCCTGTCCATTTTCCGTATAAACGGTCGTCTCTTCTCTCTGTTCTTCTGTTACGGCGCGGTTTCCTCCATTGCTGTCTGTCTCCGTCGTTGTCGTTGTATCTCTCTTCTGGTCTTTTTCCAGCACGCAGGTTCCGTAGTCTGATACCGTGATCATCACTTTTACCTTTCCCACGCCCTCCATCTGTGAAAGCACCTTCTCTAATTTATGCTCCAACTGCGCGGTATAGTC
This sequence comes from uncultured Roseburia sp., assembly GCA_900550935.1. Lineage (GTDB taxonomy): Bacteria > Bacillota > Clostridia > Lachnospirales > Lachnospiraceae > Roseburia. Next base: position 55,627 of record URUD01000003.1, read on the forward strand.
ATCGTTTTTTTCTGTTTCAGATACGTTTTTTGTTTCTGTTTCCGTCGCTGAAAGAAGTGCCGGCTTACTTTCTTTGAAAGACAGCTTTCCATCCGGCACAGTTTCCGGCATGGCAATGACCATAAGCAGCACTCCAATGCAGATTAATACGAAATAGTCCGTCTTTTTTAATTTCTTCCATGGCTTTTTCCTGATGTATGTCCTGATCTTTTCAATCAGATCCTGTATAGCAGACATTAACACTTCCCTCCTCCAGTTGATAGTATGATTCCAGTTTTTCTTTTACATTCTGACACAGAAGTTCATTTCCCTGCTGTCGTTCCTCTCCTATGGAGATCTCATCCACGCAGATTTCTGTTTCCTCTCGGTCCTCAATCTCTACCTCCACCGTTTCGATCTCATAGGATGAATTTAGGCTCACCTGTGCCGTTTTTACCGCATACCCATGTGCCTGTCCATATTCCTCTGCAACACGTGCTACATCCTGCGCCACGATGCTCTCATATTTTTTTAGATAATCCTTCTTTTGTCCCTCTGCGATACGTCTGGCACCGCGCGCTGTCTCTGCGAGACTTTCGGAAAACGCCTCAAACTCGATCTGCTCCAAAAAAACATCCGTATCCCAGAAAAAGGACAACAGCGGATGTAAGATCCCAATTACCAGAACAAACTGCGCAAAAAAGTAAATATATTTTTTTAACTGTGTTCCGGGGATCAGTTGTAAGATAACCGTAACTACAACAAAGAGCACCAGAAAACTTTTGATATACGCTGCAATCTGCATGACACTCCATTCTCCCTTTTATATTGTCGTTCCGGTCAGCATTGTAGTAAGTGCGATCGTAAGGAAAAATAAAACCACACAATATCCCATCAGCTTTACATACAGCACTCCGCCTTCTGCCATGCCCTTTAAACACCCGGCGATCCGCTTGTCTGCCACCGGCTCTGTCACCGCCGCCGCAATCTTGTAAAATAATGTGATGCAGGCGATCTTTCCCATCGGGACCGCACAGAGTAAAACCAGGATCAGAAGTGCCGCCACGCCTACCCCGTTTTTGATCAGAATCCCGGAGCCGAGCAGCAGTTCTGTTACGCCGTCTGCCACATTTCCAATGCACGGTATCATCGATGCCGCCTTTTCTACCGTTCCGTTTAACAGCCGGTCTTTGACCGGATTTAAAAATCCCTGCACAATATTTAATCCAAGCACCACCATACCGGACAGCTTTAAGCCCCATAAGATAATGCCTTTGAGCAGCTCGGTCAGATTGGCGAATTTCTCTTCCTCAAAGAAATGATGAAACAGCGTGACTAAGATATAGAGATGGATCATCGGGATAAACAGATACAAAAACAGCCATTGTACCAGATAGATGACTAAAAATGCAATCTGGTAAAAGCCGATGGAACTGCTGCTGCCCACCGCGAACACCATGGCAATGCAATAAGTCGGTATCATGACCTTCATAAAGGAAATACTCTGCTTTAAGGTCTGTGAGACGATCTCGGAACAGGTCAGAAACGACTGTGTCAGCAAAATAGCAAGCACACAGTACACCAAAATAAAACAGAGTTCCGAAACATAGGAAGAACCAAACGCTCCGGCAAAGTTTTTTAGCACAGAAAAGACAAGTGCCAGCAGTACGACCTCAAGCAGTATTTTTTTGTTCGCTTCTATCTCCTGACAAAGCATATCTTTTCCCCCTTGCAGTACCAGTTCCGGATGAAAAACGATGCCATCCCGCTGTATCAATGTGACAACGAGGTCGGAAAAACTCTGCTCTTCGATTGGCAGAACATTTTCCTGTTTTAAATAAGTATCCACCTCGTCAAAATCGATCTGGCGAAGCAGTTCCTCTAAAACGGTATTTTCTTCCGTCTTATTTTTCCCTGCCTTGTTTTCCCCTGCAAAGACCGGTTCACTTACACAAAGGATCAGACAAAAAAGAAGCACCGCCACCCTGTTCATATCAGACCTCCTATCGTCTCCAAAAACGCCACAAACACCGGAAGGCTTACCGCCAGTATGGATATCTTTGCAAACACCTCGATCTGATTGGCGATCGCAGCATATCCGGCGTCCTTACAGACATTCATGGAAAACTCTGCCACATAGGTGATCCCGACCATTTTTAAGATCAGTGCTATGTAAGTGTCATCGACCAGAACCAGTCCCTTTAACCGCTCGATAAATGCAACGACCGTCTCCGCTTTTGTCAGTATGGAAAAGAGCAGACAGATACAGACTCCCATAGCAATCAACGTGCTGTACCCGCTCTTTTCTTTCTGCAATGGGATTGCAAGCAGGACACCCGTAATCCCAAGCAACGCAACTTTTAACATATTCATGTTTCTACCCTGCCCTCTTTTTGTCACAATGCAAACAGAGTCTGCATTGTTTCAAATAATTCATAAATATAGGGAACGATCCAGAAAAGTACGATGATCAGTCCGGCAAGACTTGTAAGGAAAGCATGTTCTTCCCTGCCACTGTGTTTTAACACCTGACTGATGACTGTTACCAAAATCCCGACTGCTGCTATTTTAAAGATTAAATTCACGCTCATTTTCTGTCTGCCCTTTCTCATCGCAAATCTAGATCAGCAGGATGATGAGCATCAGACCTCCCATGATACTTACAGTCTGTGCCACCCGCTTTTTCTCCTTCTGTTCCCCTCTCTTTTCTTCAATGATGTAATCGAGCCGTTCCAGACACAGTGCCAGATTGCTCGCATTTTCCTCTGTATTTTTTCCGAAAAAAGCTCTTCCCGCATGTTCTAATACTTCACGCTCCGCTGCATCAAGCTGCAGTTTCTTCTGATAGCGTTCCATTTCTTGCTGCCACAGAATGGTTCCGTCGCAGCCTCCCTTTTCCCGAAGCGTGCTTCCAAGTGTCTTACAAAAACGTGACAGAATTTCATTCTGCGGATGCAGTCTGTTTTCTAAGATCTCTTCCATCGGCAACAGACAATATCCTGCTTCCTGTGCGATATCTAAGAGCATCTGCCTGATCTCATAGAGCAGCCTGATGTGTTCTCTTAGTTCTGCCCCGAGCGTTACGGCAAGTCCCACGCTTGCAAGCAGGATCAGACCGCCTCCTGCTGCCTTTACCATAGCTGCTCCAGATTTTCATCATAGATCTGAAACGTGCGCTCCCCGCTGCCGTTTTTCGAAAGCAGGACAAACCGTTGAAACATCCCCTGCCTGATCCAGTGCCGTAACTGTTTCTTCTCTGTAAGTTCCCGGATCTCTGCCGCATGGATGGTGCCAAGTACACGGCTTCCCGAACAGGCTGCCTGCTCTACAGCAAGAAAATCTTCCTCCCTGCCAAGCTCATCCACCGCAATAACCTGTGGGGACATGGAACGGAGCAGTAAAAGCATCCCCTGCGCTTTTGGACAATGGTCTAACACATCCGTCCTTCTGCCGATGTCTTTCTGCGGCACCCCCATATGGCAGGCTGCAATCTCCGAGCGTTCATCCACGATCCCGACTTTCAGCCCCTTCCGGCCGCTTTTCCCATCCGATAAGATCCGGATGCAGTCTCTCAAACAGGTTGTCTTGCCCGTTCCCGGTGCCGATAGAATCAGGGTATTGTAAATGGTCTCTCCCTGCCATAAAAAAGGAACGATCGGCTCTGCACAGCCACATCTCTCCTGCGCGATCCGCACATTTAAAAAACAGATTGTGTGCATTCCGCTGATCTGCCCCTGTGAGATCACTGCCTGTCCCACCAGCCCGATCCTATGCCCGCCCTCGATTGTAAGATACCCCTGTCTGATCTCCTCCTGATAGGCATAGAGCGAATACTGACTGATATAATTTAACATTTCTCCCATATCGCGTTCCGTGACCCGTAAGTCAGACTCCGGCAGATACCGCCAGGTATTGGCATAACAAAATTCCATGGGTTGTCCGATCCTGACCCGGATCTCCTCAAGTCCCTGCCAGGGCATCTTTTTCATCTCCTCCCGGAAACGGATGGGAAAAAAAGACAGGATTGTTTCCATTCCATTTGCCATAAGTATTTTGCTCCCTTCTCTGATTTCGCTCCTGCTTGATTCTATGAGTGCGATCTTATTTTATGACAGCAAAAAATCGCCACGATCTCTCGTGACGATTTTATCCTGCATCCTAATAGGTAATGGAAAGTACCTCAGAAACTTTGGTTTTATCATTTTTGCAGTAGATATAGCAGTAAGAATTTTTACCCTTTAAAGTGATCTTCTTTGAGAATTTTGCGGCATTGACCTGGATATTCTGTCTCTTATTGCCATTGCTGATATAAATGCTTGTGATCTTCCATCCTTTTTTCAGTTTTACCTGTAAATTCTGGTTGTTAAAATTGGTACCACGTTTATGATATACCGTATTATTTTTAAACTGGGAAGTCAGATTTTTCTTGCCGAATTTGATGCTGCCTGCCGGGTTGCTGTATTTTTTTACGGTAAGTGTTGTTTTTAGTTTAACACCTTTTACTGTACAGGTAATGGTCGCTTTCTGTGCTTTGTCTCCAAAATATACCACCAGATAACCATTCTGTTTCTCAACGCTCATATTTTTGTTGGAGCATTTTAAGTTTTTGATCTCAGATTTTTTGGAGCATCCCATGATACTGATCACGCTCCAGTTTTTGCTGACACCATCTCCGGTCTTGTAGGTTACTACGGTTGCACTGTATGGATTAATGTAAACATTGCTGCTTGCAGCCTTTACCTCATCGGATGGAGTCCATACGAGTGATGTGATCAGCATCATCAGTGCCAATACCAGTGCCATTCCCTTTGTTCTTGCCTTCTTTTTCATTCTCATTCTCCTTTTTTATTTTGATTACATACGATCCGGTGCGGAAAAGCCCAGTACATCAATGCTTGTCTCTAATACAGCCTTGGTAAGCTCTAACAGGCGGATATAGGACTTCTGACGTGCCTCGTCTTCCTCTGCCATGATCTTATTTCCATGATAAAACGTATTAAACGCATTCGCAAGATCATAAATATAAGAACATACTTTGTGTGGTGCGGTCTCCTCGAACGCATTTTCCATCATCGCATTGAATTTGGATAATTCAAGCATAAGGTTTTTCTCGCTCTCATTTGCTGCTGCGCAGATTGCTGCACCTTCTGTATTTTTGCCTGAACCATAATATTTATTTAAGATGGACTTGATGCGGACGATCGTATAGAGGATGTATGGCCCTGTATTTCCCTCAAATGAGGTAAAGCGGTCAATATCAAAGATATAATCTTTGCTTGCCTGATTGGAGAGATCGCCGTATTTGATCGCTGCAAGTGCTACCATCTTGGCTGTCTTTTTTGCTTCTTCCTCGCTGATGCCCAGGTTTTCTTTTGTTTTCTGGTTCTCGGTGATCTTCTTTAACATCTCAGCATCGATCTCATTTAACAGATGCTCCAGACGCATGACACCACCCTCACGGGTCTTAAACGGCTTGCCGTCTTTTCCGTTCATCGTACCAAAACCTAAGAATTTTAATTCTGTCCCCGGTGTAACAAGACCTGTTTTTCTTGCGCAGCGGAATACCTGGGTAAAGTAAAGTTCCTGACGCTTGTCTACAACGTAGATCAGCTCATCCGGATGATAATCTTTCATACGCCATACGATCGTTGCAAGGTCGGTCGTATTATAAAGAGATGCTCCGTCTGATTTTAAGATCATGCACGGAGGGATCTCCTTGGTATCTGTCTCCTCTTTGACATCTACGACCAGTGCTCCATCGCTGATATAGGCAAATCCGTCATCCTTCATCTTCTGCACCATGTCCGGGATATATGGCTGTGCATCAGACTCTCCTTTCCAGAGTTCAAAAGAGACGTTTAAGTTCTCATAATTGCGTTTTAAGTCTGTCACTGACACATGAAGGATATGGGATAACAGTGCCTGATATCCTCTCCTGCCATGCTGTAATTCATAAGTTGCCTGCATGGCTGCCTCTTTGTAGGCATCATCCTCTTTTGATTTTTTACTTGCCGTCGGATAGATCTCCTCTAATTCCGAAATAGTAAATGGCGGCTCTGCCGGATATTCTCCGGTGTAGCTTTCATCAAAATATGGCAGTTCAGGTCTGCGAAGCTTTAACTCTGTAATGATCAGTCCCATCTGAAGACCCCAGTCACCCAGATGCACATCACCAATCATCTCATGTCCCATAAATTTACCGATCCGCTTGATACTCTCTCCGATAATGGCAGAACGTAAATGTCCTACATGAAGAGGTTTCGCAACGTTTGGTCCGCCGTAATCAATCATAATGGTCTTTGGCTCTTTTACTTTTTCACAGCCAAAACGTCCCTCATCTTCCTGCATCTTTGCCACATAATCTGCTAAAAATGCACCGTCTAATTTCAGATTTAAAAATCCCGGTTTTACCGAATCTACCATGGCAAACATCGGATCTTCTGCCAGTTTTGCTGCCACTTCATCTGCAATCATAAAAGGGGCTTTCTTATATTCTTTTGCGGCTGCCATCGCGCCGTTACACTGATACTCACACAGATCCGGGCGATTGGACAGTGTAACTTTTCCGTATTTTGGATCATAACCGCATTCCACGAAGGCTTTTGTCACTTCTTCGCTAATCAGGTCTAAGATTTTTTTCATAACCTACGTTTCCTTTCTAAAAAACACTACTATTTTTCTATTTTATACATAGGTGTGCAAAATGTCAAACGCTACCTGTCTTTCCTACTTGCCATATGGGAAAAACTCTTCGACTAAATCCTGCGGGGAGATCATAATGATGACATAATCATAATTTCCCTCATTGATCGTCTCCTCGTAATCCCCTGTAAAGTATCTCGGGTCGATCATATCCACCGTATGGCAGCGCAGAGAAGTAAACGCCGCAAACGGCACAGCGAAGGAGTCTTTGATAAAGCAGACATCGATACTGCCTGTTTCTTTTTCATTTACAATGTGCGAAAATGCAGGATTTCCGTACAGGTATGTCATATACATATCCGTGTCAAATGGTTTGCTGCTCTGTCTTATGACTGGTGTTGCCATCAGCGCCTCCTCAAACCTGCCCTGAAACGTCAGATCCGGTTCGATCGTATTTTCATACACATAGGAAGTATCAAATTTCGGATAGATCAGCGTAAAATCGTCGACACCGGCATAATATCTGCCTGTTTTCCTTCCCATTGATCCAAGAGAGATCTTATCATAGGTAATCTCATTGTAATTGCTCTCATCTTTATAAAAGTCGTCCGCATCCAGATCTTCTCCGAAGCTTTCATTCAACCAGTCTGATAACTCCCCGGCTGCCCAGAATGCAGTCTGGATTGTCCAGTGATGATCTGTCACATAAAATGCCTCTGATAAATCCCTTCCGCTTTCGGAGAGATTTTCCCTCAGGTCAAGGTATGGGATCCCGTTTTCTTCAAGTCCCGCCAGAAAACCATCTGCGGTCTCATTTGACATATGGTATGGAATACCCTTCGCAAATGTGGTGTAGCCTCTGATGTATTTATCCGGCGGCAGGACGTAGATCACTTTGGTCTTTTTCGTCTCGACCGCATCTGCCAGATTTCTGACACGTTCCACTAACTCCGAGGTGTCCTGTGGTTCCGTTGTAAAATAAGTATAATGCAGTTTTCCTTCCGTATCTTTTACCACTTCAAAATTGGATTCCTCGTTTTTGTTTAACAGCCGCTGTAAATATCCATACGCATCGACAAATGCATACCGCTCCATCGCATTTTCATTGATGCTACTGTCAATCTGATTAATTTTTTCAGAGGCAGAAAGATCACTGTCAAAAGATGTTATCGTCTCGATCAGAACCGGCAGCTCTTTTTTCGCATTGACAAACGCATAGGCAAATAAAAGTATGAAAAAGAGCAGCGCAGTCCATCGTTTTTTTCCTAATAACCGTTCCATAGTTCTCCCTTTCCTTAAAAATTAAAATAGATAAACGGATTGTAGCTTCCCTTGATCAGGTAAGTCACACAAACCCAGAACATCGACAGCATAACTGCCGGATAGAGCACATTCATCACTGCTACCGGAACTTTTCCTGCTTTTTTCTCTGCGATCAGGTAGTTCATACGTTTTCCAAGCGGCATACAAAACAGGATACCCGCCACAAAAAAGATGCCATACTCTTTCAGATACATAAATGCGTAATCGCTGAAAAAGCCAGCTCTGCCGAAGCCAAACATACATTTCAGATAATTTCCCGCATACACCAGATTTTCGCTGCGGAAAATGACCCAGCCGATCGTGACAAAAAACATCGTATAAAACCACCGCAGTGCGCCAAACCTGGTACGGTTCTCCAGATCGGTAAACCTCTCAAATACCAGTGCTGCGAAATTCAAAAGTCCCCAGATAAAGAACGTCCACTCCGCACCGTGCCAGATACCGGTAAATACCCAGACAATGAGCATATTCCGGAGCACGATATCCATATTTTTCACGCGGGAGCCTCCCAGTGGAAAATAGATGTACTCCTTAAACCAGGTTCCAAGTGAGATATGCCAGCGTCTCCAAAACTCTCCGATTGACCGGGAAATATAAGGATAGTTGAAGTTCTCCTCGAACTTAAAGCCAAACATCAGTCCCAGTCCGATCGCCATATCCGAATAACCGGAAAAGTCGTATAAGATCTGTAAGGTGTATGCGATTGCCCCCACCCATGCAAGTGTGACCGGACACCAGCCCTGCTGGTAATTGTCAAAAATACGGTCTGCAACAATGGCAAAATTGTTGGCAAGCAATACTTTTTTGCCCATTCCGGTAATAAAACGGCAGGTACCGACCGAGAATTTATCCAACGTCTCTTTCCGGTTTATCATCTGGTCTGCGATCGTCTCATACCGCACGATCGGTCCTGCGACAAGCTGTGGGAAAAAGGAAATATAAAGTGCCACATAAAACGGATTTTTCTGGACTTCTCCATTTCCCCGGTATACGTCAATGACATAGGACATTGCCTGGAAGGTAAAAAACGAAATACCGATCGGGAGGGCAAGCCCAAGCAGCGGGATGTTCCCGTCCGCCGCCTGATTGATGTTGCGTATCACAAAGTCCAGATACTTAAACACAAACAGCAGTCCGATATTTAAGACGACCGTTACAAAGATGATAAACTTTGCCACACCCTTTTTCTCCCGGTAACGGTCGACCAAAAGGGCAAGCACATAGTTTCCCACGATCGAAGCTAACATGACAAATACGAACCATGGTTCTCCCCAGGCATAAAAAAACAGACTGGCAGCCAGAAGGATCATATTTTTGATCGGTACATTCCAGCGAAACAGATAATACAGTACCAATACCACCGGAAGGAAATAAAATAAAAATGTTATACTGGAAAATAGCATTACTCTTTTCTCCCTGCCTTTCTTCTCATCACAATATAATAGATCAAAACGGCTGCAGTAAGGATCACTCCTGCCACCCGCACGATGTTCAGTGCCTTAGCTGTCACAAGGAATGCCAATTTTCCATCCACCGGTGCAATCTCCTGCGGCGATGCGATTGATGCATCATATCCGTTTTCCGTATGTATGCTTTCCGTCCAGGATGACTGCAGGGTGATCTTTTTTTCTTCCTTTAAACCATCCGCGGTCTGCGCAACCAGTGTAATTTCTTCCTCTGCTGCTCCCGCTTTTACGACCAGCCAGCCTTCATCTGTCAGTTCGATTTCTTTTGTGTCTTCCTTTAAGGACAGGGAAACGACTGCTTTTTTCCGTTCGCCAAACAGATTATAAGTCTCTGCATCATACTGGGTCTCACTCTCTCCCACTTTTGCCTTTCTGATCTCATCCGGGCCATTTAACAAAAGTCCTGCAGTCTCTTTGGGATCGGTTCCATCCTCTTTGATCGCTGCATCTGTAAAATCGATCCGGTAGGCATTTTGATCTTCCGCCACACATACCAGACCATAACCCATGATCTCATCCAGTCCGTCTTCTGCCAGAAGTTCCAAAGGCACTTCCAGTTCTCCCTCAAAGCCCGCAGGGATGGCAAAGCATCCCTGTTCGGTCGGTGCGGTATCTGTTGTCTTATCCCGCAGAACGACATAACAGCCGTCCGAAACAGTATGGATTTCGCCCGCTGCATCAATTATTTCAATATTCATGCGGACCGGCGTTTTGGAATCATTTTTTATGGTAAGCAAAAGACTGCTCTGCTGCTCTATTTTTCTGACATGCTCATCACAGAACACGGTAACGGTGTGATATCCGTCTTTTTCGTACTGATATTCCATGTGAAGTCCGCTGCCGTCTTCCGACTCCTTAATGGAAATGATTCCGTCCTCATCGCCACCCTGTTTTGCCCTCGAAAAGCTTAAATTATCTTCTGCAAAAACTGTCTCTCCTGTCCATGCGATACTCGCACCAAACAGCGCAGCCAACAGGATTCCTTTCCCTGCCTGCTTAAGTTTTTTTCCTATCATATTCATGCCTTTCTCCTGTTTATAAATGTTCCAGTTCTGAGAACTCATCTTCTGCCTTCATGCGTTTTCTCTTATTGGAAACGGTCTGTTCCAGCTGAGCCGGGCTGCTCTGTCCAAGCTGCTCCCTGATCCAGGAATCAACCGCCTCATGGAGTTTTTTGTTCTCATAGAGTTCCGCTTCGTTTAACACGCGGTATAAAAGCAGACCCTCCTGCGTTTCCTTACAAAATTCCAGTGACAGACCAAGTCCCTCTTTTATTTTTAACTCCATTTTATCCGGCATCCAGTTTTCTCTTTTTAACAATGCATAGTCGTAATTGTAATCAACCAGCACAACCTTCTGTTTCTTATCCGTTTCAAAGATCTTATTGACCGGAATCCTTGCCTTCTTTCTGTTATGGTACTCAGTCGTATAGATCCTTCGTTTGACATTCGTTCTTAAGTCTTCAAAACTGCTCTGCGATTCATCCAGGTTCTCCGGCAAAGACGGCACTCTGTCATAGATCATCTGGAAATAGTCTGCCTTGTCATCTTTATAATCCGTAACCACAAACGCATAACGGTATTCCTTTTCCTTGCGGCTGACTGAAACCACGCGTACCTCGACCGTTGCCTGGTAATGCTCATTTTTCAGTACAAGTGTGACCGTCTCCTGCTCTGCGATATCATGCGGCTCTTTTAACAATATAGACAGACCGCCCTCTGCGATGTCCTCTGTCACACCATCCTCTTCCTCGAATCTGGTTTTCATGCGACATGGAATGGCGGCACGCTGACGCTCGGCACTTCGCACTGCTTTTCTTCCCAAAATAAAGAATAACGACATGACCAGATTGTAGAAGTTTAATAACAGCCAGAACAAAATGACCAGATAATCGATCTGTCCAGTTGTAAAAGTCCAGTCGATACACCTTGCGATTCCGATGATGGACAATACGATCAGGATAAAATGCGGGATCGCGTACGGCCAGTTCTTCTGTTCCTGTGCATCCCCACCCTTTTTTGTCACCTTGAATTTTTTCATACTGATTCCAAATGTCTCTAATAAAGTCGGGATCAGCAGAAACGGGAAAATGATCGTCTCGTAAAGATTCGTCCATCTCGTTGTCCTGATATTACGGCTCATCATCTTAAGGGAAATGTTACTGCTGATATACATCGGCAGCCAGAAGATCAGCACTTCTAACAGGGTACATTTGACCACGACCACATCAAAGGTTGCAAATAAGATCGGTGACATGATATAGATCAGACGTTTCCATGAAGCATACCAGTACCAGACAGATGCCATGTAATTGATTTTCTGTGTAAATTTCAGTTTCGGATTTAAGATCAGATGCATCTTGCGCCCGGTCTGGATACATCCTCTTGCCCAGCGCACCCTCTGATTGATCAGGCTCTTTAAGTCCGTCGGTGACAGACCGGATGCCAGTACCTGATTGATGGCATAGCAGTGGTATCCCTTTGCCTGGATCAAAATTCCGGTTGCAAAATCCTCTGTGATGCTGTTCGTATAAAAGCCTCCGACATCATTGAGTGCCTCTCGCGAGATCAGCGTATTGGAGCCTCCATAAATGACGCAGTTGCTCTTATTTCTTGAAATCTGCACATCTTTGTAAAAGTAATCCTGTTCATTCGGAATTTTATTCTCTGCAAACAGGTTAAATTGAAACAGATCTGGATTGTAAAAGCTCTGTGGAGTCTGGATAAATCCAAGTTTTATTTTATCCTTGTCATCTAAGTCTCTGTTTTTAATCTCCCGGTCTACAAAGTAGGCGACCGTGACCATCAAAAAGTCCCGTTTCGGTATCATGTCGGCATCAAACGTTGCAATAAGCGGCGCATGAGTCACAGACATCGCATGGTTTAGATTACCTGCCTTTGCACCTTTGTGGTCCTCACGGTCAATATAGCCCACGCCCATCTGTTCTGCCAGTTCCCTGATCTCCTGCCTCTTTCCATCATCACACAGATAGATATGTACCTTCTTTTTGTCCGGATAATCCATGTGAACACAGCCGTTTACGGTCTTATATAATAAGTCTGCCGGCTCATTATAGGTCGCAATAAATACATCAACCTCCGGGTATTCTTCCTCGGGAACGATCGGAACCTCATAGTTCTCAATCTTATGCATATTAAAATAGTGGACAAACGCCTCAAGCATTCCAAGGATCTCTACCACCAGCAGTGAAACACCGGCAAAGGTAGACACCCATCCATATTCCGTCGGAACCGTATAAAATGTTCTCCACCATAAATAAACTAAAGTCCAGGCAATATTAAAAAACAGCCATGCCCGGTTTCTGATCGCCTTTCCATTCTTCATTTTTTCTTTCCTTTCTTTTGGCACTGCACTAACATCTTATTCTTCTCTATGCTTGTTAGAACAGCCTTTTTATTATAACTTTTTTTCAGGAAAAAACAGGCTTTTTGCATCTTTTTCTGCAAAAAGCCTGTTTCTCAGGTAAAAAATGTCTCTTCTACTATAATCTTCCCTACATACACGACCGGACCGGTCATAAATATTCTTCCGTCTTCTGCAAACTCTATGGCAAGCTCTCCGCCTTTCATATGAACCGTCACCTGATCTCCTACCAGTCCAAGGCGGTGTGATGCCGCTGCTGCCGCACAGGCACCCGTTCCTGAGGCATATGTATAGCCTGCCCCTCTTTCGTATATTTCAATCTGTATATTTTCCCGATCAAGCACTCTGCACAGCTGCATATTGATACGGTTGGGAAAATACTTGGAATTTTCTACATATGGTCCTAACTGCATTGCTTTTTTGGCATTGACTTCTTCTAATAAGATCACGCAGTTTGGATTTCCCATTGAAACACAGGTCGCATTGTAAAAATTATCGCAAAAAAAGATTGCTTCATTTGTGATCTCCTCACCAAATCCAACTGCAGGTATCTTCTCCGCCTGAAATTCCGGATATCCCATATCGACCCGCATCCGGTTTCCCATCTCATCTAAAAAGGTGATCTGTGTCTCTCCTGCATTGGTCGTGAGTGTATAATTGTCCTCTTTTATATATCCTGCATCTTTTAAATATCTTGAAAAAATCCGGATGCCATTTCCGCTTTTTTCTGCTTCACTTCCATCCGGATTAAAAATTCGTACTTTTATTGTTTCCTGTTCGAATAATGGTCCATAGAGCACCCCATCTGCACCCACACCAATATTGCGCTTACATAGCTGCCTTACAAAACGTTCCTGCAATATGGTTTTGTTAACAGTGGGATCATAGACAAGATAATCATTTCCAATACCGTGGTATTTGCGCAGTACAATCTCTGCCATAAATACCCCCATTTTTTCTCTCTTATTCTATTCTATGCACCAGCTTATCTCCTGTCACTCTTTTTCCTTATTTTCGTCAATCAGATGTCTGAGGTTTTCGGATTTTTCATGCAGGATCTTATCGATCTGACCCTTGGTAACCTCATCCTTTACATCACTCTTTCCATAAACACCAGAGTATGCCCCTGTTGTATAGTTATAATCCTCTTCGGACGGTAACTGGCTCTCATTGCTTTCTACAACTTCCTGCTCTTCTTCCATCTTCTCCGATTCAACCGGCTCCGGCTGTTTTGGAATATAGTTGACATTCCAGTATTTTATGATGCTTCTACTGATTCTCTCACGTTCATTTCTCTCATCAATCAAATCTTTCATAGTCACTGCTCCAATGCTTTTTCAATCTAGTTCTTTAGTATTTTACCATTATTTTCTCATAAAAAAAAGTTACTTTCTGAATAAAATGTATGAAATTGAAGCATCCTTTTAATAAAAATCCCGGAGGTACTTACATCATGGCTTCATACAAAGTTGAAATCTGCGGTGTCAACACTGCTAAGCTCCCTATTTTAAAAGAAGAAGAAAAGGATGCTCTTTTTGTACGGATCAAACAGGGAGATCTGCAAGCCAGGGAAACTTACATCAAGGGAAATCTCCGGCTTGTTTTAAGTGTCATCAAACGCTTTTCCGGCAACCATGAAAATGTAGATGACCTCTTTCAGATCGGCTGCATCGGTCTGATCAAATCCATTGATAATTTTGACCCGACTATGGGAGTCAGGTTTTCCACCTACGCTGTTCCTATGATTATAGGTGAAATACGACGTTATCTGCGTGACAACAATTCCATCCGCGTCAGTCGCTCCCTGCGTGATACCGCGTATAAAGCCATCCATGCCAAAGAAGTTCTCTCCCACACTTCCACCAGGGAACCCACCTTAGATGAGATTGCCCAAGAAGCAGGACTCTCCAAAGATGAGATCGTTTTCGCCCTCGATGCCATCCAAAGCCCAATCAGCCTCTACGATCCGGTCTATACCGATGGCGGTGACACACTGTATGTGATGGACCAGATCAGTGATAAAAAGAACCGGGAGGACAACTGGGTCGAGGAACTTTCCTTAAATGATGCCCTCGATCATCTGGGTGAACGCGAAAATTATATTTTAAAACTGCGCTTTTTTGAAGGAAAAACGCAGATGGAGGTTGCAGAAGAGATCCACATCTCACAGGCACAGGTCAGCCGGCTGGAAAAGTCTGCCTTAAAATCCATCCGGCATTATCTGTCCCTTTAAACTATCTGTCCCATTTATTACACAGCGCATTGATCTGGTCTGCAAAACGGCCAAGTTCTTTGTTCGGCATACCCTCGCACTTGTTGATAACCGTAAGCAACCGCTGTCCTGCAGCAAGAAGTCTTGCAAATACATTGTTTGCCACACGTGAATTCTGTTTGTCTTTCTTCTTTTCCACCTGCTGTCTGGAACCCTCTTTGACACATTCCCCTGTCATGAGGTCAAATGTATCTCCGCTGTATGGTGCATAGGCATCATAGCCCAGGGTATCATGAAGGTGTGCTGCGAACTGCTCCGTGACCTTGTCATCTCCGTGTACCACAAATACTTTCTTTGGTTTCTGCTCAAATGCTGCCGCCCATCTGGTAAGCTGATTGATATCCGCATGACCGCTGATGCCCGGTAAATTCTCAATCCGCGCCTTTACCTCGATCGTCTCACCGAACAGCTTCACCTCTTTTGCTCCATTTAACAGGGAATGTCCGAGTGTGCCAGGCACCTGGAATCCAACAAACAGAATCGTTGAATCAGCTCTCCACAGATTATGTTTTAAGTGGTGTCTGATACGTCCAGCCTCACACATACCGGAAGCAGAAATGATAACCTTTGGCTTGTCGTTGAAGTTGATCATCTTGGATTCATCACTGGTGATTGCCATCCGAAGTCCTGGAAACCCGATCGGGTTAATGCCCTGATGTACCAGTTCGAGTGCGGTCTCATCAAAACAGTCCTCCACGTTTTTATTGAAAATAGAGGTTGCCTCCACAGCAAGCGGGCTATCCACATATACTTCAAAATTCTCATATTCCGGCAGAAGATGTTCGTTTTTGATCCGCCGTATAAAATAGAGCATTTCCTGCGTACGTCCAACGGAAAATGCCGGAATGACAAGATTTCCGCCACGAGTAAACGTATCTTTTAATACCTCTGCCAGCCTGACTGCAAAATCCGGCGGTGTCTGATGTTCCCTGTCTCCATAAGTAGACTCCATCACGACGTAATCTGCTTCTTTGATGTATTCCGGGTCTTTGATCAGTGGACGGTTTCCTGGTCCGATATCACCGGAAAAGACGATCTTTACTTCTTTGTCCTCTTCCTGTACCCACATCTCGATGCTCGAAGAACCAAGCAAATGCCCTGCATCTACAAAACGTACTTTTAACCCGTCACACACTTCGACGATATGTTGATACTCACATGGTACAAAATGTCCCAGAACCCCCATCGCATCATTCATATCATAGAGTGGCACGATTTCCGGCAATCCGGCTCTCTTTGCCTTACGATTTCTCCACTCTGCCTCAAACATCTGAATATGTGCACTGTCCTTTAACATGATCTCACATAACTGATTCGTTGCTATGGTACAGAAGATCTGTCCCCGGAATCCATGATTGTAAAGCAGCGGTAATAAACCGGAGTGATCGATATGTGCATGTGTCACAAATACATAATCAATATCGGAAGCATTGACCGGTATCTCCTGATTCACATAAAGATCTGCTCCCTGTTCCATACCACAATCTACTAAAATCCGCTTATCCCCAAAGCTGAGAAAATGGCAACTGCCTGTAACCTCATGTGCCGCGCCTAAAAACTCTAATAACATAAGCTGTCCCCTCCTATCTGTCCTGTTGCAGTCCATATCCATCTGCATTTTTATAGTATATATTATACTATTTTTCAGACATTTTTACAATATTTTCTCACAATTTACACAAAAAGGATATTGGTGACACAGGGCTTACTCTAATTTTACAATCTCTTTTTTTAAACGCACCATGATCTTTTTCTCCAATCTTGAAATATAAGACTGCGAGATTCCTAGCATATCTGCTACCTCTTTCTGTGTTTTTTCCTCGCCGTCTAAGGTATTTAACCCAAACCGGAGTTCTATGATCATCCGTTCCCTGCCGGAAAGTTTTTCGATCGCGCCTTTTAACAACCGGTGTTCCACATCCGTTTCGATATCACGGTAGATCACATCCTCATCGGTTCCAAGGATATCCGATAGCAGAAGCTCGTTTCCATCCCAATCCACATTTAACGGCTCATCTATCGAAACTTCCAGACGTGTCTTACTGTTTCTCCTTAAATACATCAGTATCTCATTTTCAATACAGCGCGAAGCATAGGTCGCGAGCTTGATATTTTTATTCGGGTTAAATGTGTTGATCGCCTTAATGAGCCCGATCGTTCCGATCGAGATCAGATCTTCGACCCCGACTCCGGTATTGTCAAATTTCTTTGCTATGTATACGACCAGACGCAAATTATGTTCGATCAGCCGTTTACGGGCATGTTCCACGGCATCACACTCTCTGGACGATAATGCCTCTTCTCCTTTTGCTTTTCCTAAAAGCCGGATGCAGGAAGCCTCTTCCTCACTCTCTAACGGCGCCGGCAATATCTCCGCCCCACCAATATAGTGCACTTCATTTTTTCCATGCACCAGCCATCTCACAATGGAAAAACTCCGAATTTCCTGCCAGAATGTTTTCTTTTCCGGCATCTTGAACTTTATATACATACTTTATCACCTTTTTCATTTTTTTGACCAGACCTTCCATGGTAATCTTCTCTTTCGTTCTCCATTTCAGATGCTTTTATCTGCAATGATCTTGATTGCAATTCCTTTGTCTGCAATAATTTTGCATGTAAGAGCAGATCATAGTCTGATCCCTCCAAAAATCCCTGTTCTCCAAGTCCGATCACCGCTTCTTTGATCACGCAGTGATCCTTTCCCCGTCCAAATTCTAATTGTTCCACATCCATTGCCCAGATAAGACCGCTCTGCTTTCCTAACGACTGATAAGGGATCAATCGCATCTTATCTCGCCCGGGCTCCAATAATTCTTTTGCCTTCCTCTCGCTCAATACGCACACCGGTTTTCCGGTATAGGGATCGGTCAGCTGATTTCCGCTGTCATAGTACGCCATAAATTCCAGTTTCTTTCCCCGGTTTATGATCCGCACCGGGATCTTGTTTTTCTCATAGGTCTGCACAGAAAGCAGAAACGACAGAAACACTGCCAGAAGGCCTACGCCTCCCAAAAGCTGCAGCGCATAATTTTGAAAAAACACGCTCTGTTCCATCATCCATTCGATAACTCCCCCAAGAAACAATACCACAATGTATGTACTCAGCCATGCTTTCAAAAATTCCTGTCTGGAACGACAGCCAAAACATCCCGCCACCATTGCCGTATTTAAAAGGAAATGTGTCACGATCTGATAGGTCATGATCTGATCGATCAAAAGAAAAAGGATCAGCCCCACCAGCGAAGCGAAAAACGAGATCAGAAAAAGCCGGATCACACTTTTTCCTCTCTTTAATAACAAGTTGCTCCCCATTACGGCAATGAAGTCCATACAGAAGTTCTGTAACAGGAAAACATCCACATAGAACACATATATTTTTCTCACCTCGCTTCCTTTTGTTATTATAGTGATGCTATTCCTGTTATTTTGTCAGAATCGGGGGATTGGATCCAACTTAAGAAACTCACTTTGCTCATCAGATCTTCCTACAGGCACTCGCTTTTTTCCCTATGCGCACAAAAAAAGCGGCTGAACGAAATTCGTTCAACCACTTTACTGTACTCTCATTATTTTCTTGAATTTTTAAGAAAATCCGGGATCTTGATATCTACCGGCTGTACGGAACTCTCCGGCTGTTTTGGTTTCTGGATACCGGAAAATGATGGTGTCGTCTGCTGCATTGGCTGCTGATGTACTGGCTGCTGATGTGGCATCGCACCAAAACCAGTTGCTGTTGTTGTAGCTGTCCGGTTGATCGGGGCTGTTCCAACTGGTCTGGTAACAGAACCCATATTCTGATACTGCATCTTTGGCATGATCTTGCCCGGCTGTGCACCTGCAGACTCCTCGAGTCCGGTTGCAATTACCGTAACCGTTGCCTCATCTGTCATTGTCTCATCGTATTTTGCACCGAAAATGATATTGGCATTATCACCAACTAAATCCTCTACATAGCTTGCTGCATCATTACCATCCATCAAAGAGATATCTCCGGAAATGTTAATGATAACATGAGACGCACCATTGATGGTAGTCTCGAGCAATGGGCTGGCAACGGCAAGTTTTACAGCTTCGATTGCTTTATCATCACCCTTGGCAGAACCGATACCGATATGTGCCATACCCTTGTCCTTCATAACGGTACATACATCCGCGAAGTCCAGGTTGATCAATGCAGGTAGGTTGATCAGGTCTGTGATACCCTGTACTGCCTGCTGCAATACTTCGTCTGCTTTCTTTAACGCATCCGGCATAGTTGTTCTGCGGTCTACGATCTCAAGCAGCTTGTCATTTGGGATCACGATCAATGTATCTACACTGTCCTTTAAACGCTCGATTCCGGAAAGTGCATTTAACATACGCTGTTTTGCTTCGAATTTGAAAGGCTTGGTCACAACACCAACGGTTAAGATACCCTGCTCTTTTGCGATCTTGGCTACAACCGGTGCTGCACCTGTTCCGGTACCGCCACCCATACCACAGGTAACAAATACCATGTCTGCACCTTTTACAGCGGCTGAAAGTTCCTCTGCACTCTCCTCTGCTGCCTTTTCACCAATCTCAGGCTGTGCGCCCGCACCAAGTCCCTTGGTCAGTTTCTCACCGATCTGGATCAGGGTAGGTGCCTTACACAGTGCTAACGCCTGTTTATCTGTATTTACTCCAATAAACTCTACTCCGCCAATATTTTCATCAATCATTCTATTTACAGCATTATTACCAGCTCCGCCAACGCCGATGACGATAATCTTTGCACTGGTATCTGCTTCGTTTGTCATAATCTCCAGCAAGGTAGTTCCTCCTTCATTCTCTCCCTAATATTCCGTCAACCCTTTTTCCCCACTACAAACTCATATACTCTATAATATAATTTTTCTCTGAATTAATCAACTAATTTTTTGATTTTTTTTAGGAATCTGACCTGTCAAAAACAATATCTGTGGTGTCTGGCGTCCAGGTGTCTAAATGTAGTGTACCGGAAAGCCCTGATAACTGTGGTAAAATTGCCGATAAACGGACCACTTTCTGTGCCAGATAATCCTCCGATCCCATTACCACTTCAATGGTTCCATAAGTCAGGGTCGGTCTTAATGTGCTGTCATAATGGATCTCATCCGGTGAAAGATCATATTTTTTGAGCATCTGTGTCAGTGAAAGCAGTCTGCTTAGGATCTTGTCACTTTCTAATGGAAGCTTTTCGTACAGTACCACCGTATCACAGGTAATCCCGGTAATTTTGGGAACACCCTCTATCACATCAGATGATGTCTCCACAACAAATCCATCTTTGTCAAAATATGCATACTGCCCTAATGTATCAATATAAAAACTGCCGAGGATCCCTTTCTCATAAACGCTGATGCGTACGGTATGCGGATCATCGAGTGAGACCTCCATTGTATCCACAAACGGCACATCTCCCACATCCATAAACCGGTATTTTAAATCCACATACAATGAGTTCCAGGAATACTCATCATCCAGTACCATCCGTTGTATCTGTTCGGAGGAATAGAGTTCATTTCCCTCTACCACAACATGTTCTACCGTAAACACATTAATTACAACAAATGCACCGATTGCAATCAACAGCAAGAGCACAAGAAACACCAGTAAACCGATCTTTCTGCGCCGCTTTCTGCGTCTTTGTTCTCTAATCATATCAGCTAACCTCTAATTTAATTCCCCTCGATACAGAAAGTGCTAACCCCATCTCCGCAAGCAGAATGGAAATCGACGTACCTCCATAACTTACGAACGGAAGTGCCACTCCGGTATTTGGAATGGAATTGGTCACAACCGCAATATTTAACAATACCTGTATGGAAATATGTGACAATATTCCCACAACGATCAATGCTCCATACATATCTGCCGCATTATTGGCGATCACGACCAGACGCCAGATGACCAGAAGATACAGTAAGATCAGACAGACCGCCCCAAATAGTCCAAGTTCTTCACAGATAACAGAAAAGATCATATCGTTTTGCGCCTCCGGGATAAATCCAAGCTTTTGCATACTCTCCCCGAGTCCTTTTCCAAACAGTCCGCCAGAGCCAATAGCATAAAGTCCCTGCAACGTCTGATATCCTTTTTCATAATCCTCCGGATGCAGCCAGATCTGTACCCGTTCCGCACGATATGGCGCAATGACGATAAAAAGCGTGCCTGCCAGCCCCACTGCCAGTGCCATTAAGATAAAGTGAGAATATTTGGGGCTTGCAACAAAAAGCATACAGACTGCGATACCAAGGATAATGATCGCAGTACTTAGGTTATTGTATGCTACCACACCTACGACTGGAATAATGATCACCATGATTTTTACCAGACTTTTGAATTCTCCCATTTTCTTTGGCGTTTTATAAATGATCGTTGCAAGAAATATAATGACACCAATCTTCGCTAACTCCGACGGCTGGAACTGAACCGGTCCGATTTTGATCCATCTCGACTGTCCATTTGCCTCTTTACCGATAAAGATAACGGCGGTACAAAGCACAAGTGCCACAAAATATGCCAGCGTGGAAAAACGCATCCAGATCTGGTACGGAATTCTTGATACCACGAGCATTGCTGCCAGTCCAAGTGCACTCGCATACATCTGACGTTTTACATAGTATGCCGAATCATCAAAACGGATCGAGCCGTAATAAGAACTGGTGCTATACAACATGATCAGTCCAAAACAAAGTAAAAAAATGATCAAAAACAACAGACTGTAATCAAAGTATCGAATTGTTTTTTCTTTTTTCTGTCTTTCCGGTTTTCGTGCCACGCTCTAACCTCATTTCCAGAACTTATATGTATCATAGACTGCACACTCCGTGAACAGATCTATTGTCACAAACGATGAGAAACACATTTTGTGCGTTCTCGCCGTCCGCTAAATTACAGGCTTCTGACGTATTCCTTAAAGATACGTCCCCGCTCCTCATAATTTTTGAACATGCCCCAGCTTGCACAGGCAGGAGATAATAACACTGCATCTCCGCTCTTTGCATCCTTACAGCAGACATCGATTGCCTCCTCTAAGCTGTCACACAGTTCAATTTGTGTAAATCCATGTTTCTTCGCACATTCTGCGATCTTCTCTCTGGTCTGTCCGATCAGTACCAGTTTCTTTACTTTTCCATCAAAGCTCTCGATCCACTCATCATAGGTGGACTGTTTATCATAACCGCCGCCAATCAGATATGTCGGGCGGTTCATTGCCTGTATTCCCTTTATTGCAGCATCCGGGTTTGTTCCCTTGGAATCGTTATAGAAACGGATTCCATTCCACTCTGTTACATATTCGATCCTGTGCTCTACTGCCTGGAATTTCTTTAGGGATTCACGGATCTTATCAAGCGATACGCCCATGGTAAGTGCCATACCGGTTGCAGCCATCGCATTTTCGTAATTATGCAATCCGAGGATATTTAACTCATCCACATCGATCACTTTTTCGTTCTGGCCATCTCTGGCGTAATAGATTGCACCATCCTCATAGAACAGTCCGTTTTCCAGTTTTCTTACACTACTGAAGTATAAAGGTGTGCAATGTAAAGTCTCTCCAAACTTTCTTAACTCTTCATCCTCATAATTCAGCACGCATACTTCGTCCCTGGTCTGATTTCTGGTAATGCTCTCTTTGGTCTTAATATAACATTCCATCGTATGATGACGATTCAGATGATCCGGCGTGATATTTAAGATAGCGGTCACTTTCGGATGGAATTCATGGATCGTCTCTAACTGGAAGCTGCTGATCTCTGCAACTGTCACAGTCTCATCTGTCGTATCTGCTGCAACGGAAGTATATGGGATTCCGATATTTCCGACTACCTTTACATCCGGAAAATAATTTGCCATGATTTCTCCGGTCAATGCTGTAGTCGTCGTTTTTCCATTGGTTCCTGTAATAGCAACAACCGCACCCTTTGTAAACTGATAGGCAAGCTCGATCTCTCCCCAGATTGGGATTTCTTTTTCTCTGATCTGCTCTACCATCGGCAGATCGGTCGGCACGCCAGGGCTCAATACAGCAAGGTCAATCCGTTTGAGATCTTCCTCTTTTAATGTTCCTAAAATAATTTCAACCTCTGTGAGCTGCGGATTTTTCTCTTTTAGTGCTGCAGCATCCAGTTCCTGATTGCCATCAAATAAGATTACCCTGCTTCCATTTTTAAGTAACAGCTCTGTTGCTGCAACCCCACTGATTCCGGTTCCAACCACCAATACTGTTTTTTTTGTCCAGTCCATTGTTGTCATCTTACCCTCATTCCCTTTCCATTTCTTACATTGCAAGCAGTGCGATCATACATAAAAGTGCTGTTGTGATCGAGAACACTGCCACGACTCTTGTTTCAGACCATCCACCAAGTTCAAAATGATGATGGATCGGTGCCATTCTGAAAATTCGTTTTCCACCGGTTGCCTTAAAATAAGTTACCTGAATGATGACTGAAAGTACCTCTACCAGATAGATCAGTCCTACGATCAATATAAAAAGCGGCATCTGCATCATATACGCTGTCGAAACCACAAAGCCTCCAAGCGCAAGGGAACCGGTATCTCCCATAAACACACTGGCAGGATATACGTTAAACAGTAAAAAGCCAAGCAGTGCTCCTACAACAGCACAGGTAACCGGTGCGATCCCCGCATTCGTGCCTATTGCCACAACCGAAAAAAACGTTGCAACCATTACCGTTACACTTGACGCAAGACCGTCCAGTCCATCTGTGAAGTTTGTGCCATTGACTGTTCCAACAACTGCAAAAAACAATACCGGAACTGCAAGCCATCCCAGATCCAGATATTTTCCTCCGGAAAACGGAATCAGCATGGTAAGTGAGATTCCAGAATATTTTACCATATAAACGGCAAATACACCGGTTACAATGATCTGCAAGATCATTTTCTGCCATGCCAAAAGCCCATCAGAGCGGCGTAATACCACTTTAAGATAATCATCTAAAAATCCAATCACACCAAAGCCTACAGTCATAAATAAGATTGGTACGATCTTTGGATAATCTTTTACATAAAATAATGAAGTGATCACGATGGAGGCAAGGATCATAATTCCACCCATGGTTGGCGTACCATTCTTTTTCAGATGGGATTCTAATTCTTTGCGTTCTGTCTGCCCCACTTTGAGTCTCCGAAGAAACGGTATCACGATCGGTCCAAGCAGTGCACTGATCGCAAATGCAATAATTACCGGTATTACAATTTCATATGTCATAATTAAACACCTCATGTACTTTTTCTAATTTCTCTAGTATACGTTATTTTTCAGGATTTATCAAGGTAGGGTAAAATGTTTTCCATAATTTCTTTCACCATCGGTGCCGCAATCTGCCCACCATAATAGATTCCCTTGGGATTATTGATAATGAAAAGCACTAACACCCTGGGATCATCTGCCGGTGCAAAACCAAGAAACGAGGAGATATACTTGTGGTCGCTTCTTGGAAGAGTCTGTGATGTTGCAGTTTTTCCACCGATCCGATACCCTTCTATTTTCGCTTTCTGCCCTCCCCCGTCTGACACGACCTTTTCCAGAAGATAACGCATCGTTTCTGATGTTTTTTCCTGACAGATCCCTTCTGTCGTATCATATTGCAATGTCTCTATTAAATTTCCATCATCATCCCGTATTTCCACACCAAAGTGCGGCGTCACTCTTCTGCCCCCATTTATAATAGAAGAAACGGTCGTCACGAGCTGCATCGGTGTGATCTGAAACGACTGTCCAAACGATATGGTCGCAAGCTCCACAGGTCCGATGTTTTCTTTTTTGTGCATGATCGTTGCCGCCTCTCCGGGCAGATCAACATTGGTCTTTGACATCAGTCCAAACTGCTTGAAATATTTGTAAAAGTCATCCACGCCAATACGCTCCCCCAGTTCGATAAAGACAGGGTTACAGGAGTTCATGATCCCAGTCTCAAATGTCTCCGCTCCATGTCCTGTCGTCCTTGCACATCGTATTCTGCGGTCCTCCACCAGTTTATAGCCCGGACAGTAAAACTGATCTGTCAGTGACACAACCCCCTTTTCCAGTGCCGCCGTCGCCGTGATGATCTTAAAAGTCGATCCCGGTTCATAGGTGTCGCTGATGCACTGATTCCGCCACATCTGATTGAGCAGGGTCTGTTTTTCGTTCTCTGTGATTCCTTCCATTCCATTGTCTGATAATGCAAATGGTTCATTCAGATTAAATTCCGGATAATTTACCATGGCAAGCAGTTCTCCGTTTTCCGGCCGCATCACAATGACAGAAACATAGTCTGCTTCCTTTTTGACATATGCTTTCTCCGCCGTCTGCTCGCAGTATTTCTGGATATTATAATCCATGGAGATATGAAGGTTATAGCCATTTACTGGCTCCAGGCGGCTCTCGCCTGCATTTTCGATCTCAATCCCCCTCGCATCGGTCAACGTTAAGATCTTTCCACTGCTTCCCTTCAGGTAATCATCATATTTTACTTCCAGACCCAAAATCCCCTGATTATCTCCTCCGGTAAACCCAAGTACCTTTGAGGCAAGCGTATCGTAAGGATAATACCGTTTATAATCCTCATCCACCTTTATGCCGGAAAGCCCATAGGCACGCAGCCGGTCTCCGGTTTCCTTGTCAACATTCGTCTTTACACGTTCAATAGAGCTGATCTTTTCCACTCGTTTGCGTACTGTCTCCTCCGGCAGTTCCAGTTCCTTCATCAAAGCTGCAATGACTTTCTCCGGTTCTTTGATCTGACTGTGTATCACAGAAATCGTACAAACAGATTTATTGGTTGCAAGCACTGTTCCAGTCGCATCTATGATCTTTCCTCTTGCTGCCTTGATGTCACGTTCTCTTTCATGCAGATTTTCCGCTTTCTGTCCATAATATTCCGAACAAAAGACCATCAGATACACCAGTCTCCCGATCAGATACATCACGGCAAAAAAGATAGCAAGAAACATTACCATGATCTTTTTTCGATGATAAGTCTTCGTTCTGTAAAACGGGATCTCTTCCTGCATAGAAAAACCCCACAAAAGTTCTCAAACTATTTTATTCTGACTTTTGTGAGGTTATGCTATCTGTTATTCTCTTATTCTACAGGCTCACCCGCCGGTTCATCCGGTGTGGGCCCAGTTTCCCCGGATGTTCCTGTCTCTCCCGCTGTCCCGGCATCATCCGGTCCCGGGTCTGTATTACCGGTTGCAATGCCATCGTCATTGTTTTCCGGCAGATCCTCTGTTGTATCCGGCACATCAAGGCTCTCTTCCAACGGTGTATTGGCAATATCTGTCGCTGCCGTCTGCTCAGCTTCCTCACCTTTGATATCCCATCCGGCATGGATCCCTGTTACCTCTTCATCCCGGTAAATATTCATATAAGGAAGTACTTCCTCTAATATCTCACGCACAATGTTCTGTGCAAAAGTACTGTGGAACTGTTCCTCGGCATTTGGCTCATCCACAACGCAGTAGATCACAAGCTGTGGATCCTCCACCGGAGCAAATCCAATGAAAGATACCAGATAATTGACGCCGTCACGTCCTGCTTTCTGCGCAGTTCCGGTCTTTCCTCCCATGGAATATCCATCGACTTTTGCGGTCGCACCGGTTCCTGAGGTTACGGTGGAATACATGTACTGTTTGAGCGCATCTCCGGTTGATTTGGAGATTGTCTCTCTTAAAAGGGTCGGCGATTTTTCCTCGATCGTGTTTCCATTTTCATCTGTGATCCGTTTTACCACTCTCGGCTGATACAGATTGCCTCCGTTTACCAGTGAGCAGTATGCTGTTGCCAGCTGGATCATGGTTGTGTTAAAATTCTGACCAAATGCGTTTGTGGCTAAGTCTACCGGTCCCATATTATCTGCATTAAAGATCAGGGTATTGGTTCTCGCCTCTCCCGGCAGATCGATATTGGTCCGCTGTCCAAACCCAAAGATCTGCTGATACTTGGTAAAATTATCTTTTCCAATCTTATAAGACATCTGCATTAAGGCATCGTTGCAGGAATTCATCAACGTCTGCTCCAATGTTTCCATTCCATGTCCCGAACGGTTAACACAGTGTATCGTATGTCCGCCCAGTTCTTCGTAACCATCACAGTAATAGGTATCTCCGGTTGAAATTGTTCCTGTCTCCAGCCCGGCTGCCACCGTAAATGGTTTTGCCGTCGATCCCGGCTCATAGGTATAAGTCGTGCAAAAATTCTGCCAGATCTGATTTAGGGCATTCAACTGTGCATCCTCATCCATGGAAGCAAGCTCTTCCTCGGTATAGTAGGCGGACAGATCTCTTGGATTGGATGCATCGTAATTCGGATAGTTTGCCATCGCAAGTACATCCCCATTGTTCGGATCCATGATCAGAACACCGACATGGCTTGCCCCGGCATCTTCCTCTCTGTAATTTCCTGTATATGCCTCGTTAAATTCAGCAATCTTTTTTTCCACTACAGACTGGATATTGGCATCAATCGTCGCCACAACAGTGTTTCCGTTTCTGGCTGCTTTGATAGTTTTCTCAAAATTGTTATCCGTATTCAAATAACCATATTCTCTCCCATCCACGCCATTTAAAACATCATTATAATGCTGTTCAATCCCATTGATGCCAAGGTTCCCGGAAGTTGTAAATCCAACCACTGAACTTGCCAGTGCTCCATACGGATACTGTCTCTCATACTCTTTTTCAAACCAGACACCTTTGATATCAGGATTTAACTGTTTTCCCTTTTCATCGGTTGCTTCCTGCATCTCGACAAACGGCTGTATCTCGTCATAAGATACCTTTTTCTTTAATACAATATAACGGCTGTCCTTCTTTTCCGTTGCATATCCGTATAGTTCTTCACTTGTGATATCCGGGAAACACTGCGTCAGAGCCGCGATCGTCGGAGCAATGTAATCCTCCTTGCTGGTCATAACATAGCAATCCAGTACAACATTATAAACAGCGATACTGGTTGCCAGCACAGTTCCCTTGGAATCGACAATATCTCCCCTCTGATAAGGAATTGTCTGACTGTCATATTCCTGCTGGGACAATACGATCTTTTCATATTTGTCTCCGCTCGTATGCTCGATATACATCAGTCTTCCGATCAGTCCAATGAGTAAAAGCGCAATGCAGCCGAACATAACGATCAGCTTTTTCTGCATGCGCTTTAAAAATTTTAACCACGGTTTTCTTTTTCTCTTTGCTGCCATGAATTACTCCTGTATCTTTATCTGCCCGGAATCTCGCTAAACTGGTTCATATAATCGTCGTCCCCTACAGAATAGTAGACAATCTGTGACTCTTTTGCATAAGACATTCCCAGATCATTCATTGCACGGTTTCTTACTTCATCCAGATCAATGGAATTGTTGATTCTTTTGTATGCCTCATCATTGTCTGCCTTTAAATCTGCGATCTGGCTCTCGATCGCTGCGATCTTTTTCATTCTTGCTGTCATATCAGACTGCACTTTGATATAACTTCCTGCAAAAACACCAAATACAATAACTGCCATCGTAAGGAACACCACATATCTGCGGCTCATCCTGAGGGCACGTTCCTGATTACGTCTTGCAATCCGTTTCTTTCTTCTTAATTCTTCTTCTCTCTCCCGCTCGATGCGCTCTGCACGTCTTGCTCTGTAATCCGGCGCTGCTTCCATCCGGCGGACCGTATTTCCATCTACATAATACTGTTGTCTCTGCTGTTTCTGTCTTACCGTCTCATTTTTCATAATCTTCCTCGTTTCTGCCAGCCCTGTATCTACTGACATTTTTCAAATACTCTTAATTTCGCGCTTTTGGATCTTGAATTTTCTTCCAATTCCTTTTCAGATGGTAAAATCGGTCTTCTTGTAATAACCTTTCCTTTGGAAACTTTTCCGCATACGCATATTGGAAAATCACTCGGGCAGGTACAAGGGTTCTCGTTCCGTTTGAAATTCACCTTTACGATACGGTCTTCTAATGAATGAAATGTGATGATGCAGATCCTTCCCCCTGGATTTAACAGATCGATCATCTCATCCAAATGTTCCTGTAATACATCAAGCTCATGGTTTAACTCAATCCGGATCGCCTGGAAGGTACGTTTTGCCGGATGTCCGCCAGTTGCCTGTACTTTCATCGGGATAGATGCCCGGATGATCTCGGTCAGTTCTCCTGCCGTCTCGATCGTTTTTTTCTGACGCTCCATCACAATGTGTTTTGCAATATTTTTTGCGAATTTATCTTCCCCGTAATCACGGATAATGCGGTACAATTCCATCTCACTGTATCCGTTTACGATGTCTCTTGCTGTCTGTGTCTGCCTGTCATCCATACGCATGTCAAGTGGTGCATCCGGATCCCGGTAAGTAAAGCCTCTCTCTAAGGTATCCAGCTGGAAAGAGGAAACTCCAAGATCTAATACAATGCCATCCACTCCTGTGACACCAATGGCGTTCAGTTCTTCTTTCATGTTTGCGTAATTACTCCGAATGATCGTAACCTGTTCCCTATATGGAGCAAGTCTCTCACTCGCTGCCCGGATTGCATCCGCATCCTGATCGATCCCGATCAGCCTGCCCTGTTTTGACAGATGCTTTAATACTTCACTTGCATGTCCGGCTCCGCCAAGTGTTCCATCCACATAAATTCCGTCCGGTCTGATATTTAATTGTTCGATCGTTTCTGCCAACAAAACGGAATAATGTTTAAACTCCACTCCACTCACCTCTAAATGCTAAATCCTAACTCTGCCATATGTTCTGCAATCTCGTCCATTTCATCTTCATCATAGGTATTTTCCAGCCATCTGGACTTGTCCCAAATCTCTACCCTGCTTAGGACTCCGACTAATACAACGTCTTTTTCCAGTGCTGCATACTCACGTAATACCGGTGGAAGAAGGATCCTTCCCTGCTTGTCCAGCTCTACAGTGGCTGCACCTGCAAAGAAAAAACGGGAGAATTTTCTTGCATCCTTGGATGTCATGGAAATATTGCGGAACTTCTCTTCAATATTCTGCCACTCATCGGTAGGATACACAAACAGGCATCCATCCAGCCCCTTTGTAACTACAAATTCATTTCCTAACTGTTCTCTGAATTTGGATGGGACGATCAGCCTGCCTTTTGGATCCACTGTGTGATTGTATTCTCCCATAAACATAATACAAACACCTGCCTTCTCATGGAACTCATCATTCCATCAGGTTGGGATCTGTTCACCACTTTGAACCATTTCCCACCACTTTCCTCCACTTTTATGTCTATCTTAACCCATTCTTAAGAAAAAAGCAATAGAAAAATAGGAATAAGGGCATAGAAAAAGGACCCATTCTCGTGGGTCCCTCTCTCGGCTTTCACCTTTATCCTATATTCACTTTTTCCGTTCTCTCAAGGTATTCTTCAATGAGTTTATCCAATTCTGTACTTTTTTGATAATAATTTTCAAATTTATCCCGTTGTAGAAGTGCTTCGTCAAGTTCCAACCTGACTTTCTCAATCTTCCTCTGTAGCTGCTTCATTCTCTCCATACGAAGTCTCCTTTGTTACCAGCCACTTCCACAAGAAGAAGTGTTAATTAGAAAATATTTTCTATATCTACATATTACTCCCTTATCAGGCAAAAATCAAACAAAACAAGACGTCATGTCCTCTCATTTTTCGACAAATGTTACTTTTCTTATTACAACGGTTGACATTTTACTCTGTAACAAACCCGGCTCTTTTCCGTCAGGAATGTTTTAGCATATGCTCGGATCTTTTCTCTGCCAGTACGTCGATTATGCCGGAAAGTGCCTTTTTATTAACAGAAAGGATATGTCTGATATCCGTCTCAACATCATGTTTTTTGGAAAGGTAATCCTCATGCGCATGTTCAATATATTCACAGAGTGCCTCTGCATTGTGAAATGGCTGTTTCTGCTTTTTGGGATCTCCGGAAAATATCACATTTTCCGCTTTTCCGCTTTTCAGACAGCTTCTTAAATCCCTCTTTAGTTTTTCCTCGTAAGAACAATGGTCTTTTAAGTTTCCCGGATAGATCTTATTGTGTGGAAAGGTAAAATAATCTGCCAGATAATGGCTGATCTGACCTAAATCCATGTAGTATTTTACTCCACGTTTTTTAACTGCCTTATCGCCCTCGGAAAGCCGTTTGATATGCTTTCGGATCGATGGGAATGTTCCTGTGATCTCGTGCTTTTTATACACGAAAGAAGGTTTGATATCCGGAAGGATGCTTCCAATGTAAAAGGACAGGCGATGTTTTTTCAATCCCTCATCATCCAGACTGTTTACCATATATCTTGCAAGCGAAATATGTGATTTTTTTCTCATAAAGCACCTCATTTCTGGCAGCTTTGCTGCAACGAAACGTTTCATCAAAGGCTCTGTCTACTCGCATTATACGTCCGGCATTTGGGTTTTACAAGTAAATTTTTTGTAAAAAGAAAAAGAGGATATTCTCCTCTTTTTCTTTAAAGCAAGGCGCGGTTCTATCCACAGCAGCAGAAGCTTGCACACTCTGTCTCACTGCATTTGCACGCATCATGTCCTGTAATCCCAATGTGCTGTGCACTGCATTTGGAATCCTCATTAAATTCACATTTGCACGCCTCGCATGCGACATCGATCTGTCTGGATGGCTGTGCCACCGTGTTTTTTCCAACATTCTCTTTTCGCTCCACAAAGCTGCCGCAGCAGGTTTCAGAAATGCTTTCTGCCGCCTGCCCCTGCACCTTGATATTGCCTTTGCAACAGCATTTTTCACTGTTATACAGACAGTTTGTCACTGCACAATCTAAGTTTGTCATATTGAATTTCTCCTTTCTGGTATAAGCATTACAGTCTCAGTATGCCACCAGAAAAAAGATTTTATGCTTCCGGAAGTTCTTTTCTGATCTCCTTTGTACGGATCTCCTTGCAAATCTCATCAACAAACTGTGCCAGAGGTTTCACACCTTCATCTCCTGCGAAACGGCTTCTGACCGAAACGGTATGATCTGCCTCTTCCTGCTGTCCTACCACAAGCATATATGGCAGTTTATCGAGTCTTGCCTCACGGATCTTAAATCCAATCTTCTCGGAACGGTTGTCTACCGTTGCATCAATGCCATTTGCTTTCAGTTCTTTTAAAACTTCATTTGCATATGCTTCGTATTTGTCAGAGATCGGTAATACACGAACCTGTTCCGGGCAAAGCCATGTCGGGAATTTTCCTGCATATTTTTCAATCAGCCATGCCAGTGTTCTCTCATAGCATCCCATGGAAGTTCTGTGGATGATGTAAGGACGGATCTTATCACCGTTCTGATCGATATAGTACATATCGAAATTCTCTGCGATCGCACAGTCAAGCTGGATGGTAATCATCGTATCTTCCTTGCCGTATACGTTTTTCGCCTGGATATCGATCTTTGGTCCGTAGAATGCAGCCTCGCCGTCAGCTTCCACGAAATCAACACCCTTTTCTCTTAATACCTCACGAAGTGCTTCCTGGGTTCTGTTCCAGTAATCATCATCCCCAAGATATTTTTTCTTGTTTTCCGGATCCCATTTTGACAGACGGTAGGTTACATCCTCTTCCAGTCCGAGTGTCTTCAATACATAGTAAGCAAGATCAAAGCAACTCTTTAACTCTTCCTCTGCCTGATCCGGGCGGATTACAAGATGTCCCTCTGTGATCGTAAACTGACGTACACGGGTCAATCCGTGCATTTCGCCGGAGTCCTCTGCACGGAACAAAGTAGAAGTCTCGCTCATACGATATGGCAGATCACGGTAAGATTTCTGTGTGTTTTTGTATACATAATACTGGAATGGACATGTCATTGGACGAAGTGCAAATACTTCTTTGTCTGTCTTCTCATCTCCGAGTACAAACATTCCATCTTTATAATGATCCCAATGTCCGGAAATTTTATACAGATCGCTTTTTGCCATTAATGGTGTTCTGGTTCTGACATAACCCCATTCATTATCCTCCAGATCCTCGATCCATCTCTGGAGTTTCATGATCATTTTAGTTCCCTTTGGTGTGAATAATGGAAGTCCCTGTCCGATCACATCAACAGTGGTAAACAATTCCATTTCACGGCCTAATTTGTTGTGGTCACGGCGCTTTGCATCTTCCATGCATTCTAAATGTTCATTTAATTCTTCTTTTTTATTGTATGCAGTTCCGTAAATTCTCTGTAAACGTGCTTTTTCGGAATCGCCTCTCCAGTATGCCATGGAAGAAGAAGTCAGTTTAAATGCCTTTACTCCCTTGGTGCTCATTAAGTGTGGTCCTGCACAGAGATCAACAAAACCGCCCTGATCATAGAAAGAGATTTCTGCATCTTCCGGCAAATCTTCGATCAGTTCAACCTTAAACGGTTCACCTTTTTCCTGCATGAATTTGATTGCCTCTTCTCTTGGAAGTGTAAATCTTGTGATCTCGTGTCCCTCTTTGATGATTTTTTTCATCTCTGCCTCTAAGCGATCCAAATCTTCTCTTGAAAATGGCTCTGCTTCAAAATCATAGTAGAAACCATCATCGATTGCCGGTCCGATCGTAATTTTGGCATTCGGGAATAAACGTTTTACTGCTTCTGCCAGTACATGGGATGCTGTGTGGCGGATAACTCTTAATCCCTCCGGATCACTTGCTGTTACGATGTTTAAATTGCAGTCAGAAGAAAGCTCGGTACGAAGATCTACGATCTCTCCGTTTACCTCTCCGGCACATGCAACTCTTGCAAGTCCCTCGCTGATATCTTTTGCGATCTCATATACGCTCTTTGCTTCACTGTATTCTTTTACGGAACCATCTTTTAATGTAATTTTCATGGTCTTTCCTTCCTTTCTTATTCCATCTCATCTTCTGGGAACTCATCTTCTGCCCAGTTGTGGATCACTGTATTTCCATTATCACACCCATATCTGGCATTTTTTCTCGGAGAACAAAGCATTCCAAGAATAACACCGATAAGGGTGCCAATAGTGACGATCATGATCCCCTCCCGCCTGGCAACCGTAACCTCTTGTGGCAACGTATTCCAGAATTCTTTTAATTTTCTCACGCTTTCCTCTCCTTTCTTTCAGAATTAAAAAATCCCTGACACTGCATCTTGCAATGTCAGGGACGATATACCATTATACCGTGGTTCCACCCGGATTCATTTTCCAAAAGCATTCTCGCTCAAAGGAAAACCTCATATAAGATGATAACGGAATCACCGGACCGGATTAGGGTCTCTCCGAGGTGGTCTTCAGTCCGTCTTCCGATAAGATGCTCTCAGCGTGCCAGTATATCCTCTGACGTTGCATCTCTCTCTGAATCATCGGGCGGCTTACTCTTCTCGTCAACGATTTTTCGTATTGATTGTAATACCAAATATCGGATCTGTAAAGTACTTTTTTATCTTCCGCAGCAATATTTGTATTTCTTACCGCTTCCGCATGGACATGGATCGTTACGTCCAACTTTTTTGCCGACTACAACGGTACCGGACTTTTTCTGCTCCAGATAAAGTCGTCTCTTGGTCTCTTTGTCGAAGATCTCGTTCCACTGTGGAAGCTCGTACAGCCAGTCTGCTTTCGCATCCACCATGTTTTTGTATAATTTCTCTTTATCAAATGCAAGGCTTACCTTGGTATCCTCTTCCATGGTATCGATTGGGTTTGGTTCTACCAGACTGTCGTTGATTCCGTCTAAGAATCCTGTCATCTCCATAACAGACAGTTCGTATTTCTCTGCTAATTCTTTTACAGTTCCCTCAACCTTTTCATCCGGATTGGTCAGAAGTTTTTCGTAAACCCCTTTTTCCAGAAGAAAATATCTCTGCCAAAATCTCTGTAAATCTCCCTTGTCTGCTTTTTCATTATAGGCAACTTTCTGCCACTGTTCCAATAATGCCATAATTTTTTCCTCGTTTTCCATGTAAATTATAGTCGCAAATACATGCTTTTCTTATTATACCAAAGTTTCTCCATTTTTTCAAAATATTTTTTCTTCAAAATACATGCCTTCTCTATTTTTCTTGACCTTCCCGTCTTTTTCCAGTAGCATAGAAGATACCGAAAGTACAAAAAACAGTTTGGAATGGAGATTTCTATGAAAAAAGTAAAACAGATTCTTGCAATCCTTGGCGTTATCATTTTAGTCGGACTTTACCTGTCCACACTGGTCTGTGCCCTCTCATCCAGTGAGAATTTTATGAACCTTCTCATGGCATCCATCTACGCAACCGTGATCATTCCGGTCCTGCTGTGGGCATATTCCTTTATCTACCGCCTGCTGAAAAAAGACGACTCCGATCAGACCGGGGAAAAACATTAGTTTTCCTCGGTTGTCTCGTTAAGCATTTCTGTCTCTTCTGTGGCAGTTTCTGTCTCTTCCTCCGCAGTCAGTTCCTCTATCGTTTTATTAAATTCAGAAGGAAGTGTCGTACTGATCAGATAAACAGTTTCACTGTCTGCTGTCTTGATATAATATTGGCTTGTGACCGCATTTTTATCCCCGACATACAGCGTGATCTCGCTGTCGTCTGTCTTTAACGTGATCGTATTGGACGGATGCTCCAGTCCAAAGTCAGAAAGGTTCTCATAATCGGTCACTTCCTCTTCGGCAGTCAGTGCGGTGGCACTGCTTAACATCGTTTTAACGGTATCCTCATCGATATCTATCGTGGTGTCGCCATCATATACCCAGTCCTCGCCATTTTTCGTAAAGGAAAGCGTTGTTCCGTTCCGTTCATAGGAAAATGCCGTCACATCCGATGTTTCCATCTGCGTTACCGTCACTTTATTTTCCTCTTCCTGTTTCTTTTCTTTTTCCTGCTGTCTCTGATCGTAAAATTTTACCCCGGCATAGGCGGCGCAGATCAGCACCACCAATGCCAGTAAAATCATAAACTGTCGTTTCTGCTTCTTCATTATTTCTTTCTCCTTACTGCCCAGATGATAATCCCTGCTGCAATGAGTAACAATGGAACCAAAATACTTGCTGCCAGTCCGCCTAATAAAGCTGCGATGGAAGTTACCGTAATATTGCTCAGTGTGTACTCTTTTACCGGGATCGCTGCTGTTTCCTCTCCACCGCCTGCAAGCTCTGTAATGCAGTCTGTGAACAGTGAAACATTGCTGCCTGAAACCACCTGATCAGCAGAATCGGTAAACATCTCATAGGAACCAGTCACAACGATCTGCGATGTTTTTTCATCCACAGTCTTTTCTGCTGCAAGCGCGATCGTAAACGGTCCTGCGATATCACCATCTTCCATCTGGGATGTTTTGGCATTTGCCGCGTCCACCTTGGAAACTGCCTGCTCCGTCGTTGTCAGCAGTTCTGTGTAAGAGATACTCTCATCGGAAGTATCGTAAGTAAATCCCTCACTGTACGGAGCAAAAATATATTTTCCGCTGACCGATGAGGTATAACTGCCGCTGCCTACCTTCGGAAGCAGATAATACGGAACTCCATTGTAATAATAAGAAGCATCATTTTCCATGACGATACCGTCTACCCTGCTGATACCGTAAGCAGCCAGAATACGTTCAAAGTTTTCCAGTCCCTTGTGCTCATATCCGGTAATGATCAGGGCTTTTCCGCCACCTTCCAGATAAGAGATCACCTTATTGGCATCATCCTCTGAGAAGTCTGTAGATGGTGCATTGATAATGATCGCAGCTGCATCGTCCGGCACTTTTTCCTCTTTGAGCAGAGTCAGTTCACTGACAGTCATATTTGCCTTGCCGACTGCCTCGGTAAAGCCACCACTCAGACTTGTCTCGCCATGTCCTGTGATCTCATAGAGAACCGGCAGCTCTGAAGATGCTTTTGTCACATACTGGATCGCACTTGTGATCTGTCCCTCTGCATCATATCCCTCCAGCGTGCTGCTGTACGAAGTATAATCGTAGGAATATTCATAAATATCTGAAGAATCGACAACTCTTGACCGCGCATCACTTACGACGATCAGGCTTCCTGAAGATGGCGCCGTGTCCGTATACTGCTGATAAAAGACCGGGTTGGTCGCAGGATTGATGTATTCGACAGAAATATGTTTGGACAGATTCTCATAGCGGGTCAGTGTCTCTGCCAGTGTTGTATCCGCATTCTTTTCCGACGCCAACACATAGATGGTCACATCATCCTGTAACGAATCGACATAGTCTTTCGTCGTATCGGTCAGGGAATACAGTTTTGTTGAAGTTGCATCGATCGCTGTTACCTCAGTCGGCAGTTCACGCACAACCAGGTTTGCACCGACTGCCAGCACAAATGCCAGTACGATCGTTCCCACGGAAAATGCACTGAGGGAAATCTTTTTCTGGCTGAAACTGTAACGGCGTTTCTGTATGAGCTGACAGCATAAAAACTGACAGATTGCGATCACCGAAATAAAATAAACCACTCCGGTCAAATCCAGACAGCCATTCATAAAATTCTGCATTGGCGTATAAAGATCATACGCGCCTAAGATCTTGGTCAGCAGATTTCCATTGACAGAAATAAGACTGGTAATACTGTTCATCATATATCCAAGGAACAGTGCAACAAAGGTAAGTACTGCTGCGATCACCTGGCTTTCTGTCACAACGGAAAGCAGCATACCGACGGCAATGCAGGCACATCCATACAAATAAAATCCTAAAATTGCCACATAGCTCTCGCCCATCGGAACGGTTCCCCAGATAGATAAGATCAGTGGAGTAACTGCAACCACGATCATTGCAACACTGAAAACACCTACCATGGCAAGATATTTTCCCATTACGACCTTGCCCAATGACACCGGTGCAGTCAAGATCATCTGGTCTGTCTTACTGTGACGTTCCTCTGCAAAACTGCGCATCGTAAGTACCGGTACCGCGATCAGCATAATAAATGAGATTGCAGATAACGGATACGAAATATACGGATAACCGGATCTTAGATTGTACGCATAAAAATATAAGCCATACAATGCCAGGATTGCTGCAATAAACAGCCATCCAACAACCGTCCGGAAGTAACTTTTTATCTCTCTTTTAAAAATTGCGATCATGCTTCTGCCCCTCCTTTTCCTGTCAGCTCCAAGAATACATCCTCTAAGGATTTTTCTGCCGCTTTCATTTCAAGAATTGGCATCTTCGCCTCTGCACATGCCAAAAAGACGCTTTCTCTGATATCTGCATCTTTCTTTGCTGTGATCCGCATCAGAGAAGTTCCTGCCTCTTTTTCCTCTAACAGTTCACAATGTTCTACTTCAGGTATGGAAGCAATCGCGTCCTCTGCCAGTGTCTTTTCGCCTTTTACGAGAAGTTCGATCTGCTGGCTTCCCGTCATACGCTCCAAAAGTTTTTCTGTTTTATCACTGGCGACCAGTTTCCCTTTGGAAATAATAAACACATGGTCACAGACTGCGGATATTTCCGTTAAAATATGGGAACTTAAAATGACCGTATGGTTCTCTCCCAGTTTTTTGATCAGGCTGCGGATCTCTATGATCTGCTTCGGGTCCAGTCCTACGGTCGGCTCATCTAAAATGATGATCTCAGGATAGCCCAAGATCGCCTGCGCCAGTCCGACTCTCTGCCGGTATCCTTTGGACAGGTTGCGGATCAGACGATGGGAGACATCCGAGATCCCGGTCATCTCCATGACTTCTTTGACCTGTGCGGCACGTTTTCCTTTTTCGATCTTTTTTAATTCTGCCGCAAAATCCAGATACTCCTTTACCGTCATATCAACATACAGCGGTGGCAGTTCCGGCAGGTAACCCACACATTTTTTTGCCTCTTCCGGCTGCATTAAAACGTCAAGTCCGTTTATTTTGACTTCGCCTCCCGTTGCCGCCAGATAGCCTGTCATAATATTCATTGTTGTTGATTTTCCGGCCCCATTCGGTCCTAAAAATCCGTAGATCTTTCCCGGCTCCATCTGTAAAGATAGATCATCTACCGCAGTATGCGTTCCATACCGTTTCACGAGATGTTTCAGCTCTATCACAATTCTTCCTCCTTTTTTGCGCATTTACGCCTTCCTGTATAGATTAGACATAAAGTGTGTTCAAAAGTGGTTGATTCTGTGATAAAACTGTGTTCTAGTCCTGCCTTAATAGTTCTTCCAGTGACTTTTTCGCCTCTTCATAACTGGTAAACACGATAC
Source organism: uncultured Roseburia sp. (assembly GCA_900550935.1). GTDB lineage: Bacteria > Bacillota > Clostridia > Lachnospirales > Lachnospiraceae > Roseburia. The sequence continues at coordinate 94,821 of URUD01000003.1, forward strand.
CATGTATGCCTGCCTGTCTGGCTCCTTCGATGTTTTCCTCGCGATCATCCAAAAAGACACTTTCCTCCGCATTTAAGTTAAACATCTGGAGCAGGGTCTGATAGATCTTTTGATCTGGTTTGATACATTTCACACGATAGGAAAACAGCGCACCATCCATTTTCTGCTCAAACGAAAGAGCTTCCTTGGTCTTCTGATAAGTCCATGCCCCATAATTGGACAGGATATAAAGATGATATCCCTGTTCTTTTAACTCTGCGATCCAGTCCTCTACATAGGAAAAAGGACGAACCGCCAGATCTAAGTTTTCCCAGAATTTCCGGATCTCCGTCTCATATTCCGGTGACTTGCCAATAAAAGCAGCGAGGATCTCTTCGTTGCTCCATACCCCGCGGTCCGTTTCATCCCATTCTTTACTGTTTACCGTTGCCGCCATCACTGCCGCGATCGTCTCTTCTGACATTCCAAGCTCTCTCATGGCACGTTCCGGTTCCCATTCCACCAATACTTTTCCCACATCAAAAATTATATTTTTTATCATCATTTTTCCTTTCCCAAAAGAACAAGACACCGGCAGAACTTTTGTCCCGCCGGCGTCTGAATACATTTATTTTTCTTATTTGTTGCGATAGATAATGTCATCTCTTCCCGGTCCATTAGAAACCATGGTGATCGGATAACCGATCTGCTCTTCGATGAACTCTACATATTTTCTGCAGTTTTCCGGTAAATCTTCGTATTTCTTGATGCCACGGATATCACATTTCCATCCTGGAAGATTTTTAAGTACCGGTTTTGCTTTCTCCAGTTTTGCAGTGGTCGGGAAATCGGTTGTAACCTCTCCATCAATCTCATAACCAACACATACCGGGATCTCATCCAGATATCCCAATACATCAAGTACGGTAAATGCAACATCAGTTGTACCCTGAAGACGGCATCCGTATTTACTTGCAACACAGTCAAACCATCCCATACGTCTTGGACGTCCCGTGGTTGCACCGAACTCACCGCCATCACCGCCTCTTCTGCGGAGTTCATCTGCCTCATCACCGAAGATCTCGCTGACAAAAGCACCTGCTCCTACTGCGGAAGAATATGCCTTACATACGGTAATGATCTGTTTGATCTCATATGGTGGCAGTCCTGCTCCGATCGCACCGTAAGCTGCAAGGGTTGAGGAAGATGTTACCATCGGATAAATTCCATGATCCGGGTCTTTTAATGTTCCAAGCTGTCCCTCTAACAGGATGGTCTTTCCTTCTTTGATCGCTTTGTCTAAGAAAGAAGATACGTCACATACATATGGTGCAACCATATCACGATACTGATGTAATGTCTCTAACAGCTCTTTGGTATCGATCAGTGGTTTATGATATAAATGCTCTAACAGCACGTTCTTTGTCTCTGCAACGCGGACTACTTTTTCTTTTAACAGTTCCTCGTCGAATAATTCGCTTACCTGGAAACCGATCTTTGCATATTTATCTGAATAAAATGGTGCAATACCTGATTTGGTAGAACCAAATGATTTGCCGCCCAGACGTTCCTCTTCATACTGATCGAACAGAATGTGATATGGCATCACGATCTGTGCACGGTCTGAAATCAAAATCTTAGGCATTGGTACATCACGGTCTACGATAGACTGGATTTCTTTCATTAATACCGGGATATTTAATGCAACACCATTTCCGATCACGCTGGTTGTATGTCCATAAAACACACCGGATGGTAATGTGTGAAGTGCAAATTTACCGTAATCATTTACGATCGTGTGACCTGCATTTGCGCCACCCTGAAAACGTACGATAATGTCTGCCTCTTTTGCAAGCATATCTGTGATCTTGCCTTTTCCTTCGTCTCCCCAGTTTGCTCCAACGACTGCTTTAACCATTTTTTCCCTCATTTCTGCACACGTTCCTTGTATTGCCGGGATGTGTACCAAGTGTGCACAAATACAGATCCCTCACATCGTAAAGCATATCTTACCATCTTTACTTTCTGATTATACACAAAGATAACGCATAAGTAAAATTAATATTTTTTATGTGTGGCATAATCCATAATTATACAGTTTCTACTACTTCACAGACCAGGCTGTCTAAGAGCTTTGCCGCGGCTGCGGAAAGCGGCACCCTGTCATCTGCCACAATGCAGAACTGGCGTTTCGGGATCTCCCTGTCAAACTGCAGCGCGAATAACGTTCCATTTTTCATCTGTTCTGCGGCAAATTCTGAAACAACACTTGCGATCCCCAGATTGCGGATTGCAAACTGGATCAGCATATCGCTCGTCGCAAGTTCAAATTCCGGCTTTAATGCCACCCCTTCGGTTGCTAAAAATTCTTCCACATAACGTCTCGTGGAAGTAGCTCCCTCCAGGCACATGACCGGATACTGTTCTAATTTGCGGTAGGAAAGCCGCTTTCCTTTCAGATGCTCAAATTTTTTCCCTGCAACAAAGATATCACTGATCTCTTTGACCGCCGTCACCTTTAAATGCGGATGCGGCTCAATTGGTGTGCTGACAATTCCAAAATCAATTTTTCCATCCGCGAGATGTTTTAACGTCTCCGGTGTCGGGGCATTCGTTACCGTCACCCGTATTTTCGGATATTTTTCATGGAACTGCTCTAAATAGGGAAGCAGATAAAACTGCAGGGTCATATCACTTGCCCCGATACAAATTTCTCCCTTTTCCAGATTTAACATCTCAAGCAGTTTTTTTTCACCGGAAAGGATCGTCTCGTATCCCCTTTGCACATAAGAAAAGAGCATCTCCCCCTCTTTGGTCATCCGCACCCCTTTGGGTGTGCGCACAAACAACGTGCAGGAGAGATCTGCTTCCAGATGTTTGACTGCCTGACTGACCGCAGGCTGTGAAATGGAAAGCTTTTCCGCCGCGATCGTAATACTCTTATAGCTTGCTACATAATAAAAGATCTTATAATATTCCAGATTAATATCCATCTTCTGCTCCATTCAAAAAAAGACAGGTTTTGATCAAAAAAAGACATTGTTTTTTTCGCAACCATCCCGTATACTATGCCTTACACAATTACCTATCATACCAAAAAAAGAAAGGAGAATCAATCTATGACAAAAGATATGACGACAGGTAATCCTTTGAAAATTATCCTGCTGTTTTCCATTCCGGTTCTATTAGGGAATCTTTTCCAGCAGTTTTACAATATGGTAGATACCATTATCGTGGGCAGGTATCTCGGAGAAGAAGCACTCGCTGCAGTCGGTTCCACCGGCTGTCTGATGTTTCTCGTGCTCGGTTTTGCCAACGGGATCGCACAGGGGTTTGGTGTCATGGTGTCCCAGGCATTTGGTGCCAAGGACTTCCGTCTGCTCAAACACTATGTTGCACTCTCTTTCATGCTCACCGTTGTTGTCTCTGCCATTTTGACCATCCCGACCGTTGCAGCTTCCAGACTGCTGCTCTCCTGGATGAACACACCGGACAATATCCTGTCCCTGGCTGATGCGTATATTAAAGTAATCTTTGCAGGTATCATCCTCACCATGTCCTACAATGTACTGTCCGGTATCATAAGGGGCATCGGCGACAGCAAGACTCCACTTTATTTTCTGATCCTGTCCTCTGTCTTAAATATTATTTTAGACATTGTACTTATCGTGATCATCCCGCTCGGCACAGCCGGAGCTGCTTACGCAACCATTATCGCACAGGGTGTTTCCGCTGTCCTCTGCTTTTTCTATATGTTTCGGAAATTCGAAATATTAAGAACCTCACGTGAGGACTACTATTTCGATGCACGCGGTGTCAAAAACATGCTGACACTCGGCATCCCAATGGCACTCAATTACTCCATCACCGCTGTTGGCACCATGATCTTGCAGAGTGCAGTCAATGTATTTGGTTCCAGTGTGGTTGCCGCTTTTACTGCTGCCTCAAAGGTAAATAACATTGCCACACAGACCATGCCAACCCTCGGAACTGCAATGGCAACTTACTGCGGACAGAACCTCGGTGCCGGCAAATACGACCGCATCTTCAAGGGAATGAAGCAGGGCTTCTTCTTATGTATTGCGGCATCCCTGATCGCAGCTTTCCTCTGCATCTTCTGTGGCGAATTTATCGTAAGCTGGTTCGTAAGCAACCCATCTGCTGAAATCTTTACCTACGCAATGCAATATTTAACGACCGTGAGCTGGTTCTTCCTGCCACTTGCCATGATCTTCCAGTACCGCAATGCCCTGCAGGGGTTAAACGAGGGACTGATCCCGATGTTAAGTGGTATCGTTGAGCTTGCCTGCCGTTTTGCAGTCATCGCATTTGTGCCAAAGGAAGCCGGGTTCCTCGGTGTCTGCTTTGCAGATCCTGCCGCATGGGTAGGTGCCGCCATACCACTCTTTGTCACTTACCTGATCTGGAAGAAGAAAAAGAATGCGCACTAAAATTTTTAGTGCGCACCTTCTTTTTTTAGTTCTCTAATTCTGGTAATTTTCTGGAGCATGCCACTGCTAATGCTCCCGGTCCAATGTGGCAGGAAATGCTGAGGGATAACGGATCCATCTGGATCTCCATTCCTGGGAATGCTTCCTGCACTTCTTTTTTGAAAGCCTCTGCTTCCTCTCTGTTGTGTGTATATGCCATCTCTAAGTACATATGCTCCCCATTCGGGTCATGGAAACGGTTCGCAAAATCATTTTTCATCGCATCGATCATCAGATTTTTCGCCTGTTTCACGGTTCTTGCCTTGGCAAATGCGTCTAATTTTTCGCCCTGGATCTGTAATACCGGTTTTAATTTTAAAAGCGTACCAAGTGTGGCTGCTGCCGGTGTGATCCTGCCTCCCTTTTTCAGATAATATAGGGTATCTACCATAATATAAATGGAGGACTCAAATTTATCGCGCTCTAAGATCTCTTTGATCTCTGCCGCGCTCTTTCCCTGCTCTGCAAGTGCCATGGCATCTAACACAGACTGACGCTGGGTCACGGAAATCCTCTGATTGTTGACAACCTGAACTTTGTCTTCATAATCCTGTGCCAGCATCATCGCGGTCTCGCAAGAACCACTGAGCCCGGATGACATCGGGATATGAACGATCTCATCATAGGTTTTTAAAAGTTCATCCCAGGTATCTGTTACATTTCCGACAAGCGGCATGGAAGTTGAAATATCCGCATCTTCGGAAAGCATCTGGTAAAATTCATCCTGTGTCAAATCAATATCTTCATATAAAGTCTTCTCTTTCACGAAAAATGGCATGGGTAAAATCGTGATTCCCAGTTCTTTTGCCTGTGCCTGCGTAATACCGCTATTGCTGTCCGATACGATTGCTATTTTACTCATGTAATGTTTCTCCTTACTTATAATGTCTCTGAACGTTCTTTGATGTTCTTTTTAAAGTTGATAACCTCATGCTCATATTCCTGGCTCATATAAGCAGATTTTATCATGAAGTCTGCCGATGCACGGTTATTGGCGATCGGAATATCATATACCTGCGCGATCCGGAGCAGTGCCTTGACATCCGGATCATGTGGCTGTGCCGTCAATGGATCGGAAAAGAAGATCACAAAGTCAACTTTTCCCTCAACGATCTTTGCGCCGATCTGCTGGTCTCCACCCAGAGGACCACTGTTATATCCCTTTACCGGGAGCCCGGTCTTATCTGTGATCATACGCGCTGTGGTTCCTGTCCCACACAGAAAGTGATTTTTTAAAATTTCTTTATTTTCTTCGCACCATGCGATCAGATCTGCCTTTTTATTATCATGGGCAATCAGTGCAATGTTTTTCTGTTTTCCTATGGTCAATGTAATATATTTTTCGTCCATACTCTTTCTCCTTATCTGTTCTCCTTCGTTTTGTGCGCCCATGCACTCTTTTATTTTAACACTTACTCTCTGGAAGTACAATCGTTCCGTCCAGGATTAATTTCAAAAATGTGGTATCCCGGATGATCCATGGATCTTTTTCGATCCTGCTATTTCTTTCACAGATTTCCTCAAGTGTCGCCCATTTTAATTCAAATCCCTTGGCGATCTCACTCTTCGTTAAATGAAGCGGTGCCTGTCCATCCTCCACCTCACAGGCATAAAACAGGGAATGACAGATATATTTCTTCTTAGGATCAAAGATATCCCTGCGCATCTCATCAATCCCACCAAGCTCTGTGATCTGTTCCGGGATAACGGAAAGCCCAGTCTCCTCAAGCACCTCACGGATCAGTGCCTGCGTATAGGATTCTCCCTGCTCGACGCCGCCGCCCGGTATCTTGTACTCTCCTTCTTTACTACACTGCATGGCAAACTTTCCATTCCGCCGGATGATCCCCCGCACTGTATATTTCTCATAGACAGAGACGGTATCTTCGTAATTTTTTGAATCAAATACTGCCACAATATTCATAAAGATTTCCTCGCTTTTGTTGGCTTATCCTTTTGTTCGTGATAACAGAAGCGCACTTCTGTTATTTTTTCAAAATTGTAGCACAAACCGGAACGTTTTACAATCAAAAAGAGGAACCATCCTAAGACAGTTCCTCTCTCTTATCTGACTGCTTCCTGCAATGAATTACATCATTCCCATTCCGCCTGCGCCTCCTGCTGGCATAGCCGGAGTATCTTCTTTGATATTTGCTACAACAGATTCTGTGGTCAGTAAAGTAGATGCTACAGAAGTTGCATTCTGTAAAGCTGTTCTTGTTACTTTAACCGGGTCAAGGATACCATTCTCAACCATATCTACATATTCTTCTGTTGCTGCGTTAAATCCGATGCCCTCTTTGGACTCTTTTACTTTATTGATGATAACTGCGCCCTCTAATCCGGCATTTGCAGAAATGTAGTATAATGGAGCTTCCAGTGCTTTTAAGATTACTTTGGCACCTGTTCTCTCATCTCCCTCTAAGGTATCTGCCAGTTTAGCAACTTCTTTGGTTGCATGGATATAAGCAGAACCGCCTCCTGCAATGATACCTTCTTCAACTGCTGCTCTTGTTGCATTTAAAGCATCTTCCATACGGAGTTTTGCTTCTTTCATCTCTGTCTCAGTTGCTGCACCAACACGGATCACTGCAACACCACCTGCTAATTTTGCAAGTCTCTCCTGTAATTTCTCTTTATCAAACTCAGATGTGGTCTCTTCGATCTGTGCACGGATCTGTCCTACTCTGGATGTGATCGCAGCCTTATCACCAGCACCATCTACGATAACGGTGTTCTCTTTCTGGACTTTTACAGATTTTGCACGTCCTAACTGATCCATGGTAACATCTTTTAACTCCAGACCTAAATCTGAGCTGATCACCTGACCGCCTGTTAAGATTGCAATATCCTCCAACATAGCTTTTCTTCTGTCACCATATCCAGGAGCTTTGACAGCAACAACATTAAATGTACCACGCAGTTTGTTGACGATCAATGTGGTAAGTGCCTCGCCCTCAATATCCTCAGCAATGATCAACAGTCTTGCTCCGCTCTGTACGATCTGCTCTAACAGAGGAAGGATCTCCTGAATGTTGCTGATCTTTTTGTCTGTGATCAGGATATACGGATCGTCTAATACTGCTTCCATCTTATCCATATCGGTGCACATATATGCGGATACATAACCACGGTCAAACTGCATACCTTCTACTAAGTCTAACTCAGTCTGCATCGTCTTTGATTCCTCGATTGTGATAACGCCATCATTGGAAACTTTTTCCATTGCATCTGCAACCATGTTTCCAACTGCCTCATCTCCTGCTGAGATTGCTGCAACTTTTGCGATCTGATCTTTGCCTTTTACTTTGGAAGACATTGCAAGAATTGCTTCTACTGCTTTGTCAGTTGCTTTCTTCATGCCACGACGGAGAACGATCGGATTTGCGCCTGCCTCTAAGTTCTTCATACCTTCCTGAACCATAGCCTGTGCCAATACGGTTGCTGTTGTGGTGCCATCGCCGGCAACATCATTGGTCTTGGTTGCAACTTCTTTTACAAGCTGTGCACCCATGTTCTCGAATGCATCTTCCAGTTCAATCTCTTTTGCAATGGTAACACCATCATTTGTGATCAGTGGAGCTCCGTAAGATTTGTCTAATACAACGTTTCTTCCTTTTGGTCCTAATGTTACTCTGACGGTATTTGCCAGTTTATCTACACCTGCACCTAATGCTGCTCTTGCCTCTGTGCCATATTTAATTTCCTTTGCCATGTCTGTCTACCTCTTTCTTTATTTTTCTGAATTATGAATTATTCTACTACAGCAAGAATATCATTCTGTCTTACGATAATGTACTCTTCACCATCTAATTTTACTTCTGTTCCTGCATATTTAGAATAGATAACTTTCTGACCTGCTTTTACCTGCATGGTCACTTCTTTTCCATCTACCATTCCGCCAGGACCTACTGCAATCACCTCTGCCTCCTGTGGTTTTTCCTGTGCACTGCTTGTAAGAATAATACCAGACTTTGTTGTCTCCTCTGCCTCACACTGTTTTAACACGACTCTGTCGCTTAATGGTACTAATTTCATGTTGCATTCCTCCTGCTTTATAATCTGATTTTATATTTCTTTTGAGTGGTTATTAGCACTCATTTCTTTCGAGTGCTAACCGATAGTCATATAATAGATTTTTGTTTCTCAATCTGCAAACAAATATATTCCTGTTTTTATTTAAATATTCTTATTTTTTCTCTTGTTTTTTCGTTTTTTCTCTTGTTTTTATATTTTCATCCATTTTTTGTTATTTTATACTTTTTTTATGATTGCGTCGGATTTTCCAATACCGCATGCAATGGAGTGTTTTTCAGAAGTGTTTTCCTGCCCTCGCTCCACAGCAGTTTCATCGCTTTGGTAAACACTTTCTGGGTCTCTTCCGGCAGTTTGCTCTTCGCTTTCATAAACTCCTGCACCGTTTTCCATCTGCTGTGATAGAAATCGTCCACCGTCTCGATCTGTGCTTCCTCTAACATGCCAAACATCGTCTCTACAATCTGTTCGCGTTCCTCTCTGGTCAGCTGTCCCAGCCATGCTTTCATGGTCTGATCAAGCAAAATACTCTGTTCTGCCAGATGTCCTGCGTAGACAAACTGGGTTCCGAGCACTTCCCATGACATGGCATCATGCTGTCCGATTCCATTTTTTAAACTACGCACGATCTTGCATTTTTCCTCGTGTTCGAGCAGCATGCCGACAACGGAAGATTCCGGCAGGATTGCAACGATCTTTGGCAGCATTTCCTGATATGCCTCACTCTCTAACGTCTCTCTGGATACACCTGGCCCATCGTTGGAAAATACCTTTAAGATACGCTGTTTTAATTCCGGTTCACAGTTTACGGATGCATAGACTGCCAGATTGCCTCCCTTGGAATGACCGCCTACCCGAAAGTTTCCCTGCTTTTTCGCTATTACCCGATTCAGGTAATCCACTGCCTTGCGCTGCCCCGGTGTTGCTGTCAGATAACCCATATTAAAGTCTTCTCTCCATCCCACGATCGTGTTGTCTGTTCCGCAAAATGAAATATAATGGCTGTCATCCTCCAATGTAATGCAGACAACGGAAAACTGGGACTGCTCCTCGTCACTGATGTCATTGACATAATCCGAGAGCAAAATGTCTGCAAAACGTCTGGTCTGCGCCATTTTCTGCATCAAAAACGCCGCCATCTTTGTCATGGAAACTCTTGCTAAGATCTCGCTCTCCTCATGTGTCTGGAAGAAACGCGCGGATGCTTCCTTTAAGGTAATACCCTCTCCATATCCCGGTTCCGGCACGATCCCGGTAAAATCCACATACACAAGCTGTGCTAAGATCAGATTGTCCACTTCGTTAAATTCTGCTGCCTCAAAAGATAAATCTCCCCGCCAGTCCAGATAATCCATGATATTTGCCATCTTATTCCCCCTTTAGATCAGTCCATAATGCTCCAGTCCCAGACAGATTCCATCCTGATTGATCGGAGCAGTCACATACTCTGCCGCCTCTTTTGCCTCTTTCGTTCCATTTCCCATTGCAATGCCATGTCCCACAAAAGAAAGCATGTCCAGATCATTGGCACTGTCGCGAAACGCATAGGTGTCTTCGTTTCT
>URUD01000004.1 GCA_900550935.1 uncultured Roseburia sp.
TAGACTACGACTTTTACCTTACAGCCGATCTTTTCAAAATTAGGGCCTAACCGTTTCCAGAAATTCTCGTTTTTTATACTTCTGTGCCAGATCAGTTCATCGGACAATACGATATTCGGATACTGCTTTGCCTGTTCTTCCAAAATCGCATAGGCATGCTGCCTGACTGCCTTTTCTTCTTCCTTCTTTTTCCCCGGATCAGACTCCGTGGAGCGGTACACTAAAAAATGGGCATTTCTGTCATTATATTTTTTATGGATTCCAAGATCCATATAGGGATAGCAATAACCCTGCATCCCCAGTGCCCTCTCATTTTCACGCAGAAAAGACTGTAATGCAGTCGTTCCTGTCTTCATCATTCCAATGCTGATATATACAGTTGCCATAGTCTTTGTTTCCTTCCTTAAATTCCTTTATATAAACGTTGTCACAACACGGATTCCCTGATTTACCAGAGATAAGATAATATTCAAAAGCAGCCCGGATAAAATGGGTCTGATCCAGCGGCTTACCATACGAAACGCCCATAATGTCTGTAAGCTATCGTACAGACGGTAGATCAGCATAAAAAAACCACAGGACACTGCAATACTGCTGATGAAACCTGCAACCGCAAATGTAAGTCCCATTGCCACACTTCCTGCTTCATTAAATCCGATCTCGTATCCAACCGCTACCAGAGTCTTACACAGGATGGATCCCGGGAGTATATTTACTATCGGTACGATCTGTCCATAATACTGCTGCTCCGTGATCATTCCACTCTCCACAAACAGCCCGTCTGCGATCGTCAGATACGCATCGCCGCCTCCGAACGACAAAAGTGCAGACAAAGAACCTTTTCCCAGGAAAACAAGTGCTCCCGGATTAATCGCTACAAGTATCACACCAGTTGCGAGTATAAGCAGCAGCCAGATCCAAAACTCGGAAAAGATTTTCCGCACTTCGCCCTCGTATCTCCATTTTTTCTCTTTGATATTCTGGCGCACACCCCAGACTGCAAGCACAAACATTGCAATCTTTACTGCCGGCAGTAATCCCGGAACAGACAGCACCTGCGCTCTTCCGCTTCCCAACAGATACAAACCACCCAGTCCAAGCATTACCATCACATTTCTGACATTATAATTACTTCTGGAATAAAACATGCAGAAAAATGCCAGTGCCAGTATCTGGATCGTTGATAAACCAAAAACCGGGACACGGGATATTCCAAATAGCTTGTAAATATTTTTACCACACACAAGAAGGAATACCACGACGATAATAAAAACGGCTTTTCTCCCTCTGCCCATGCTTTCTTTATAGCATACTTTTATGGTTGATACCATATAATTTACTAACAGATAGATAATAAACAGGGATATCCCGACCGATGCGATCTCAATGACCGGTAACAGCTTTTCCTGAAAAACAGACAAAAGTGTCATCATAAGGATCGTGATCAGCGCCCCCGGCAGTGCCATCATAACCGCAGCCGCGATCATTCCCCGGTTTCCAAACTTTCTCCTGCCGATTGAAGCAACAATTTCCACTGGAAGTGCCCCCGGTGTGATACTTGCCACGATCACATCTTTATCGATGTTTTTCTTTGTATCAAGTCCATGCTTTGTTACAATTTCCTGTTCAATGACCGGAATAAGAGCACTTCCTCCACCAAACCCGATGCTCCCAATTTTTAAAAGAGAATATAAAAATCGTCTGTAATCACCTTTCAATGAACTGCTCCAATCCTTTTAAAATGATATCCACACACTCTTCCAGCGAATACTTACTCGTATCAACGGTAATATCCGGATGCTCCGGTACTTCATAAGGACTTGTGATCCCGGTAAAATTGCTGATCTCTCCATTTCTCGCTTTTTTGTACAGCCCTTTTACATCCCTTTTTTCACATTCCTCCAGCGGCGTGCTGATATACACTTCAACGAAGCGTTCCCCTATGATATTCTTTGCGTTTCTTCTGTCCTGACGAAACGGTGAAATAAAAGAAGTCAGAACGATCAGACCTGCATCATTCATCAGCTTTGATACTTCCGCGATCCGTCTGATATTTTCTACCCGGTCTTCCTCTGAAAAACCAAGGTTTTGATTCAGTCCCATCCGCACATTGTCTCCATCCAGAAGCATGGTATATTTTCCCATTGCAAAAAGACGTTTTTCTACTTCATTGGCAAGTGTTGACTTACCGGCTCCGGAAAGTCCTGTCAGCCAGATGGTTACCGCTTTCTGTCCAAGCCTCTCTTCACGGTTTTCCCTTGTCACTTCCATGTTCTGCCATGTCAGATTTGTCTGTTTTTCAGCTGCTTTCATTCCAATATTCTCCTAAGTTATTATAAATTTCTATTTTTCATAATATCTGCACAAGATTAAAATAATATTAAAGCTTATCTCTTTTCCGGAAGAATCAGGGTAAAACTGCTTCCTTCTCCCGGCCCACTCTCCACCCGGATAGAACCGCCATGCAGCTGTGCGATCTTCTCTGCCAGTGCAAGCCCCAGTCCATACCCTTCTGAATTTCTGGCTTTATCTGCCCGGTAAAATGGTGTGAAGATCTTTTTAATTTCCTCTTTTGCAATGCCACATCCATGATCCTGCACACAGACTGCCACATTGGCTTCGATTTTTCTTGTCGTGATCTCTACCACTGCAGGTTTTGTACTGTACTTGATCGCATTGTTCACCAAATTCTGAATCAGCGATGTGATCAGAATGACATCGACATCTGCCCACACTTCTCCAAGTGCCAGACGGAACTCAACCTTTCCGTCAAATTTGATCTCTTCCTCCTCGCAGATCGATCTCACGATCTCATCCAGATCTGCATGTTCCAGATCCGGTTTTACCTGACCCTGTTCCAGTTTATTCAGCCGCAGCAGCTGCGCTACAATACCATTGCATTTTTTTACCTGTCTGCCGATCACCTCTAACGACTGCTTCATTTCTTCCGGCTTTTCACACTGCTCTTTTGCATACTCACATTGTACCGACAGCACAGTCAACGGTGTACGCAGCTCATGTGCCACATTGGAATTGAACCGTTTCTGTGATTCATACATCTGTTCCAGGCGGTCCAACATATGATTATTTGTCTCGGTTAAGATACGGATCTCCTGAAATCCACCGGTATATTCCATACGTTGTGACAGATCTTCGTCTTTTCCGATTGTTTCTGCCAGTTCGCACATCTGGCGGATTGGAGCAGATATCCTTTCTGCAATAAAAAATCCTGCCAGCAAAACAACGACCAGAAACACCGGGGTACTGATATATGCCATATTCTTAATAGTACGGTATTCACTGTCAATGTCTGATTTCTGCACCACGCACCGCTCAAAAATGGTCTGTCCGGATATCTTGGTCAGCCTTGCATTGACCCGGTCTAATACATAATAGGATCTGTGATTTTGTTTGACCAGGGAAAGTCCCAGTCTTTGTCTGTTATCCTTCATCTCAAATCCTTTTGGATAGCTGCCCAGACAGATTCCCTCCCGCTCTGTGATCACAAGAAAATACATTCCCTCATCCTGTGTCTGGTAACGCTCCGTTGGGATCAGCCTTCCATTGATATATTCCACATACTGTCCATTTTTGCGGATCTCACGTGACATACTTTTTCGTATATCATAATTAATTGCCATACTGGCAAGAATATTAATGAAAATAAGCATCACGACCAGCATGGCAAATGCCAGCGCCACAATGCTTGTTGTAATATATTTCCGAATGGATACTGGCTTTACTCCTCGCATTTTAACTGATACCCCATGCCTCTTATCGTTATGATCATCTTCTTTTCAAATTCGTCATCGATCTTTTTTCTCAGATACCGGATATACACGTCTACGACATTTGAATTGCCACTATATTCCAGATCCCAGATATTTGTGGCGATCTGTTCTCTTGTCACAATGATATTTTTATTACGCATCAGATATTGTAATACGGCAAATTCTTTGGCAGACAATGTAATCTGTTTTCCCCCTCGCACTGCCTCGTGGGTATTGCAGTCCAAAGTCAGATCCCCGCATCGATAGATATTGTCCGGCACCTCCGGTTTTCTACGTGTCATAACACGGATGCGTGCCAGAAGCTCTGCAAATACAAACGGCTTTAACATGTAATCATCTGCACCAAGATTTAATCCATTCACCACATCTTCCGTATGGTCTCTGGCGGTCAGAAAAAGAACCGGTGTCTCCACCCTTGCCGCTCTGATCTTTTTCAGCACTTCGAAACCATCCATTCGGGGCAGCATCACATCTAAGATCGCTCCATCGTATTCTTCTGCAAGCAGATATTCTGCCGCAGTCTCCCCATCCAGACAGGATTCGACGTTATAACCTTCTTCTTTTAACCGTTTTACCAGAATATCATTTAAATCCTGTTCATCCTCCACTACCAGTAAACGCATATTACAATCCCTTTTCTCTCATTTTTCGCTGTCTTTATTATATTATCCATTTGCAGGAATTGCAATATCACTGTTTTTATGCTATATTTTAACAGTTTAAAAGTTATTTACTTTATCAGTTCAAGGAGATTTATATTATGCTGACAGTCCTTATTGAAAGCAGTCAAAAGCATGATGCGGCACTCAATGCCACACTTGACTCTTTAAAACGCTACCCCACCCTTGACATTCATACCATGCTCATCACGAAAGAGAATAAAAAGGAGCTTGTTTCCCTTCTCTCTTCTGTTTCCGATGATTATGTATGCTTTCTAAAAGAGGGTGACACGTTAACGGTCAACAATCCAAAAAACTTATCCAGTGTCCTTTCTTCCCACCAATACAGTATTGTTGGGATGCGCTATCTCTACCGTGAAAAGCCAAAGCCAAAGTATCATCCGACTGGTGCGGTTTCTTTGCATGAGGAACCTGAATTAGTACCGCTCTGGCTCTACAATTATATTTTCCGCAGAGATATTTTCCAGAATGCAGCGTCAAATTCCAGATTTGCCCTGCTCCACGAAGTATATGCGCACCTGATGACACAGGATACCATCTATTACCTGAATGATGTGTCTCTTCTTACCTCAACGATCGTGGAAGACAGCAACACCTGTCCGGATGCAATGAAAAAGAACTGGTATCTGGATTTTGTTTCTTACCTGTTACAGCCCGAGATCATAAGACACAAAGAAATGGATACGTTTCTGCCGGACTACCTGCAGTACGCGCTCTGCACCCTGCTTTATTTCCGGTTCCGTTCCAATATGAACAATGGAAATAAACATGTGATCGATGCCGAATATGCTGACTTTGAACATACCGTAAAAGAGTTTCTGTTCTGTATCGAAGATGCCAATTTCTCTGATATGATGCAGCCTTCCCCGAAACTGACGCTCTTCAGCCGTACCTTCTATAAGCTAAAACGTTCCGGCAGGCATCCACACTATGTCATGCCACTTCACTTTTTTGTGAGTATGATGCAGTTAAAATATGGTGATGATTACAGACTGACCTATGAACTTCCTGCCGAAACCCCTGACAATATCCAGGTTCTGGCACAGGGTGTTTTTTTGCAGGATATCAGTAAGTTAAAATGTAATCTTGATCTGGTGGATTACGATGCAAAACAGCAGACACTGATCTTAGAATACCATATTGACAATTTTGTTGACCTCTCCCAGTTCTCCTTACAGGTTCGTCTGGGCGGGAGGGAACTCCCTGTGGAAGAAACTTACCGTTATGCCCACACAAAATATTTCGGTGTTTCAGTACAGAAAGCATCTACTTTCCGTACCGTTATCTCCTTAAAAGATGACTTTACCGGAAAAACCATGCCGGTCACATTTTCGCTGGCCAATCAGGGAAGAACCATTATCCTTCCATTAAATGCCAAAACATATCTCACCAGAGTTTGTTCCACGATGAACTGTTCCTACTGGCATTTTGACCGCTACATGCTGACGATGAACCATAACAGGACTGCTCTGGTACTTGGCAATGCCGGTATCCGTCCTTTCTTTCAGGAAATCGGTTTTGTGTTCAGCAACTTAAACTGTAAGCTTGCTATTCTTGGATTTGGTCTCCGTACCCTCTACTGGCTCACACATCCTTTTATGAAGCATAAAACGATCTGGCTGACCTACGACAAACTGTATAAAGGCGGCGACTGTGGCGAGTATCTCTACAAGTACTGCTGCACAAGAGAAAAGGAAACCGGAATCACACCAGCTTATGTCATCAACGGAAACTGTGCTGACTATAGCAGATTACAAAAAGAAGGCTACACCCCGTTAAAATATAAGAGTGTCAAACATTACATGTATTATCTGAACGCTTCCGTTGTATTTACCACACATGGTGGTGTTTATAATTTCAATGGTCTCGGAAAACGTTCTGTACCATATGTCCAGAACCTGTTACACCATGATGTTGCCTGTATCCAGCACGGTCTGACCGTTCAGCAGCTGGCGCACAATTCCAATCGTCTGTTCAACAACATGAAACGTTATTATTGTGCATCGAAATACGAAATTGAAAATCTGAGCCGTCCGATTTATGGATATGAAGACAAGTCCATTTTAAAACTGACCGGTATCCCCCGTTACGACGGACTGGTCAACCATGACAAACATCAGATTTTGATCACTCCAACCTGGCGTAACTACATTGCGATGCCTGCTGCTGCCAAAAACGAGGCAAAACCTTACTTTGCCGGCTTTAAGAAAACCGATTACTTTAAAATATATAATGAACTGCTCTCGGATGAGGAACTCATTCAGACCGCAAAGGAATGTGGCTATACACTGATCTACCTGCTTCATCCGGTCATCAGTGCACAGATTGATGATTACCCAAAACATGATACCGTAAAGATCATTCCTTCCCTGACGGTAAACTACGAAAAGATACTAACCGAATCGAGCCTGATGGTAACGGACTATTCCGGCGTACAGTTTGATTTTGCTTATATGCGGAAACCGGTTGTCTATTATCATCCGCCAAAGCTGCCACCACATTACAAAGAAGGCGGTTTCTTCTATGATACGATGGGCTTCGGTGAAATCTGTACCGGACATAATGAGATTGTAGACGTCTTATGTGATTATATGAGAAATCAATGCCGGATGAAACCATTCTACCTCGCAAGAGAAGATGACTTCTTCGCATATAGTGATTTAAACAGCTGTCAGAGAATTTACGATGATATGTTAGAATATCAGAAGAGCAAAGCATAATAAAACATCGATCCGGCAAAAAATGGATGCACCAGACGGCGCATCCATTTTTTCTTTTTATTTTGTTGCCTTTGCCTTTTTCACGGTACCAGTTCCTTCTACCACTACTTTTTTATAGTTTGCAGTCGGCAGTACTTTGTAGAAATAGGTCTTTCCTTTTTTGACTTTCTTGTCTGCGTAACTTAAGTTCTTGGTGGTTCCAACTTTCTTATAGATTCCATCTTTCGCTTCGCTGCGGTATACCGTGTACTTGGAAGCTCCCTTTACCTTTGCCCATTTTAAAGTCAGTTTTCCTTTGGAGGCAGAGATGGATTTAATCTTGACCTTGCCCGGATTAAACTTCTTGGTTGCCTGTACATGGATTACTGTCTTACATTTCTTGATGACATTTTCTTTTAAGTTCGTCTTATCCACATTGACACAGATACCAACGCACTTTGCACTGGTGATCTTATTGGATGCAACGGTTGTCACCTTGGTCTTCTGATTGACATAAATACCATATTTGCCTACCGTCTTAATCACATTGCGCTGGATCACTTTTACGGCTGCTTTGTCGCTTACCATAATACCATGCTCGCTGCATTTGGAAATGTTATTATCTGAAACCTCTGCAACAGAAGTTCCGGAACCATTGATGCAGATACCACGCACACTTCCGTTTTTCGCAGATGCCTTGGCAATCGTATTACCATTGATCTGATCGGCAGTGGAAACATTGACATAAATACCATGTTTTCCAGAATCTGTGATCTTATTCTGGCTGATCACACCACCTGCCGATTTCTGGTTCACATAAATACCGTTCTGGCTGCTTCCTGTAATCGTATTGCCACTGATCTCTGTCGCTTTTGCACCGGAATTGATGTAAATTCCCTGATTCTTTGCAGATGCAATGCTGTTTGATTTCAGTGAAACCTGTGCTTTGGAACCTGCATAGATACCATCGTCTCCTGTGTTGCTGATCTGGTTTTCTGATACTTCTGCATAAGAATTATCATTCACACAGATACCACGGTTTGTCGCCTTTTTAATGATATTTCCGGAAATTGCTGTCATTTTCTTTGCAGATCCAGCCTTGGAATCGGCATAGATACCATGTTTTCCGGTATTGGAAATGTTATTGCCCTCTACGCTGCATCCTACAGAATCAAATACATAGATACCATTATTCTTCGTATTGCTGATCGTATTCTGAGACAATGTTGTTGCATCACAGGCACCCTTTACATAGATACCATTTCGCATGATGCCCTTGCTCTCATCCGTTACCGTATTCTGGGAAACCGTATTGGAGGCACTCGCTTCCAGTTTGATTCCATCACTCTCATCACCATTTACTGCAGAACCTGCATAGGTTACGCTGTTTCCGCTCAGTGTACTCTCATAAGTACCCTGGAACCATAATCCATATCCTAATAAAGAATTTACGGTTACTTTATTTCCTCTTACTGTTACGTTCTTTACACGGTAATCTCCCTTTGGGATCGTAACCTTTAAGCTTTTACCCGTTGATTCGTCTTTGAATGAATTGGTTACATCACTCTCTAATACTTTACCAAATACCTTGATCCCATATGGTGCATTATCAAATCCGGTCTTTTTGATGGAAATTATATTGCCGGTAATCTCAGATGCACAATCGGTCGTGACATTGGATGCCTCTCCCGGGAAGTAATGTTTCGTCGGTGTGATATGACGGAAAAAGATACCTGCGCCACAGTTTTCAATGGTGTTATCTGTGATCTTGGCTCCTATGTAGTTGGTGGTTACGATCGCATAACCGGTTACATTTTTAAATGTATTTCCGCTGATGGTAACACCGGTAAAGTATCTTCCGATCTCTCCACTGTGGCTTCCCACTCCACGGTTTACATTTTCAAATGTATTATTACTGATCGTGATATCTTTGCATATGGTATTATCATAATTTCCATAGTTTCCAAAGTGAGTCTCATTTAAAATATCAAGCTGGATTGCTTCGTAGTTCGTGGTATCATCTGAGCTCTTTGCTTTAAATCCGTCAAATTTACAATGATCGATGACAACATCCTTACTGCCTGCGAACTCCATATGATGTGCTGCTGTAACATTGGTAAATTTAATGTACTGCATCTTTACATTGTCTGCGTGCGCAAATCTGATGATAGAAGTTGACACTGCATTTCCATCCAGCGTTGCATATGAGGAAGCAGAACCTACGATGGAAATATTTTTAAATCCGTCATAACCGCTTGTCATCTCATCCGAACGTCCGAAACGGATCAGGGAAGAGGTTCCGGCTCTCTTTAATGTAACACCTGCGGACAGATCCAGCGTTGTATTGCTGTAAATATCAACTGTCTTCTCTACGGTATAAGTTCCTGCCGGCAGTTTTACTGTCATGATATTATCTGCAGAAGCATTATCGCGGATATAGTCAAAAATCTTCTGTAATCCGCTTCCTGCTGCACTGGTGGAAACAGACTGTGTGGATACGGTCTTGCCGGAAGCATCGGTAACAGTTACCTCTACACTTCCTGCTTCTTTTACCTCGGTTTCTTCGGTTACTTCTTCTTCGGAAGCAGCCTGTGTCTCTTCTTCTTCGGTTGCCTCTGTTGTCTCAGTATCCTTTACTCCCTCAGTACTTTCCGTTACCTCTGTGTTTTCGGTGCTCTCGGTTGTCTCGTTGCCTTCGGTCACCTCGGTATCCTGCGTCTTCTCTGTACTTTCGGCTGCCTCGGTATCTTTTGTTTTTTCGGTACTTTCAGTTGCCTCAGTGTTCTCCGTACTCTCAGCTGCCTCAGTGTCTTTTACACTTTCTGCTGCCTCACTACCCTCTGTGCTCTGCTCTAAACCCGTTGCTGTTGTCTCTGCTGCAAACGCTGTTGAAACATTTCCAACCACCAACGTTGCACAAAGCGCCATCGCTGCTAATTTTTTACTTCTTCCTTTCATACAAATCTCCCTTCTATTTTTTTACCTTGACTGACTTTACAGAAGATTCCTTTCCATAAACAGTTACATTGCCAATCTTGGTTTCAGGCACAATTTTATAATAATATTTTTTACCCTTTTTCACTTTTTTGTCAACATATTTTGTCTTGGATACACGCGCAATCTTCTGATATTTTCCATTTTTCTTCGTACTGCGGTATATCGTATATTTTCTGACATATTTTATCTTCTTCCAGGAAAGTGTGACTTTTTTATTCTTGGAAGATATTTTGGCGATCTTGCCCTTTGCCGGACTTACCAGTGTATGTTGATCCTTAAAGATACATATCTTTGACTTACAGCTTTTGAACACATTATCTTTTGCTGTTCCCTTTGCTCTCTGTCCAAAATAAATGCCAAACTGTGAACATTTCTTTATCGTATTTCCGGTTACCGTCATATTCGTATCATCCAGACCATAAATACCATTTTTCCCGGTATTATTCAGAATATTTTTTGTGATCTGTGTACTGTTGTCTGGATAGGAACCATTTTGCACCGTTATTCCTGCCACTGCAGTATCTTCTACCTTATTCCCAGTAATCACATTTCCTGTGGAATTCTGAATATCGATTCCATAATTTCTGGTTCCTTTTATGGTATTCTTTTTTATCTCATTCTGATTGCTGGCAGCACATATTTCAACCGCATTTAATAAAAAGCTGCTTGCACCTGCTTCATTTACAATGTAATTTTCGGAAATTGTATTTCCGGAAGATTTTTCCATAAAAATGCCGGCAGAAAGTCCACGTGTGTCATTTTGCAATACATGAATTTCATTCTTCTCCACGATACTCTGTGTCGTACCACTTAAACGGATGCCTGGAACACTGTGATATAAGTTCAGTTTATTTCCGCTTATTGTAAGCCCCTTTACCTGATAGTCTCCCTTTGGAACTATTCCTGCTTCTTCGCCGGATTCCCAGCTTTTCTCACTGCTTACAACCTCTCCATATGCATAAATTCCGTAGGTATCAAGCTGTGTTCCCGTATAACTGATGATAATCTGATTGCCTGATATCACACTCTGTAAGTCTGTCCGGATGGCATTAACATCACCCGGATAATAGTTGATCCCCGGATCCCAGATCATATGACGGAACAGAATACCACTTCCGCAGTTTTCTATCTGATTGTCCAAAATCTGTGTCTCTGCAAAATTAACACTTGCAATCGCATATCCCATAATATTTTTAAACTGGTTGTTTTTTATTACGATCCCAGTCATATATTTCCCGGTTTCAGCACTGTGTGTTCCAATTCCACGGCTTACCTTTTCAAAAATATTATTGGAAATCGTGATATTTCTGTTTATTGTTTCATCATAAGCCCCATAATTTCCAAAATGCCCCGGCCACAAAATATCTAACTGCAACGCCTCATAATTGCTTCTTCCGATATAGTCAGATGACACAAAACCATCAAACTTGCAACTATCAATTGTCACATTTTCACAACCGGCAAATTCCATATGATGTGTTTTATCTACATTAGTAAACCTGATATTTTTAAATGTAATGTTCTTTGCATGTGCAAATCTGACCATTGAAGTTCCGGTACCATTTCCGTCAAAGCCCCCATAACTTCCATCTGGTCCTATGATCGATATATTCTGATATCCGTCATAACCATAAGTTTCTTCTCCGCTTCGCCCAAACCGAAGCAATACTGTTTTCTTTGCTCTTTTTAATGTGGCTCCCTTTGCCAGTTCCAGTGTCGTATTACTGTAAACACATAAGGTCGATGAAATCTGATAGGTTCCTGCCGGAACCATAATCTTCATCGGATTTTGCGCAGTTGCATAATCTCTACAGTAATCAAACAGCCTCTGCAACCCTTTTGATGCACTTCCCGTTGAAACAGTCTGCGTATACACTGCAGCCCCGGATGCGTCCGTAACAGAAATCTCTACTGTATTTTCACTACTTGACGCTGCCATTTGAAGTTCCTCTTCGACTATAACTTCTGTATCCAGAGGTTCAGCCTCTTCCATGGTCTCTGTATCCTCAGTCTCCTCTGTTGCTTCTATCTGCTCTGTGTCCTCTGTTTCCGTTTCTTCTACTGTCTCTGTATCCGGCTGCTCTGTTGCAGGCACTATGCTGCCTTCTTTGGTCTCTGTACACTCACTGCTTTCGGTTTCTCCGGCAGTTTCTGCATTCTCTATTGCCGTTTCTGTTTGTGGCTGTTCCGTTGTTTCAATCACCTCAGTGTTTTCCGCCACCTCCGTATCTGCACCAGAAACCGCTGTCGTCTGACCTGCCATCAACGTAGAAGCATTTCCCATAACCATACAGATACTTAGCAAAAATGCTATTACTTTTTTTCTCCCCATATCCGTCACCTCTCCTAAAATTATTTTTTACATTCTGATATAATCCTGTTGCAGATTTTTTCTGTTGCCATACCACTCTCACAGTTTCCTAAGATCCTGTGGTGTTCTCTGACTCGTTCCTTATAAGCGTCCTCATCAAATGACAGTATCTTCTCTACCATCTCCTGCTGATTCTCACATAAAACAAACGGCCACTGTTCAATTGGCATATAAAAGTTACGCTCACTCTTATAATGTGCCAGATCCGGACAATATAAAAACACTGGTTTAAACATCAGTGAGAAGTCCCAGATGGAAGAAGAGTAATCCGTGATCAGCACATCCGCTGTATAAAGCAGTTCCTGCATATCCTGATAATCAGTTGCTGACAATCCATCTGTCTTTTCATCATAAAAATGGTGCTGGCGATATAAGGTACACCATCTTCCCCCAAACCGTTTCGACAATGCCTGTTCCAGTTCCTTAAAATCCGGTTTTGGATAATTGTCATTTTCTTTTTCACTGCGGAACGTAGGTGCATATAACGCAATTTTTGTTTCTTTATCCAGATGGAAATAGTTTCTCACTTTCTCTTCAATATCTGGTCTGTTCTGTTTTACCAAAATGTCATTTCGCGGCATTCCATATTCCATGATCTCACCGGTAAATCCTCTGCTCTCCCGGATCGTCTGTTTAGAAAACATTCTGCTGCTGGAAAGATATAAAGTAATTCTGGAATATAATCTCTTAAAATGTATCTTTTTGCGAATGCGGTTTAAGTTCTGCGGATTGCAGAAACCACAGGTCTTATAGGCACCACCACCATGCCAGGTATCCAGAACGATCTGTCCCTTTCGTTTTGGCAGATATACAAACGTATCCACATTTGTGATAATAACCTTCGCCTGCATCATCTCCCGAATATGTTCGAGTGACTGATATTTCACGACTTTAATTCCTTTTTCCTTTAAGTCCTCATGTTCCTCCGGATGTACAAATGCCCAGACAAGGTCAAATGTTCCCGGCTCATTTGCCAGAAGATATTCACAGATATACATTGGATTGCAGGAATACTGTTTTCCTTTATGGCTGAAAAAGACAATCTTATTTTTCTTTAAAGGGTGTCGCATCTGTGTCAGGCAATATACATAACGCCATGCAATACCCCCTACTTTCCCGGCATACCGGATGCAACGTACTGCCAGATTCGTTTTTCCCATACTGATCTCCATTCTTGCGTGTGAAAAATTTTATGTTTCACACCGTTTACTCCATACTCTGCATCAAACGTGCTGCCATGTCCCGCATGTTATACTGCGGTTTCCAGCCCAATGCCATTAATTTTTCAGAATTTAAGTGCATGATACTGCTTGGCGGATACCCAAATTTGGAGATATCTTCCGGAATGTCAAACACCAGCTGTGAACTTCCGCTGTCTCCGACAGCAACAAATGTCTCTGCCATCTCCCGGATACTGCAGAAGGTGTCCATATTGGCAACGTTATAAGCCTCTCCGGCATTTCCTCTTGTAAGCAGTACCAAAAGTCCTGTTACGGCATCTACTGTGTAACAGTAGCAGTTTGCCTTTTCTCCTTTCGTATGAAGTACGATATTCTCTTTTCCAAGCACACTCTTTGCAAACTGCGCAAATACACGGTTCTCATTTTTGTCAATGCCTGCACCAAAAGTCTGTGCCAGACGTGCGATCTTAACATTGACCTGATACTCTTTGGCATAAGATGCACACAGGCATTCTGTCATTCGTTTGCCTTCCGAATAACTGCTCCGCACATTTAAGATATCAATATATCCCAGATCTTCCTCATGCACCTGCTTTGTATCTGCATCTACGATACCATATGCCTCCATGGAAGACAGATAGACAACACCTTCCATTTTGCAGCGCACTGCAAACTCCATCAGGTTTTTCGTTCCCTCTACAGCAGTCAGGATTGTCTCCACCGGCTGTTCTACCATCATCCTGGACGCGGTAACACTTGCACCATGGATCAGATAATCTGCCTGTATCTTTTCAGGAATTGGATTAAGAATGTCTGCGATGACAAACTCTAATGCCCCACCCCGCTTCGTTCCATAGACTTCTTCTGCCTTTGCCTCATTCCGGATAAATGCCAAAACCTTAAGGTTTAAGTCATATTTCTGATTTGCAGCAAGCAATGCGGACACCACTATTCTTCCCAACAATCCCGTTGCTCCTGTCACTGCTATTTTTTTACCACGGAAGTTTTCCCAGTCAATATAGTCTGTCTCTGCTATTTTTTTTATGTCCTCTTTTACGATCGGGTTATCTAAAATTGCTGACATTGCCTACTCCTTTCTCTTATAGTAGTTGATCTTGGAACGCATTTTATCCGTCAGACCAAAGCCAAATGCCTGCTCATTCTCCTTGTAGCTGAGCAGTGCACGGAACATATACACATCCACCGGCGTTGTTACTTTGATGTTTCCACGGTTTCCCTCGATCAGATGAGTTGACTTGCCAACGGATTTCATCAGTGTACACGAATCTACCACGTCTGTATAATTTGGGTTCTCTTTCCGCACATTTTCATGTGCCTCGACAATTTCATTTAAGAAGAAACTCTGAGGTGCCTGTGCCGTATAACATTCCTTACGATATGGAAGATGATCCACGGTCTGTCCCTCATCCTTACTGATCAGAACTGTCTCATAACAAAGATTGGATGTGATCGCACTGCCATATTTTTTGACAGATGCAATGTTCTTGGAAATTACATCATATCCGACAAACGGACGTACACCATCATGGATCAATACAACTGAATCACCCGGGTTTTCTTCCTGTGCCTTTTTGAGTGCCAGATAAATAGAATCCTGTGCTGTCGCACCTCCTGCAACAACACCGGCTAATTTATTAATGTGATACTCCGTTGCCAGTGCCCAGACATATGGAATGTAATCTTCCAGCACGGCAAGGTAGATTTTATCAATCTCATGATGCTCTTCAAATAAGCTCAATGTATGGACTAAGATCGGTTTTCCATTGATCTCCAGAAACTGTTTCGGCACACCGGCTCCCATGCGGACACCGCTTCCACCTGCAAAAATAATTGCTATATTCATCTTGCTCTCCTTCTCTACATGTTTTCCTGTATATATTTTACCACACTATCTGCTGCATGTCCTGTTTCCTGACATTTTAATTTTGCATGATGCAGATCCATGCGCTGTTTCCAGTCAATTTTTTGCATCTGCGCAATTTTCTGTAAAAATTCCTGTTCCGTTTCCGCATAGGGGATCTGCCACTCATCAATATCCAGATAAAATCCTCTGTTCTTCCGGTATTCATCCAGATCCGGTGTAAACAGATAGATCGGGCGGTTTCGGAACGAGTAATCCCAGATAGAAGAAGAATAATCGGTAACCAGCAGATCCGCTGCTGCTAAAAGTTCCTGCATTTCCTCATATCCTTCTGCCGCATAGATACGTTGATCGGTCTCTTCCCCTGACTTTCTTTCATAGCGATGCATCCGCTCTAAGCAGACCCAGGAACTGCCGTCGATTTCTTCCAAAGTATCTAATACCTTTCCTATCTTCAGTTTTTCATAGGTTCCCTGCTCCCGGTAGGTAGGCGCATACAGCATGATCTTCCTATCATCCGGTATTGCAAAGATTTTTCTTACCTTATGGGCTGCTTCTGCTGTGGTTCCGTTTACCAGCATATCATTACGCGGCATCCCGATTTCCAATACCTCTCCGTGATAACCAAAGGCCCCACGGATCACATGCTCGGTAAATGCCTCGCTGCTTGTCACAAATGCGGTCACATGCGAGCCCGCGATCCGGTTGCGTTTTCCGATCAGATGCCTTAAGCTGCCCTCTCCATTATCCAGCCGCTTATACGCGCCCCCTCCATGCCAGGTGTCAATTACGATCTGCTGTCTGCGGAAGGAAACCCATGGCAGATACGAACCACTTGTAATAATGCACTTTGAAGTTGCCAGATAATAAAGTGTTTTCCATGTAAAATGTTTTACCAATGCTGCCCCCTGTTGTTCCAGGAAGCGATATTTTTCCGGATGTTCCAGTGCCCAGATGATTTCATACTGTTCCCCGGTCTGCGCTTTTACTGCCTCATAAATATATTTGGGATTACAGGTATATTCATAGTAGTTTCCGCCTGTAAGGCTGGTAAACAAAATCCTGTTTTCCTTTATCTTACAGAAACGAAGTGGCAGCTGCAACACATGGATTGCCACTGTAATACCCAGTTTCCCACTTTCCCTGATGATTTCTTTCATTGCCATTGCTCTTATTTCCTGTTTCTATGCATACTTTTTCAGTCCATTGATCACATAATGGATCATATACCATGCCGCTTTTATCCTGCCAATCCCCATAAACCGATATACATTCCAATGCATCCTTGCTGACCGGATCTTGTTTCTCGATTTGCCGCCCTCGCTTAAGCGCGATTTTAACATCGGCTCATCAATTCCACAGACAGTCCCATATTTTTTTAACACCTTAAGCCACAAAATGTAATCTTCATGCAACTCCGCGTGTTCCATATAAAACTCCCTTGCTACTGCTGTCTGCATCACGACAGACGAACATGGGATGTGATTCGTATAGAGCAGCATGGAATAGGTGATCTGCTCCGGCACATGAATGATCTTGCCGGTACTGCTTCCATCCGGCTGCATCAGTTCACGCCCCGTACAGCACAAAACGAGCTGTTTTTGTTCTAACAGCTCGCATTGGATCTTCAGTTTGTCCGCAGTCCACCAGTCATCGGCATCCAGAAACGCAACGTACTTTCCCCTCGCGTTTCGTATGCCGACATTCCTTGACTCCGCCACTCCGATGTTCTTTTGATTTCGAATGATATGGATCCGTTCGTCTTTTTGATATTCCTCTAATACCAAAGGGGTCTGATCCGTTGAGCAGTCATCGATGACATATAATTCCCATGACACCTGCTGCTTCTTTACCGATTCGATGGCATTTTTGATGTAGTTTGCTCCGTTATAGACCGGCATCACTACCGATACCAGAATTTCATTCGCCACGTTTTTCCTCCATCGCCTACTTGATCGCTGTTACCTGCCCTTTCTCAACACCTTCCGTATTTTCCTTCTGGAAGATTACTTTGACTGTCATTAGCATCAGTTTTAAATCAAGCCAGGCAGAATAGTTCTCAATGTAGGTTAAATCCAACTTTAATTTATCGTATGGGGTCGTATTGTACTTTCCATACACCTGTGCATATCCGGTCAGGCCCGCCTTTACTTTCAGGCGGAAACGGAATTCCGGTACGACTTCTTCGTATTTCTCTGCAATCACCTGACGCTCCGGTCTCGGTCCCACAAAGGCCATATCGCCTTTTAAGATATTAAAGATCTGCGGCAGTTCATCCAGATGTGTCCTTCGGATAAACTTTCCAACCGGGGTGATCCTGTCGTCATCTTTTTTTGCAAGCTGCGCACCGGATGCCTCCGAGTCAACTTTCATGCTTCTAAATTTGATGATCTGGAACGGCTCTCTGTCTCTGGTCAGACGTTCCTGTGTATAGAACACCGGTCCTCTGTCATAACATTTGATGGCGATTGCGATCAAAAGCAGGATCGGTGAGGTAATCACGATCGCAGCCAGAGAAAATACAATATCCATGGTACGCTTGATAAAACGCTGCTCGATCGTCAGTCCCTGGTTTCTTGACAGCATAAGCGGTGTATCAAACAGATGAAGCCGCTCTGTTCCGGTTATGATAATGTCTGAAATCTTTGGCGTGATATAGGTACGTTTATTCTGATCATAGCAGAATTTTAAGATCTTATTTCGGATCTCCGTTGGCAGATCGCAGAGTACGACTGCTTCGTACTCTAAGATCTTTGTGTAGAGTGCCTCGTATCCCATATATGCACTTGCTGTCGCACAGACGTCATATTTATCCCTTCTGGAATTGATCTTTTTGATCAGTTCATCCGGTGAATGTTCCCCATATATGACGATCATCTTTCTCGGCGGATACAGCCGTACATAAAAGTAACGTACCACAAAGACACCCGGCAGTATCAGTGCGATCTCCGCCACCGTCAGAAGAAAGATCGGTCCTACATTTACATAATCGTTGGCGATCATACAGATCTGAATATATTCAATTATATTTGCAAATAAAATACCTAAGATCTGTGACAGGCAAATATCTGAAATTCTCAGATATCCGATCCGGTATCCGCCAAACGTACGGATAAAGAAAAACAATATCATCGCATAAATGCCGATCACAGCCCAGTTACCTCTCCGCCAGAACTGATCTTCCTTTGGAAGGTTTGGCACATATAACTGGTACCATACCAGAGCAAACATCGCTGCTTCCATCACCAGCATTACAAAGTTGGCACACAGATTCAACAAATGCTTATATCGATCTCTTCGTCTCATGTCTTACCTCTACTTTACTTTTCTGGAAACCACCTTGGAATAGGATCCGTATACTTTCTTTCCGTTTACATTGCGGTAAGCTCTGATTTTGTAATAATAGGTCTTTCCACTCTTTGTCTTACTGTCTGTATAGGTCTTTGCAGAACCCTTCTTGATGGTCTTGATCTTCTTGTAGCCCTTGTCTTTCTTCGTACTTCTTACAATCTCATACCCATTTGCACCGGATACCTTTTTCCAGCTTACTTTTACTTTGCTATTCTTTAATGCTGTCTTGACTGTCGTCTTTGCCGGAACTGCTTTACCGGATACTGCTTTGGAATAACCGCTTTCTTTCGTGGTATTCTCAAGTGCTACCTTTGCTTTGACTTTATAGTAATAAGTCTTTCCTGTTGTGACGCTCTTATCCGTCCAGCTGATGGTGCTTACATTGTCAATCGTTTTAACCTCTGTGTAACTGCCATCTTTCGAGGTGCTTCTTGCAATTGTATAAGAAACTGCCCCCGGTACTGCTTTCCAGGTTACTTTTAATTTATGATAGCCTCCTGATTTTACACTTGAAACTTTTGGTTTCTTTGCAGATATTTTATTGACACTTACAGTATATTCCTCGCCAACTGCATTTTTATTGCCTGCTGCCGCACGCACTACAACGTAGTAGGTTCCCTTTTCCATCTTGATCGCAGTGGATTCCGTGTAAGCATCCCCTGCATAGGAATACAGATGATCGGTCAGATAGTTTAATCTGCTGCCATTTGATTTGAGCAGATAAACATACCAGCTTGTTCCTGCAACATTCATCTTTTTATGGCTTAAGCTGACATTAACATATGAAGTTTTATCCAGTGTAAATTTGTAATAATCGAGGTCACCGGAATAACTTGAGATGACACCATGCATCTCTTTTCCGACTTTTAAGCTGTTTGCCGTCGCAGTGTCTCCATTTACCTCGCTCTCCCAGTTGGATGCCGCTTTTGTTGTAACAGTCAGGCCATAATCTCCCGTATATAAAGTCGATGATACAGATACCAGTACATAATAAGTTCCCTTTGCCAGACCGATCTTATCTGATACATAGAGGGTGTCCACACCTGCATTGGTCACCTCATAGATATTGCTTCCCGCACTGTTTAAAACAGAAATACGATAATGTGTTGCAGTATTTCCGGTATTTGCATGGGTAAACTTGAACTGAAGATATCCTTTCTTGTTCATTTCTACCTTGTAGTAGTCTTTATCATCTGTTGTAGCGATGCTTCCGTTATATGCCGTTCCACTCTTTATCGTATTGGCAGTGGAGATCGTATTGTTAACCTCTTCTTCCCAGTTGGATGCATTCTGCCAGTTTACTTTGATGCTGTAATCTGCCGGATAACAGCTGCTGATCGAACCACCGGTAAGGGAAGTGCTGATCGTTGCCGCCGGTTCAATCTTGATATAATAGGTGTCTGCCGGTAATCCGAGGTTTGGCATGGTAAAAGTCGCATCACCACCCTTGACATAACCGGTGTAAACAGCACCAGACTGTCCGTTTCTGCTGACCGTGATCTTGTAAACGCTGAGTGTTTCCCACCCGGAAATAACAGTATGTTCAAAATCAAGTCCCAGATAACCCTTTTCTGTCGTTGTCAGCGTAAAGTAATCCACATCGGATGAACTGCGGATATCTCCGCCATAAGTCTCTCCCGGAACAACCGGATTGGCAAGGCTTGTTGTATCGTTGCTCTCTTTTTCCCAGTTTCCACTTGCAGTTGAGGTCACACGCAATCCATAATTGCCGGTATACGGATCTGCCATGGACAAAACGCCGCCCTCTACTTTAACCAGATAATCTCCTTTGGTCGCACCGATCTTAATGGAAGATGTCGTGGTCTCTGCTCCGGTACTGTACATATCATAAAGTACTTTCTGTGTACTGTCACAGAAAGACACATGGAACAGATTAATGTTTTCCTTGCCGGAAACCTTATCGTGATTCAGATACATATTGACGTAACCGTCCTCTGTCACAGTTACTTTATAGTAATCGGTATCGGATGCACTGTAGAGGCTACCTGTGATCTCAGTGTCCAGTGGGAGTTCATCTGCACTGGATGCGCTGTTGTTTTCCTCTGTTTCACTGAACACATCACGGTAAGAAAGTCTCAGTCCATATGCCTGTCCGCCTGCTAACTCCGTCTTTGGTGTGATCTTGATCCGGTAGGTGCCTGCCGGAAGTCCCACCTGCGGAGATGTCTTCACGGTATCATAACTTCCGCTTGTCATCGTATACATACCAGTATCAAAACTGAACCCATTCTCTGTGCTTAACGTAGAATTTTCTGCAGCAAACGTGATCGACCATGCAGTTGTATTTCCTGAGGTATCTGCCAGTCTGTCATGGGTAAAGGTAAAGGAAACCATTCCTGCCTTTTCTAACGTAAACTGATACCAGCCTGCTACGTTTGCTTTGGTTGCGGACACATAGTCCTTATCAAACTCAAGTTCCGTTGCTGTTGCATAAGTCTTTCCGGCTGACACTTCGGCTGATTTCAGTTCCGTTGTTTCTTCCGGCTGTTCGGTATCTTCGGTCTCTGTTTCAGCTGTGGTCTCGGTATCCCCGGTGATTTCTGTTGCCTCGGTTATTTCCGTAGTCTCAGCTGCTTCTGTAATCTCGGTTGTTTCCGTGGTCTCAGTTGCTTCTGTTGTCTCTGTTATTTCCGTTGTCTCAGCTGCTTCTGTAATCTTGGTTGTCTCTGTTGTCTCCGTTACTTCAGAAGTTTCCGTCTCTCCGGCAGCACCTGTTTCTTCGGATGCCTCCGTTGTTTCTGCCTCTACAGTCAGGGCAGTTTTCTCATTCGGCATTCCGGCTGCATAAAATGCTGTCTCTGCCGGGATTGCGGTCAATGTGACACACAATGCTAACAATCCTGTTAAAATCCTTTTCTTCATTATTTATTCTCCCTTATTTATTCTCCCTCATTTATTCTCCCTTATTGCTTTCCCTTTTTCTTATCCCTCATAGTTTATCACATAAAATTCCTTTTGAACACTGTAAATCTTTTTTACTGATACGAAGTGCTCCAGAAATCACCATTACAGCGCACGATCTTTCCGGTTTCATTCTCAAATACGGTCTCCTGTCTGTCCAGATAACTGCTGATGCTCTGATAATATGGATCATCATAAAAAACCAGCATATATTTAATGCCAAGGCTGTTTAAGTTTTCCAGATTGTCCTTTGGCTCAAAGTTCCATGGATAGCAGTCCGCCATCTTCTGTTTGTTCCGTTTCCGGTAAACGATATAATCCACGCTCGCGCTGCGGTCTGCCATCAATGGCACACGCTCGCCCTTTAAGTTTTTCTTTACATATTTATAAAGTTCTAATTTTTCCTCGCTGTAATCATCCATTTCTTTCAGAATACCGGTCCAGCTGTCTCCAGGTCTTTTTAAAATGGCTGCCGCTTCATTTCCATAGACTTCTTCGCATAACGAAAAGTATTCCTGATTGGTCTGGTAGAATTCATCACTTTTCAGTACAGCTACATACTTGATATCTGCCTTATTTAAACGCTTTACGATCTCCATTAGTTCGTATCTGGATGGCCAGAACTTCTTGGATTTCGACCGGCTCTGTGCTTTCATCGCATCAAACCAGCAATACGCGCCCTGATCTGTAATGAGCGGCTGGATCCGCTCGCCCTCCATCTGCTCTGCTGCATACATGTAGACATCCATCACAGATTTTGGTTTCGTATAATCCAGATAATTCGTTTCCATACTATCCATATTGTACCGATACAGTGAGAACAGATTTCTGGTTGCATAATCGCCATTGAAATTTGCATCATGCTTCCACATCATCCCCTCATAGTCAAACAGTACAAGTGCTGCGATCCCTGCGATCATAATGCCGTAGGAGAAATAGCTCACTAACTGCTTTTTCTCCGCCATGACATGAAGTGCCATCACTGCAAACAGCCAGCCGAACAGCCAGAGATTATAATAGATCTTATAATAGTAATAATAGGTCATCAGCTTCTGATAGGTCAGCACATACATTGCGATGGTGCAGGCAAGCATGCACAGTGCCATCACGCTGATCACATTCGAATACTCCCGTTTGATGACTGTATAAAACAGAACAAACAAGAACAGCGGCACAAAGAAGATCAGATCCGCATACATGGAATTGTACGTCCATCCCACCACACTGACATAGGCAAAGATCTTATCAAACGAGCCCCAGAAGTGGAAAAATACCACCGCGGCAATGACCGTTATAATGAGCAGCACACCTGCCACGCAAATGGTCTTTTTCGTCAGCCAATTTTTCTTTCCTTTTGCCAGGATCACGATAAGAGCCGCTAACAGTGCCAGATAGTTGACCGGAACAAACAGCCTGTTACAGCAGCTGTTCGCATACGCTCCGAAAAAGAGCAACACATAGGTATAACGCCGCAAGTCGGGATATTTTTCCACCAGAAGCAGTGCGTAGATGATAAAGATCAGGATCATCACACCGGTGCTCCAGTACACATACCCTCCGGTCATATAACTGTAGGATGGAAAACCGAAGAAATAACCGATTGCAAACACCGGAGCGAAGATCCGCACGATTCCTTTCTCGCTGATGGTCAGTGTCAGCACATAAAACATGCAGATCTCAAGCAAATGCAAAAAGATATCTGCTACAATGAATGCCTTATAATATTTTCCAACCGTGAGCACTGGAGCGAAAAGTTCAATAAACGTTGCATCGATATAAGCGGAAAAATAAATGCCGTCCAATGTCCCGTTCTTTACGATCTGCATTGCCATATTAAAATGGTTTGCCGGGTCTGAATTGACATAGGAAAGGCGTAAGTTCGGGGTAAACAGGTGCATGGAAATGGCAAAAACAAATGCCAGAAGAAGAACCACCGTCACGATATCCCACACACGGAAAAATACGCGCTGTATCTTTTTCTTTTTTAGGATCACTCCCCATAAGAACACACATGCCCCTGCAAGGGCAAGTACCGT
The DNA here is from genome assembly GCA_900550935.1 of uncultured Roseburia sp. GTDB lineage: Bacteria > Bacillota > Clostridia > Lachnospirales > Lachnospiraceae > Roseburia. Next base: position 23,911 of record URUD01000004.1, read on the forward strand.
TGTTTTTAAATGGACTCCGATTCCTGTCTTGTCAAACAGAAATGCCGTAAGGGACAGATAACAGAAGATCAGCATCGTTCCCATGATCAGTGCCTTGGTTCCGTTGATCTTCCCCTCTGTTTTCGGAAACAGCAGTACACCAAGAAGGCATAACAGAAACAGGCATACAAACATTGCAGATACTATCATAAGTACTCCTTCCTATCACTTTCCAAATTTTTTCTTCAGTTTCGCAACAACATCAAATTCGCGTTCCAGCCACACGATAAAATAAATGCCGAGCACCACTAGGATGCCCCAGCGAATCAGCCATTGTTCGATCAGTGCCAGTGCCACGAGTGCAGCAAAAAAAGCAAGACCGATATAAATGAATAAACGTTTTGTATCAAACAGGCTTTCTTTTCTGATCTTCCACGCGATCACATAGTGGAACAGAAAATAGAGCAGATACGTGACCATTGTGGTATATGCCGCTGCAAGATATCCGAATTTCCGGATACAGATGACATTTAAAATGACATTGACTGCGGCTGCAAGCCCGGTCCCCACGGCAATATATTTCGTCTTTTCGTGATAATACTCCACATAAGACGGGAATAGATAAAGGAACATGTAATAGCCTCCTGCAACGATCGGGATGACCGAATACATCGCATCATAATAGGCTTTGGTTCCAAGGATCTTGACCAGTTCCGGTGCACCAAACATGACCAGCACCGAAAACAGCAGCATGCCAAATGCGTACTTGCTCGCATTTTTCTTAATGCCCTCGTAATCCTCATCCTTCATCCTCTCATAAAACCACGGTCCCCAGACATTGTCAAGGGATGTCATCGTCACATTGATGATCGAGAAGATCGTATAGCCAAAACTGTAGATCCCGGCTTCCCACTCTCCGATCATGCTCTTTATCATGATCCGGTCGAACTGGGAGAGCACGACCTGTGAGATGCCATGCGGGATCATCGGCAGGCTGTAACGCAGTGCAAAACCTGCATAGTTCTTATTCCACTTCGGGCGGCTCTGTTTCCAGAAATACCAGATCAGCACCATCGAGATCACGGCAAGTGGAAGTGCATTTCCAAAGATACGTCCGGTCGCTGCATCTTTTTTAAAGATCGTCAGGATAAAAAAGACCGACAATCCAAAATTAGACAGCGCGTTAAATGCAGAGATCTTTAAAAACGAAGTATATCGGTAATACAGCCCCACATAGGAATTAAAAAACAGGATCAGTGCCGTACCGAAACTGTCGATCAAAAGCAGATTGACGATTGTCCTCGAAAATCCAAGCCATGTGCCATAGAACGGATAGCACAGATTTGCCAGAACAAACCAGAGGATCAGATTTACGATCACAAGCAGGATACAGCAGGAGTTATACGCTGCAAAATTCTCTTCATATTTATACTTCGCATTTTTCAGGCTCGTATGTAACGCCATTCCCACCAGCAAAAACAGGATGGTCTGATATGCCAGATAGGTGTTAAAGATCCCATTCTCTGCCGGGGAAAGAAGACGTGAAAAAACAGGGACTGTCAAAAAACTCAGCCCCTTTAGCAAATAATTTCCCACTGTATAGCCGATCCCGGCTTTGATTACCCTGCTCTCCCCACTTTCCTTACTCATGTTTTCTTTCCTGTTCTTTCATTAATCGTAAAAACAAGCGATATGATCTTGTGATATTGGAAAAATAAAAAATCTTTCCATCACAAAAATCGCGGTACATCGAAGATGTGGTCACTGCCTCCTTGTGGACGCAGCGGATCTCCGGCGAATACAAAACGGTCATATGCTGCTTTAACGCCAGATAATAGAGGATCTCTTCCTCTGCATAAAGGAACGTTTCCTCGTAAAAACCGGAAAACGTCTGGAAGAAGTCCCTTGAAAAGATGAGACAGCAGCCATGCAGCAGCACATCCTCCATCTCTTCTTTGATGCAGTCATCCGCAGCTACCGCTTTTCCTTCCACCTCTCTTGTGGTAAGGTTTTTGCTTCCATCCTTCCGGTCAGAGCCATCCTCCTCTGTCACAATGCCATAATGCCCTGCAACCGCACCTTTTAAATGCAGTGCCTTGATCAGGCGGAAGGAGCATGCCTTTAGAAACGAAACGAGTACCTGTTTCCGCATATAGTTTAACGTGTACTGCCGCTTTGTGGCAACCGGATTTAAGTGTTTTTCCCGGTTCGCATCCAGAATATCTCCGCCAAGCAGGTCAAACCGGTGTCTTTCATAGATTTCTCTTATCTTTTCCCCATAATCTGCCTGCTCAAAAATGATATCACTGTTTGCAGCAACGATAAAATCCGGATCAAAATGCTCTCTCGCATAAGAGATCCCAAGGTTATTGCCCCTTGCAAATCCAAGGTTTTCCTCTGATACAACTAAGGATACCTGCTCTTTGCCCTCTGCGTAGGCATTTAACTGCGTCACACTGTCATTCTTTGAGCCATTGTCCACGAGAATGATCTTTATCCCGTCATCCTTTTGCGTAGTTAAGATCGAGTCCGCACAGCAGATCGCCTCGTTATAGGTATTGTAATTTAAGATCACATAACAGATTGTTCCCATATTTTTCAACTCAAAATCCCTCTTCTATGCTCCGGAATAACGTGTCTTGGTTCCCAACAGAATACGGATATACGGTGTGATGGAACGCACGATTGCCGTTCCAAGTCCAAAGTTCTTGCGCAGAAAATGGAACCAGTCGCGGAACGGAAGGCCCTTTCTGCTCTCCTTTAACCGGATACGCTCTAAACGTGGCAGCGACTCATCCTGCCAGGTCTTTGCAAGCGAATTGTCATTACATTCGCCCACATATTCGGTAAAGATGCGGATTGGATATCCCTTTTTGCTGATTGCAAGCCCGTAATCAAAATCCCCGATGCTGTGCTGATAAAACGGATCGATCCCGACCTGCATAAAGATGTCATGCGGGATCAGTGCACAGTTTGCATTAAAGGTATCAAACAGCATATCGGACTGTTCCGGTCCATACTTTTTGTAACGGATGCCTTTTACATATTTAATGCCGCCATAGCTTAATTCGCCCTGCTCCCCGCAGATTGCACCGACCAAAACACTCTTTCCATCCAAAGATGGCAGCATTTTATCAAAGATCCCCGGAAAAAACTTCGTATCATCATTCATCAGCATATAATATGCGTAATCCGGATATTTCTTTTTGACATATTCGATACCCTCGTACATGCCACGGTTCCAGAACAGGTTACCATCGCCCTCTACGATATCGATCTGCTCCGGCAGTTCCTGTAGCATCTCTTTGGTTCCATCGGTACTTCCATCATCCACTACGACATAGTGAAAGGTTACATTTTCATTCCGGGATAACGTCTCGATTCCACGTTTTGTCAGCTCCCTGCGGTTGTGGCAGGTAAAAATTGCCAGTATCTCCATTCTTTTCCTCCCTGTCCTGCTCTTCTTATGCCTGCCCCACATAATTTCTGCGGAATACGATGTGGTAGATGCGTTTTAACAGACTTGGCTCGGATATCTTTCTCAATTCTTTTTTCAGTCTTTTGCGCACTTCTTTTGTCTCGCAAATCTCATCCGGAAACTCTGTGATTGCTTCCGATGTTGCAAGACGATGGACTGCGGCAGGTGCCTCCCCGCCACAGTGTACGCCGGTGCCATCCCATCCGTCATTTCCAACTAAGGATCTGGTCGGTACCAGGATCAGCCCATCCTGCAAAAATGTGCTGTAATACCAGCGGATTGCCCAGGAATTGGTGCCTGCATCCTGCTGCTGCATCTTTAACAACTGATAAAAATTATAGGTATTGTCATAATTAAACCGTTTGCGGTACGCAGAATCCTCTTTTAACCGCTCCCATCCCTTTGCTTTCGCATCAAAGGAAGACCAGCGGTCTGCCCAGGTTGCCCATGACCAGCTTGTTCCGGTCAGCCCGCACAGATAACTCTGTTTTTCATAATCGGTTCCGTCATCCAAAAAGGAAAAACCGGTCACTCCGGTCACTTTCTTTTCGTTTTCGTAACGCACCAGACCGTCATTCATAAAACGGAGGAAATAGCGGTTCGTTACCAGATCATCTTCTAACACGATCACTTTGCCATACTGATTGACGATCTCTGTCACACCCTCGATGACATTTTTTGCCAGTCCGTAGTTTTCCGTACGCTCCACCAGATGGATCTGGGAAAATCCCTTCGCCTCTCTGACATAGGTGCGGATCTCTTCGACCTTTTTTTTATTTTCATTCCAGGCTTTTTCTGCTGCCTCGCTCTCATCTTTTTTTGCTTTCGGTGCATCCGAAAAGACAAAAAGTTCTGTCTGATCTGCCAGTTCATTTGCAGCCAGTGCTTCTATCGTTCTTTTGGTATGATCCGGTCTGTTATAGGTAAACAGAACAACCGGAGCCAGTTTCTTTGCTTCTAACATCTGCGCAGTGTTCTCCTCTTCCTATGCCTGCTGTTTTACCCAGTTTACATAATCCTGTATTCCGGCAGTCAGATCCATCTTTTTCTGATAACCCAGTTTCTTTAACAGTGTCACATCGGCACGCCAGTTTTTTGGATCCCCCTGCTTGGTCGCTCCATTAAACCGGACGATATCGGTGCTCTCGCCTAACACTTTGGCATAAATCTCAGCCAGTTCCCGGATCGAGGTTTCCTCTCCGTTTGCCACGTTGAAGATTTCCTCCTCCCCGGTGTAATCTAAGATCAGGCGGATCGCCTGTAAGATATCCGACACATGGATAAAATCTCTGGTCTCGGTTCCGGTTCCAAACAATTCGATTTTGCCAGTTGCCTGATATTTCTGATAGATATCCCATAAAAGCTGCTTCCGCAGTCCTGCTCCATACGCAGAAAAGATGCGGACAGAACGAATCTGATAACCGTGTACGCTGTTATAATAATGACAGAGCTGTTCCGCCATATATTTGTGCAGTCCATATGGCGATACCGGAGCTGCCCCTGCATCCTCCCGGATTGGAAGTTCCTTTGGATTTCCGTAAATACCGGCACTGGAAAAGAAAATGATCTTTGGTCGTTTTTCAAACGATTTGAGTGCCAGAAGGAGCTGATAGAGGCTGTGCAGGTTGCCGTCTAAATCTGCCATCGGATTTACCACGGATGCACCCACATTGGCACTTCCTGCGCAGTGTAAGATCACATCCGGCTGCACATTGGTAAAAATGGATGCCAGCTCTGCCGCTTCCTGTGACATATTGCACTGGTAATAGGAAAGCTCTGCATCCTCACCGCTGTATCTTGCCGCCAGATCGATCCCTGTTATGTCATATTCTGTTTCAAAATATTCCTTTGCACTTCTTCCAAGGAAACCGTTTACACCGGTAATGACCATTTTCTTTTTCATCAAACTTTACCTCATTTCTATCGGAATACCCGCTCTAATGCCTTCGAATACTCCTCTGCTTCCCGGTACATATTTGCTATGCCGGATTCGATATTCTCTTCCCATGTCTGTCCACTGTGCTCTGCGATCAGGTCTGCCAGTTCCTTTGGATTATGCGGATCAAACAATCTGCACTTTTCATTTTTCTGCTCTCTGTGTACCGGAATATCCGAAAGCAGTACACTCTTATCCAGTACTTTGGCATCTTCTAATACTGTTCCCCAGCCTTCGCATAAGGATGGCTGCACGATAAATCTGGCATGTTTCATAATACAAAGCTGTTCTTCTCTTCCCACAAAACCAAGTAATTTGATATTATCCTTTACCGTATCGGATTCCATAATGGCTTTTAACCGGTTGATATACTCCGGATTGCGGTAATCTTCCAGATTTCCGGTAAATACGAAATCATAATCTCTCATTCTTCCACTCTCAAGCAGAAGTTTGATCGCCTCCACCATGACAATGTGGTTTTTATGCTGCCAGAACTGGTTTGGAATGTAAATATAATTGCGTTCCAGCCCGAATTTCTGTTTTACCTGCTCTTCCAGTTCCGGTGTGATCTTTTTGATCTCCGGCTCAATATAGGAAACAAAATGTACGACCTCGACCGGACAGGTATGATCCGGATAAAACTGCTCTAAGTCGTGTTTGGCATCAAAGCTGCTAAGCACCATCGGGCGGTCGCTCATCACCATTTCAAGGAAATTGGCATCCTTGCGCGCCAGTTCTTCCTCAGAGAAAAACTCCGGCAGATTTTTATGCTGAAAATCCGGGATCCAAAAGATTCCTTTGTTTTTGAATAATTTTCCTGTCTTATTCAATTCCAGTGCGTAGCAGTATTTTACGCCGCCAAACCACACCTGTGCCGCCTGGATCAGTGCGGTCTTTAATTTCCCCTCATTGGTAAAGATGCGTATCTTTATCTTATCCTGAAACGGCGCAAAGATATCGGCATGCTTTTCATCAATGAACAGCACCAGCTCATAATTCTGCCGGATCGTCTCATTCTGCAGACAGCTGAATATGATATTTTTGATATAGTAGATGCCGCCGATCCAGCCTCTGTTTCCAAGTCCGTTAAATAAAATCTTTTTCACTTATATGCCTCTTCTCTTTTCCACATCGTGCAGTGCCGCCATGCAGCCCTCTGCCACGTTTGAAAATGCAAATTCCTGTGCCTTCTCGTAGCTGTAACTTCCCATCTGGGCGATCTTTCCCTCGGAAAACAACCGGTCGATTGCTGCAGCAAACGCTTTCGTATCCTCCGGGTCTACGATATAACCGTTTTTCCCTTCTTCCACCAGATCTCTTGCCCCATCTGCATACTTGGAAGAAATGATCGGTAACGATGCACACATCGCCTCTAATAAGACCAGTCCAAAACAATCTTCTCTGGTCGGAAGGATAAACGCATCCGAGGACGCATAGAGCTGCCGCAGCGGCTCTCCCTCCACATAGCCTTTAAATTCGACCCTCTCGGTCAGATTTAACTTTTTCACCTGCTGCTCTAAGAGCGGACGTTCCTGTCCCTCTCCGACAATGACAAGCCGGATATCATCTGCAGCTTCCGCAAGTGCCGGGAGTAACAGATCCAGTCCTTTTCTCTGGATCAGACTTCCGACGTAAAGCAACTGTCTTGCCTCGTAGCTTTCTTTTTTTGCCAGATACTTCTCAATATCCACAGTCAGATACGAGATAAAGCACCGCTCCGGTGCGGCACCATACGCGATCTGCGCTTCTTTCGATGCCGTACTGCTTGCGATAAACGCATCCGCACGCTTTATGATATAACTTCTGGACAGTCTCTGTACTTTTCCGATGTTCTTTTCGGAATTTAAGGTGCCATCTGTCCAGCTGATAAACGGGATCTTCTTTTTCCTGCACCAGTGCACTGCACGCAAAATGGTCGGGTTATATTCCATTGCAAATACCAGTTCCGGCGCGATCTCCTGCAACGTCTTTTCCACTCCGACCGGCAAAAATACATAGCGGTCATCAAACCGTTTGCGGATGATAATCGTGCGGGATTTTAGAAAATGCACATGGGACAATCCCTCTAACTCCACTGTCCATTTCCGGTTTTCCATTCCTGCCCCGGAAAATATGATATGAAATTCGTATTCCTGATACTGTTCCTGTAAAAAACGGAAAAAATCCACCCGGTATGGGGATGGAATATTTGTGATCAATACCGCTCGTTTCATAGTCCCTCTCAATTCGCTGAAATACTCTCGTAGATCTCCATCAGTTTCTGATAGTTGTCCTCCGGGCGCAGCCTTTCCTGATAAAATTCTCTTGCGTTCTCTTTTAATGTTACACGGTCTAACTTTTCAAATTCTTTGACTTTTTCGGCGAGGTCACTCGAAGAATTGTAAGTAAATTTCACTCCGGTAACGCCCTCCTGCACCATGCCCTCCATATTGCCCACTCTTCCGGCAATCACCGGAACGCCGTAGGAATATGCCTCCGCGATCGTCATAGCAAACGCTTCATAACACTGGGATGTCATAATGACTGCCTTTGCATGGTAGAATTTTTCTGTCATATCTTCTTTTTGCAGGTATCCTAAGAACTTTACATTCTGGATATTGTGCTCATTCACATATGCCTGCATCTCGTCCATCATCGGGCCGGTTCCTGCAATGTAGAGCTTGCGGTCCGGGATCTGTTCAAATGCCTTGATCGCGATATCCACGCCCTTCAATGCCTCTACTCTTCCGGCAAACAGGTAATATTCCTCCTGCTCCGGTACATTGCTCGGCTCAATGCCCTCTGCAAACGTAAAATTCGGTTTGATAAAAATCTTTTTCGCATCCACGATATCGCCAAGTGCCAACAGTTTGTTGCGGTTAAACTCGGTCAGGCAGATGAAATTTACCTTGCGGTATGTGCCAAGGACTCTGTGGACTTTTAATACTGCCGCACTCACAAAACTCTGCAGCTTGCTGTTGCGGTAACATTTATGTTTTACAGCACATTTTAACCCACCCCGGACACATTCCTCACAGATGACATTGTCGCGGAAAAATGATCCTGCCGGACAGAGCATCCTGAAATTGTGCAGTGTCTGCACGATCGGCACATGACAGCGGAATGCCGCATAAAACACGGACGGACTGACCATCGTTAAAGTATTATGCACATGCACGATGTCAATCTGATATTCTTTGATCAGTTTTTTTACTTCCCGCACGGTCTTAAACGAATAGATCGCCGTAAACGGCACACAGAGTTTGCTAAACTTGCCGCCTTCTTTTAATTCTGCGTTGCTTCTGTAATAAGTATATACCTTATGCCCGTGTTCCTCAAGAAGCCGTTTTTCGTTGCGCACCACGACATCTTCGCCACCCGGGATCTGGTAAAAGTTATGCACCTGTAAAATCCGATACTGTTTCATATGGTCTGCTTTCCTTCCTCTAAGATATTCGGATACAGCAAGATACCGGTGAGCAGGATAAACGGATTCATAAATCCATTCATAACAAACTGCTCCAACACTGCATAAAGTGCCAATGTTCCGATCATGACCAGCTCTTTGTAGTGTTTATTCTTATAGAGCACATAAAGCGTTCTGCATACGATTGCAAAGAAAAACAGTGCAACCGCCCAGCCACAGTAGAGCAGGACAAACATGTAGGTATTATCGATCAGCCCGAAATAATTCGCATAAAAATATTCCTGTGTTCTTGGATACCAGGCAAGTCCCTGCATCCTGTAATAGCTGTTCATAATGTAGATACGTCCGGATACAAAGTGGTTTAACAGACCCATTACCTTGTTATCACCATTGTAGATACGCATGGTAACAAAACTGAACAGAGCTCCCACCGGGACAGATAATGCAAGAATGAATTTCCACTTGTCATTCTTTACCAGTTTCTCAAAGACGATCAACATCCAGCAGAAGAAAAATACTGCAATACCGGTACGGCAGAACGTCAGCTCATAGAATAAGAACGCGATCGCTGAAGTTCCAAGAAACCATTTCCAGTTTAATTTTTCATAATTATAATATAAAAGTAACAGCATCATAACGAAGATCGTTAAGTATGCATAGTTTGGCTCATTCATAGCAAAGCTGTAAACCGGGATCTCGACATAGTTGGTATCCGGTGTCGTCTTATCTCCGATATCGTATACCCCAAATGTAGATCCAAGCACCAGTACGAAAGCACTGAAGATACGGATATACAGTGCGATCTTGATCATAAGCTGAAAGTTACAGTTTTTCATCGCAATGATCGTCACAAACAAAAGCAGCCAGGTATTCTGTTTTGTGATAATGGAAAGCGTTACACCGAGTCCGATCAAAATCGCTGCCCATACGATCTCCCGCAGGGTATATTTTGTCGTGACCAGTTTGATTCCAAGAAAAACCAGACCAAATACGAAGAAATAGCGGTAGATATCATCTCCATGGTCGTACGCGAATGCTTTCATCAGGATATTGATTGCAAAATATCCGTAGAACGCCGCCACTCCTATTCTTTCCCAGTTCGTTTCCTGATAGATTGTCTTAATTTTTTCCATCTAAAAGCCTCCATTGGACTACTCTGTGCCCGGGCCATCGCTGCCCCAGACCCGTTCTTCTTCAAAAATCCGGTAAATCACATAGCGGTCTTCCACTACATGGACTTTCTCATATCCATATTCCGTCAGATCTTCGGGGATCTGGTGGAAGGTATGATCAAAGATCAGATATTTGCAGTATCTCTTTTTGCCAATATCCGTGATCACCTTAATATCCGGTTTTTCCTTGCTCATTTCCTCATAGACAGCGGTCTCATCCTCTCCCATGTTAGAAATGAACCCACCTGCATTTCTTCCGTAAAAAAGACCTACAGAACTGGAATACTGTCTGATATAGCACAGCAGATCATTTGGTACGACTGCTGTTTCCTTCCAGCTCATCAGATTGATCTGGATGTAATCGCAGATCTCAATAACTGCGTTCGGAAGCTCATACTCATTTTGTTTTTCCGTATAAGTCTCCGCTGTAAACATCTGCTTTCCGGTTACTGCGATACAGGCACAGGCGAGTACGACTGCCACCGCACGCACGATATTTTTTTTCAGGCGTCCGGTCAGCTCTGCCAGTACATACGCCAGCACAAAGGAGATCGGCACCATCCACATCAGTCTCCAGTAGATTCCAGACAAAAAGCGGGTTCCAACCACTGCATAAAACAGTGGATTAAAGAAAAACAGGATGGCAAGCAGTGCGGGATAGAAGAATTTTTTTCTGACTTCTTTTCCCATGAAAAAGCAAAGCACCAAAGCCACAAAAAAAAGGATCCAGTGTGCCAGACCGGCTTTTCTTCCTATGAAGTTAAGAAATTCATTCCAGACACCATAACAATATGTGATCATTTTCTCTCCATTATCCCATCATATAGTATAAAAGGTACAGCGCGCTTGGTGCCGCTGCCATCCAGATTATCAATAATTTTTTGAATTTCCTGTGATAGAAGAAATCCACAATGCCATATAAAAATACGATAACCGGTGCGGTCACAATGCCGATACCGGATAAGAGGCATGCCGCATTGGATGCCACATACAAAAAGAACAGCCATCCCTTTTTGTACTCTTTCTGCATCAGCTGATACATAACATAAAACAGTGCCGGCAGCATAAATGCAGCACAGACTGCTTTTCCCTGCCAGATACGCAGCAGCATCATCGATGCCAGCGTATGGGTCGAAGTATATCCAAACAGATGGATCACGGACAAAAAGAGCAAAAACAAAAGCGTCTTTTCCCTGTCATGAAAAAACTCCCATCCGATCAGAAGATACAGGGCATAGCATAACAGGATCAGATAAAAAGGAAGATAGCTGTGTGAAAGTGCCGCCGGCGCAATTCCGCTGATCTTACTGCACATTGCCACATACATTGCCCACGGGGAAGTAAAGTCCTTGCGCACCTCTCCCTCATTCCAGTAGAGCTGGTCAATGGTGATCGGATCATCCCAGTACATCGTATCATGCTCGATCGCAGATACTTCCTCGGAGACAAAACGCGCATCATCATCATCCCTGTGCTCATATCCCGCCGGGATATATGCCTGTAAAAAGACTAAAACAGCCACAAGTACTCCTAAGACCAAAACCCATCCATTCTCACGGACAGATGGCAGTTTCGCTGAATTTTTCACTGTTTCTGTCTTTTCCGGCAGGGAGATCCCCATATCCTCTTTCCTAAGCACCAGATAAAAAGACCCCAGTGACAGCAGGGTAAGTACGATCAGCCAGACTCTAAGCGCAGAGCTCAAAGAGGCATGCAGTGCCACCATCGGGATCAACACAAGCTGTCCCACCGATAACATTGTCACAAATCCAAGTACCCATGCGTTTAGGAAACGCAGAAAGGAACCGCGGATCTTTAACAGTTCTACCCACATGAAACCGATCCATGCGGGCAGAAACAGAAATAAAACACTCATATACATGATGTTTTTACAGTTCATATACTAATGCTCCATCAATATGGATGCCGTTGACATCCGCTGTATTCTTTGCACGATATAATACTTCATTCCGGACAGTTCTTCTTCCGCATACCACGAAAGTCTTGTTGCAGAGTTTGGAAACAGAATATGCCTCTGCTGCCTTGGATGCATCTGCACTGTTGATCACGATATATTCATACCATTTTCCCATCTCTTCCACATACTCTGCGAAACGTTTGTTTCCTGCAATATCAAGTCCTTTTTCTGCTTCTTTGTTACGGGTAACGGAATCTAAATATGCGTTCATTGCCAGTGGCTCTACATGATCTGCCTGTCCAAGCACATATTTGCTGATGGAATGTGCATCCTCACCACTTCCCTCGCCTACAGAAAGGTCGATGTAAAGTGTCTTCTTCTGCTCATTTGCATAGCTCATTGCCAGTTTTAATGCGCTGTCTTTCTTCGGGCACTGTAATGTCATACAACTGATACGGTTGCATGCGGTGTTGTCATCTTTTAAGAACATGGCAACCTTTTTAAAGGACTCCTCGTTGTCCTCTCCCTCTTTGAAGCAGTCGATGATATCGGTATCTAAGCACTCACGGATCTCTTCTGCATCCTTTGGTTTTTTGTAAATTAACATCCAGAAACTGTAACATACGATCTCTGCGATGATACCAAGCAGGATACCTGCGGTTACTGCTTTTAAGACTGCTTTTCTGAAGTCGCTCTCTGTGATCGTATAGGTTTTCAATTTTGCAATCTCGCTGGTTGTGTATGGTGCATCTAAAATGGTCACACAGGACTGTCCGATCATCTCTTCACAGGTTTTCTCTGTGGTTGCGATCAGACCGTTCATAAATGCAGTTGCGGCTTCTTCATCCATGATGGAGTAATCACCGTAGCTTGCCGGGAATGTTACATAAAAAGATGCCACGTCAGAGTTCTCACCGTGCTCGGTATCGAACAGATTCTGATATTCCTGTACAGTCAGGTCATATCCGGTGATCTCTTTGAAGTTCTGATAAGCACGGTTGCTGGATGCGATCTTACGGATGTTGTTGACTCTCTCGCTTGGATCTGCATCACTGTATAAACCTACAAATAAAGATGCTGCCACCTGCTGTCTGTTTTCATATACTTCGTTTTCCACATACTGGTGCAGTGACTTGTACTTGTATCCACCTAAGGCAAGTGCACAAAGCACTGCAAGGATGGCTGCCAGCCACCACATTCTTAAATTGTAACGTATGATCTGCGCTATACTGTACTCTCTTTCTACTTTATACTCTCTGCTCATATTCGCTCTCCTTCCTATTCTCCGCCTTTTTCAAATACCACTTTGATCGTTTTTAATATGATCTTGATGTCAAGCCCGATGCTCCAGTTGTCAATATACTGCACATCCAGCTTTACGACATCCTCAAAGTCCTTGATATTGTTTCTTCCGCTTACCTGCCAGAGTCCGGTAATACCCGGTTTGGCACTTAAACGACGTTTCTGATGTGACTCATACTGTCTGAACTCATCCACTGTCGGTGGTCTGGTACCTACCAGACTCATATCGCCCTTTAACACATTGAAGAACTGTGGAAGCTCATCGATACTGGTCTTTCTTATGAATTTTCCGACTTTGGTGATTCTCGGATCATCTTTCATCTTAAACATAAAGCCATTCATTTCGTTCTGGCTCTCTAACTCTTTTTTCCGCTCTTCCGCATCCTGATACATCGACCGGAATTTATAGATCTTAAAGAACCTGCCGTTCTTTCCGACACGCTTCTGTGCAAAAAACAGCGGACCCGGTGACTCGATCAGAAGCGGTGGTGCTAAAAATACAGTAACCACTGCCGTAATGGCAAGTCCCACAATGGCTCCGATAATATCCATCAGACGCTTTACAAAAAGCATCTTCCAGTCATAGTGCTGGTTGGTAAACGTCACAACCGGGATATTTCCCATCATGTCAAAGCTCTTGTAATAATCGAATTTATTTAAGATCTCGATGCTGACATGAACGGTCGCTCCCATATCTTCGAATTTCTCGACCACTTCTGCCAGTGCTTCGCCGCTGTCGTATGGAACATTGATGAACACCTCATCGACGATCTGCTCTTTTGCATATTGGAACATATTACTGTAGGTTGCAACAACCGGAATACCCTCATACCATTTGCCCACCTGATTGTCATCAATGATCGCAATGCTTGCCAGACGGTGTGCCCAGTCTTTTGCATTTTCCAGATCACTTAAGATCTCCTCCACACGGTCAGACGTTGTGACCAAAAAGACCTGATTAGTCGCCCGCTTGTTGCGGTATATCTTAAGCAGATAATACTTGATGACCACATGTGCCACATAAAACAAAACCAGATTGATGCCGGCGATACAAAAATACACGCCTCGCGATGCATCCGCATTGTTATGCTGCAAAAAGATCGTCAGCGCTGTCACAAAGATCAGGATAACGCTTGCCTTTACGCCTGCCAACAGATCCATCCAGGTGCTCCGCTTGATAAAATCTGTCTCGATATCCGAAAACAGCATGATCAGCATATAGACGAGCAGTACGATACCAATACTCTCAAACAGCTCGGATTTCATATTTTCAACGGAAACATCACGGAAATTTACCAACCAAAGATATCCACCGCCGAAATAACTGCATAAAAAGCAGATCATGTCTGCAAACAGTAATATTATATTCTGTATTTTTTCTCTTGCCTGGTACATGTCAAATCCTTTCTCCATAGACTTTTTCGCATGATCCGAGTGAAAAATGAAGACTCCATTTCTCCCCCGGCGGTGCGAGCCATACACAATCAAATCCAAACTCCGGATCTGTTATGTGACGGATTTTCAATGCCTGTGCCACATCGGCACGTCTGCTGCGGCTCACTTCGATCTTAAGATCATTTCCCGCCGCATCCTTAGCATGTATATGAACCGGCAGTGTCCTGCCATCTTTCACTTTTGCAAATGCCCATCCACTGCATATGACACTGCCATCCTGATAATCGGTCCGGTCAATGTGGAACTGGATGTTTTTTACCTTCATCCATGCTTCCTCCCGGATGTGGATGTCACCCCATCCTGCACCATCCTGTTCCTGCCCAAGTGGAATGATCTTCGTTCCAAACTTTCGCTGCATATTGCGAAGAGGAAGTTCGCCGCTTCCAAGATAGCTCTGGAACTGCTGTTCCATCTTCCGGAAACTCTCCTGCATCGGTTCTGCGATCCCCGCCTGCTCCATCAGTTCGGTAAAACTCCAGTTCCGCTTTGCAAGCACCTGATGATACAGGAAATAAAGTCCGCGGTACAGCACAAACAGCTTGGGAATCGGGAAAAGAAAGGTCCATTCATAATCGATCACTGTCCAAGTACCGTCTGCATCCACGATGATATTGGAAAAGATCAGATCGATATCGGTCACTTCGGTCGCTGCCATCTGCTCTTTTAATGCCATGCTTCCGAACACCTTTTCAAAACTTTCGGTCTGTTCAAATGGAAGTTCCGGTGTCTGCTGAAAAATACGTTTCTCATATTCTTCCAGAATGGCTGCGATCTTATCCTGATCGCCACGCTCCGCAGCTTCCTCTATGAGATCCTGCAAGGTTCTTCCCGTTATAAACGGAAACTCTGCGGTCTGGTTTAATACCTTACAGTCACAAAACCGGATGCCGGCATCCTTATAGTACGCCGTCAGTTTCTGCTGCTTTTCTGCCATCTGCTCCACATGCACCCTGCCATCCTGATACAGCGGCACTTTCGTGACCACCTGTTTCTGCCTGTTCTCATTATCATCCATCCGGGTTTCAAAAATATCCGTGCGGATTGCAAACTTCTTTTCCCGTTCATCCGAATATTTGCTGTAGACAAGCCGTTTTGTCTCGGATGGTCTGGTGTGATCTGCCCGGTATGCCAGGATTAAAAACGCATTTGCAAACTGCGGATAAACCCCTTCTGCAAGCAGGCTGTCGTATGCAAGACGTTCCTCAAAGAGCTGGTATCTGTCCCATTTAAAGTTTCTCCGGTTATCGTTTAACTCGCCTCTCATCGGCAAGTGTTCATCCGAATAGATTGCTGTTGGAAACGTCTCATCCGGGTACGGATAATACCAGTCCAATATCTGATAACCGCTCTTCTCTAACAAGGTCTGATATTCCTTTTTGCTGTAGCAGCGATCCATGGCACCCTCGGGATATCCCTCTACCCCGGAAAAATAAGTACCACCATACGCTTCTTTGCATCCTGCAAAATACTTAAGTCCCATCCTGTTTGCATCGGCAAGCACCAACATTCCATTTTCGCACAGCAATCCGCCAAGATCCCTTAGCCGTTTTTCTTCTGCAAAGGTCTTTCGGAATAACAGGATCCTGTCATACCGCCCGGTAAAACTTTGCATCTTCCCGGCAAATTCTATCTCCGTCAGGACGGTAAGATTGTTCAGATCTGGATAGCGTTTTTCGATCGCCTCTTTGCTCTCTTCGTCTGCTGTCACAGCCGTCACAGTTTCTGCAAGCTCTGCTAATTTTCCAGTCAACGCTCCGCGCTCCGCATGAAGTTCTAAGATGCGTTTTCCCTGCCAGATTGGAAGGGATGCGATCAGATTTTTCCTTGCACCTGCAAAGTGATACAGATAATCATACGAAATCTCCTCCAAAACATCCCCTCCTTTCTGCTCATTTCTTTTATTCTTCCACTTTTTCGATGGTCACTTCTGAATTCATATCATAAAAACCGACGGTATTTTTGTCAGATACCACGGTCACGCCAACCACGTCATAGAGTCTGTGGTAAGCGCGGAACTCTCCGCCCACATAACCGGTACAACTGATGGAAAGCAGATACTCTCCACCCTGCAGATCCATATTCTGGCGGAAGGTTGCAACGTAGGTCTCGCCCTCTTTTGCCTGTCCGATGCCCACTTTTTCAAACATCGTATTCGTTCCGGTAACCGCAGTTCCCTGCACGGTCTTAAATGTATAGGTAAAGATCGGATCTAAGATATCTGCATGGAAGCGTACCTTCGATTTGATCTCAAAGGATGTGCCCTTCTGGATGCAGTTCGTATAATTGCCATACTCATCGATCAGTGCAAAGTCGATGATCTCTGCCTCTCCGTTGCCATATTCGTTGACGTCTTTATTCAACTGATAGTTGGACTTCCAGAGATTGTTTTCTTTTTCTTCCTGCTCTTTTAACACTGCTCCATTCTGGATCTTATCTGAATTTTTGAGCAGTACCTTTTTATACAGGTTGATCATGTCCTTGGCATTTCCCTCCGCCAGCTTATCGCCCTTGTTGAGTAAGATAACGCGGTCGCAGTACTTTGCTACACTGCTGATGTCATGGCTGACGAATAAGATTGTCTTGCCCTGTTTCTTGAAGTCCTCAAACTTCTTATAACATTTTGCCTGGAAGAACACGTCTCCAACGGAAAGTGCCTCATCCACGATCAGGATCTCCGGGTCGATATTGATCGCCACTGCAAATGCAAGGCGAACAAACATACCACTGGAGTAGGTTTTACACGGCTGATTGACAAAGTCTCCGATATCGGCAAACTTTAAGATCTCATCGAGCCGCTCGTCCATTTCCTCTTTGGAAAATCCCATCATCATACCGTTTAAATAGACATTTTCTATTCCGGTATATTCCATATTGAATCCTGCGCCGAGTTCAAGCAGCGCGGAAACTCTTCCCTCGATCTCGACGTCACCGCTTGTCGGTGCAAGTACGCCGGTAATGATCTTTAAAATCGTTGATTTCCCGGAGCCATTGGTTCCGATAATGCCGATCGTCTCCCCTTTTTTGACTTCAAAGGAGACATGATTTAATGCGTGATGTTCTTTAAAACGATTTTTGCGGGCAAGACCCAATGCGTCTTTTAACCGGTCTGAAGGCTTGTCATATAATTTGTAAACCTTACAGACATCCTCCACCCTGATTGCTAAATTCTCCATATCCTGCCTTTCTGATCTTTCATTTCTATTTCATCCCTATTACAGCACATCTGCAAAATGTACGCGCAGCCGCTTAAATACGGTCGTTCCAAGCCATAAAATCAGTAATGTGATGACCCAGAACCATACAGTCAGCCCCGGATGCTCCCAAAATCCGATCTTGTTGATCAGGGCATCCCGGTAACCTGCTACCACATAATACATAGGATTTAGCTTCAGAATGGTAAGTGCCCATCCCGGAATATTGGTCATTGACTCAAATGTCCACATGATCGGAGTCGCCCACATCCCGATCTGTAACAGGATGGAAACAACTTCCTTCATATCTCTGAAAAATACAGTTATCGCGCTTGTCGCATAGATCAATCCTGCCGTCAGTATCACCATGCAGAACGAATAATAAATAATCTGCAGTGTATACAGATCCGGCGGATAACCCATCAGGGTAAATACCAACAGCATAAAACACACGAAGAACAGGTGCGTAAACAATGCAGAGATCAGTTTTACCACCGGGAGTGTCTCAAACTGGAATACGACTTTCTTTACCAGATAGCTGTATTCGATCAGAACTCCGGTTCCGCCGTTCATTGCTTCCTGAAAATAAAACCACGGCACAAGACCTCCCATCAGCCAGAGTACAAACGGTACACTGACTCCGGTCCGAAGATCACTCGCTCTCTGGTTCAGTGCCTTTTCAAATACGAACCAGTATAACAGCACGGTGATGACCGGCTGCACAAATGCCCAGATCACCCCGAAATAGGAGCCTGCGAACTTCTTCTTGAAATCATTTTTTGCCAGATTGAGGATTAACTTGCGGCTGCGCACTCCATTGTGTTTTACCATGTAATTCCTCTCTCTTTACAGTAGGCAGCGATACCGCCATGTACTTTATCCTTATCTGATAAGATCAGATCTTTCTCTGTCATTCCTTCCGGCATCGGCCACTCTACGCCGAGATCCTTGTCGTTCCATAAGATACCGCCCTCATCGTTTGGATGATAGAAATCGGTTACTTTATAGCAGAACTCTGCGTAATCGGAAAGCACGATAAATCCGTGTGCAAAATTTTTCGGTACAAAGAACTGTTTTTTGTTTTCTGCGGAAAGCACAACGCCGTACCATTTTCCAAAGGTTTTAGAACCCTCTCTTAAATCGACTGCCACGTCAAATACTTCTCCGTTTACCACACGGACTAATTTGTCCTGTGGATGATTGATCTGGAAATGAAGTCCGCGGAGCACGCCCTTTTTGGATGCAGACTGGTTGTCCTGTACGAACTGGCAGTCAATTCCTGCCTCTGCGAAATCGTTGTAATTGTAGGTCTCCATGAAATATCCTCTGGCATCTCCAAATACAGCCGGCTCGATCACTTTTAATCCTTCAATCCCATTACAGTTATCTGTTACTTTTATTTTTCCCATTGTTCTATCTCAACTTTCTCTTATAATCCTTCTGCTACTTCCATCAGATATTTACCGTAATCGGTCTTAAGAAGTGGCTGTGCCAGCTTGATCAGCTGCCCTTTATCGATAAAGCCTCTCTTGTAGGCGATCTCCTCGATGCAGGAAACATATAATCCCTGTCTCTTCTGGATGGCAGAAACAAAATCTGCTGCTGCAAGAAGCATGTCATGATTTCCGGTATCTAACCATGCAAATCCTCTTCCCAGTGTCTCTACGCTTAAATTTCCACGATTTAAGTACTCGTTGTTGACAGAAGTGATCTCAATCTCGCCTCTTGCGGATGGTTTCACATTTTTGGCGATCTCTACAACATCATTGTCATAGAAGTACAGACCAGGTACCGCATAGTTTGACTTCGGATGCTCCGGTTTTTCCTCGATGGAAAGTGCCTTTCCGTTCTCATCAAATTCTACGACACCGTACTCTCTCGGGTCTCTGACATAATATCCGAAGATCGTTGCGCCTTTTTCATTTTCGGTACGCTCTGCGGCACTGCGCAGTACTTTGGAGAAGCTCTGACCATAGAAGATGTTGTCTCCTAATACCAGTGCAACCGCATCATTTCCAATGAACTGCTCTCCGATGATAAACGCATCGGCAAGTCCTCTCGGCTCTGTCTGGATCGCATAAGAAAAGCTCATGCCAAGCTGGCTTCCATCTCCGAATAAATCCTTGAACACCGGCAGATCTCTCGGGGTAGAGATGATAAGCACCTCGCGGATGCCTGCTAACATCAGTGTGGACAATGGATAGTAGATCATCGGCTTGTCATATACCGGCATGATCTGTTTTGAAATTGCTTTGGTCAGTGGGTAAAGTCTGGTACCGGAACCTCCGGCAAGTATAATTCCCTTCATCTGAAATCCTCCGTTTTGTAAATGATACATGATATCACTTAATTTTTTCTAAACACAGAAGTTAAAATTTTCTTAAATTTTTTCTTCTCTGATAAAACGCAAACAAGCAGTATCGCCCTATAGACGGTACTGCTGCCTGCATCGTTTATCTGTTCTGATACATATCCTCGTAATATTTCTGGTAATCACCGCTTGTCACATGTTTCATCCAGTCTTCATGCTCAAAGAACCATGCGATCGTTTTCTTGATACCGTCTTTGAACATTGTCTCCGGCTCCCAGCCAATCTCTGCTTTGATCTTATCCGGTGCAATGGCATAACGTCTGTCATGTCCTTTTCTATCTTCCACGTATGTGATCAGATCCTTGCTGACAAGTTTTCTTCTCTCATCGTTTTCCGGAAGCATCTCAAGCAGCGTCTCGATAATAATATTGATAATCTCGATATTCTGTTTTTCGTTGTGTCCGCCTACGTTGTAGGTCTCGCCCAGGCGTCCTTTTTCCTGTACCATGTCGATCGCTTTCGCATGATCATCCACATACAGCCAGTCACGAACGTTTTTACCATCTCCGTATACCGGAAGTTTTTTGCCCTGTAATGCGTTGTTGATGATAAGCGGAATTAATTTCTCCGGGAACTGGTACGGTCCGTAGTTGTTGGAACAGTTTGTAATGTTCGCCGGGAATTTGTAAGTATCAATATAGGCCTTTACCAGCATGTCCGAAGATGCCTTGCTGGCAGAATACGGACTGTGCGGTGCATATGGTGTTGTCTCATAGAAATAAGTTCCGTCATCCTCTAAGGAACCGTATACCTCATCGGTTGATACATGAAGGAATTTCTTTCCTTCTTTGAAGCTTCCATCCGGCAGCTCCCATGCTGCTTTTGCACAGTTTAACATCACTGCGGTTCCAAGCACGTTGGTCTTTACGAAAACTTCCGGATTTTTGATGCTTCGGTCAACATGGCTCTCTGCGGCAAAATGTACCACGCGGTCGATGTCGTTTTCTGCGAAAATCTTTGCGATCGCTTCTTTATCTGTGATATCTGCTTTCACAAATGTATAATTGTCTCTGTTTTCAATATCTTTCAAGTTTTCCAGATTGCCGGCATAGGTCAATACATCTACATTGATGATCCTGATCTCATTATCATATTTGCGAAACATGTAATGAATGTAATTTGAACCGATAAATCCGGCTCCCCCTGTTACTAGATATGTTCTCATTTTAATCCTCCAAATATTTATCGTGGTCTTTTGACCGGGCAAAATATCTTTTGACATTCTACCATATATTTTGCATAAGCACAAGTTTTCCTATTTGTTTAAGAAGAAAAATCCCGTTTCACGCTCGTCAAACATATTGTTATACTGAATGCTGTGGTACTCCTGTATCTCATCCCAATAAGGCGATGCTTCATCATCCAGTTCATAATAGGTTCCGTTTTCGCCCCAGTATCCTCTGGCTGTAATTGCCGGAATGTCATCTCTCAGGTCTGACAGATAGTTCTGATATCCCGTCATCTCACAGCCTGCTGTCTCTAACACAAGGCTCGACAGATAGTTTGCACTGATCCTGTCCAGATATGCTTCGTCGATATCATAGTTTGCCCAGATAATAAATGGCACCTTATATCGCTGCATATATTCTTCATCGCTCAGCTGTGACTTTGGTTTTCCGGCGATCCTGTCATAATAAGAGCTTTCCACTCCCGGTCTGTGATCCCCAAACATCACAATGATCGTTTTTTCGTTTACCTGCGAGAAATAGTCTGTCAGTTCTTCAAATGCTTCATCTGATTTTTTGATCAGATTCAGATACTGCTCTGTTTCTTTGTATTTTCCCGGTGCATCCTTTAACTGTATCGGCGTGTCAAAATTGCCATAATCATAACCACTGTGATTTTGCATGGTAACATTAAATGCAAAGAACGGTTTCTGCCTCGTCTGCTCATAACACTCAATGATCTTCTGGAAGCTGGATGAATCAGAAATATATTCTCTCACATAGGTTGGGTCTGCAAACGCATCCTGATCCAGAAATGTTTCAAATCCAAGGCTTGTGTATGCGTTTGGACGATTAAATCCATTTCTTTTGAATGGATGGATTGCCACATTTCCCTGATAATCCTGCGCCTGCAGTGTTCTGGTCAGAGACGGATATTTTCCTCTGACATACAACTGATAGGGAATCGTGTTCGGTGGAACAAACGCCATCGTGTTTCCTGTCAGAAATTCAAACTCCGTATTCGCTGTATTTCCGGCAAATACCGATGTATACATATTTCCTTTTATCGTATTTTCCGTCAGTCCATGGATATATGGCATATTATCCTCTGTCAGTTCCACATTTTCTGCAAGATCTGAAAACGCTTCATTCATAATAGCGATAATATTGACATCATCCCTGGAATTTAACCCCTCATTGTATTCCTCTGCTTCTTTCTCATAGGATGCCATCAGACTCTTCACTTCCTCCTCCGAATAGCCATCCGGTTCCTCCACCTGCATCTGCTTTACGCTATAAAGAAGTGTCAGCATATTTCCCTGCCTTTTGGATGCAGAATAACGCATTTTAACGCGGACATAATCTTTTACGAAATTTGTATGAAAAAATACTCCATAAAAAATCCCCACAGAACAAACTGTAATTGCAAGATATCCTATTCTTGCTTTTTTCCCAAATGTTTTGTGAGACGGTATCTTGTTTAACATCATCCAAAATAAAAATGCAACATACACGCCATACAGAATACGCCATTTCAAGCTGTAATTATAATTATTTGCTACATTTGCTGCCGTTTTTATTGAGAAAAAGTCTGCCGCCATCAACGACATTCCTCTAAATTCCATAAGATAGATATTCGTCACTCCGAGTGCTGTCAACAGTACTGTCAATATCTTAAGGGTTGTACGGGTTCTGTTTACCAACAGAAGCAAAATTGCTCCCATCAAATAAATAATCAGTACATTCGTTATGATCTTTCTTCTTCCAAAGTCCTTCAGTTCAGAATTACACATGATCTCCAGATTATAAAACAGCAGGACCGGCATTACGATAGCCATAATACCTGCACTTATTTTCTGGTATTTCTTACATAACGCTTCCACGCGGTGTTCCAAAAGCAGCCAGACAAACAACGACGTCCATGCAGTCATCTGAAACAAGCGTTCCCACAGGATTGCTCCATCCTTCTGATAAAATTTTCTCTGTACAAACAAAAACAACACGACAAATACGATGATGCACGGAACAATCTTCGTATCGTCTTTCTTTTCTAACTGTATCTTTTTCCTCTCGTACTCCATTTTTATTACCAACTAACTCTTTTCTGATATACTCTGATTTCTGGATAGTCTCTGTTTCTCTGTATCTGCTTCCCTTGCAATATAGATTGGGCGACGCTTTACTTCCAGATATGTCTTGGACAGATAAATGCCCAAAATTCCAATGCTAAGGAGTTGTAATCCACCGATCAGGATCACAATGCACGCCATGGACGGCCATCCTGCTACCGAGCCGCCAAACGTGAGCTGTCTGATGATAATAAATAAGATTGCAATAACAGATACACCGCACATTGCCGCTCCAAGCACGGAAGCAATATACAAAGGCATTGAAGAAAATGCAACGATACCATCCAGTGAATACTGGAACAGTTTCCAGAAAGACCACTTGGTCTCTCCTGCGACACGCTCTACATTTTCAAATTCCAGCCATTTAGTCTTAAATCCTACCCAGCCAAACAACCCTTTCGAAAAGCGATTATACTCGCCCATTGCAAGGAGTGCATCCACATACGCCCTGCTCATCAGACGGTAATCTCTGGCTCCGTCCATCAATTCTACGTCACTGATCTTATTCATAATATGATAAAACCGTCTTGCAAAGAAGGAACGGATCGGCGGTTCGCCTTTTCTGGTCACACGTCTGGTCGCGGCCGAATCATATCCTTCTTCCGTCACTGCATGATACATCTCCGGCAAAAGAGAAGGCGGGTCCTGCAGATCCGCATCCATGATTGCCACATAATCACCCGAAGCATGGGATAAACCGGCATAGATTGCTGCTTCTTTTCCAAAGTTTCTGGAAAAGGAAACATAATGTACCTTTTCATCTTTCGCTTTTAACTCGTGAATACACTCCAATGTCTTATCTTTGGAACCATCATCGATAAAGAGGTATTCAAACGCAACTTCTTTCATCTCCGCTGCTACACGCTCCATCTCCTCATAAAAAAAATGAAGGGACTGCTCCTCGTTGTAGCACGGAACGATCACTGTTATCTTGTTCATACTCTACCACCAATCTATATCTGTTCTTTCTTCCGGTTCTGACAGTTTCACCACGATCAGGTCATCTGTCTTCAAAACCGATCCCTCTGCCGGAAAGATCTCCATATTTTCGGCAAGTTCTGTTGCTTTCTTCGTCAACGGTTCTGACGTATCTTCTTTTAGTGTCACTCCCTCATATGCCTTAAGGAAGCCCTGAATGCGGTGTGTTGCCCCGGTTGCATTTTCTCTGCTGTAATCCCACTCAAAGAATGACCAGCCATACATCTCACTCCTTCTGGCATACCATGGAAGCTGCGGTTTCTGATATCCTACAAACAATACCGGAAGTTCTGTCATATCATCTCCGCAGGTCTCTTTTAACGCATCTGTGACCTGCTCTGCGAGCTTTGTATCGTGTTCGTAACGTAACCGGTCCGCTTCATGCAACCTCAGATTATATCCTATCTGCATACAGATTGCAACAATACCAAGTATTTTTATTGCATTTTCCGCCCACTTTTTTGCATTTCCATACTCGCAGAGCACCATCACACTAAACATTGCCAGAAAGGCAGATGCGACCGGAAGTGCAAACTGCGTTCTTGTCACAAGCATTGCCCCCGCATACAGCGTCATCAAAAACGGCGAAGCATACAAAAGCAGCATTGCAAGCACAAAAAGGATCTGCTTCTTTTTCTCGCGAAAGACACCTTTTTTTATCAGGATCACCACTGCAGCGATCCCAAATACGATGCCTGCCGTATAGAATGAGAAATTCCTAGGGCCAAAAGTTTTTAACTGATTTCTTATGACACGCAGTACATTCTTAATACATTCTGCAATAGGTTCTACACCCCAGTTGCTCTGATTTTCCATGTAATCGCCTGCCGCCATGAACCAGGTATTGGCAATCACCATATAGATCACATAAGATGCCACAAAATGTCCTGCCAGAAAAACGACTCCACCCAGAAGTCCTTTTTTCGGCTGTTCCTGTGCCGTCCGCAGCAGATACAAAAGAAAAAATGCCACACAGAGTGTAATATAAAATACCGCGATCGCCTGATACGATGCCAGCCCTATTACTAAAAATACCACGGAAACCACTGCCGCAGGCACGTTTCTTTTCCAGTTTGTCTTCCATCCGCCAAGCTCAAAACAGATATGGCATATCCAGATTGCCGCGATCACAAGTAGAAGCATTGCCAATGCGATCTCTGCCTGCTGCATAGAAAAATAAAACTGAAAGCTCCAGATATTAGAGGTTGCATACAAAAGCAGAAACAGCCAATACGGATATCTTCTATCTTCGCCGGAAAAATGATAGCAGCCAAAGGTCACTAAAACACTTCCTGCAAAGAAAAAAAGAAGCATCAGCACACCGCTTTTTACCGTCTGCTGTACCATAAGTCCAAGCAGTCGTTTCAACAGTACAAGCCCATACCGCCCGATATAGAGCCAGCCTAGTGTACTTCCCGGTGCATTGATGAATTCTTCCGTGTCAATCCTGATATTTCCGTTAAATGCCTGAAAACCAAAACAGATGAAGACAGCCACCGCCGCCAAAAGAATAAGTTTTGCATACTGTTTAAAAAACCGCTTCCCTTCCTGCATGGTCTGTTTCATCTGTTTTAAATTCCTTCCTTATAACTCCAATGTCTTCATATACTCGTCCAGCGCATCCTGCCAGTCTGCCATACGGTATCCATCTGTAAGCTTCATCATATAGTTCTCTAAGATGGAGTATGCAGGTCTTTTTGCAGAAGCTGGATTCATCTGTGCATACTGCTCACTTGTCACATGTGTGACCTTTGTTGTCTTTCCTGCTCTCTTAAAGATCTCCTCTGCAAACACTGCCCAGTTCGTATCGCCCTCGCAGGTTGCATGGAATGTGCCATAATTCTCGGTCGGCTCAAAATGATGGATGGCTCTTGCAAGCTCCACCGCACTGGTCGGAGATCCCTGCTGATCTGCTACTACAGTCAACTCATCATGGTTTTCTGCCAGGCGGAGCATCGTCTTTACAAAGTTCTTGCCCTCGCCATATAACCATGCGGTACGGAAAATAAAGTATTTTCCAGCAAATTCACGTACGAATTTTTCTCCCTCTGCTTTGGTCTTTCCATAGGCACTGACCGGATGGATCTCATCAAACTCCGTATAAGGTCTTGTCCCATTTCCCTCGAATACATAGTCCGTGGAAACGTGGATCATCTTGGCTCCCACTTTTGCAGCCGCAATACTTAAGTTTCTCGGTCCGATCGCATTGATCTTATATGCCAGATCCCACTGTGTCTCGCACGCATCTACATTTGTATGTGCTGCACAGTTGATGATCACATCCGGTCTGGTCTCTTCTACCAGAGCCAGAACTGCTTTAATATCTGTGATATCAAGTGCTCTTACGCCATCTCCCTCTGCCACATCTGTATTAATAAAGGATACTTCCTCTCCCTCGTATTCCTTACGGATTGCTCTTCCAAGCTGTCCATTACAGCCTGTTACCAATATCTTTTTCATTGTTCTCTCCATATTTTTATTATTCTATTATTCACCAAGTCCGTTTTCGATTGCTTTTAAGACAGACTCCAATGCTTCATTTTCGTCCTCGCCCTCGCATACAAGCTCGATCTCATCGCCTGATTTGATACATGCGCCTAAAACACTCAGCACACTTTTGGCATTTGCCGTATTCTCTTTGTAACGAAAGGTGATATGCGATTTGAACTGCATCGCTTCTTTGCATAAGATACCTGCCGGTCTTAAATGTAATCCTGTCGGGTTCTTAATTGTTACTTTCCTGCTTACCATATTACTGCTACCTCCCTATACATTCCCCTTTAAAGCATAATCTTTGTGATCAGGTCTGCTAATTTCTTTGCCTCTTCTTCGATGACTTTCTGGTCTTTTCCCTCGATCATGACACGGACCAGTGGTTCTGTGCCGGATGGACGGATCAGAACACGTCCCTCTCCATGGAATTTCTTTTCCACCTCTGCGATCGCATCTGCGATTTCCTGGTAGTCCATAAAGTTCTCTTTTTTATGGTTCGGAACTTTTGCATTGATCAATGCCTGTGGAAGTACCTCCATCACAGATGCAAGTTCTGACAATGGTTTCCCGGTTTCCACCATAACCTCCAACAGGTGGAGTGCACTAAGCAGTCCATCTCCTGTCGTATTGTCATCCAGGAAAATCACATGACCAGACTGCTCCCCTCCGATATTATAGCCGTTCTCTCTCATATTCTCAAGGACATAACGGTCACCCACCTTTGTTTTTTCGATGTGGATGCCCTCTTTTTCTCCCATCAGGGTAAATCCGAGATTTGTCATTACAGTAACAACGATCGTGTTTTTCTTTAAGGTGCCTTTTTTCTTCATGTAATTGCCGCAGATTGCCATGATCTGATCACCATCGACCAGATTACCAAATTCATCGACTGCCAGCATACGATCTGCATCTCCATCAAACGCAAGTCCTACGGCTGCTTTCTCATATACCACACGTGCCTTCAACTCATCCATATGTGTAGAACCGCAGTTTGCATTGATGTTGGTTCCATCCGGGTTCGTGTGGATTGCCACAAGTTCTGCACCAAGATCAGTCAGTGCTTTTACTGAGGTATAATGTGCTGCACCTTCTGCACAGTCCACCACGATCTTCATTCCAGACAAGTCGACCGGAACACATTTCTCCATAAAGGTAACATATTCATCTCTTAGATCAAACCGGTAATCGATCTTTCCGACACCGGAACCGATTGGCAGTGTTACGTCTTTCATGTTATTGCGGATCAGTGCTTCGATCTCATCTTCCAGCTCATCAGAAAGCTTATAACCTTCTCCGTTGAAAAATTTAATTCCGTTGAACTCCATCGGATTGTGGGATGCGGAGATCACAACACCTGCATCTACTTTATGTTTTCTTGTCAGATATGCGATTGCCGGTGTCGGCATAACACCAACAAAAATTGCATTTGCACCCACAGAACAGATACCTGCCATCAGTGCGCTTGCAAGCATTCCGCCAGAAATTCTGGTATCGCATCCAACGATGATCGTTGCCTGATGCTCCTGCTCTTTTGTCAGGACATAAGCTCCCGCCTGTCCCAGTTTTGTTGCAAGTTCTATGGTAAGTTCTGAACCAGCCACACCACGTACGCCATCTGTACCAAACATTCTTGCCATGTTTTATTTCCTCCAAATCAACTCTTTTTAATTATTCTTGCTGTTTTTGTCCGTTGTATCTGCTTTCTTCGTTCCACTGCTCTTTTCCGTTGAAGTCGTTGTCTGTGCATCGGTGCTCTCCGTGCTCTTTGTGGTCGATGTTTCTATCTCTTCCTCATCCTGTGAAGTTCCATCTCCTGCACTGACCGGCACGGTAATAGTCGAAGTAACCTGATACAGACTGTCATCCACCTGGATCGTTACGATCGCGTTGTGCTCTCCATTTGTAATGCCGGAAGCATCGATCGTTCCTTTGATATCCCCTGCGGAAAGCTTTTTCATCGCGCTCTGCGAACCTGCAATCTCCACACTCACGGTATCAACCAGAATTTTAATGTTCTGATTTTCCGCCTGATTCTCGATCGTGATATTTTCAACCGGGACTTCATAACTTACCTTTTCCATGCTCTCAACTTTTACTGTAACCTCGATCTTGGCATCAGATGCCAATACTAAAGACACACCGCTCGGCAGGTAGGAACTGATATCAACTGTATTTTTAATATCGCTGGTCGCATCTGTCACATCCAGCACTTCTGCCGGTACCGTAACTTTGTTTACCGTATTTAAAACGGAGGTCTCGCCCTTGATGCGGACACTCTGTGGTGCATACTCGATTCCGGTTACCACATGGTCTTTTGCCACGGTTCCCGTTGTTTCAAACTCGATCGGCACATCCTTGGTATTTAAGATCTGTGCACTGATCGTTACCGTTGTCACACTCATCTTAAGCTTCGTCGGATCGATGACATTGTGGTCAACATCGTATAATACCGGTGCAACCGTATCCGTCACGTCAGAACTCATGCCATCTACGTTGATGGATGCTTCTACCGTATCAATCTGACTTGTCACTGAGGACGGACCCGAGATTTTGATCAGGTTGCTTGTCACGATCGATACTTCTCCAAGTGCACAACCATCTGCTACATTTCCGGTTGCCGTTGCAGTGATCCTCTTCTGCACGGTTCCCCTGTCTTCCATTGCCACTTCGATATAAAGCTGTTTAGAAGAGATTGTTACCTGATTGCTGCTGAATTTGCTGCAGGAAACGGTGACTGGAACACGGTAGATGCCATTGTCATCCACATATTCGATTTTTTCCATGTCTGCTACTGCGGTAAAATCTGCATTCGTCAGTTTTTCCTGATACGTTCTCTTGGCAGAAACGTTGAATGTTACGGTGTTATTGCCATCTAACAGTTCAAAATACTTGCCATTTGAAGTAATATAATCCTCATTTTCTGTTTTTACGCTTGCTGTATAAGGTACAGTACGGATTGGCTCATCGACGTTGATGACCACGACCCATAAGATAAATGCAAATACAGCAGCTAATAATTTGAGGCCAAAATTATTGAATATCCTGCTTCCGAGTTTCTTTAACATCTTTCAGCCTCCTCTTCCATGATTCTATTTTGGATACTTTCTTTTCACGCTTCTGGATATACATGAGCTTGTTGCGTAAAAAGTCAGCATCTACATTGCGGTAAAGTTCTCCTCCGATCGCGATGGAAACCTTACCGGTCTCCTCGGATACAACGATCGTGAGTGAATCGGACACTTCACTGATGCCGACCGCAGCACGATGTCTGGTTCCAAGATCCTTGCTGATGCTTAAAGAATCCGTCAGAGGCAGATAACAGGTAGCCGATACCACACGATCCCCTCTCACGATCACTGCACCATCATGAAGTGGTGTATTCTTTTCAAAAATATTGATCAGCAACTGGCTTGTTAATATACCATCGACTGCAATTCCAGTTCTCTCGTACTCGGCCAGAACGATTTCGTCCTCCACTACGATCAAGGCACCCGTCTTCACTTTTCCCATCTCATAACATGCCTTTACCAGCTCATTGATGGTTCTATCCGAAAATTTTGCTGTCTCATTTTTAGAAAATCCAATTGAAAAAAACGATGCAATAAAATTCTTTCTTCCAAGTCCTTCTAATGCCTTTCTCATCTCCGGCTGGAAAATGATCACAAGCGCGATCACTGCCACACTTAAGGTATTTTTCGCGATCCATATGATGGTGTTCATCTGGAAGACCGCTGCGATCCCAACAAAGATCAGGATCACTAAAAGTCCCTTTAACAGCACCCACGCTCTGGTGTTCTTGATCCACACCAGCATATAATAAAACAGAAATGCTATGATACAAATTTCCACAACATCTGTTAATGTCATTTTAGGTAAATTCATATACATGGACGCCTTTTCCCAAAAGGCATCCAACACCGCTATTATGCTCCGCACGCTTTCACTTCCCTATCTAATCTAATAATTCCTCATCAATGTCCATCTCTTCTGCAAATCTTTTTTTCGTCAGACGTTCTTCTTTTTCTTTTCCGCTGAACTTGGTCACTTTTTTGTCCGTTCCGGATACCATTGCCTTTGGAATGGCTTTTACATAGTAATAATACTCATCATCCTCAAACTGTAACCGTTCCGTTCTCGAATAGTCCAGCGAGAAGAAGAAAAACTGTATCACGAAGGAAACCACCGCAGCGATCACACAACCGATCAGTACACCTATGGTCTTTCCCGAAATACCAAGCAGCATATAACCTGCGATCAGTCCAATGCCCTCGAATAAAATACCTGTAATACTTGCGATCATCCACGCATTTTCAATAGAAAGACGACGGATGATATTTACGATCACAAACGTTGCAACCATAATTCCAAGTACCAGATACATCTCACGGTTCCCGATCAACTGGTTTAATACAATTACAATTTTAGAAGCTGCATTTTCGGTCTCCTCTGCTGTATCGCTGAGTGCCGTTGCGTTCAATTTCACGCCATCGATAAAAAAGTACACGATCGTACCGCAGATCAAAGAAAAAATGGAATAAACTTCTCTCAACAGTCCCATGGCAACCGGCATCACATACGGGATCTGAAGCCGGAAACAGATCGGTGTCAAAATGACATTATACTGACGTTTCGGTGAAAATCTGAAATATACAAAATATACGACCACAAATAGAAGAAATGTGACCAGACACACTTCCAAAGACAGTGCATACATATCCAGTAAGATCACAACTGCTGCCAGCACCGCCGTAGCTGATACCGAAAGTACCGAGCAGACCAGTGCCAAAATCAATGCCACCGGCATGCTGCTGATCTTATCCATATAGCCTATATTCTGATTAATGAGTAGAAATACAAGAAATGCGATCACAAATTTTACAACAGGAACAATGTAAATCTCGTTTTTGCTGTAAAATTGCATGATTTTTTCTTTCCATTCCAATAATGTAGTCATATTTTCCTCCCGCTATGCTTCCCAGTCTTTGTTATTGTTTATTTTCAGTCGTTCCTCACGCTCATACATTGCATTGACCTTTTTCAGACCATTATAGTATTTCTTGACCTTTCTCCGTCCCTCCGTATATTTCAGGTTGTAGACAAGGTAGGTTGCAAGCAGATAGATCACGATAAATACGCCATATAAGATCCCAACTACGAGCAGGATATCCATAAAATCCATATTGTTCATTCTGCTTAATAGACTATCCATGGAATACAATGCCCACAGTGCAAACAGTACACCAAACGCGATCGTTCCCACAATAAAACTTTTTAGCAACTGCAGGGAAACGTAATCTCTCCTCGCATACTGCATCATGGGTCGGCTCGCTTTACGGTCATTGGTATCAAACTCTGCCATTTTTATCATATAGTGCAAACGTTCTTCATTTACCATGCAATCTGTAATCCTTTCTTAAAACTGCACTTTTCACGCAATTATACATACTTATTTTTATTATAGCACAGGAGCTATCATTTTCAAAGAAAAAAAGCAGAGCAACTTCTACAGGCCCTGCTTTTGATTCTGATTTTATAAGAAACGCATTTTGTTTCCATCGCGTTCTCTTTTCTTGATTTCCGGCTCCTTTGGCTTATCAAGCGCACTGGAAAGCGTATTTTGCATCGTGACTTTACATTTATCACAGAAACGTCCACTGCAGATTGGTGTACCACAGTGCTCACATAAAATACCATCTGCTGACGGCTGGGAAAGTGCCAGACGTTCTTCACGAATCCACTGTTTGATCTGTTTCACGGAAACATCCATTGCCTCAGCTACCTGATTGACAGAAGAATTCGGGTTCTCATCCAAATACTGTTTTACCTGCTGGAACTTCTCCTCCAGCTTACGCTGGCAGTTCGGGCACATAACCGGGCCACTCATATAGTTGAACAAACGTCCACAGCTTTTACAATTCTTTACGTCCATAAGATTACTTCCTCCTGCGCTTCGTCAGCATCCTTCTCCGATACTAATACAAATATAATATATTTCTTCCACCCCTGCCGCAAGCATTACTTCTGTTACCGCATCCATGGTGCTTCCTGTTGTATAAATATCATCTACTAACATTATTTTCTTATATTTTACTATATCCGAGGAGAATTGGAAAGCATTTTTTAGATTCTGTACTCTTTCCGTCCCACTTAATTCCTTCTGTGGGATAGTATTACGTATCCGCTTCACCAGTTTTGTGTCCACTTTTATCCCAATTTCTGCTCCAAGTGCCCTTGCAAATACTTCGGCCTGATTATATCCGCGCAAACGCTTTTTCCAGAAATACATCGGGATAGGAGCGATTGCTTCGATCCCTTTTGCCTTGATCCAGTCTTTATATCGCTCTGCCGCTGCCCCGGCATAAAATGTGGCATATTCTCTTTTGTTGCTGTACTTGAACCGGTACAGAGATCCCTTGATCGCGCCCTCGTACACAAAGACAGCCTTCCCCTGTTGATAGGGGTGACGTTTTTTCACACAGTCACTGCAGTACTCTCTCCGCTCATCTGATAACGGCTTTCCACACTTACTGCATACTGCCCCTTCTATCACCTTGATCCTGGTTTTACATTCCTGACAGATCATATCTCCCGGAAACAATATCCCGTCACAGACCGGACACCTCGCTGGAAACATAAGCTGCCAGAAATCCCCCATTTTTAGTTGCATAAAAACCTTTCCAAATCTCTCCCTAAAAAAAGAATACCATCTTTACCGATGGTATTCTATAAAGGTTTTCTTAATTTTTTTATAATATTACGGTTACTCTTTCAAGCGTTCACACAGACCGCTGTACCGTTTCTGCTGTGAGGTGTTCTGTACCATCTGGTAAAACGTCTGTTCATTTCCGACCAGCGTCACGCACTTGCGCGCCCTTGTGACCGCCGTATAGATCAGGTTCCGGTTCATCAGCATTGCCGGCCCGCTCAAAAGAGGGATCACGACTGCCGGATACTCACTTCCCTGCGACTTATGTATCGTGATCGCATACGCAAGTTCCAGTTCATCCAGCAATTTATAAGGATATTCGACCATCCTGCCCTCATCAAACTCAATCGTCATCAGCTCTGCAAAATCATTGATCTGCCGGATGATTCCCATATCTCCGTTAAAGACACCCAGTCCTTTTTCGATTGACAGACCATATGGACTCCTTATCTCCCACTCAAGCTGGTAATTGTTTTTCGTCTGCATGACCTTATCGCCCTCGCGGAATATCGTCGTGCCATATTCTTTTTCCGCTTTGCTGCTTAATGGTGGATTCATGTATTGCTGCAGGATCGTGTTCAACCGCTCGACTCCAAGCAGTCCCTTTCGCATCGGGGTCAGCACCTGAATATCATATGGTGTGGCATCCACAAATTTCGGCAGTTTCTGTTTGATGAGCTGTAACACAACATTGATGATAACATCTGCATCGTATCGTTTTAAGAAGAAGAAATCCATACTCTTATTGTCTAACACAACTTCTTCTCCATGATTGATCTTATGTGCATTCACAATAATGTCACTGGTTGATGCCTGTCTAAAGATCTTGGTCAGCATGACAACATTACAGACACCGGATCTTATGATATCACGCAGTACACTTCCCGGCCCTACGCTTGGAAGCTGGTTGACATCTCCCACTAAGATCAGGCGCGTTCCAACCGCGATCGCTTTTAACAGAGAATACATCAGGCTGATATCCACCATCGACATCTCGTCAATGATGATGACATCCGTTTCCAGCGGGTTCTGTTCGTTTCGTTCAAAGCCCCCACTGCCTTCTGCACCGCCGTTTAATTCCAGCATCCGGTGTACGGTTCTCGCCTCAAATCCGGTCGTCTCACTCATCCGCTTTGCCGCACGCCCGGTCGGTGCCGCAAGAAAAATATCGAACCCTTCCAGTTCAAAATACTTAATGATCGTGTTGATCGTCGTCGTCTTTCCGGTTCCGGGTCCTCCGGTAATGATCAGAAGGCCGTTTCTCACTGCCTCTTTGACTGCCGTCACCTGATGTTCATCCAGTTCCATCCCGGTCTGTTTCTCGATCTTACGGAGTCTCTGCTCGATTTCCACCTCCGGCACATCATAGGTCACATTGAGTTCCTTTAGCATCGCCGCCGTATTTGCCTCCATATAATAGAAGGTCGACGCATAGATTTGTGTTTCCGCTCCATCCTCTCTGCTGCCCTGCTTCAATACGATCTTACGCTCGATTGCCAGATCCATGTATTGTTTCTCAACCTGGTCAGCATCCACTTCCAGCAGTCTCGCTGCCCGTCTGGTCAGTTCTTCCTCCGGCAGGTAGGTATGTCCCTCTCCCGATGCCTGGAGCAGGGTATATAAGATACCGCTCTTTACACGAAAATCCGAATCCATGCGGATGCCGACCCTTGCCGCAATCTCGTCTGCTGTCCGGAATCCCACACCCTCGATATCATCTGCCAGCCGGTACGGGTTCTGCCGGATGATCTCATAAATTTCCTGTCCGTATGCCTGATAAACTTTGACAGCAAGATTCATCGTGATGCCATACTGCTGTAAAAAGATCATTGCCTGGCGTAGATCTCTTTTTTCATTGACCTGATTGGCGATCTCCATCGCTTTTCTCTGACTGATCCCCTTGATCTCGGCAAGCCGCTCCGGCTCTTCCTCGATAATGCGAAAGGTGTCATCTTTAAACCTACGCACGATCCTTGCCGCAAGCGCAAGCCCGATCCCTTTGATCGCACCGGAACCAAGATAACGTTCAATCGCCTCTTCGTCCTCGGGTGCTTTTTCCTCAAAGCTGTCCACCTTAAACTGTCTGCCATAGGTCGGATGTTCCGTATATTCCCCGGTTGCCTCGATGTTCTCCCCTTCCGCGATCGCCGAAAACGTACCCACGCAGGTGATCTCCTCCTCGCTGCTCACAAGGTTCAATACGGTATATCCATTGTCTGCATTCCTATATATAATATGTTCTACATATCCTGTTAACTGTTCCAAAGTATGTTTCCATCCTAGCCATAGTTATTTCACTCGCGGTGCTCGTCAAATTTCATGCACGCACTCCATTTTTCCGCTTCTCACGCAAAAAACTGGCAGTCAAAAACTGCCAGTTCATCTTACTCGATATTATAGTTTCGTTTCATCTGCTCAAACAGCTGCTGTGTGAAGTTGGTTCCAACTTCGTCCACAACTTCATCTGCCACCAGCTCAATCACACTGTCCATGTGATAATCTTTCAGGGTGGAAATGGAACTGTCCTCGTTATCATCCTCTGATAACATACTGTCCTTTACTTCCTTTAAAAGCTCTTCCACAAAATATGACTCAAAGTCTTTACATACCTGGAGCAACTCTTCCTCCGAAGAATCGGAAGAAATATTACTTAAAGAACTCTGCAGGGAAGACGCATTATTTGCAGCTGCTGCATTTTTACTTGTGTCAACCAAAGATGACATTGCATCCAATGAAATCATTCGCCACTCTCCGTTTCTATCTGCATAGTTTCTGAAACTGTGTTGTCAGAACTATGTTTCTAAAACTATCTTCTTAAGTTATTTGCCTGCTCTAACATCTCGTCTGATGCTGTGATCGCTTTGGAGTTCAACTGGTAAGCACGCTGTGCTACAATCAGGTTTACCATCTCGTCTGCTACCTGAACGTTGGAACCTTCCAGATAATTCTGGTAGATTTTGCTTCTTGTCACGTTGTTGTTCGTCGCCTCATTCAAAGGTGCACCAGAAGCCGGTGTCTCTGCCAGAAGATTCTGACCTTCTTTTTCCAGACCTGCCGGGTTGTTGAACTGGTAAATACCAAAGCTGCGATTCATGTCCACATAAGTACCCTTTGCTGTTGTATATCCAAAAGAACCATCACTGGATACGATAACCTGTCCGGAGCTGACACCTGCCGGAAGTGTGATTTCATTTCCGTTGGTATCTAATACTGGATAACCATCGGTTGTAGTCAAACGGACTGCATTTCCATTGACTGCCCAGGTAAAGTTACCGGCTCTGGTATAGTAGGTTTCTCCATCAGCTCCACGCACTGCAAAGAATCCATCTCCACTGATCGCAAAGTCTGTGGAATTTTCACTGGCGATCATAGAACCCTGTGTATAGATGGATGTATTTGCCGCCACTCTGGTTCCAAGTCCTACCTGTGCGGAGATTGGTTTTTCCTCTCCGTTTGCGGAAGTGGTTCTCGTCTGAATGGTTTGATATAACAAAGATTTAAACTCTGTTTTCTGCTCTTTGTATCCTACGGTGTTTACGTTGGATAAGTTGTTTGATATGTTATCTACATTGCTCTGCTGCGCGATCATTCCGGTTGCAGCAGTGTATAATGCTCTCATCATAGTTTTATACCTCCATTATACCTTTCCTACCTGATTGACTGCTTTGTCCAGTGTCTCATCGACTGCGTTGATCACTTTCTGTCCTGCCTGATAAGCTCTTGTGATCGTGATCATATTGACCATCTCGGAAACGACATTGACGTTGGAAGTCTCGATACATCCCTGATTTACTTTTGCAGTGGATGCAATTCTTGTTCCTCCATTTACCATATCGTACATGTTCTCTCCGAATTTTGCCAGATAGTTGTAATCCTCAAAATCCACAACACCGATCGTTGCAACCTGTGCATCATTCTGGAAGATATTTCCCATCTCATCAACTGTGATCTTCTCATTCGGGTTAAGCTGGATTCTGGAACCCGCTGCTCCGTTTAAAGCCCCATTCTGATTTAACACATAGTCGCCATCCTTGGTCACAAGATAGCCTGCTGTATTTACTACAAAAGCACCATCCCTGGTATATTTTACAGAAGTATTTCCTGCCTTGTCTGTATATTCGATTGCAAAGAAACCATTGCCATCCAATGCAAAGTCCGTAGAACCATCTGTCACTTTATAGTTGCCCTGACTGTAGTCGGTATAAGTCTCTCCGATATGAACTCCCATGCTCATGCCGCCAAGTTTCTGTGGCATGCTGTAGTAGGAAGTATCCTTGATCTTGATCGCCAGTTCATCTGCAAAAGTCTGGCTTGTTGCCCCTTCTTTTTTATAACCGTTGGTGTCTGCATTTGCCAGATTGTTGGAAAGGACATCCAGTCTGTTCTGTTCATTTATCATTCCTGTATACGCAGTATACAATCCTTTTACCATAAGACGCTCCTTTTCTTTTGCCAAAAATGTCTCTCAGTTATATATCGGCATAAAGTACCAATTCCTTAGTCATCATCTCTTTTTCCGGATAAAAACTCTACATATTTTCCAGTTCCGATCGCAACACAGGTCATTGGCTCATCTGCTGTCATCGTATTGATACCGGTTCTGTCTTCAATGAGTTCTTCCAGACCACGAAGTAATGCGCCACCACCGGTTAATACAATACCGCGGTCTGCAACGTCTGCTGCCAGCTCTGGCGGTGTTTTCTCCAGTACGGAATGTACTGCTTCCACGATCTGAAGGGTTGGCTCACGAAGTGCCTCTTCTGTCTCCTCAGAAGATACGGTCACAGTCTTTGGAAGACCGGTTACTAGGTTACGGCCTCTTACATCCATTGTCTCATTCTGTGCAAGTGGGAAACAGCTTCCGATGCGGATCTTGATGTCCTCTGCGGTGCGCTCACCAATCAGGAGATTGTGTTTCTTTCTCATATAGCGGACGATTGCCTCATCAAAATCATCTCCTGCAATTTTAATGGAAGTACTTACAACAGAACCTCCCAGTGAGATCACTGCGATATCTGCGGTACCGCCTCCGATATCTACGATCATATTTCCACATGGTCTTGCGATATCAATTCCGGCTCCAATGGCTGCTGCGATCGGCTCCTCTATAATAGCAACTTCTCTGGCTCCTGCCTGATAGGTTGCATCCTCTACTGCCTTTTTTTCTACCTCAGTAACACCACTCGGTACACAGACACTGATACGCGGTTTGCGGAATGTCTTTTTGCCAAGTGCTTTCTGGATAAAGTATTTGATCATTTTCTCGGTTACCTGATAATCAGAAATAACACCCTGTCTTAATGGGCGGACAGCTACGATATTCCCCGGTGTTCTTCCTAACATCAGTCTTGCTTCTTCCCCAATTGCTTTGATTTTATTTGTATCACGATCAAAGGCTACAACAGAAGGCTCCTTTAAAACGACACCTTTTCCTTTGATATAAACTAATATGCTTGCGGTACCCAGATCGATACCGATATCTGTACTCATCATCTTTTTATCCTGCCCCTTTCCCTTTCTGCAACTTACATCTATAGGATTTCCTGTCATGCCGATCTGCACACCTGTAAATCCTGGTAATTATTTCCACCTCCAACTGGACATAGAAATACATTTAATCATATTTTTACATATACAGTCCTATTATATACAAAAACTGGGATTTTTCAAAGGTTTTTTTTCCCTAAAACGCGTTTTTCATAAAAAATAAGAAATTCTTCATTTTTTTTATTTATTTTCTCTTTTTTTCATTTTGTCTTCACAAAACCATCACATTTTTGTTTTATATTAAAACAGTACTAGCCAATACATCTTAACCCGATGTGTTGCATCAGGCATCTGCCTGGTGGCAAAGTATAATTTTTCATAACTCATGCTTTCCTGGTTTCTTCGGAGATCAGGAAGGCACTCCCCAAAATAATAAATTGCACGCTCCGCGAACATTCTACTATCATGAAATATAAAGAGCACGGTCTTTGAGATCGTGCTCTTCTTGTATCTGTTATTCTTTTTCCAGATATTTCTTAATATAATAGCCGGTGTAGGATTCCGGGATTTTTGCGACTTCTTCCGGTGTACCGTATGCAATGACCGTTCCACCTCCATCTCCGCCTTCCGGTCCCATATCGATGATATAATCCGCAGTTTTGATGACGTCTAAGTTATGTTCGATCACAACCACCGTGTTTCCACCATCTGAAAGCCTGCGCAGGATCTCGATCAGTTTGTGCACATCCGCAAAATGAAGTCCTGTCGTCGGCTCATCAAGGATGTAGATCGTCCTTCCGGTACTTCGCTTGGAGAGCTCGGTCGCCAGCTTGATACGCTGCGCCTCGCCTCCGGAAAGTTCGGTTGAAGGCTGTCCTAATTTTACATAGGAAAGTCCTACGTCATACAAGGTCTGGATCTTACGCTCGATCGATGGCACGTTTTTGAAAAATTCGAGTGCCTCCTCTACTGTCATATCCAGCACATCATAGATGCTCTTTCCCTTGTATTTGACTTCGAGCGTTTCTCTGTTATAGCGTTTGCCCTCGCAGACCTCGCATGGCACATACACATCCGGCAAAAAGTGCATCTCGATCTTTAAAATACCGTCGCCGGAGCATGCCTCACATCTGCCGCCCTTGACGTTAAAACTGAATCTGCCCTTTTTATAGCCTCTCGCCTTGGCATCCGGGGTCGCTGCAAACAGATCACGGATCATATCAAATACTCCGGTATAGGTTGCAGGGTTGGAACGCGGTGTTCTTCCGATCGGAGACTGGTCGATATCAATGACCTTATCCAACTGTTCCATTCCAAGGATCGCATCATGTGCACCCGGAATACATCTGGCACGATT
This sequence comes from uncultured Roseburia sp., assembly GCA_900550935.1. GTDB lineage: Bacteria > Bacillota > Clostridia > Lachnospirales > Lachnospiraceae > Roseburia. Next base: position 64,435 of record URUD01000004.1, read on the forward strand.
CAGATCTCTTGCCAGCCGTTTGTAAAGGATCTCATTGGTCAGTGAACTCTTTCCGGAACCAGAAACACCGGTAATACAGGTCATAATGCCCAGCGGAACCCTGACATCAATATTTTTCAGGTTGTTCTCCCTTGCTCCCTTGATCGTCAGGTAACCGGTCGGTTTTCTTCTTTCCTCCGGGATCGGGATCCGGATCCTGCCACTTAAATATGCTCCCGTGATTGAATCCGGATTTTTCATGATCTCTTCTGCTGTTCCACAGGCAACCACTTCTCCACCGTGAGAGCCTGCTCCCGGTCCGATATCCACAATGTAATCCGCTGCCCGCATGGTATCTTCATCATGTTCTACCACGATCAGTGTATTACCAAGATCTTTTAAATTTTTTAACGCACCAAGCAGTTTATCATTATCCCTCTGATGCAGTCCGATGGACGGCTCGTCCAGTATATAGGCAACACCGACCAGTCCTGATCCAATCTGGGTTGCAAGACGGATACGCTGTGCCTCTCCTCCCGAAAGGGTTGCCGTTGCACGTGACAGGGAAAGATAATCCAGTCCTACCTCATTTAAAAATCCGACTCTCGCACGGATCTCCTTTAAGATCTGGTCACCGATCAGATGCTGCTGATGGCTTAATTCCATCGTCTTCAAAAATTCCACCAGATTTTTAACGGACATGGATGTGATCTCATAAATATTTTTATCTGCGACCGTGACCGCCAGTGAAGACGGTTTCAATCGCTGTCCATGGCAGTCCTCACAAGGTGTGATCCGCATGAACTGCTCATACTCCTGTTTCATCGTATCTGATGAGGTCTCGCGGTATTTCCGCTGGACATTTCTTATCAGTCCGTCAAATGCCACATCATAAACACCCTCTCCGCGCTGTCCCTTATAGTGGACTTTTACTTCCCTGCCGTCTGTTCCATAAACCAGCACCTGTTTGATCTCATCCGGGTACTCCTCAAACGGTGTCTCGAGGGAAAAATCATAGGCTTCCGAAAGTGCCTTTAACACCGCATAGGTAAAGCTGGACGGATCTGTGCAGGACTGCCATCCCATTACCTGGATCGCGCCCTCGGCGATCGATAGTTTTTTATCCGGGATCATCAGGTCGATATCAAATTCCATCTTGTATCCCAGGCCAAAACAGGTCGGACATGCGCCGAACGGATTGTTGAACGAAAAGCTCCGCGGCTCGATCTCATCAATGCTGATCCCGCAATCCGGGCAGGAAAAACTGTCTGAAAACTGGATCTGCTCTCCGTCTATGATGTCCAGTGTCATCTTGCCATCTGCCAGTTCCAGCACATTTTCAATGGAATCGGTCAGTCGTTTTTCGATCCCCTCTTTTACCATCAGACGGTCTACGACGATCTCGATATTATGTTTTTTATTTTTTTCCAGCTTGATCTCTTCGTTCAGTTCGTACATGCTGCCATCCACGATCACACGCACATAGCCACTTCGTTTCGCCTGTTCGAAAAGCTTCTGATGTTCTCCCTTTCTTCCACGTACCACCGGTGCCAAAAGCTGGATCCTGGTACGCTCCGGCAATGCCATGATCTGATCCACCATCTGGTCAACGCTCTGTTTTTTGATCTCCCTGCCACATTTCGGACAGTGTGGTGTTCCGACTCTTGCATAGAGCAGACGGAAATAATCATAGATCTCGGTTACCGTTCCAACCGTAGAACGTGGATTTCGATTGGTCGATTTCTGGTCGATCGAGATTGCCGGAGAAAGCCCCTCGATCTTCTCTACGTTTGGTTTTTCCATCTGCCCCAGGAACTGTCTTGCATAAGAGGACAATGACTCCATGTAACGTCTCTGTCCCTCTGCATAGATCGTATCAAATGCCAGTGATGATTTTCCGGAACCCGAAAGTCCGGTCAGTACGACAAATTCATCCCTTGGGATATCGACATCGATATTTTTTAAATTATGTTCATTTGCGCCTCTGATTTTGATATATTTTCTTTCTTTGCTATCTCTCATTTGAATCTCCATTTCCGCATGATGCACTCTACCAGCAGATGATACCCTATTCCAACCAGAATCGAAGCCAGCACCAGAACAAGCCATCTCTTATTTAAGGTGACCCAGATATAATCCGGTACGATCTCAAATGCCGCTATGTGGATCAGATATATTTCAAAGGATGCCGTTCCGAGCAACGCAAGTGGTTTTCTCAGTTGACGGAGTCCCTTTACTTTGTCCATTGCTTCCAACAGCAGACAGATCACAAGACATAATCCCGGGGTGATCAGAAGAAACGGATACCACCAGAGTCCATATGCCCACATCGTCTCGCGTGGGAAGTTGAAATAACAGGCAAGCAGGAGTACCATTCCTGCCACAGCCAGCAAGATCAGGAGGATCGCATTTTTCCCTCCCACATCAGGTTTCCCATCTGTGTTTTCTTTATCCGAAGCATTTCCCGCATGTGCCCACATCATACCCAGTAAAAAGACCGGCAGGCGTGATACACCAAGCAGATGATTATCATCACACCAGAATGCGACCCCAAGCAAAAGTGCCCAGAGAAGGATCACTCCGTAGTGCCATTTTTTTGTTGCTGCCACGATCATCTTATAGAAAAGCGGTGCCAGCAGATAGACCCAGAAGATCACCTGCACATACCAGTTGAACTGCAGTCCGATGTCTGCAACCCAGCCTGTCATAAACAGATTTCCTGCAACGATCCTTGCGATCGTATCTCCCGGATAAGAAGAACCGTGCAGCATGTAAATGCACCAGATAAGAATAAACGGCAGATAGGAAGGGAAGATCCTTCGTGCTCTTCTTTTGTAAAACAGAAGAAGCTCATCCGATTTTTTCAGGGAATAGTAAAGACCGATCCCCGATAGCAGGAAAAAGATATCGACTCCACCATATCCGATCGCCTGCACGGTATCGAAAAAGACTCCGCGGAACTGAAATCCTGCATGGAACAGCACCACCCATAAGATCGCTGCTCCCATCAGTTCTGCACGCCACTTACATATCAGATTTAAAATTGTTTTCTCTTTCATAACACTCCTGTACGTTTTCGTATTTCTCCTTTTTCTTACAAGCCCTGCAGCATATTTTTCAGTTCGATCATCTTGTCCCTGTATTCTGCTGCCGCCTCGAAATTCAGATCGGCTGCCGCCTTCTGCATCTTCTTCTGGATATCGGCGATCAGTTTCTCCAGCTCTGCCTTGCTCATGGACTCCGGATCTTTCTTGAAGTTCATCTCTTCTTTGGCTACCTTCTTGGATACGCTGATCAGATCTCTTACTGACTTCTGGATCGTTGTCGGTGTAATGCCATGTTCCTCGTTGTATTCCTGCTGGATCTTTCTTCTTCGCTCGGTCTCCTCGATCGCCACACGCATGGAATCGGTCATCTGATCCGCATACATGATAACGTGTCCCTCGCTGTTACGCGCCGCACGTCCGATCGTCTGGATCAGGGATGTCTCCGAACGCAAGAATCCCTCTTTATCTGCATCCAGGATCGCCACCAGCGTGATCTCCGGGATATCCAGTCCCTCCCTTAACAGGTTGATCCCGACTAATACATCAAATACATCCAGCCGCAGATCACGGATGATCTCTGCTCGCTCCAGCGTATCGATATCGGAATGCAAATATTTGACCCGGATGCCAACCTCACGCATATAATCGGTCAGATCTTCTGCCATCTTCTTGGTCAGTGTCGTGATCAGGACTTTGTTGTGTTTTGCGATCTCTTTATTGACTTCTCCGATCAGGTCATCGATCTGTCCCTCCACCGGACGCACCGAGATCTCAGGGTCTAACAGACCGGTCGGTCGTATGATCTGTTCCGTGCGGAGCAGTTCGTGCTCGTCCTCGTAAACGTTTGGTGTCGCAGAGACAAAGAGCATCTGGTCGATCTTGCTCTCAAATTCTTCAAAATTTAATGGCCGGTTGTCCTTTGCAGACGGAAGTCGAAACCCATAATCGACCAGTGTCGACTTTCTCGACTGGTCCCCGGCATACATTCCCCGGATCTGTGGGATCGTGATATGCGACTCATCCACGATGATCAGATAGTCATCCTTGAAATAGTCCATCAGGGTATGTGGAGTCGCACCTGCCGGAAGTCCTGCCAGATGTCTGGAATAGTTCTCTATGCCACTGCAGAAGCCGGTCTCCTTTAACATCTCGATATCAAAATTGGTACGCTCTGAGATACGCTGTGCCTCAAGCAGTTTGTCCTCGCCCTTGAAATAACGGACCCGCTCTTCTAATTCTTCCTCGATGGCATCGCACGCCTTTCTTATCTTCTCCTGCGGCACAACATAGTGGGATGCCGGAAAGACGGCAAAATGCTCCAGTCTGCACTTGATCTCTCCGGTCAGGACATCGATCTCTGTAATGCGGTCAATCTCATCTCCGAAGAACTCGACCCTTACCGCCGTATCGCCATAGTTTGCCGGAAAGATCTCCAGGGTATCTCCCCGGACACGGAACGTACCGCGGTGAAAATCCATATCATTTCTGGTGTACTGGATATCCACCAGTGCGCGGATCACATCATCCCTGTCCCGCTCCTGTCCCGGGCGCAGAGATACCATCATGTTTAAATAATCCTCGGGGCTGCCCAGACCATAGATACACGAAACAGATGCGATCACGATAACATCCTTCCGCTCTACCAGTGCAGCGGTCGCAGAAAGGCGCAGTTTATCGATTTCCTCATTGATCGCAGAATCCTTTGCGATATAGGTATCGGTCTGTGGCACATATGCCTCCGGCTGATAATAATCATAATAGGAAACAAAATACTCGACTGCATTTTCCGGGAAAAACTCTTTAAATTCTCCATAGAGCTGCGCCGCCAGTGTCTTGTTATGTGAAATGATCAAAGTCGGTTTATTTAATGCCTGAATGACATTTGCCATGGTAAATGTCTTACCGGAACCGGTAACTCCAAGCAGGGTCTCAAACTGATTCCCCTCTTTAAAGCCCCTGACCAGTTCCTCGATCGCACGCGGCTGGTCTCCTGTCGGCTGGTATTTGGAAACTAATTTAAAATGATCCATCGTCTTCTCCTGATTGCTTTCTGCGCTTATTATATCATTCAAATGAAAAAAAGTACAGAGCAAATCGAATGTTTGTTCTGTACTTTCGTTATTTATGACTCTTTCATTCTTCCCTCGAATTTCAGATTCAATACCATATTCTTTATAAATTCAACCAGTATCTTGATCAGTCCTATGAACCAGAAGCCTTTTAATTCCAGGACAATTCCATCTACCATCCCCATACTGATCATTCCACTTGTCATCTTGGCAAGTCCGCGCAATGGCATATTTAACTGAAACAGCAGGTTCAGATCCGGCTGTCCCTTTTTTAAACTACAATTCAACATCCCATTTAAGACCGCCCAGATCAGCCATCCAAGCGGGCTCCTGCCATGGTTCATCTCGCCGAGTGTCATGTTCCGGCTGATATCCGGTCTGCCATCCGGGACAGGATGTCCTAAAAGATATGCAAATTCCGCTTCGTCAACGTTTTGCACCTGACCGGACTCATAATGTGGCAGTCTGCTCCTGTCATATGGTGCATCTGCCCCCGATCCGGCAAGTTCGATCTGATCAGACAATACCATATCCTGACTTGAGATACCAACACTGATCTGATAAGTACCTGCCTCCTGTTCCCAGCGGTTTGTTTTTACATTCCAGTACCGGAATACCTTATCATCCAGCACGATCGTTACCCGTCTCTGCTCTCCTGCTTTTAATGTCGTTTTTGCAAATCCTTTCAGTTCACGTTCCGGCACAAATACCTCTGTTCCAGGTGCAGAAACATAGATCTGTGATATTTCTGTTCCCTCTCTGTCTCCGGTATTTTTCAATAGGAAGCTGACCTGTTTCTCCGTTACCTCAAGATCCGTATAGGAAAACGTTGTATAACTTAATCCATAGCCAAACGGAAATACAACCGGAACTTTTGCCTTCTGATAGTAACGATAACCGATATAAAGTGCTTCCCGATACTCGACCGTCCGTTTTTTCCCTGCGAAATGATGGAGTGACGGTGTGTCCTCATAGTGCTCGATCCAGGTCTCTGCCAGTTTTCCACCCGGATTGATCGTCCCATCCAGTGCATCTGCGACTGCTTTTGCTCCCGCCTGTCCGCAGAGACACGCATACAGAATGGCATCACAGTCCGATCGCCACGGAGTTTCTACACTGCTTCCGGCAAATAACACGACCACGACCTGTCTGCTGCATCTGCGCAGCCGTTTCAACAGTTGAACCTGATTTTCCCGTATCCGCATGCCGGAACGGTCCAGTCCCTCACTCTCCTGCACTTCATCCAGTCCCAGACAAAGAACTGTGACATCTGCACGCCCTGCCAGCTCTTCCGCTTCTTTTGCCAGTGTTTCCTCCTCACTTCCGAGGCGGTCAAAGCCTTTTGCGTAACCGATCACATTTAATTTTGACTGTTCCATCGACTCTCTGAGGTTATCCAGGGCGGTCACATGTACCATACTGGAACCCTCTCCCTGATAACGGGGATTTTCTGCAAAATCACCGATCAGTGCCACTTTGTCTGTTTCTTTTAGCGGCAGGACTCCTCCCTCATTTTTAAGCAGGGTCAGACTTTCTGCCGCTGCATGTGCTGCCAGTGCATGATGTTTTTCTTTCATCTCTTCCGGAAGATTTGCCTCTCCGTTTTTGATCACTGCCTGTCTGCCGCCACGTTCTATCGCACTCTGTGTGGAAGAGATCAGTTCCAGCATTTCATCTACCCTTGCGTCAACATCACTTTCCTTTATCTTTCCGCTTTTTACTGCAGCCATCAGTTCACGCACCGAATCACCGCCCGGTGCAGGCATCTCTAGGGTAGAGCCTGCAGCCACACCGAGGGCATGGTCATTCGAACCGCCCCAGTCTGTCACAACTGCCCCCTGATATCCCCAGTCCTTTTTCAGGATATCCGCAAGAAGATGTTTATTCTCATTGGCATAGACTCCATTGATGCGATTGTAACTTGACATGATACATTTGGGTTTTCCCTCTTTTACCGCAATCTCAAATCCGGTCAGATACACTTCCCGCAGCGTACGCTCGTCCACAATACTGTCCGATGCCATACGCCTTGTTTCCTGATCATTGACTGCAAAATGTTTCGGACATGCTGCCACTCCATTTGACTGGATCCCACGGATATATGCCGCAGCCATCTTTCCTGCCAGATATGGATCCTCTGAAAAATACTCAAAGTTCCGTCCGCACAGTGGATTCCGTTTCATATTCAGTCCCGGGCCAAGCAAGACATGGACTCCCTGTACGGCGGCTTCCTCACCCAATGCCCTGCCGACCTGCTCACCTAATGTTTCGTCCCAGCTGTTGGCAACGGCAGCCGCGGTCGGGAAACAGGTAGCCTCCACACTCGGATTTAACCCAAGGTGATCTGACGGTCCCGCCTGCTTACGCAGACCATGCGGTCCATCGGAAAGCCAGATCGCAGGAATATTTTTTTTCTTAAAAGCACGTGTCTGGAATACAGATGCCCCGGATAACAGTGCACATTTTTCTTCCAGTGTTAATTGTTCTCTTATCTCCCTGACTTCTTTCATTCTGCCTTTCCCTCCGGAAAAATAATCTTATAGATTGGAAAATAGATCACCATCTGCACCCCGCCATTAATCACTGTGATCAGGATGTTATACAGTGCAGTCGGCACATATTTTTTACAAATCGGTACATAAATGCCCATCAAAAAGCTGCATACGATTGTGATCAGGATAAATGCCACAACATACCACGCAATCTGATACCAGATATTTCCCTTTGATTTGAATGTCACATTGCGCTGCATCGGGAAATTGATACACTGTGCAATAAAAAGCGTGATGGCAAATGCTGCAAAATACCCCATTCCGCCTGTGGCATCTCCGGTCACCGGATAATTAAACACATAGGTATCCACCGGTCCGGCTGACAGATGGATCAGCTGACACGGAATCTCACACCAGTCTGTAAATTTATAAAACAGTCCCGGCAGAAACGTGAGCAGCAGATACTGAATGACTGTAACCAGCATCGAAAATGCGTAAAATTTGATAAACTGTGCGATCAATTTATGCCTGTCTGAAAAATCCGACCATTTCTTCTGTAATGTTTCCATTCTTACCTCCATTCAGCGTTTGGTTTCTCTGTTACCGGAATCTTAAGCTCTGCCTGATGTATGCCGTCCTCTGCCCCGATCTCGAGTTCTGCTTCATTTCCGGCACGCACGATCGCGAGTGCCTCCCCATAATAGGTCTCTGTCTCAGTCCCCAGATAACCTTTTTCATTATACGGACAGGCATTTCCGAGTGCCTCTAAGGTGCCTCCCTTTACCGTAACGTGCAGATTTCCGCGTTCCAGAGGCTTGGTGATCCCCTCGTTATCCACATAACGCAGACGGACAAAGGCAAGATGTCCACAGGAAACCTGTTTTTCTTCCGCTTCCATGTGGATCTTCGTTTCCTCTCCTGCGGTTTTTAATAATGCCGTTCCGATCACGGTTCCCGACTCATCATAGGAAACCGCTTCCACCGTTCCATTTTCATAAGTACAGTTAAATCGGGTGATACAGTCATTTTTCAATGTCTTCCTGCCGACACTTTTTCCATTGATCTTTAACTCCACCTCGTGTGCTCTGGCATATATTTCCACTTTTGCCCTTTTTCCCTCGTGTCCGCGGAAACTCCAGCTTTCCAGTGCATTTGACATCTTCCACGCCGAAGGACTGTGACGGTCATTCGTGTGATCGACCGGGCATACTCCGATAAATGGTCCCATTTCCTGCTCCAATGCAACTCTGGTATACAAAGCTTCACAGAGTGGTTTTCCGGTCAGATCGACTCTTCCCGAACCTGCGGAAACCCAGCCAAGGTCTCCCTCAAAGTTTTTCGCATAATCACTGTATTCCCAGGAGCCTACCATCACTTCGCCAAGGTAATCCATCCCAGCCCAGACAAAGTCACCGACCAGCCGCGGATTTTTTTTCGCCATTTCCCGAAAGCGGTAAGCATCTTTACAGAATGTCTCACTTCCTAAAATGAGGCGGTCCGGATATTTTTTCAGATCATGTGTGTAACGATAAATGCCGTAATTATATCCGGCAATATCCATCCGGGCAAAGGCATCTCTTGTCTTGACATCACAGCCATGCAGCGTTGCACCGCGCTTCATAAATTCATCGCCCAGAAGTCCTGCCAGATTATTAAAGAACTGGCTTCCAACTGCTTTTTTCTTACCAGGCTTTTTCTCTGCTTCTTTTTTTGCTTTCTCGTCACTGTATACGCCAAATCCGATCGAGCTTAGCAGATTAAAAAAGATATTAACGCCACAGGTAACCGGACGGGTCGCATCCAGACTGTGTAAAAATTCTGTCATCTCACCGGTCAGTTTGATCCCACGCTCCTGTGCGGTCTCACTGACTTCATTTCCGGTTGAATACAGGATGACACAGGGATGATTATAATCTTTTTCCACCATATCGGTCAGATCCTGTTTCCACCATTCCTCGAAATAATTGACATAATCATATTCCGTCTTGTGGATATACCAGTGATCGATGTACTCATCCATTACGAGCATCCCCTGTCTGTCGCAGGCATCCAGAAATGCTTTTGAACATGGGTTGTGCGCACTCCGTAACGCATTGTAACCATTTTCACGCATCAGGCGCACCTTCCGCTCTACCGCATCCGGATCACAGGCCGCACCGAGCAGTCCATTGTCATGGTGCACACATGCCCCCTGAAGGATCACGCGTTCGCCATTTAACAGAATGCCTTCTTCCCCCCATGTCAGTCTGCGGACGCCAAAGTGTTCCCATACCACGTCTGTTCCGGCTGTTACCCTGCACTGATACAAAAATGGAGTATCGACATTCCACAGTTTTGCATCCGGGATTTCAAATACTTCTGCCACCTCTCCCTCGCAGACTGTTTTCCGGAAACAGATCACCGTTTCCTTTTTGGAAGGATCAAAGATCTCGATCAAAACCGGTGCTTTCACATTGGTTTTTACCCGCACTTCCACTCGCGCAGGGTTTACGGAAATGGTTCTTATTTTCACTCCATTGACCGGAATAGATACTTCATCCCCTACCCAGAGTGTAACCGGGCGATAGATCCCGGCACCGGAATACCAGCGGCTATTCGGCTGATCGGCATTTCTGGCGATCACACATATCTGATTTTCCTCTCCGATCCGGAAAAGTTCTGTCACATCCACATAGAAATTTGTATACCCGTAAGGACGATAGGCAGCTTTTTCCCCGCCGATCCAGACCTCCGCATTGTGATATACGCCCTCAAATTCCAGGATCATTTTTTTGTTTTCATATTCTTTTCCCGGAACAAACCGTTTCTCATAGAGATAATCAAATCCCTCATACCATCCGGTATTCGTGCCGCCCGGTGCATCCGCACTCTTTTTTTCTCCCAGCATGGCATCATGCGGGATCCGTACCGGTTTTCCCTCTCCTGCCTCATTTATCCTTTTTACCGTCCATCCGTCATTCCATGAGACTGCCTTCATAACCGTTTCATCCTTTCCCTTTTTATCCGATGTATCCCGCTCCTCGCATAACCAAGGCAACCCGCCCCTTTTTTAAGGGCGGGTTTTTGACCTCGTCTTCTGCCATCATGCGTTTGCTTTCTTTTTCGTAAATGTTGTCACGATCAGAATGATATCTGCGATCAGATAGAACACTGCACCAACAATGGAAATATGTAATGCGGTTGCCTCTGATGCCGGATAGTTGACCGGAATGAAATAAACGTCTGCGGCTAATGATACCCGTCCCAGAATAAAGCAGTAAAAGCTGATCAGCAATAATACACTGATCCCGACCAGTAAAATATCATATGGAACAGATGGGATCTTTTCCTCCTGTACGGCTGCTACAGCTGCAATGATGATCGCTGCCACCGTGCAGATGACCGGCAATGGATTCATGGCTGATGTTGCAAGGTATCCGGTGACTGATGTCACAATATAAATGATCATTCCCACGAGGGCGGCAGCTGCCGCACCCCATAGGATTAAATTGGATTTACTGATTGCCTTTTTCATGGTCTTCCTTCCTTTCTGCAGCCAGCCCGGACTGTTTTTTCCGGCTTATTGCATAGAATACTGCACTCAATACGATAAGGATTGCAAATACTGTGATGCAGGAAATGTAAGCTGCTCTCCACCAGGTCATCACATTTTCACTGTGTGTGGTCTCATTGATCCCGTTCATTGCTGCACTGTTTACCAGAGCATATAACAGATAATGAAGATTCTGTTTTACTGCCAGAAGCATCTCACGGTCGCCCTTTAATGCGTCTCCGCTCCAGTAGGTGATCTCATCACTGGTTCCAAATCCACAGAATGCAGTGGTTCCTGCAAGGATGGATTCTTTCGGAGATGCCTTTAATGCAACTCCGGTGAAGTCGGTTACATTGTAACCTTTAAAGCCCCACTCGTTACGCATGATCTGAACCTGAACTCCTGCATTTGCACTGGATGGGACTGCACCAATACGGTTATAGGAACTCATAACGCCTCTTGCGCCTTCTGTATAAGTATCTGCTTTTGTCTCATCTGCTTCAAAAGATGCCGGTTTTCCGTTTGCTTCAAATGCCTGCTGCAGTCCACGAAGCTCTAACTCTCTCGCTTTCTGCTCATTCATAAAGACTGCGATTCCGGAACGGTTGATCTCCTGATCGTTAAATGCTGCATGTTTGATGTTGACCAGGGTTCCCTTGGACTGTGCCCCCTGAATGACTGCACTTCCGATGTATCCCGTCAGGATCGGGTCTTCTGAATAATACTCCGCTCCACGGCTGTTGTATGCGTGACGATGGATATTCATACCAGGTCCGATCATGATCGGAAGATTTAATACCAGCGTACTCTCACCCAGTGTGATCTCTCCATTTTCATATGCCAGTTCTTTGTTCCAGCTATATGCGATATTCTGTGGTGTTACACCAACACGGGTTCCATAATCATAATCTGCTGCATCTTCATACGGAACGCCCTGATAAGATCCTTCTGTCAGATAATGAGAATCGGATCCGTTTGGACCGTCATCAGCGGTATACTGCATCAGTCCGACGGATGGGATCGCTGCGATATTATGGAATGCGTTTCCTGCAAAATTCAAAAACTCATCAACGGTTACTTTATTGATCAGCTCATCCCAGCGCGGATCATCAAAATCTGCACCTTTTAAATCATTGATCGTCAGGTCACTTGTGGTATCCCCAAAGATCAGGTCTGATGTGTCATCGTCTGTCTTTAACTCGATAAGATCATCTCCAAGCAATCTGGAAAGTGTTTCATTTGCAGATAATCCTGATATTGTCTTCGGGAAAGTTCCGTTCCAGTCACTTCTGGAAAGGTAAGTTACGGTATCCGGGATAAAGGAATTGATATCCATGGAGTAATCTCCGTCAGAAACCGCATTTGTGATCTCTGTACCATTTTTGCTGACTGCAAAGGTCTGGTTGTCTACTTCTCCATCCCAGTTCCAGGTATAGGATTTTCCGGCATCTCCATCTGCCGTCATGCCATCCTCTGTTGTCTTGCCCTGTGCTGCAAGGATATTGTTTAACGCATCATGGGCATCTGTTCCGATCGCCAGATAATAAGTGCCCGGATCTACGATATAGGTTTTTGCACTGTTTGCATCGTAGCTTGCCAGATTGGAAAGATCGATGTTCATCGTGATCGTCTGGCTCTCTCCCGGTTCAAGCGTCTGTGTCTTTTCAAAGTCCATCAGCTGTACAGCTGACTTTTCGATCTGATTCTGTCTGTCATAATCTGTATATGGAGTCTGTGCGTATACCTGCACAACTGCCTTGCCTGCTGCATCGCCGGTATTTTTTGTTGTTACCGTAACTTCTGCTGTCTTTTTATCTTCTGCGATCACAGCAGAGTCCATCGTCTGCTCAAAGGTCGTATAGGAAAGTCCATAGCCAAACGGATATACTACCTCATTGCTGTAGTCCCAGGTTCCATCGGTATCAGAAACCGTTCCGTCTTCGTTTGCGTATGTTCCTGCGGATGCCTCTGCGCCACCATTTCCAAGGACAATGTCTGCATATCTCGTCTCATAGTAACGATAACCGGTGTAAATGCCCTCTGCCTCTACCAGATAAGAGTTGACATTTGCTGCCTCTGCAAAATCGCTCGCATTCTCCCATGGGATATTTCCATAGTTCTGCATTGCCGGTGCTAATGCACTGTTCTTTGCAAATACATCACCTAAATGTGCGGATGGAGAAACGGTTCCGTTTAATACATCAGCAACACCATAGAAACCATAGGCACCCGGATAACCGATCCAGAGGATCGCATCGATATCCGGATCATCCTCCAGATTTGCGATCTCCATCGGGTTGGTCGCATTGACAAGTACGATCACTTTATCAAAGTTTGCTTTTGCCTCGTTAATGATCTCCATCTCTTCGTCACTGAGACTTAAGATGTTTCCTGTCACGGTCTCAACGCCGTCTGCCCTGCCTTCCCCGCCAGGATAATAGCCTTCGCCACCTTCTCCGCCAGGTCTGCCGACAACAACGATCGCCGCGTCATTGTATTCATCATATTGGGAATTATAATCTGGATTTAAGCTTTTCAGATCATCCAGTGTCAGTTCGTGTGGATCGTCATAAGCTGTGATCTCCTCATAGCTCGGAAGAATACCACCACCAAACTGTGGGGTTGTCCATTCTTTGTCTGCAAAAAATGCCTCATATGCAGATAACATGGACGGGTTTAGCTGGAAGCCTCTCTGCTCAAATGCATCAAAGATCTGTACTGTAGATTTACCATCCGGTACACTACCGCCGGAGTTACCATAAACCGGTGCGTAGCTTCGGACACCAAATAATGTGATTTTTGCGTCGTTTGCCAGTGGCAGCACGCTGTTATCATTTTTCAGAAGTGCGAATGTCTCCTGAGAGGTACGGATTGCCAGTTCCTGAAAGCCCTCATACGCTTCCCTGGCAGTCGTAAATTCTGACTTGTAGGTCCACGCATCCTCTGCCCCATCTGTCACGGTCACCTGGCTTCTTGTTCCTACGAAAGCATCTACCGAAGTACGATAGGTTTCAAGGATATTTCCTGCCAGTAATGAAATGGTCAGAAATAATGCGGATGTGGTACCTACACCACGCCATACATTGGATCTCTTAAACATAATACTCTTCTCCTCCTTTGTTTCGATGAGAAAAGGTTATCAGCTTTTTGAAATCCAGACAATGCCTTTTGCCTGAACTGTCTTTTTTGTGACTTATTTTGCAATCGGCAATAAAATATTCAATGAAAAAATACCATCTTTTGAGCCTGCCGACAGATATCCGTGATATTTTTCCGTGATCATGCGGATGCTCTTCATTCCAAATCCATGATACCGTTTGTCTTTCTTCGTCGTCTCCGGCAGTCCGTCATCAAATGACACCACACCCATGTGATAATTTTCAAAATGGATCATGAGCATTCCCCTGCTCTCTTTCACACGGATATTGATACAGCGTTTCTCCTCATCCGTCAGCTTGTCCACCGCCTCGATCGCATTATCGATCGCATTTCCAAACAGGGAATAGATATCTGACTGCTTCATAAAAGAGAGAAGTTCTCCCTCCATCATGCAGTCCAAACGGATCTTTTTATTCTCACATTGCATGAATTTTTCCATTAAAAGGACATCAAGTGCCTCATTTCCCGACTTAAACGCTGTATCATAGATACTGATCGCACGGTTTAATTCCGCCAGTTCCTCCTCTGAGATATGATTTCCGATCGAAGCGATCTGATTCTTGATATCATGGCACTTGATATTGATCAGGTCGATCGTTTCCCTCGACAGTTTCATCTGCTGTTTCTGCTGATAAAGCATATGCTGCATGATCGCATTGCTCTCCTGTTCTTTTTCATTTCGTGTGATCTCACACTGTAAGGTCAGTAAAAACAGACAGCAGATCATATCAAACAGGTTAAATACCGTGTATGGCCCGATCCCCACCGCATACCGATCGAACAGGTTCTGGAAAAAATTCGTACAGAGCTGCATTCCGATCAAAAGTGACAGCACCGCCGGCGAACTGCTGAAAGCACTGCCGCTTTCTCTCCGCAGCCGCTTTCCAAAAAAAATGCCAAAGCCAATTTCCAGTACTGCAGCCAGAAAAAAATAACCGATATCAAGGATCAGTTCGCTCTGCAGTCCTCCGTTCCACAACGGCATCAGGAGTGTCCGCACTGCTTTGTAGCAGAAATGCTGTGAGGCCCCTGCGGCTGTAACATAAAATGCCGCTTCCACAAATACAAAATGATAACAGAACAGAACTCCGCCAATACAGAGGAAAAAGAATGCAACCGTGCGCAGGCTCTCGATCCACGCATTGTCAAACGGGATCAGGCTCCACAATACCGACACTGCAAGCATCCCGGCTAAAACAGTAATCACTCTTAACGCAAAACATCTGCGGCGTTCCCCTCCCCAGGTAAAAAACGCCGCAGACAATAAGATTTCAAACACATATCCATTATTCTGGAAAAACAACTGCACCAAACTCATAACACATTATCCTTCCCCATTACCTCTGCCAGTTCCGTCATAAATGTCTTTTTACGTGGACGACTGATCTGGAGTTCCTCTCCACCGGTCATCATTAAGGTATATCCATTCACTCCGGTAATATGTCTCTGATTGACCAGATAACATTTATTACATCGTAAAAATCCTTTGTCTTTTAATTTTTCCTCCGTCTCAAGCAGGGTTCCACTGCCATCCACCACGCCTTCCTCTGTATGATATAACAGTTTGTGTCCCTGTACTTCAATATAGCGGATCTCTCTTAACAGAAGCCGTATATAACCGCTCTGGCGCACTACCAGAATTGCCTCTTCCGCCTCCTGATACCGCGCCAGGATCCGCTTTAACTTTAATTCAAAATCTCCATAATGCACCGGTTTGACCAGATAATCTGCTGCACCTACCTCATATCCCTTTACCGCAAAGCCCGCCATATTGGTTACAAATACCAGTACCACTTTCTGGTCGAGCTTTCTCATTCTGCGTGCAGCTTCCATCCCGTTCATTCCCGGAAGCTCAATATCCATAAAAACAACGTCATAAACCATTCGATAGTCATTCAGAAAATCCAGTGCATCACCAAAAACTTTTATTTCAAATGTTTCTTGATGTTCCTGCGCATAACGCTCCAAAAAGGATGATAACTTTTCTGCAGCCTCTCTGTTATCTTCTACAATGGCAAGTTTATACATAGTTTTCTCCATTTCTGACTTTTTACATCGTCTGTACGATCGCATCCGCAAATGCTTCCAGTTCCGCTCTCTGGTCAGCAAGCATTGCCGATTTTATCGTCACCTGGGTATCTAATACCGTAACCTCTTTCAATTCGGAAAGTTTTTCCCGCATCTGTTTTGCCGCCATAGCTGCCCAGGTTCCGTTCTCCATCAGTGCCACCGTCTTTTTCTGTACTGCCAGCGCTTTCATATCGGAAAGCAGATTTTCCATTACCGGATAAATGCCTCCGTTATAGGTCGGTGCTGCAAATACCAGATGGCTGGCACGGAAGATCTCGCTGATCAGTTCGGAAACGTGGGTATTGGAAACATCATACACCTCTATTTTGCGGATGCCACGCTCGGAGAGTGCACCGGCAAGTGCATCTGCCGCGGAAGCGGTATCTCCATACATGGATGCATACATGATGACAACGGCTTTCTCCTCTGCCTCATAGGTGCTCCACTTCTGATATTTTTCTAAGATATAGCCGAGATTTTCTCTCCAGATTGGTCCATGCAGTGGACAGATCACAGCAATCTCAAGCCCCGCTGCCTTTTTCAGCAATGCCTGCACGGATGTGCCATACTTACCAACAATATTGGTATAATAACGTCTGGCATCATCCAGCCAGTCCCGGTCAAAATCCACTTCATCTGCAAAAATATTACCGTTTAACGCGCCAAATGTTCCAAAGCCATCCGCTGAGAATAACACCTTGTCCTTATCATCATAAGTTACCATTGCCTCCGGCCAGTGTACCATCGGTGCCATCACAAAATGCAGCGTATGTGCTCCGGTTGCAAGCGTGTCGCCCTCTTTTACCACAATGGCGCGCTCTGCATAGTCTGTCCCAAAGAACTGTTTCATCATGCCAAATGTTTTTGCATTTCCCACAACTTTTACATCCGGGTATCTTCTCACAATGTCAGCGATCATGGCGCAGTGATCCGGTTCCATATGGTTTACAACCAGATAATCCAAAGTTCTGTCCGCCAACACATGCTCAAGATTTTCAAAAAACTGCCCTGCTACGGAAGCATCCACCGTATCGAGTAACACGGTTTTTTCATCTAACAATACATAAGAATTATAAGAAACACCCCTTGGGATCGGGAATATGTTTTCAAACAGAGCCAGTCTTCTGTCACTTGCTCCAACCCATACGATTTCCTCTGTCACATTTCTTGTCTGATACATTGTATTTTCCTCCCTGTTCTTTGTTTTATTTTTCAGAAAAAGGAGAGCGGTCAAAAGCTCTCCTTTTTAATTTATGATACTGTCATTATGCCATTCTGCCACAGCACTGTTTATATTTTTTGCCTGAACCGCAAGGACATGGATCGTTTGGATATACCTTTGCCGCTGCACGTTTCTTTGGTGTGTTGGCTGAGTCATCCTTGTTTGTTCCGGTTACCTTGGCAACCTGCTCACGCTCTACTTTTTCTTCAATCTTTACATGATATAAGAGACGGATGGTGTCTTCCTGGATATTTGCGATCATGTCATCAAACATATCAAATCCTGCCATCTTGTACTCTACCAGCGGATCACGCTGTCCGTATGCCTGAAGTCCGATCCCCTGACGTAACTGATCCATATCGTCGATATGATCCATCCATTTGCGGTCGATCACTTTTAATAAGACAACGCGCTCTAACTCTCTGAACTGCTCCGGCTCCGGGAACTCAGTCTCCTTTGCCTCATACAGTTTGACTGCACGCTCTTTTAACAGATGTTTGAGTTCTTTTTCATTCTTAACGGAATCCACATCCTCTGCACTTACCGGTTTTAATGGGATCAGGTCAGTCAATAACTGGTTTAATTCATTTAAATCCCATTCTTCTTTTGGAATATCCGAAGAAATGCAGGTATCTACACAGCTCTCCACACGGTCTGTGATCATCTTGAAGATCACATCGCGCATATTCTCTCCGTTTAATACACGAAGACGCTCTGCGTAAATGATCTCTCTCTGGTCATTCATGACCTGATCATACTCTAACAGATTCTTTCTGATACCAAAGTTATTACCCTCGATCTTGGTCTGTGCTTTCTCAATCGCAGAGGTAAGCATCTTATGCTGGATCTGTTCGTTTTCCGGAACTCCAAGAGTATTGAAGATCTCCATCAGCTTCTCGGAACCAAACAGACGCATCAGATCGTCCTCCAGAGAAATGAAGAACTGGGACTCACCCGGATCTCCCTGACGTCCGGCACGTCCACGTAACTGGTTATCAATACGTCTTGACTCATGACGCTCGGTACCGATGATCTTAAGTCCGCCGGCTGCCTTTGCCTCATCATCCAGTTTGATATCCGTACCACGTCCTGCCATGTTGGTTGCGATCGTAACGGCACCGTGTACACCGGCTCCGGCAACGATCTCTGCCTCTTTCTCATGGAATTTTGCGTTCAATACGGTATGTGGGATACCCTCTTTCTTTAACAGGTCACTGATCGTCTCGGAAATATCAATCGTGATCGTACCAACTAAGACTGGCTGTCCTTTTGCATGTGCAGCTTTTACTTCGTCAACAACTGCATGATATTTCTCTTTCTTAGTCTTATATACGGCATCCTGTTTATCAATACGCTGTACCGGACGGTTGGTCGGTATTTCGATCACATCCATGCCATAGATATCACGGAACTCTTTTTCCTCGGTCAGCGCAGTACCGGTCATTCCCGATTTCTTCTCGAATTTATTAAAGAAGTTCTGGAACGTGATCGTTGCAAGGGTCTTACTCTCACGTTTTACCTTTACATGCTCTTTTGCCTCGATTGCCTGATGCAGGCCATCGGAATAACGACGTCCCGGCATGATACGTCCGGTAAACTCGTCTACGATCATAACCTGATCATCTTTTACCACATAATCCTGATCGCGGAACATTAAATTGTGTGCACGCAGTGCAAGGATAATGTTGTGCTGGATCTCCAAATTCTCCGCATCTGCAAGGTTGTCGATCTTAAAGAACTGCTCAACTTTTTTCACACCTTCCTGCGTAAGGCTTACGACTTTATCTTTCTCATTGACAATGAAATCTCCGTTCTCTTGCTGCTCCACGCCCATGATGGCATCCATCTTGGAGTACTCCGGCACATCATCGCCACGTTTCATCTGTTTTGCAAGGATATCACATGCCTCATACAGACGGGTTGATTTTCCGCTCTGTCCGGAAATGATAAGCGGTGTACGCGCCTCATCGATCAATACGGAGTCGACCTCATCGATGATCGCATAGTGAAGTCCTCTCTGTACGAGCTGCTCTTTGTAAATTACCATGTTGTCTCTCAGATAATCAAATCCGAGCTCGTTGTTGGTAACGTAAGTAATATCACAGTTATAGGCATCACGGCGTTCATCGTTTGTCATCTCGTTTAATACAACACCGACTTTTAAACCGAGGAACTCATGAACCTGCCCCATCCACTCCGCATCACGCTTTGCCAGATAATCATTGACTGTTACGATGCAGACACCTTTTCCTTCCAGCGCATTCAGGTAAGCAGGAAGTGTAGAAACCAGGGTCTTACCTTCACCGGTTCTCATCTCAGCGATACGTCCCTGATGTAAAATGATACCACCGATGATCTGCACACGATAATGTTCCATACCAAGCACACGCTTTGCAGCTTCACGCACGGTCGCATATGCTTCCGGCAGAAGATCATCCAGGGTTTCTCCTTTTTCAAGTCGTTCTTTATATTCTTTTGTCTTGTTTTTTAATTCTTCATCCGACAGCGCAGCCATCGTATCACGGTAAGATTCTACCTTGTCAACGATCGGGTAAATTCTTTTTAATTCTCTCTCGCTGTGCGTACCGAAGATTTTTGTTAATGCACTCATAGAAACTCCTTATTCCTGTATTCGCCTCTCAAATTTGCGAGCCACGTCTCGCACAATATCCACATTGTAACACTTTTCATACATTACCACAATAAAAATAGCCGTAAATGTTTTGTGAATTTTTTATTAACTATGCTAAAATACCGCTTGAAAAACTGCATTTCTGTGTATATACTCTTTCACATAGGAGGAATGAATATGACTTACACTTACAAAACAAAGGGAACCTGTTCCACTTTAATCGAATTAGAATTAGATGGCAATATCGTACACAATGTTAAATTTACCGGAGGCTGCAATGGTAATTTACAGGCAATTCCAAAACTTGTAGAGGGGCTTACCGTTGAGCAGGTTGAGGAAAAGATCGGTGGTATCCACTGCGGTATGCGCTCCACATCCTGTGGCGACCAGCTTGCACGCGCCTGCCGTGAAGCATATGAGGCATCCAGGCAGGGTAACTAAACCAGTCTCTACTTGCGCCGTGCAAAAGCGGCTGCCCACTTAAATATCCTGCCGCGTACAATTTTAACTATAACAAGTTTTTATTACATTTTCCTGAAAAATAAATCTCATCATGATTTCGAGGAAAATCATGATGAGATTTATTTTCTTCAGGAAAATGATGAAAATAAGTTTCTCAGAGTCAAAATGGTACGCGGCAAGATCATTTATACCGGATTCTGCAGAACCGGCTGGATCTGTTTTCTCTCCAGTGCATATTCTATGGTATCCGGTAAAAGTTCCATCTTTGCGACCAGTGAATTCGGTTTGCTCTTGTGGTTATCCTGCCCAAACGGGACAAAATAGATCTGTTTCATATTCATCAGCATGCCAATGTTCTTAAAATTTGCTCCGAGTGCATCATTGGTGGAGATCGCTATGACGAGCGGTTTTCCGTTCCGCATATGTGCTTTGGCCGCCATCAGAACCGGCGTGTCTGTAATGCCATTGCACAGCTTTGCCGCCGTATTTCCGGTACAGGGTGCGATGACCATGATATCGAGGAAGTTATTTGGTCCGATCGGCTCCGCTGCCGGTATCGTCCTGATGCCTTCATTTCCGGTAATCTCACAGATCCCCTCCACATACTCTTTCGCACTGCCAAATCTGGTATCACATTTCTGTGCCTGGAATGAAAAGACCGGTATCACATTTGCCCCCATGTCACAGAGATGTTCTACTTCTTTTCTCGCCTTTGCAAAGGTACAAAAAGAACCGGTAATTCCAAATCCTATATTATATTTCGAAAAATCCATTATGCCCTCCTCTCCCGATTTTCCGTTTCGGAAGCCACATTTCTGATAAAACGTTCCAGTGACCGCTCTAAAATATATGCACTCTCTTTCGGTGCATATTTTCCGGGAATCCCAAGTACATGATCCGCACGGATGCCAAACTCTTTTGCACATTCAAAATCGATCCCGCCTTCCCCGGATGCGATATCCACAATGTACGCATCTCTCGGGAGTTCCCTTATGATGGTGTGTGTCACGACCGGTGCTGGAACCGTGTTGACCAGCATTGCCGCACCCATCGCTTCCTCCGGTCCAAAAGCAAAATCAGCCGCATAAAAACCGTCCTGTTTTGCCAGTTTGCGCACATCCCTGCGCCTTGCCAGTACAGTCACCCGCGCGCCCAATGCCTTGAGCCTCTTTGCGATCGCCTTTCCGCAGAAGCCGTATCCGGTCACGATGATCTTTGCCTCTTCTATATTATATGGACTGTTATTGACCAGCTCTGCGATCGTTCCCTCTGCGGTAGCCACTGCATTTTCCTCGGTCACGACCGCATCCTCCATAAAATCAAGGCAACGGATATCCCTTCCAGTCAGAAGTTCCCTCTGTGCCTTTGAAAAACAGCCTCCGGCAACTGCAGTCTCCTTTAACAGGTTTTTGTTTAAAATGTCATTTAATCTATTTGTTTCCGGCACCTTCGATACCGGTATCGGTAATACTAAAAAATCAGCTTCGGTAAGAAAATCCTTTAATTTCTCTAACTGCTCTTTTGCAGTCTCTTTATTTCTGATATCCAGGCAGCGCACATTGTGTCCCTTTTTAGTCAGTATCTCTGCCAGGTACACCTGACGCATATCACTAATCAGAAGAATGGTCTGTTTGTTCATATGATCCCCATTTCTACGCATCTACCTGCGTATAACGCTCCCTTCTCTTTATTATATGGAAGGAACCTCTTCTTGGTGTAAACGGAATACTATTTTACCTGTTTTTTACATTGTATATATTTTCTGAATATTATATTATTTTTATGTAATTATAAATCTTCTTTCAAAATATTTAAAAATATTTTTAATTTATGCTTGACTTTTTTCATTTTATCAGATACAATAAACTTAACAAAAACAAAGGAGAACAAAATAAAAAGAAAGGGTGAGTCCACCAGAAACGTAACTTTAACTCAAAAAAATTTAAAGAAAGTGAGGTACAGTCCACCAAAAACTTAATCGCATTCGTTTTTGATCAGAGAAGAAGGGCATGACATTCCCAAGACGGGAGATATGAATTAGTATCAGAACCTAACATTCAGATATGATACAGTTCCAGTTGTCACAGAAGCAGATATTCTAATTTGAGAAAAGACGAAGAAGTCCAATTTAGAACAGAAGTTCCAAAACAAAAGAAACGAGGTATAGTCCCATGGACGAAATAGTTTAAAAGGCGACATCGAATGAAACTCATACGATGTCGCCTTTGTTTTGTTCTTCTTTATAACTGTGTCATCACAAAAATATCATAGATCGCGCGGATCGCATTCTCAAAGTCTGCGTTGCTGACACCGATGATGATGTTCAGCTCGGAAGATCCCTGGTCGATCATTTTGACATTGATATTGGCATGTGCCAGTGCGGAGAAGATCCTTCCTGCTGTTCCGCGGGTAGATTTCATTCCACGTCCAACGACTGCGATCAGTGCCAGATCTCCCTCTAACTCGATGCTGTCCGGATGTGCCAGACGATGGATAGCAGAAATAACGGACTGCTCTTTTCCTTCGAACTCCGGCTGATGCACAAAAATTGTCATCGTATCGATACCGGATGGCATATGCTCAAAAGAAATTCCATTCTCTTCGAATGCAGAAAGTACTTTTCTTCCAAATCCGACTTCGGAGTTCATCATATCCTTATCAATGTTGACGGATACAAATCCTTTCTTTCCCGCGATGCCGGTAATTGTGTATTTAGACTGATGACAGGTACTCTCTACGATCCAGGTTCCCTCATCCTCCGGTGCATTCGTATTTTTGATGTTGATCGGAATACCGGCTTTTCTTACCGGGAATACAGCATCTTCATGCAATACGCTTGCTCCCATGTAGGAAAGCTCTCTTAGCTCGCGGTAGGTAATGGTCTTGATGGCTGCCGGTTTGTCAATGATGCGTGGATCTGCTACGAGGAAACCGGAAACGTCGGTCCAGTTCTCATATACGCTTGCCCGTACTGCCTTGGCAACGATTGAACCGGTTACATCTGAACCACCTCTTGAGAAGGTCTTGACTCTTCCGTCTGCACCCATTCCGTAAAATCCCGGAACAACAGCTCTCTCTAATTTTGCAAGACGCTTTCCCAGTACCTTATCGGTTTTTTCTGCATCAAGGTTGCCCTCTTCATCAAAGAAGATCACCTCGGCTGCATCTACGAACTCATATCCGAGATAGTTTGCCATGATGATACCGTTTAAATATTCTCCACGGGAAGCGGCATAATCCACGCCTGCTTTATTTTTGAAATTCTCTGTGATCTTTTTAAATTCTTCCTCTAAGGATAATTTCAGATGTAATCCGTTGATAATTGTGTCATAACGATCCTTGATCTTCATCAATGCAACACGGAAATCCTGATCTGCTTCTACCAGATCATAACATGCATAAAGCATATCAGTTACCTTCGTATCCTTTGCATTCCGTTTTCCAGGTGCACTCGGTACGACATATCTGCGTTCTTTGTCTGCATTGATTATTTTTCCGACCTTTGCGAACTGCTCTGCGCTTGCCAATGAGCTTCCGCCAAACTTCACAACTTTTATCATCTCTTCTGCTCCTCCAATTACCTTACTTACATCCATTATTCTACAAGGATTAACGAATATATCTTATCACAAATGGTTTCTCCGTCAAATCATTTTTTACAAAAAATACGTTTTTTTACCTTGCAAGCAATCCCTGGCTGAAAAAATCTGCCATTTTCACTGTCTGATCTACGATATCGCGGAACGTGTCAATACTCTGTGCATACGCGCCATTGATCTGCTGCTCGATCTCCTCCCTGGTCAGATCCAGATGGTTGAGCAGCATATTTCTGGTATCTCTTCCGGCAAAAAATGGATTCTGTTCTCCAAGCAGCGTTGCGATCTGATTTGCATTGGAGTACCATTCTTTGACCAGTCCGTCATAGTTTTCCATATTTCCGGTTTTTAACGCCTGTATGATCTCTCCGCCAATCTCAATATGCTCGATGAGCAGATTGCGCAGCTGCCTTACCACATTGACCGGAAGACGGGATGCAAAGACATCCACAATCTCATCTGCGGTCTCTAAGAGACGTTCCTCTGTCTCCTGCTGATCCTTTCCATCACTTGCCACACTCATCAGATACATCCTGATCCAGTACACATGCGACAGCCACGCTAACCTCATCCTCTCCTGCAGCGACTGCATCATTTCCATCGGTTCCTGCGGCATATTCGCACCACCGGCATTGCTGCCACTGTTTCCTGCATTGTCTCCACTCATTCCCGGCCGCATTCCGCCTGTCATGCCCTCCTGTGCAGGTGGTTCATACCGCTCACCCGGGCAGACCATCAGCCGCATCCCGATCTGTAAATTATAGGGATTGACCCCCGGATTGCCCAGGATCAGTTCTGTCACTGTCGTGTCATACTGTCTCGCCAGTTTGTAGAGCGAATCGCCCGCTTTTATCGTGTGCACCATTCTATTCTGACAATACATCGCATACCATCACTTTTATTTTTCATAATCATAGTATGTCGCATTTTCTTATTTGTGCCCGGTTCCCATCACCTGACCAAACTGGGCAAACCGCTCATAAAACTGTTCGTAAAAATCGTGCTCTGCCTCATATGGCTTTACAAAAAACAGATTGAGCAGCAACAGGTTAATTTGTCTTACATCCTCTCCTGCCGTGACCATTTCCTCGATCTGTTTTTTTGCGCCGTGCCAGTCCACAAGGAAACGATGATAGCGTTTCAGTTCCGGTGTATCCAGCCATTTGCTGACTTTTACTTTCGTCCGGTTGTCTTTTTTGCAGCCATCTTTCTGCAGAAAATAGGAGATCCCGTCTTCCTCATAGATCCTGCCAAGCGGAAACACCCGGCACAGCCCCGGTCTGTGCGCATGTATGGTGCACCTTCCCTGCTCATTCAAAAAATAGCACTGGCTGTCTGCCTCTCTCATTTTCAGGTTCGGAACGATCACGCCCGTCTCCACATGAAGTTCCAGCGCTCCGTTTAACAGTTCCTCAAATGTCTGTCCAAGTGCTGTAGTCAGGCGAAAGACATCATACGGGTCTAAAAAGATCGTATCTCCCATCTGTTCACAACAGCTGTGACAGCCCGCACAATCACTGCATCCGACACGCGCCATATCCTGTGCACCATATGTTTTTCCATCTGAAATTTCATTGATATCCTGTAACATATCTGGTTTTCCTCTCCCTGTTTCCTGCCAGTACCGTCCGGGATTCGCCCATGCTGTTATTACAGATTTTTGTCAAAAAAGGCAAGCATGTTTTCGCTCCACATTTTCGCGGAGGTATGATAGCCAAGCCCGATCCCGTGATCTCCGGTTGGATAGATCTCACACAGATGTTTTACGCCCGCTTTCTCTAATGCCTCATTCAAACGCGCAGTATTGCTTGCCGGCACACAGCCGTCATCTGCATTGGCATACGCATAGGTCACCGGATAGTCCGGTGTGATATGCGCCTCCACCGATAATTTTTCACGCAGCCCCGGTTTTTCATTGGTGTTATAACGGTAGCTCCCCTCGTGATATTCCCTGGTAAAGCTGATGACCGGATATAATAATCCAACGGCATCCGGTCTGGCAGAAACGTTTCTATATTGTTCTACCATAGCAGTTTTTTCAAATTTTGCAAGGTTTTCCAGCACATTTTCCTTTAATTCTTCATGGAGTACCGCCTCACTCGCGCAAAGATGGCCGCCCGCAGATGCTCCCACGACCACGATCCGGTCTGGATCAACCTGATATTCCACCGCATGCGCACGCACATACATCACAGCTCTTGCCAGATCCATCTGCGGCAATGGATAGTAATTCGGACGGATCCGATAGCATAAGATAAATGCCTTGTAACCGCCGTCCCGTTCCATCCGCTGTGCCAGCTGGAGTCCCTCATTATAAAAAGACACCATCTCATAGCCACCGCCCGGGCAAAAGATCACTGCCGGTTTTTGCCCTTTTGTCTTTCTTTTTTCTTCTGAAATGGCAACTGACTGATACGGCGGGATGGATGCACTGTCAGCGGTATGTGCAAAAGCCTCATTGTCCACAGCCGGATCTCCGGTAAACAGCCAGACACCTTCCTCCGTATTTAAGTTTGCATCCGGGAGTCCGTTTTTCCAGTGCGGCAACGCCTCCTTCGTGGCTTCCTCTGTTGCGCTCCACAATGGGATGTATTTGAATTTCCCGGTTTTTGCATTTTCCAGGATCAGGTTTGCACACTCTAAAAACGCATCCACTAAAAATGGAGCTCCCCACTCCATCGTATCTTCCTTCGCGATCTGCGCCATCGTGTGATCCCTGTGTTCCTCCCTCACACGCGCCATAAAACAGCCCGGGAACAGATTTCCGATTGTCCTTCCGACCGGCTCTGTATTTAAAATCTCATTCATCGTATTATTCTCAGTAAACATATGGTCACTCCTCTGCTATTCAAAAAAATCTGATGCTATTTTTAATATACATCAGATTTTTTTAACCGGATACCGGAAAAACTGTATTTATTTTACCTGAGAAATATGCAATTCTCCAGCCGAAACTATTCTGGTTTTATTAGTCTTCGAATGGGATAACAGCTCCGTCATAGGTATCGTTGATGTACTGTTTGATCTCATCAGATTTTAATACATCTACCAGAGCTTTGATGCCTGCGTTGTTTTCATTTCCCTCTTTTACAGCGATAACATTTACATAGGTTTTTGCTGCTTCGGAATCAGAAGTCTCATATGCCAGAGAGTCCTGTGCAACAGAATAACCTGCCTGTAATGCGTAGTTACCGTTTAATACAACGAATGCAACTTCCGGTGCAACTCTTGCTACCTGCTCTGCTGCAAGCTCTTCGATCTTTACGTTGTGTGGATTTTCAGCAATATCATTTACAGTTGCTTCTAATCCAGCGCCATCTTTTAAAGTAATGATGCCGTTATCCTGTAACAGTAATAAAGCTCTTGCCTCGTTTGTGGTATCGTTTGGTACTGCGATGGTGTCGCCATCTGCTAACTCAGATAAATCTTTTTTGGTTCCCGGGTAGATACCGAATGGCTCATAGTGGATACCACCTGCATTTACAAGGTGTGTTCCTTTTTCTTCATTAAAGTTCTCTAAGTATGGGATGTGCTGGAAGTAGTTTGCATCAAACTCGCCACTCTCTACTACCTCATTTGGAAGCACATAGTCATCAAAAACGGTGATCTTTAAATCCCATCCCTGATCTGCAAGGATCTTCTTTGCTTCCTCTAAGATCTCTGCATGTGGTGTTGCAGAAGCTGCTACGGTGATCGTACCACCCTCTCCGGTCTGTGTATCAGCTACAATTGGCTCTTCTGTACTTTCTACAGTGGCACTGTTATCTGCAGCACTGCTTTCTGCTGTTGTTGTGTTGCTGTCAGAAGTGGTGCTGTTGTCTGCTGCGCTGCTGTTGCTGCTTCCGCAGCCTGCTAATGTAGATACCGCTAAAACGCCTGCTAAGATTGTTGTAAGTACTCTTTTTTTCATAATATGATCCTCCTTGTTTTGCGAAGCAAAATGCGACTGCCTTTGCAGGAGCAGAGGATTTGCCTCCTTGTTTATACAAATGTTAAAAAACATTGTTCACATTTACTTTCTGCGATCTAAATTGCTCGCTAACTTCATGCCGACGGTCTGGAAGATCTGGAATAAGATCACCAGTAAAATGACCGTCACGATCATGATATCGGTCTGCCATCTGGTATAACCATAACGGATGGCGATATCTCCAAGTCCACCGCCACCGACGGTTCCCGCCATGGCGGAATATCCTAAGATCGTTCCGAGCGAAATTGTTGCTCCTACGATCAGTGAGGTACGCGCCTCCACTAACATAACTTTTGTTACAATGGTAAAATTGGATGCTCCCATGGAACGTGCTGCCTCAATGACACCTGTATCCACTTCCTTTAAGGAAGATTCGACCATTCGTGCAATATACGGTGCTGCCGCTATGACAAGCGGTACAATGGTTGCTGTCGGTCCATAGCTTTTTCCGATCAGAAATCTGGTAAACGGGATCAGCACGATCAGTAAGATCAGAAACGGTACGCTTCGGATCAGGTTTGCGATCACATCTAATACCTTATAGATCGCTGCATTCGGATGAATGCCGTCCTTATCTGTCACGGTTAAAAGGATTCCCATTGGGAGTCCAATCACATAACCGATCAGTGTTGATGTCAATGTCATATAAAGTGTATCCTTAATGCCCTCTAGCAGCATTAAAATGATCTGCTCACTCCACATCTTCGGTCACCTCCTCAACTGCAAGTCCTTTTTCTTTTAAGTATTCCTCAATATCCACCTGCAAATGCCTGTCCTCTGGAAGCCCTAAGATCATCTCTCCCTTGGCAACGCCGCCGACATTTTTGGTATCAGCCCGCAAAATATTTACCGGTGTTTTAAACTGTAAGATCATATTTGCAATGACCGGCTCAAATGCGGAATTTTCAGAAAAGACAATTCGGATCTTTTTATCTCCCTGCATACGCTCCTGTACTGCACTTACCACAGGCGCATTGTTATTGCCCGGCTGATCTCTTAAGATGAGTTCCCTTGCCGCCTTTGATTTCGGATGAGAGAAAATGTCCTCTACCAGTCCGTCTTCCACTAACACACCATGTTCAATGATCGCTACATGACTGCAGATCTCACGGATGACCGACATCTGGTGTGTAATGATCACGATCGTGATGCCAAGTTTTTCGTTGATCTCTTTTAATAACGAAAGGATCGAAGCGGTCGTCTGCGGATCTAAGGCACTGGTTGCCTCATCACACAATAAGATCTTCGGATCGGATGCAAGTGCTCTTGCAATCGCAACTCTCTGTCTCTGTCCTCCGGAAAGCTGTGCCGGATATGCTTTTTCCTTTTCGGAAAGCCCTACCGTCTTAAGCAGCTCTCTTGCCCGTTCTCTTGCCTCTTTCTTTTTCTTTCCCTGAATCTGCATCGGAAAGCATACATTGTCAAGTACGCTCTTTTGCATCAGAAGGTTAAAATTCTGAAAGATCATTGCGATATCACTGCGCTGTCCCCTCAGTTCCTTTTCTGTCAGTGTTCCAAGCTCCTGTCCACCGATCAGCACCTGACCTTCTGTCGGTTTCTCTAAGAAATTCAGACATCGTACCAATGTACTTTTTCCTGCTCCCGACATACCGATGATGCCGTAGATATCTCCCTGCTCAACCGTCAGGTTGATATCGCTTAATGCCTCAACGGTCACGCCTTTTTGTTCAAATCTTTTATAGAGATGTCTGACCTCGATTGCTGCCATACATGTTCCCCTTTCTTTCACACAAGAATTTTCTATACAGCAAAAAACAGATGCTCCCATGCGGAAACACCTGTTTTACATTTTTATCAACACATAAAATCAGATATCTTTCCGCACACGAAACCGCTCCATACGGCACATACACATCATGTCTCGCATAGACTCTGTCATGATCATGTTTGTTACTGTTGTGTATGTCTTAGATCCTGTACGCATATCTGATTTCTCCTTTCTTTTCTTTGACTGCTCTGCCTTGATTTGATAGACCTTATTATAGCAGGTCATTTCAGAAAGTGTTAATATCGGAAACCTTGAGTTAGTTATAGGTTTTTCCTATAGCAGATTACATCACATTTTCCTGATATTTTTTTAATTCTTCTATATAAATGTTCCCGATATGACTGACTTTTGCTCCTTTCCGCTTCACATAGCCGATGCGCATCTTCTCGGTTTCCTTTAGCGGGATCGCCATGTAATCACTGCCGTTTAATTCCTCGCAGATGATCCCGGAGCAGAGCGTATAAGCATTTAATCCTCTCATCAGATTAAGTAACGTGGCACGGTCGTTTGCCTTGATGAGCCTTTTATAATCATAGGTACTCTTCATTTCCTCTGCCAGATAAAGGGAATGATGTTCTCCCTGGTCAAACGACAGGCACGGATACGCATCCAGCTCCTCCATCGAGATGACCTCCTGCCCTGCCAGCGGATGTCCTGACCAGAGATAGACGTAAGTGTCACAGGAAAACAGCTCGATAAATTCCAGCCCATGTTCTCTTATGATCTTCTCCATGACTTTTTCATTGAAATCATTCAGATAGAGCACTCCAATCTCACTGCGGAAATTCTTCACGTTTTCTAACACATCATAAGTCGTCGTCTCATGGGCGGCAAACTCGTACTGTTCCATCCCCGCCTGCTTTACGGTCTCCACAAACGCCTTGACCGCAAAGGTATAGTGCTGCATGGATACACTGAATTTTTCCTTGACCTGTTTATCGATATAGCGGGAAGTAAGCAGGGTAAACTGTTCTGTGACCTGTCTCGCATAGCCTAAAAACTCCTCCCCCTCCGGTGTCACAAGGATGCCCCGGTTGGAGCGCACAAACAGATCAAATCCGATTTCTGTCTCCAGTTCTTTGATTGTCTCCGATAAACTCGGCTGGGAAATAAAAAGCTGTTTTCCCGCCTCGTTCATGGACCCGCAGTCTGCTACACACAGTGCATACCTTAGCTGTTGCAGTGTCATTCGATCCCCCCTTTAGTTTTCTGCTCCTCCGGTCTGTTTTAAATATCTCTTCTTGCTTGAAAAGCCTCTTCCTGATACTTCGCTGACTTTATTGATGATGACAAAAGCCTCCGGGTCTACCTCATGGATCAGTTTTTCGGTCCTGGCAAGCTCCCGCATCGATACCACGGTCAAAAGCATCATCGTATCATTTCTTAAAAATCCCGTTTCACTGTTTAACAATGTCACGCCACGGTCAATATCCTTTAAGATCGCAGTACGGATTTCCTCGATCTTTTCACTTACGACTTTGATCTGCATTTTGGTCGTTCCGAGCATCAGACATTTATCCAGTACGGTACTGTATATGATAACAAGCAGGATGCCGTATAAGATCTGTTCGCCACTGCTTTTAAATGCCTGTAACAGTAAGATCACCATATCAAACACATACAGCGATTTTGAAACAGAGATCTTGAAGTAGCGGTTTAAAATCAGTGGCGGTATATCCATACCACCGGTGGATGCGCCCATGCGGATCACAATTCCGATCCCGGCTCCGATCAGCATACCTCCGAATACCGTGCATAAGATCAGATCACCGGTCAATTTGTAGTCTCCCAGAAACCTTGTGAGCAATTCCAGTATGATCGGGTAACTGAACGTACTCACGATCGTATTTGCAGCAAATTTCCATCCAAACACTGCCCATCCGATCAAAAACATCGTAACATTAAATATCAGTACAAACACCGTCACCGGTACACCAGCCAGATAATTGACAAACAGCGCGATACCGGTCGTTCCTCCTGTGATCAGTCCTCCCGGCATGATAAAAAGTGCCACGCCAAGCGCGTAAGTGCAGTTTCCCAATATAACAACCAGTGTCTCTAACAATCTCTTTCCAATCTGTCTCATCTTCTTCTAATCCTCGTCTGAAAAATCTTCTACTTCATCATGTTTTCTTCGTTTTCCTGCATGTTTCTGCTTCTTTTCCAGTGATCCTGAAATAAGATGGCAGATTCCTTTGTAGATTTCCCGTATTACACCAAAAATAAAGAACATGACAATAAAGCCTATGACACCAAACATAATGTCCGCAAATTCCATGTTTCCGGTATTCGTCACTTTCTGTCCGATTTCTATGGCAAACGTGATCACGATGATCAGCGTAAATACATAGATCCATGCGATCACCATCACATGGTCGTGCTTCGCCAGCCATTTGAACAACGGATATATCACAAAAATAAATGCCATTCCCAAAATGCCGATCACAAGAAAGTGCAGTTCCTTGTCGGTAAAATTATATTCATATGCATCATTTAAGCTTAAGATCCTGCTATGGATCTCCGCAATGATTTCTATGATCCCATATAGAAATTCTTTCATATCTGTAAATCCCTTCTGTTCGTTTCCAGACTAGATTACCACCATTTTTGCAAGGTTACAAGTAAAGAATAGAATGTCTGCTTATCCTGAAACACAAAAAGCGGCTGCCCCGTTTTCTCCGGAGCTGCCGCCCTTATCGTCCTTTTTATCGGATCCCTGCCATTTTAAGGAAATACTCATGGACTGCCGTACTGTCGTTTAACTCGGGATGAAATGCAGTTACAAGCTGTCTGCCCTGTTTCGCTGCAACGATCCTGCCATCCACAACAGCAAGTACCTCTGCCTCTCCCCTTACTTCTTCGATATAAGGTGCACGGATGAAAGTCATCGGGATCTGCCCGATCCCCCTAAATTCTTCTTCCGTGTAGAAGCTTCCAAGCTGTCTGCCGTACGCATTCCGCTTTACCCTGATATCCATTGTAGCAAGATAGGACTGGTCTGCTTCCACTTCCTTTGCCAGTAAGATCAGACCGGCACAGGTTCCAAAAACTGCCATTCCATCCTCGATTCGTTCCCGGATCGGGTCATATAATCCGCTCTCACGCAACAGTTTTCCCATTACAGTGCTCTCTCCACCCGGTAAGATCAGTGCATCCATCGGACGGTCTAAATCTTTTTTCTGCCGGATCTCAAAATGTTCTGCCCCGATCTTGTCAAGCATCGCTCCGTGTTCTGCAAAGGCTCCCTGCAATGCAAGTATTCCAACTGCCATTATTTGCCCCTTTCTGCCATTAAAAGTGCGATCTCCTGCTCGTTGATCCCGACCATCGCCTCTCCTAAATCTGCGGAAAGTTCTGCAATCAGTTTGGCATCTTTATAGTTTGTTACTGCCTGTACGATCGCTGCAGCACGTTTTGCCGGATTTCCGGATTTGAAAATACCAGAACCCACAAATACACCCTCAGCTCCCAGCTGCATCATAAGTGCTGCATCTGCCGGAGTTGCCACACCGCCTGCTGCGAAATTGACCACCGGAAGCCTGCCCTCTTCATGCACATATTTTACCAGATCATATGGTACCTGAAGCTGTTTCGCTGCCTCGAATAATTCATCCTGGCGCATATTCTGGATGCGGCGGATTTCAGAATTCATCATACGCATATGACGGACTGCCTGTACAACATCTCCGGTACCCGGCTCTCCTTTGGTACGGATCATGGATGCACCCTCTGCAATACGGCGTAATGCCTCTCCAAGATCTTTTGCCCCACAGACAAATGGTACTTTAAATGCAGTCTTGTCGATATGATATACATCATCTGCCGGAGAAAGTACTTCACTCTCATCGATATAGTCGATCTCGATCGCCTCTAAGATCTGTGCCTCTACGAAATGACCAATTCTGCATTTTGCCATAACCGGAATGGAAACTGCATCCTGGATGCCTTTTATCATCTTTGGGTCACTCATTCTGGAAACGCCGCCTGCTGCACGGATATCCGCCGGGATACGCTCAAGTGCCATAACTGCGCATGCACCTGCTGCCTCTGCGATCTTTGCCTGCTCCGGTGTGGTAACATCCATGATGACGCCACCCTTTAACATCTGTGCCAGCTGTTTGTTTAATTCATATCTGTTTTCCTGCATTTTCTTACTCTCCATTCTCCTGTTTTCTTTTGTTATCTCGCATTATACAGGAAAATGGCATTATCAAAATAACCAGTTTTTATTTTTTTAACCATACCAGTTTACGGTTTGGAATCAAACATTGCTTTTAATCCACCTGCCAGTTCCCTTTTACAGTTCTGGCAGAATCTTCCGCTCCGGATTCCGCAACCGCACCTGCCGCACTTATATTGAAAGGTTTCTGTCGGCATTTCGACTTTGCCGTCTTTAATGCACATTTCTACAATCTCAAGTGCCACTCCGGTCGACTTTGCGATCTCTTCTGCACTGATCGCACCATATTGATCCAGACATTGTTTTATTTTTCCCAGATCATCGTACATCTCATGTCCACAGATCTGGCATCGGTATTTTCCATTATCAATGTAGACCATCCGTCCAAGACACCACTCACACAGCTTTGGTCTGCCCGCTTTTAACAGTTTTTCAATGTCTTCCATTTCCTACACCTCTATGGTAAGCTCTTTTCGTTATCTTTTTACCATAAATTATACCTATTCTATTTTTTCTTTTCAACTAATTTCTCTTTTCCAGCTGTAGTTGATTTTCTGCTGCCTCTTCCACTGCCTTTTCCCGGTACTCTCCGATCTCAAGCATACGGAATCCTTCTCCGTGCACCTCATTGGACTCCAAAATTACAATAAAGCTGTCCCGGTCTGCCGCTTTTACTGCCTGCTGCACCAGATACATTTCTTTATTGCTGCACGCACACATAACGACTTCTTTTTCCTCGCAGCGGTAGCCGCCCTGTCCTTTCAATATGGTAGAACCACGCTCGCAGGTCGCATCGATCACATCACAGATTTCTTTTCCGTGCTCCGTTACGATCAACGCCATTTTGCCGGAATTGATACCGTACATCAGCTTATCGATCACTGTGGCAAGAAGGAAGTTCACGATCATTCCATAAATGATCCCATCCACATCTCCAAACAGGATGGCACCTGCAAACACGATAAAGCAGTCTGTTGCAAACGATATTTTTCCCAGTGAAAAATAAGGACGAACTGCTTTTACACCCATGATGATGAAATCCATACCACCGGTGGAAGAATTGTTCATATAGATAATGGCGTATCCAAGTCCGGATAAAACACCGGTACAGAGTGCCGCAAGCAGACGGTCGCCTTCATACACCGGAAACAACGGTGCCACATAGTCTATGATAACGGATGAGATCAGCATACACCGCATGGAGCTGATGAAAAATTTTCTTCCCAGCAGACGGTAGCAGAGGATTGCAACCGGTATGTTTAAAAGGATCGTAGAAAATCCGATTGGCACTTGAACTAACTGATATAAGATGACAGAGATACCTGAAAATCCAGAGATTGGAAACTTTGCATGCACTGCAAAATTATAGATACCTGCCGCGATAAAGATACTGCCAAGCACCTCCGCCGCAATCTGTCTTGTCATTGCAAATACTTTCTGTTTCATAGGAAAACGCCTCCATAACTGCACTTTTTCTTTCCATAAAAATAGAACGCTTCCGCAAATTATACGAATATAATATGCTTAAGCGCTCTTTTCCTTTGTTATTTTAGCACCGGGAAAAAGAAAATGTCAACTCCCCTAAGGTGTCTTTAACGTAACATCATCCAGCAGATGAAGTCCATGTCGCTTTGCAAGTTCCAGACATTTCTGATAATGAACGATATCACACACCGCATCTACGCTGTGCGCATCCAGTCCGAATACCACATCATTTCCCACCGCACCTGCGATCTCAAAAAAACGGTCGGACGGATAATGTTTGCCATTGGAAAGCCCCAGCACGTTGATCTCCAATGGAATCTGCATTTCTTTCATTGCTACACACAAACGTGTCATCTGCTCCTGATAGAAAACTTCCTTTCCCACATAATTAATAAGATCCGGGTGCGCCAGATACGAATAACTGCCTGTCTTCATCCCCTCGATCACAGAATTTACATACGAGAGGATCCGCTCATCCTCCCGGGTCTTAGTCCCTGCATAGGGTCCCTTTGCCTCGCTCCCCCAGAAATGCTGTCCCATGATCAGATAATCACAGCCAAGCTCGCGCACCATTTTAATCTGCTTTTCATAAAACTCTGGAATATATTCTGCCTCAAATCCGACATAAATATGTATGTCATCCTGATATTCCTCTGCAAGCTGCCGGATCTCTTTTACATAGCTTTTGGCTTCTTCCATTCTCATGCGGATGCCGGACACATATCCATCCGAAAACGGACAGGGGATATGATCGGAAAATCCAAATTTCTTAATCCCCATCTTTATTGCTGCTTCAATATATTCCCGCTCCGTCCCTGTTGCATGCTGGCATCGCACAGTATGTGCATGATAATTATAAGTTGTAAAATGCTCTGTCATATTACCGGTTCCTCGATTTCGCTCTCATTCTCTTCTGTTTCCGATTTTTTAAAACCAGATAGATCTGCCCTATTCCTAAGAAAATAAACAGCAATACCACGATCATATAAAAAACACCAATGCCAAGTGTCTCCGCGCCAAGCTGGCTTAAGTCAAACCCGAACCATCCGGTCGGTGCACCAAAATTGAGAAAATTATAAGGTGCCCACATCGTCTCATTCCAACGGAGTCCAAGTTCTGCCGCAAGTACCACAAATCCAACATAGACAAGCGGCGGGATCACGGCAAAAATCACATGCGTCAGTGTCGATTTATAGCGGTAATCAAACCACAGAAAATCCAATATGGCAAGCACCGGTGCAATAAAATGTACGCAGAGACTGCCCGCTCCATTGTGCAGATACGCGTTGACAAATCCTAACTCTGAGGTTGGTGCCAGTAAAGTCAGATAGATTAAAAATGTCAGCGTAATGCCGATCGTCGCCATGTATTTTACAATATACTGCCAGTTCTTTTTATAGATCTTCTCCCCACCGGAAGCAAGAAGTATGAAGTCGATCACAAAAAACAGCACCAGCACGATATCCATAAAAATATTGGACAGATTTGTAAAATAAGTCAGTGACATCACTCCTGTCATTGAACGCCACATGCCATATATGGATGCCAGCACTGCCGTTGCTTTCATCAATAGTCCGACGACGAGTTCTTTTTTGCGGTATACGATCACGTCTAAATGTTCCATTTTCCTCTCCACGCCTTTCTATCGTCTGTAAAACGATATTACTGCTCAAATGCCTTTTGGATACTGTCATAGTGTAAAAAGATGCCCTGACTGCCCAGCTCTTTTATCTCCTCTGCGGTTGCAAGGTGATATCCCGCAGTCTCTTCTTCCTGCAAATGGATGTCTGCCTCTTCAAATGCACCACAGAACCGGTATACATCAACAAAATAATTGTCTCCCTCGCCTGGATTTTCTCTGTGATAGGTAAAGAGATATCCACCGTCCCAGTCAGACACATCAAGCCCTGTCTCTTCTTTGATCTCCCTTAATACGGCATCCTTTGAATCTTCCCCTGCAAGTGCCGCACCTCCGGACACTTCCCACCAGCCCGGTGCCCAGGCTTTTGTCATGACACGCCTGGTGATCAGAAACTTTCCATCGTTTCTCTCTACGACTCCAAGTACCGTCAGATGATATTCCCCATCCTTTAAACACCAGTCATTCCGCTTCATTGTGCGACCGGTGCATTTTTTATCTGCATCATAAATATCCCAGAATTCTACTTTTTCACCCATATCATAAACCATACCTTTCCATAATCATAACTTTAAGTCACTCTCTATTGTTATACCAAAAAAATGTTACTTTTGCAAAAAGTATTGGACGATTACCAAAAAACATGTAAAATAGTACTAGATTTTATCGTATTTTTATCTGGGAGGGATTTGATTGGTTCGCAGAAAATACATGAGAACAAGACAATTAAAACCGGGAATGAAGATCGACCATGCCGTGGTAGACCGTCTTGGCCGCAATCTGATACAGCGCGGTTCTGTTTTGGATGCTTATATCATCGATTCTCTGCTCAAGCTTGGCGTTATGAGCGTCTATATCCAGGACGGAGAATACGAACCGGAGGAAGAGGCAGTTCCGGTATCCACCGCTGCCCAGATTGCCATTGACCGGCTGCGGACAGACGACCGCTCCAAGGTCACTTTATCCGCCAGTGTAAGGAAACGTGTTGCCGAAGGTATCCAGTTCATCTACAGTCACACGGATGAAAAAGCGCTCGCCGATGCCACCGACAGCATTGCAGATGATCTTCTTGCCAGTATTGAAGCCAACAATGCGATCGCGATCGATATCAGCGCTTTAAAAACCAGTGATGAATATACCTTTAAGCACAGTGTTGATGTTGCCACGATCAGCATGATCTTAGCCAAAAAACAGGAGCTGCCGAAAAACCAGATCCGTGAGATCGGTGTGACTGGTCTCCTGCACGACATTGGAAAGACCAAAATCCCACTGGAAATTTTAAACAAACCCGGCAGATTAAATGACGAAGAATTTGCCGTTATGAAACAGCATCCTGTCTATGGTTATCAGCTCATCAAAGACCGCGAAGAATTCAGTGCTGCTGTCTCCCTCGGTGTCTTACAGCATCACGAAAAGATGAACGGACACGGCTATCCACTTGGCTACACCTCCGATAAGATCTGTCCGTATGCCAAGATCCTATCCGTGGCAGATATCTACGATGCCCTCGTGACCGAACGGCCTTATAAAGCTGCTTTTTCCCAGCGTGATGCCGTTGAAATGCTTATGTCCATGACGGATGAACTGGATATGGATGCCATGCAGAGTTTCATGCAGAGCATGATCTTATATCCGGTGGATTCCATTGTCGAATTAAGCAACGGAGAGACTGCAAAAGTGGTCAGAAACAGTCCGTTTTATATTTTAAGGCCAACCGTGGTCGGGCTGACCAGCGGCAAGATCTATGATCTGGGTGCCGACTTATCGTGTGCGAACATCATCATCCGGTAAATTTTGTATCATACGAAATCACTTACGCGTTTTGCGAATATTTTATGTAAAAAAAGACCAGTCACACTGAAATCAGTGCAACTGGTCTTTTTTATGGTTTATTCATAGTGCTTCTTGGTCTTGTGATTGTGTGCAGCCTCTTCTGCTGCCTCATGATCTGCCATGTTCACTTTTGCTGCCATCTTTTTCTTTTTCAATGGGTGCTTTGGATTCTTATCCATAATAATCGCTTCCTTCCTTTTTTATCCCTCTATGGCAATGTATTTATGTGTATCTACCGCAGGTTTTTCTTCCTTCTTTGGAACAAACAGTTTCAAGATGCCATGCTTGAACTCTGCCTTGATGTCACTCTGTTCTACGGCAGTTCCTACATAAAAGCTTCTTGCGCACGAACCGGCGTAACGCTCTTTGCGGATATATTTTCCTGTCTTCTTATCCTGCTCATCTTCATCAAGACCTTTGGCTGCCTCAATTGTCAGATAACCATCTTCCAGAGAAACTTTTACTTCATCTTTCTTGAAGCCCGGAATATCGACAATCATTTCATATCCGTTGTCCTGCTCCTTGATATCTGTTTTCATCAGGTTGCCTGCACGTCTGCCATACAGTTTCTTTTCCAGTTTACGTTCTGCTCTGTCGTCATAAAACGGAAGGTCGAACAAATCATCAAATAAATCTTCTCCAAAAATACTAGGCATTAACATAAGTCATCTCTCCTTTTCTACTACCCGTATCCACTGTGTGGATACCTCATGCTTGTTTACCTTGTTTCTTTGGAACCGGGATGTTATGGGGACTCATAGAACTTTTCGATCTGTTCTCTTTTTGTCCTCCTCCTTTGTTCTGACTATGTTATAGCACCATTTGTTAGCACTGTCAATGGTTGAGTGCTAATTTTCTGTGAACTTTCTGTGAAATATAACTATTTTCTGTGATATTTCCAGTTTTCTTTTCTATTTCAGCCTCTATTCTTTTACCCCGCCTAACGTAACACCTGC
>URUD01000005.1 GCA_900550935.1 uncultured Roseburia sp.
CTGCTGTGAAATGCGGTTCAGATATGTTTGGTCGTGCTACTTTCGTCATGGACAGAGGCTATGATGACAACAAAATGTTTTTGAAGATGGATGAGTTAAAGCAGGATTACGTGATCCGGCTCACTTCCAAACGCAGTCTCTTTTTCCATGGAAAATGGGTCTCTGACACGCATTTAAGAAACCAGCGGAAAGGAAAGATCAAAACGCCACTGTTATTTCGTGGGAAATACCACGATGCATACCTCTCTCATGTAAAAGTACAGATAACTGCATCAAAAAAAGATATCTATCTGGTTCTTGTTTACGGAATTACAGAACATCCCATGATGCTTGCCACGAATAAAGAAATCAAATCCAAAGATGATGTCATAAAAGTTGCAAAGACTTACTTCTCCAGATGGCGCATTGAGGAATATTTCCGTTGTAAAAAGCAGATGTTTCAGTTTGAAAATTTCCGGGTGCGGAAGCTTGCAAGGTTTCCGTCATAAAAAAAGCTGATCCTGTAAAAGGAAAAGTACATTTCTGCTATTACCGGCTGGCAAAAGGCATCCGTGGCATACTGTCGTATGCAAAAGAAGGCATCAGGCTATGGTTTCGGACAAAGCGTCCGGTGTACCATCAACTTTGCCTTAAGCTAGGCATATGAATAGATAAAAGAATATTTCTCCCAGAGTCCGGTTCCGGCGGATCAAAGCCCCGGATGGGGCTTATTAAAGTGCCTCTGATCACAACACTGCCAATCCTAAAATCTCAAAAAAGTGGCAGATTGGTACTTTAGGAGAAGTTTGGTAACTTTAAGTTACATTTTGCGGAAACTCAAGATTTTTGTCATGAGACAAACCTGATCACATCTCCTGCATCCGCTTTTTCGCCGGTTCATACTCCGGGCATTTGCCGTAATAGGCAAGTGCCTTATCTTTTTGTCCAAGGCATTCATAAATGACGCCGATATTATAGTATGCCAGATAGGAATTTACGCCTGTCATCTTACAGTCCTTCTGCTCTGTCGCTTTTTCAAACTGTGCTACTGCCTCTTCAAACCGGCCGTTATTCATATAGATCAGCCCCATCAAAAACTGAAAATCCGCACTGTCTCCAAATTCATCCCGGATTCCCTCAAAGAAGAGTGCCTCCTCTGCCCGGTTGCTGTTTAGCAGTGCATAGCCATAAGTCTCCACCATATCGATCACATATTCCAGCCTCGGGTTTAAGTCGAATGACAGTCCCCGCCCAAAATAATCACATGCTTTTTCATAGTCCTGCGCCATATAGGCACTTTTTCCAAGCTGATACAGGATATAGGAAATCTGCTCTGCCTGCCTTGATGAGATCTGATATTTTTCCGCTTCATATGTTATCCCCGGGTATTTTTCTTCCCAATTTTCAAGTTCTTTCTGCAATAACAGAGCATTTCGCTCTGCTTTCTTTCTGCGCTCCTCCATCGGCAGATCATACCCGGTATGCAGGATCGTAACCGGTGTCTGATAGGTATCATAGGTATCTCCCTCATATGGTGCAACCTGCTCATGGATCCGTCCTTCGTAATGAAATTTCTTTTTGGAAAAGATGCGGTTCAGCCATTCCCGGTTCTCCTGCCTCACACCATCTCTGGAAAACACATTGATCCTGCGAATACGACCCACATCATCCGGGTGCGCTTCTATCAGTTCCTCCAACTGCACCAGATCCGTTTTCTCTAAAAATTCATCGCTGTCGATGACCATGACATATTCATTGGATGCCTTTGAAATCGCATAATTTTTTGCCGCTGCAAAGTCATCACACCATGCAAAATCATACACAAAATCCGTGTATTTCCTGGCAATCTCCTTTGTCCGGTCAGTAGAACCCGTGTCAACAACAATGATTTCAAGTTCCGTATCGCTCAAACAGGAAAGGCATCTCTTTATATTCTGTTCTTCGTTTTTGGTAATGATACATATGGATAGCATGTGCTGGTGTAGTCCTTTCCATCTAAACTTAACCTATTTGTCAATCTTCCTACGGTTACTATAGTAGAAGACTTTCATCTGTCTGTTTACTGTTTCGTTACATACCTCTGCAGCCTGCTCTGCGGTTTCTCTGGTATTGTATATGCCAGCTTCCCACTTTTTAATAATGGCTTAATATATGTTCTTGTCATATAGGTCAAATTTTTATAACCTATATATTCGGAAATCTCTTTCTTAGTTCTTGCTACTTTACAAAATTCAAGTATTTTCTCTACAACTGCGTCCTTTCCGACTTGGTCACTGACTTGGTCACTGACTTGGTCACTGACTTGGTCACTCCTCTTCGGACCTGACTTCATTGTTGCTGTTTCATTCAGCGGAATCACTGTTTTAAAGACATCACCTTCTACAAACTGCGGAATGCCACCGGAATACAACTTGGTAAATTTATAAGTGTTTCGCATACCGGAACCCAACTCATCCGCAAGACCAATTTCCCTAAATACCTTTGATATTGCAGGATTCTTAGGAAATGGCTCAAATGTATTCAAATTTAAATTTCCATATCCATGCGTTCTGTTACTATTCTCCGCAAATATCCGGTATTTCTCTATTACTATCTTTGCTACATAACCGCTTGAATAATCCCTGTGTGCCAGACTATTCGATATGATTTCTCTTAAAATTGCATCTCTCGCACTGACAGACTGCATGCCATCTAAAACAAATGGATCATTTAAATGCTTTTTAGCAAACTCACTCATTCTGTCATAGCTATCCAGCAAATTAGTAACTATCACGTCTCGATCATCGTATCTGTCCAAATTCTGCACTCGGAAAATCATATCTGTTTTATGCTGCGGAAGTGCCGACATAATAGTTGTATCTTTTCCAAATAACAAAATTGCCGCTAGTGTAATACCTTCTCTTCTACTTTCATGATCTAATAAAATAAGCCCTGCGCTCCTTAACAGTTCCTCATCATCCATTAATAACCAGGGATGATTATTACTTCTTGCACGAGTCATTTTTCTAGCTCGTTCTATTAGATCTGGACGTAGTACGTCCATTCCCCATTCCGGAAACACCTTATTTACAAAATAAGTTCCCTGCTTTCTTGCATATAATTTATACACAAGTTCCTCGTTATCTGTAATATCAATATCAGATTCATTATTTCTATCATATATTCGACCAGAACATCTGCTTACCTGCGTACCAGCCGGAACATATATATGCAAAACTTTTCTTCCCTGCAGTTCATGCTCTACCGGGGTTAAAAATAGTGGTGGGTACATTTCGTATGGCACTCGCCTTTTCCTATAATTTCCAGTAATTCTTTTTCGTTCAATTTTTCACTCCCTCCTGCATTTTCTTCTAAATAAGCAAATCAATTTTAACATATTATTTGATAAAATACTATTTCCATGTTGTCTCATACAAATACTCCTAAAATGAATTTTTAGGACGGAAACGCAAGAGATTTCCAAACTTGTTCCAAAAGACCTATCTGTGATACATTATCATGGATAAAGATTTCTGTTTAACATATGATGAGAAAAAATGCCACTACTAAGTATCATCATTCCCTGCTATAATGCTGCAAAATATATTGATAATTGTTTTCAATCACTTGAAAACCAGACCATTGGGATCAAAAACCTGGAAATTATCTTCGTAAATGATGCTTCTACAGACAATACCCTGACATATTTAATGAATTTTGAGCAAAAACATCCAGAAAATGTGCTCGTCGTGAATTGTGAAAAAAATGGAAGACAGGGTGCTGCCAGAAATATTGGCTTAAGTTACGCCACCTCCGAATACATAGGATTTGCAGATGACGACGACGCTTTTGAGCCAGAGATGTACGAAAATCTATATGAAAAAGCTA
Organism: uncultured Roseburia sp.; assembly: GCA_900550935.1. Classification (GTDB taxonomy): domain Bacteria; phylum Bacillota; class Clostridia; order Lachnospirales; family Lachnospiraceae; genus Roseburia. The sequence goes on from URUD01000005.1 coordinate 3,847, forward strand.
TCTCCTACGACTGCGATATGGTCATGTGTGATTCTGATACCATAACCGGCTCTGATTCTCTCCAACAGTCGCAGACAGAAATCCCTGCCAACGACTCATCTGAAACAGACGAACTCTATGAAATTGCCACACCCGAGGAACGTATTGCTTTCATTACAATGGATCCGGTCAGATGTATCTGGAATAAAATTTATCGTAAAAGCATACTTACCACAAACAGCATCCATTTTCCGGAGGGATACATCTATGATGATATCTATTTCTATGAGTTGGTAAAGCTTTACGTTAAACGGATCTATAAACGCAACTGTGTCTACTATCACCACATTTTCCGACAAAGTTCTGCATCCATAGATACAAAACGAAAAAATGAGATGCCAGGATATCTCAATGTTCAGCTAATATTGTTGGATGAATTAAAAAAACGAGGTTTCTATGATCTTTATAAAAATTCCTATAATGAAATGCTTTTGTTAGAAGCAATCGGACTTGTAAAAACCTATCTGATCCGTTATGGAAAAATAGAGGATACCATACTACTTGACGTTAAAAACAAGCTGCTTCCTTATCGGGACGAATTTCCCAGCAATCCCCTGTTGCAATCCATATGGCATACAGGCATGGTCGATATTGATCGGAAAATTGCCAAAACATTAATATTATAAAGAAAAACCGGTGATCACATGATTGTCTAAAAACATATCCTGTAATCAACCGGTATCTTTTCTTAATCTTCTTATCGTAACAATGCCATGATGGCTTCTGGTCTCTGATTATACTGTGCCAACAGACTCTGTGACGCATTTACGAGGATCTGGTTTGTGGTATATCCCAGTACTTCATCACCAATATCCGTGTCACGAATATTGCTCTCGGACTGCTGTGTATTCTGGGATGTGTAATCTGCATTTTTTACCGCACGCGCTAACTGCTCCCAGACTGCTCCAAAATCGTCTCTCCATCCTGCTGCTTTCTCAATCGCATCCTGCACCATGGTGATCGATTCTGATGCCTTTTCATGATTCGATACATCAACCTTATCTACACCAAGACTTTCCTTGCTCGCATTTACAAAATTGATGATAATACTCTGTTCTGCCAGAGAACCTGTCTGAACATGAAAATATCCTGGTTTCGCTTTTGGCGTTCCCTCTGCAAGCATGTAATTCTGGTTAAAATTGGTGTCATAAGCAATATGGTCGATCTCTTTGTTCAACTGATCGATCTCATCCTGGATTGCCTTACGATCTTCCTCGGTGTTCACATCATTTGCAGCCTGTGTTGTCAGTTCTACCATACGATCCAATATCGTCTGGGTCTCTTCCAATGCCGCATCTGCTGTCTGAACCAAACCAATTCCATCTTGAATATTATTGGATGCCTTGTTCAAACCTCTGATCTGGTTTCTCATCGCTTCAGATACTGTAAGCTCTGCCGCCTCATCATTTGCATGATTGATCTTGTAACCAGATGCAAGTTTTTCTGAAGATTTGTCTACATTTTCTGTATTAATCTTCAACTGCCGATGTTGATACATCGACTGCATGTTATGGTTTACAACTATTCTGCCCATATTTCCCTCCGTGTCCTTTTTTTCCAAAGATACGCTACCGCTTGTATCTCTGTAATCATCTTCCTTGATAATTAGCTATATAGTGTATCGGCATTTGCCCTCTTTTTCTTAATCTTCCCCGCAAATTTTCTATTCATAATATGTATCATTTTTCATTTATTTCAGCCGATATATTTAATAGTATTTTTTATTCCTTAAAGGAGTCCCCTATTATGATTTTCCCTGAAAACTTTTTCCAAGACGAATATCGCAATGGTTTTTTAGTTCCGCAGATGATGAAGCGCGCCTGGGCGGCAAAGCTTGAATTACTGCAGATCATCATCGATATCTGCAATAAATATGATATTACCTATTTTGCTGAATATGGCACACTGCTTGGCGCAATACGCCACAAGGGCTTCATTCCGTGGGATGATGATGTGGATATTGCTCTCAAACGGCCTGATTACAACAAGCTGATCCGCGTCCTTCCTTCTGAACTTCCAAATGGGATCGCACTCGCCGGACCTTATGCCCAAACAGATAAATTGTTTTTGCCAACCTGCCAGTCTGTCGTTGCAACGGTTTCGTCCGACTGGAAGCTTTCAGATTATATGCAGCGTTTTCACGGCTTTCCGTATCGTAATATGGGGATCGATATCTTCCCGCTTGATTATCTCCCGGATGATCCCGAACTGAGTTCCCTTCAACAGTACCTGGTTCAGAAAATCGTGTTCTGTGTCCGCAACTGGGAGAAAACCAACGAGATCACAAGGGAAGAAAATGTAAAAGAGATCGAATCGCTATGCAGTACCCACATTGCACGTGATGCAAATATTCTTCGCACTCTGATACAGCTCTCGGATTCCATCCGCGCGTTATATCAGGAAAACGACGGCAACGACATTGCCAAAGACGGTTTCTGGTTTACAAATGACCGCCAGATCGCCACCCCAAAAGAATGGTTTGATGAAACGATTACCGTACCATTTGAAAACATTATGGTTGCTGTACCAAAACAGTATGACGAAATCCTTACCAACCGCTACGGTGATTACAGGAACCCCATCATAACTGCCACAACACACACTTATCCTTTTTACAAAGTAGAAGAATGTGCATTAAGAAACTATCTGGATGCTCATGGATATACCAGAAGTATTGATGATTTTGTGAGAGAACATTATTCAGAGTAACTCCATCATAACTGGAGTTCTCCCATCGAAACTTTCTCACAAAATTCTTCTACACTTCCCATGAAACCTACTGCTCTTATCTGCTGGCATAGTCTTTGTTTTCCACATTTATTTTCCGGCATAAAATGTATCCCAGTATGATTTATCTATGATCACAGCCCTTCTTGATTTAATTCTAATTTAGATACTGGCGCATGTCCCACTCTCTTTTCTTCTGGTGGAAGTTTCATATAATCGCCATATACGTATGACAAACAATCGTCATAGGCCCTGGTTCCCCAGAATTCTTCTCCCTCAAAGACATATTTTTCACGATCTAGCAGCCAGTCCCTTTTAAATCCGTATCTGGAATACAGACTGTTGGCCTTTTTATTCTCCTCTTTTCCCGGTGCCGTAAACAGCAGACAGCGGACTCTGTCTGAAACCTTATTTCCCTTATGTACCATCACATTGCGCAACTTATATATGGTGCTTTTGGGAATTGGTGCCAATATTTTGTATACCAGACGTACCAGTGGATTTTTCTCGGTATTTTTTCCAACCTTTGCCCACAACATTTTTCTCAGTACAAAACCATATGCATCCTGCAAAATACGGAATGGTAAAAACCACGGCACATTATCCAGAGGAAAGATATCGATAAATACTCCATTTTTATATGGAATATGCTCCTGTCCGCAACGGACATAAGTTGTATTCAAATTGCGCAGCTTGGAATATCCCCAGAGGTAATATTCATCGGAACATTCATCCTGAAGGAAATATTTTTGGGGCAGTTCTTTTTTGCATGCCTCGCGAAATCTTCTATAATCTTTACGTAGCATTAAAATATCCACATCATCATCCCATGGGATAAATCCCTTATGCCTTACTGCACCAAGCATGGTTCCATATCCCAACACATATTTGATATGGTTTTCTTCACAAATCCGATGTACTTCCCTTAGCATTTCCAACTGGATTTTTCTGATCCGCTCCCGCTGTTCTTCTGTAATCTTAATTTCATCCATATTATCTGTTCACTCCTGTCATTACTTTTTTACATATCTCGCAATGGACTTTTTCACCACAGGTTCCATCGGTATTTGCCATTGAACTTCTTGCATATTCCATTCGTTCCTGCTGCTTTGGATCAATGCCAGCCAATACCATATTTAAAAAATCAGAAAGATCCTCTCCATCTTCTCTGAAATAGTTTGAAAAATAATCGCAAAAAACATAATCCTTACGATTTTCGCTTTTCCCGGTCAGTAAATAGGACGGTTTGCCGGTAAAATTATACTGCATTACCAGTGAACTGTAATCGCTGATCATGGCATCCGATGCTTTCATTGCAGCTTCCGCTGTATCGCTTCCATCAATTATGGCATTTGGTGCTTTCCGGATGCGCTCCAACAGCATGTCATATTCCGCCTGCTTTTGTAACATTGATCTCATCGTATCAAGCAACAATGGGTGCGGACGCCAGATCAATGCCAGCCTGTTATCCTGCAAGATCGGTTCAATCAGTTTCTGGATCTGTTCCAGCCAGTTGTCATTTCTCAGGCAGGTAGTAATACTCGTATTTAACAGAATCACTTTACGATTTTCTATCACTGGTTTCCACTCATCTATTTGGGAGAACTGCTTTTCCCTGATCTTATAGACAGCATCTACCTTAGGGCTTCCTAATACCAGTAACCTTCTTTCCGGGTAACCGCAAAATGCGTACGCATTTTTCAGATTTTCATTCTGCAGGATAAGGTAATCGCTGTATACTGCTCCCATATTGGCACAGTTTGGTAACATATTTTCGTATTTTTTACAAAATCCCGAAATATAATATGGCACATATACCAGGATGCCTCCGCCTTTTTTCAGTTCTGTGGAAAAAAAACGCGGATGCACCATAGTGACCTTATTGTACTGGTCATAGGGATTGTGGATATACATAACATCCGGCATTTCCTGTTCCAAAAAATAGGTCTGATAATCTATGATCGGAACTTTCTTAGCAAACGCTGCTCCCTCATAATGTTCTTTTTCAATCTCCCCATCTGCGTTTTTGGAATAATACGGTATCGGTATGACCTGACATTCACAGTTTTCATCCCGATCTGCAGCTTCCCATATACTCTCCAGAGAATCCCACATCGAAATTTTATACGGGAAAAAGGCAACTTTTATCTTTTTCGCACTTTCATCTTTGTTCATCCGTCTTACCCTTATAACTGTTCTTCGTATTTTAAATAATCTGCTTTCGTATTGCAGTTTTCCCATGTTTTAAGAGGAAGCAACTCTCTCTCCTCCTCACTGATCTGGTGGAAATATTCCTCAATAAACTCAAGATTTGTTCCATGCCACATTGTCTCCGGGCAATCTGATACCAGCTGCTTCACAACGTCTGTATCAGCAAATTTCCAGATCTGTCCCGAATTATAAATTGCCCGAAACGGCTCTGTGATCTCCACCGATCCATGATTGGTGCTAAACTTATATTTCAGTTCATGTGCCTCGTTTACATATGCGATCACTGCTTTGTTGCTGTAGATCGTTTTATTGTTATAGGTAGCAACACTCCGCGTTGATCTTTTTACATCATCCAGAGATGCCTCATCGAAAAACAGATCGCCCTCGATCAGGGTAATTTCCGAACTGTTATCCTGCAGACATTGTTCCAGCCCCAGCTTTAATGTATAACCGGTTCCAAATTCCTGATAGTTTGAATTGTATACCATCTGGATCTGAAATGGAAAATCCTCCTTACAGGCAGATACATATTCAACCAGTTTCTCGTACTGGTATCCTCCTACCAATACTACCCGGTCAAACCCTTTGCATTTTCTTAAGATGGAATATAACAGTGTCTTACGGACATCACCCTCTGTGTAAATCCCTTTCAACACCGGTTCTGCCATATCCTGATTAAATCGGCTCGACATGCCCGCAACTGCAACTATAACCGTTTTCATTTACTTTCCTTCCACCTGTCTTCTGTAATCTACACACATTTTGATACCCTGTTCCAACGTGATCGTCGGCTCCCATCTCGTACGCGCCTTTATCTTTGCGGCAGATAATACACGTCTCTGCGGATCGGATTCGCGATATCCTTCAAAAATAATTTCCGGTTTTTCAATCCCGATCGCTTTCGCACATACATCTACCAGTTCGATCATGGAAACTTCCTGCTCCGTTGCCACATTATAAACAGTTCCGTCCAGAGCCGCATCTGTGTCTGCAACGGCAAGCACTGCTGCACAGCTGTCAATATTATGAAGGAAAGTTCTTTTATTTACTTTGGAATTTTCTAACAGAGTTACTTTTCCATCTTTCATCAGACTGGTAATGACATGCGGGATCACATGTTTTGCCAGCAGCTCATTTTTACTGTAAACATTGGCAAAACGAAGGGAACATCCCTTTATCATTCCACGCTCTACCGCATCTTTCATAAAAAATTCTGTCAGAAGCTTTCCGGTTGCATAACTGGTCCTCTGGCTGTGTTCTGCTGTTGCCAGAAGCAGGAAATCATCCTCTTTTACGCCGCCCTCTTTCCAGGATGCCATCGAATAAACCTCTGATGTGGAACAGTTGATATAACTGTCTGCCCCAACACGGATCGCCTGCTCCAAAAACTTTTTCATTCCGATCACGTTCGTCTCAAATGTCCGGTCAACATGATAAAAATGTTCGGTATGTACGACTGCTGCACAGTTGATATAGGTCACCTTTTCATACTCTGCTTTTCTTGCGGTTACCTTCTCTTCCAGTTCTTTCATCTGTGCATCGTTATTAATATCGCCTTCAAAAAATTCCAGGTGTTCCGAATCGATCACATCCTTGATCGTTTCTGTGGATGATGCAAAAAAATTATCAAAACCGATCACATCATCGCCCCGTTTTACGATCTGGCGTGCAAGCTCGTTGCCTGTCATTCCTGTCATTCCACTTATTACATATAATTTCTTCATACACTGCCTTCTTTCTCCATCCTTTTCAATACTTATTTTTTCAACGAGCAACGTGCTCAATCCGTCATATGCAACCATGACTTTAAACACTTCTCCGGAGCAGATCTTCCGGCGCAATACTTGTCACTTAAAACCCCCGATGGTTGCCTCGCCAGGCTCCGCTGCTTTTCTACATTGATATGTCCTGTCTGAATAATATAATATCAGTAGACATGCACAAATACACTTTTTTCATTTCTATACACCTATCCTTAGTCTCTCTTTGTAAAAAGAATCCACTTCATCCGAAAATGCCGCTATCTCATGCTCTATGTCATAGGAAACTGCTTTCATCTGAACGCTCATCGTCTCCGGTTCCAATATGGCATACTGTGCATTTGCATTATGATTACGTGGCTGTCCAACAGAACCCGGATTAAGGAACACGGTTTTTTTCCGGTTCCGGTATTCCTTACATTCTGCCGGATAAAAATGTTCAAAATAATGCGGGATATGGGAATGTCCGGAAAAGACATAATCATATTTTTTATACGTTTCCTGATCCTCCCCATGAGAAATGCTCTTCCAGAAGAAATCAACAGCCGAACCATGGACTGCCAGACATTTTTTCCCTGCCAGCTCAAATTCCATGTGACCGCTCTCGTCCATCTCATTTTCCAGATACTGCATTGTCTGCGTTGTCAGCATTTTTCTGGTATGTGCTGCACACTTTTTCCCACGTTCGCTGGAAAATCTCGAGTCGTCTCCATCTACGACCGCCCTTTCATGATTTCCCCAGATATTTACCAGAATCTTGTGCTTTGGCAGATTCTTTAACTTTTCCACCACTTCATTGGAATGTGGTCCATAGTCGATCAGATCACCCAGCAACACAATACCTTCAAATTCTTCTATCTTTTCTGTTTCCCAGATTTTATTTAATGCAGACAAATTTCCATGAATGTCTGACATGATTAAGATTCTACTCATATTTTATCCAACACAAAAAGAGTTCACGAAAAATATTAACATTTACCATGAACTCTTTCCCTTTAACCGATTACTTCTCTGGCTGCTGCTCCAAGTTTCTCCAGCTCCGGCTCTAACGCATGGAACGCATCTGCCATTTTTGCGTCCTCTTTTCCTTTTACCGCTTCACCCAATGCGATCACTTTCTCATTGAAAGCCTCTTTGACGATTCTCTCTTTTCCTTCGTTGATTACATCCATCGTTGCGTTCAATACCTGAATTTCCCAGTTTATCCCATTGAGAATACTATCCAGAAACTTATCCGTATCATCCAGTCTCTGTCCGGATAATTCTTTAATCAAAATTCCTACATTTTTAACAACTTTGTCATTATAGGAAACAAGTGTCTCTAACGCCTCCAGCTTTTCTGTTCTGCTATCCTCCATGATTGCCACCTGACCTTGCGGTCATTCCTTTCGTAAAGTATTTATAAATCTATATTTATTTATCGGCTTTTTCTTCAAATATCTTAATACAACTTTATTCGTGTCCCGCCAGAATACATTCGATCACTTCGCGGACTGCACCGCTTCCTCCCTGACGTTTCGTTACATAATCAACGATCGCTTTTACCTCGTCCATCGCTCCCGGCACACTGGCAGAAAATCCTACCGCCTCTAAAAGCTCTTTGTCATTGATATCATCGCCCACATATGCCACTTCCTGTAACGAAATTCCATACTGTCCGCACAGTTCCTTTACTACGGACAACTTGTCTTTTATTCCCATTTTAAGGATATCCAGATGCAGTTTTTCTGCACGTCGTGCGACCAGTTTCGTATTCTCTCCGGTCACGATCCCGCAAAGGATGCCTTTTTCACGCATCAGACGCATCCCAAGACCGTCCAGCGTCGAAAACTTCTTTAACTCATCCCCGTTTTCCGAATAATACATTCCGCCATCCGTCAGACAGCCATCACAGTCTGTCAGAAACATCTTAATTGTTTTTTTTGCGTCCTGACCGGTTTTTTCCTGTGCCACACGTAAACGCCGTTCCAGCATTTTTTCAATGATCTGCCAGTCAGATGGTTCATCGATCTCAAAAAAGGTGTCCTCACTCATCTCCACTGCCTTGACTTTGCCGGAAATACGGTTTCCTGTCTCACACAAACGCTCTTTGGATGTGATATAAAATGCCCCGTTTTCGACACAGTATCCGTCAAATTCCTGTCGTCTCGGACGATGGAAATAATCATAATTTAATGCCTGTGCCGTTCCATCTTCTGCCACATTCCAGTTAAACCGTTTCTGCCGTACCACAGAGAGCACACTGTCGGTGTCCGCTTCTTCATATAACGCAAATCCCCGTTTCAAATCCTCTGCAGTCAGAAGTGGCGATGTTGCCTGGATCAGCACAATATGGTCAAACGCATGCTCATTCGCAAACTCCAGCATTGCAAATTCTGTCGATGCCGTGTCCGAAGCAGACTCCGCGCTTCGTCCGATCACTTCCAGTTTCTGAAATGCTTCATTTTCCTCCTGCTGCTTTACCTCAAGCAGTGTCTCCCGGATCTTCTCACTGTCCGTTGCCACATATACTTTGTCGATTTTTGCACAGCCGCAGGCTGCCGCTACCGTCCAATATACCAGTGGCTTTCCACACATTGGTTTGATGTTTTTAAGCGGGATCGATTTGCTTCCTCCCCGCACTGGAATAAATGCTACATTCATCTCTTGTCTCCATTTCATCGTTATCTTTTACAGTCTTTTTGCAAGTGCCCTTTGTAACTTCTCATTGTCCTCGCGGTCTCTTATCGCGATCCGGATATACTGCTTTCCATTGTCAATCTTTCCGCTCAGATCTTTGATCAAGATATTATCTTTTAACAGTTCTGCTGCCAGTGCCTCACTACGCTTTCCATTTGTCAGCTCACACATAAAATAATTTGCTGCGGACGGATATACCTTAAGTCCTTTTATCTTGCAAAGTTCCTGATAAAAGAGAGCCCGCTCTTCTCTCAGCCAGACCAGTGACTGTTTATAATCGGCTTTATATTTATCCAGTATCTGCATGAAAAATTCTCCAAGTGAATTAATATTCCATATCGCCACTTTTTTCTTTAGTACCGCGATCATCTTTTCATCATAACTTGCCAGGATACCCAACCGCAGTCCGGGCACTCCATAGGATTTGGAAATGCTCTTGACCAGATACAGCTTCGGATATTTTTTCATCATGCGTTCTGACAGCATGGATGCACTGGTATCGTCCGCAAAATCAAGAAAACTCTCGTCTAAGATCAATGCGGTTCCATTTGACTTACACCAGTCTAAAAGTTTCCTGATCTCTTTTTTATCCAGATAATGTCCGGACGGATTATCCGGATTGATCAAAACCATTGAACTGACCGGATGCTCTGTAAAATAGCTGCACAAGCTGTCCACATCATAAGAAAAATCATGTTCTCTGCTGTCATATACCACATATCCGCCATTGCAGCGGTGTGGATATTCCTCAAACGTCGGGCTGATCACACCCACAGTTCCTTCTAACTCAGCCAAAAGTTCCTTGATCAGTTCTGCAGCCCCATTTCCGATCACGATATGCTCTTCGGATACGGAAAAACTCTTTGCAGCCAGAAGGCTGTTGACCCGCATACCAGATGGGTACTGTCTTACCAGCACGTCAAAATTTGACGTCATTTCGTTCATCATACGCTCAGTCGGAAAATATGGGTTTACCAGATAACAATAGTCCTTCAGATGAGGGAAACGCCAGTATCCGCCATACCGTGAAGTTAATGTATGATAACGCTCTACATCATCCTCAAGGAATAAAAGCTCTGCGATGTCCAGATCCTGAACATCGTCTATCTCATACCACTGTTCACCGTGCAGACGTTTTGCCTTCATGGTGTTTTTATCCAGGGTCAGGATCAGCTTGATCACCGTCTCATAGTATTCGTTGTTTCCCATTACCCTGGCATATGCCTCCAGAAACGGGACATAGACATTTCTGGAGAAATCTGCACTGAGTTTATAGATGTTTGCAGTCTTATAATATTGCTCTTTCTCCGAGTATTTTAGCAGCTTGCCTGGAATAAAATCCAGAATATTGTCTTCCTCATCTACCACAACACAGGTTCCGTCCATCCAGTTCTCAAACTTATCCACAAGGACCAGCGTGTCCCTTTCATCCTCAAGCAGCAGATCGATCACACTCTCCTCAAAAATCAGATCAGACTCCAGTAAAAGCGTGTCTTCGCATCCAAGCTGTTCCTTTGCCAGAGCCAGTGAAAAAATATTATTTGTCTTGTCGTACACATCATTGATGATAAATTCGATTGGTGTACTAATATCCAGTTCATTTACGAACGCCATCAGATTTTCATACTGGTATCCAACCACCATAATGATCCTTGATAATCCCTTTTTATCAAGGATACGCAAAACACGCTCCACCAGTCTTACCCCACCGACTTCTACCATACACTTTGTATTGTCTCTGGTTAATTGTCCCAAACGTTTTCCCATTCCTGCTGCCAGAATAATCGCCTGCATCTTTTTCTCCTTCACTCCTGAACGTATCGCCGTTCTGTTGATTCTTTTTTACAAAAATTATATATGTTTCGTCTATTTTGCCGATATATTTATTATATCTTATATTATCACAATTTGGGAAGTAATGCTTATGAATTTTCCTGCTGAATTTTTCAAGATGAATTACCGGAAGGCTTCCAGATTGCTTCCCTTCACATTCTTGAATCCCAAATAATTTTAAAAAGAGGACATCACATCAATGAAACAAAAACTTGAACAGGCGATCTTACAACAGGATATCCTGGAAATCGCATCCTACCTGACACGTTATGAAGCCTGCAATCCCACCGACTTTGATCTTTTTTCTTACAAAATCTCACTGGCTCTGCTAAAAGAAGACTTCCAGACAGCCTACGAGCTTGCAAAAACAGCAATTACCCTCAATCCATTTGATGTAGAAGCCAATTATAATTTCATGGTCTGTGCCAGATCACTTGGGAAATACGCCGTCGCCTACCAGTCGTTCCTGATGATCCAGTTTGTGCAGATGCGATATCAGATAACAGTTATCGACGATGAGACACTGGCTGTATGGGAACAGGAATTTCAAATACTTGCCGCAGAAGACACTGACTTGGAGAACGAATTTTCCCGTATTGAGCAAAACCACCGCTATGCCATACTGGACCCTTTTAAGAATTATCAGGAAAGCCTGTGTGGAAAAATACTTACCTGTTATAACGGACAACAATATTATATTGGGCTTGCTGACAACTGGTACGAATCATACTTTAACTTTTCGTTTATCAAGGATCCAATTCATGCCAAATGTGAATTATTCCCAATTGCCGATATCAGCACAAAATATGACATTCCTGCAGGCCTCGGCAAGGTACTGGTCCCCATCTGCCTAAATTATGATCTCACACAGAAAAATTCCAATTACATTACGGATGCTGCAAAAGATCCAACAAAATTCTACTTGGAATCAGCACGAGAAAAATACTGCTATCTCCCTGTAGAAAATGGTACTGCACTGCGAACGGCTTATCCCGCTGTTTTTGGCACCCCAATTCCATTGACGCACCCCGATGCAAACGGTCGAAAAAAACTGGTATTAAGCATTTTTATCGATAGTTTTAATTATTATCTGGTCAAAGATCTCGGTCTTGAAACACTAATGCCGGAAACATTCCGATATTTTTCCAAAGGCATTATCTGTAATAATTATTACTCTGGTTCCGAATGGACTCTGCCGTCCATTGCAACCTACTGGACCGGAAAACATTCCAGTCATCACATGAACCTTATGGAAGACTATCGCTTTGACTTTATGAAAGACTCCAAAGTCCTGGCAGAATATTTTCACGATGCCGGATATGTGACCGCAAAGATCGGTGGAAACGATGCGGTTACCCCATGGCAGGGATACATCCGCGGGATTGACCGCTTTACCTATCAGTATTCCTCCCAGGCATACCGCACCAAAGAAGTTATCAGTGACGTCATCCAGCAGATCGAAACCTTTAAGGATGCCTGTCAGTATATCTGGTTTGACTTCCTTGATCTGCACGATATTGCCGGAGGATTTATGTGTTCTCTTCCGGTGCAGTCCAGGTTGCCACTGGCAACACGACATATTGACAATGACATCACAACGACGGTAAAACAGTCATTTAGCCCTAACCGCCGGGAAATTTATATCCAGCAGTTACGCGAGTTAGATTTTTATCTTGGCATCCTGTATCAGTATCTGGAACGCAATTATAAAGATGAAGAGATCATCGTTTCGCTGTTTTCCGACCACGGAACCGCTTTCATGGTGGAAGATGGGAAACCTTTCCTTTCCGAGCAGCGTGTCAATGTGCCATTTATGCTGCGTTGTAGCAATCTTTCTCCCCGGGTTTCGGACGAGCTGATAGAAACTGCCGATTATACTGCTATTCTGTGTAAACTTGCCGGTATTCCATATCACTTTGAGGGAACCGATGCCAATCTGCCCCTTACATTTGGCGGCAAACAGGAACGCGACTATACGTTTTCCCAGAACATTTTCCCGGGTGACCCTTACCGCGCCGCTTTACATGGAAAGGATTTTCATTTTTATATGGACTCCACCATTCCGGTATCACCTGGCCTTCGCATTGATCTGACCAACCGGAAATGTCTACTTACCGATGCAAATGGACAACCCGTTCAGAATGAAGCTCTCATGAAAAAATATGAAACCATTATAAAAAAAGAGATTGCTCATCTTTTGATCTATTCTTCCAAACAAGAAATTATCTAATGAAAAAAGATACTTTCCATCTCCTCCTTTGTGAGGAGATGGAAAGTATACTCCAACACTTCTATGATGATCATCTTTCCTGAGCCCAGGCATTATCACTCTTTCAGCATATTTTTGTCATACCTGAAGTTTTCCCATTGAAACTTTCTCGCAAAATTCTTCTACACTTCCCATGAAACCCACCGCTCTTATCTGCTTTACAAGCTCCTTCTCCATCTCAGCATAAAATGGATAGTCATGACCACCTTTTACCTGACTTGGTGTCATATAATCGCCAAACTGAGCCTTTAGCACCTCGTCATAATTCCCCGGTACCGGAATACGCACATGCTCAAATGGCACATAATGCATCTCGTCAAACCACTCGCTCTTTACACGATATAAGCGTGGCTTTGCCATCCACACGTTCCAGTTTGTAATAAACTCTGTGTCATCATCCTGATACAGGCTGCACAAGGCATCGATCAATCGCCACATCCAGTTTTTAAGATTGTCTCTCTGGGGGATCTCCACATTACAAAGTTCCCCATATCCTTTTAGGTATTCCTGTAATTGCCCACTTTCCTGCAGGTAATCCCAATCTCTTAATATCGCAATCCCCTGCCGGATGATCTCTTTCTGCAGCTTTGCCGTTTCCTTATCTGCTGGCATACGATCCATTGGAAAAATATCAATTCCCACCCGCTGGTATGGAAATCCATGAAATCTGCGCATATAAGAATTAAAGTCCCACAGCGTTTCGTCTGCGATCACACGCAGATGCGGTACGTATGCTGCGTTTTGAAGCCTTTCGGAAGCCGCATACATTCCTGCCACAACAAATCCGTGCGGTAGCTCCTTTGGCAGAACACGGATCAATTCGTTATAATCTTTTCTTCTCAGACAGATATCAATATCATCATCCCATGGAATAAATCCCTTATGACGGATTGCCCCCAGTAAAGTTCCCCAGTCTGCATAATACTGTAAATGATGCTTTTCACACACCCTACCAACCACTTCGAGTACTTCCATCTGCGCTGCCCATGCACGCTTCATCATCTCCGGCACTTCAAAATCACATCTACATTCTTTTTTAAAATAATCCTTTGGAAACTCCATTCTTCTTCCTCTTTCTGCTTTTCCTGATTAATGCATACCTAGCACATCTCTTACGTGTTTCAATATTATATCATTTTGTACTAAAAACAACAGCAAAACTTTTGCTTTCTGCCACAAGCGGATTTCATTGACTGTTCGTGTTATTTTGAGTAAAATATTAAGTAGCTGTTATTCTGTTTATTTCGACAAATATTTTGTAAAAAATCCGCAGATGTTGTCAATCTGTGGATCAGATATTTATACTTTCAAGTGAGGGAAACATGGTAAATTTAGATGACAAACAATTACGACAACTGCAATTAATAGAACTTGAGATGCTTCTTGAAGTAGACCGCATCTGTAGAAAAAATCAGATCAATTACACGATAACTGGTGGAACACTGTTGGGTGCAGTACGGCACAAAGGCTTTATCCCATGGGACGATGATGCAGACGTTGCATTATTACGCGACGAATATGAGCGTTTTAAAATAGCATGTAAAACTGACTTAGACACCTCAAAATTTTATTTTCAGGATGCCTGGGAAACCGATGGCTACCGCTGGAGTTACGGAAAAATAAGAAGAAAAAATACACTTTACATGAGAGAAAATCAGGATCACATGCCATATGAACAGGGCATTTCCATTGACGTTTTCCCGATTGATAATATACCAGAAAATTATGCTTTGCGTTTAATTGATACGTTCCATTGCTTTTGTATTCGAAAATTTTTCTGGTCAGAAGTTGGACGGATCGATGAAAAAAATCCTGTAAAACGTACCGCATACAAATTAATGAGCCATGTTCCAAGAGAAAAAATCTTACATCATTATGAACGCCTGATTCAAAAAAGAAATCGGGAAAACTCATCAAAAGTCAGAGTGGTACTCATGCCACTGTCTCTGAAAAAGGGATTTGGCCATTTAAAAAGATGGTACGCCGAAAGTGCAGAGTATGATTTTGAAGGCCATAAACTGTATGGCGTAAAAGATTATGATGCATTCTTAAAATATGTATATGGAGATTATATGGCACTTCCACCAGTAGAAAAAAGAAAAGTTCATCCGGCTTCAAACGTTATCCTATTATAAGATCATATAGATTTTTTCAGAGCGGAAGACACTTTATTACGAAAGGTAATCTGAGATGGTTAAGGTAATTACATATGGAACATTCGATCTCTTGCATATTGGGCATATCCGGCTTTTGGAAAGGGCAAAAACACTTGGGGACTATTTAATTGTTGGAGTGACTGCAGATGATTTTGATAAGGCAAGAGGAAAACTAAATGTTCAACAGAATTTAATGGAGCGGGTTGAAGCTGTACGTGCAACTGGAATCGCAGATGAGATCATTGTGGAAGAGTATGAAGGACAAAAAATAGAAGATATCCAAAAATATGATGTCGATATCTTTACAGTGGGTTCTGACTGGTATGGAAAATTTGATTATCTAAAAGATTATTGCCAGGTGATCTATTTGCCCCGAACAGAAGGGATCTCCAGTTCTGCACTGCGTACCGAAAAACGTCAGCTGCGGTTTGGACTTGTCGGTGAATCGATCATACTTGAAAAATTTTCAGTTGAATGTGATTACGTGAATGGCGTAAAACTGACTGCTGTTTGTTCCGCATATCCGGATGAACTGCCCGAACGCCTTCAGGCATTGCCCTGTGTGACATCAGATTATGACACGTTTTTAGATCATGTGGAAGCAGTCTACATCATGTCAACACCAAAACTACATTATGCTCAGGTAAAAAAAGCATTGCTATCTGGAAAACATGTTCTTTGTGAAACACCAGAAGCTCTGACCCGGTCTCAATGTGAAGAATTGCACCATATCGCAAAAGAAAAAGGACTGATCCTGGCAGAAGGGAATAAGACGGCTTATGCAACGGCTTATATCCGGCTTATCCTTATGATAAAAGCCGGAAAGATCGGAAATGTGATCTCGGTTGATGTAACCAGTACCAGCTTAAGTGAAAAATATTTTGTAGAAAATATTGATAGTTTTAATCGATGGAACAGTATTGAAGCATGGGGTGCCAAAAGTTTATTACCTGTTTTTCATATACTTGGTTCTGGCTACACCAATAAGCAGATCATCTCACATATTGCAGATGATGAGCGTATGTTTGACTCTTTCACAAAATTAGATTTTGTATATCCCCATGCAGTGGCAACTGTCAAGGTCGGAAAAGGAGTCAAATCAGAAAACGAACTGATCATTGCCGGCACAAAGGGTTATATTTATGTTCCTGCACCATGGTGGAAAACCGATTATTTTGAGATCCGTTATGAGAACATGGAAAACAACAAACGGTATTTTTACCAGTTAGATGGTGAAGGAATCCGTTATGAGATTATCGCCTTTGTAAATGCAATAAAAAATCAAAATAAAGTAACCTTAGTCGATGAATCTGTTTCCCTGGCTATTGCAGAGGTTATGGAGGACTATTATAACGGCAAAGATGTAGTAAGAATATAAAGATCCGGAATGGATCAACACGCTGAACTCAATCGGCAGGCGGAAAGGGGACAGAACAGTGACAGTATCTGAATATATCGTTAAATATTTAAAAGCATGCGGTGTAACGCACTACTTTGGCTATCAGGGAACCATGATAGCTTATTTTGTTGATGCAATCCACCGGGAAAGCGGCATTTACAACCATGTTTCATACAATGAACAGGGAGCTGCATTGGCAGCCAGTGGTTACGCAAAGGCTACTGGTGAAATGGCAGTTGCCTATGCCACCAGCGGTCCCGGAGCGATCAATCTGCTGCAGGGAATTGCAGATGCTTATTATGACTCTGCTCCGGTATTATTTATCACGGGTCAGTTGAATCTTTCAGAGTATACTGATCACCCACAGCTCAGACAACAGGGGTTCCAGCAGACTGATATTGTCAACATCTGTAAACCGATCACCAAAAATGCGTTAATGGTCACATCCCCAACGGATATTCCTAAAGTTCTCGATGCCTTAGTTGCAGATATGTTACAGGGAAGAAAAGGACCTGTACTGCTTGATATTCCTATGGATATACAGCGCGCACAGATTGATATTCCAGACGATGTGATCAAAAATCTGCTTCCAGACATAACTCAAACGAAAGATGATAATGATGTATCAAAAATTGCATCATCTATTTTTGAGTCCTTAAAAAAAGCACAAAGACCAGTTTTATTTCTTGGCAATGGGATCGGCAAAAATGATGCCTCCCGCAAAAATGTGCAGGCACTCATAGACAGACTCCAGATCCCGGTCGTTACAACATTACTTGCAAAAGATCTGTTGCCATTTGATTCAGAATACAACTTTGGAATGTTAGGATATGCCTATGGTCATCGATATGCTAATTTGATCATAAACCTCAAAGCCGACCTGATCATTGCCCTTGGTGCAAGGCTTTGTCCCCGCCAGACTGGTAACAGACCCGCAGAATTTGCTAAAGATGCACAGATTATCCGTATTGATATTGATAAAGAAGAATTAAATCGAACAATCCATCCTGATGACATAGCATATTGCGCGGATGCAGACGCCGTGATTGCTGAAATGTTGAAATCAGATTCTACTGCCAACTGGGAGAAATGGCTTGGTATCTGCAATCAGATTAAACATCTGCTAAATACTGTTGACACCGGAAAAGATTATCGGAAACCAAATGAGGTAATCCGTATCATCGGGAACACACTGCCGGAGGAATGTACCGTTGCATGTGATGTAGGTCAGCACCAGATGTGGGTAGCACAATCTTTTGAAAACAAAAAAGATCAGCATATGTTGTTTTCCGGTGCACACGGGGCAATGGGGTTTGCTCTCCCGGCGGCAATCGGTGCATATTATGGCAATGGTAAACTGCCTGTCTGTATCGCAGGCGATGGTGCCTTTCAAATGAACATCCAGGAATTACAGTGGATCGTGCAGGAGAACATCCCGATAAAGATCATTGTCCTTAATAACCACTCTTTAGGGCTGATCCGCCAGCAGCAAACAGCTATGTTTGAGAATCGGTTTTGCGGTTCGGTTGCTGAATTTGGATATTCCGCACCTGCATTTTCTTCCATCGCATCCGCATATGGAATGAAATCAGCAAAATTTAAATGTAATGAGATCATATCCGGCAATGTTTATTCAGAATTAAAGGAACTGCTTCAAAATACATCAGATCCCACATTGATCGAAATAGAAATGGAGCCTGGCACATATGCCTATCCAAAGACATCATTTGGATTACCAATGCACAATCAACAGCCGTCCCTGCCAGATGAACTGCTTGAAAAATTAGTGTTACTTTAAAACGAAAATATATAAAGGTGAACAAACCTATGGTTGACAAAAAAACAAAACAGATTGGAATCGTAAGTTATAACATCCATTACAAATATTCAAATTACGGTTCTGTACTTCAATCATATGCCCTACAGGAAGCATTAAAATTATATACAGAATGTACTCCACTGGTAATAGATTATTGCCCGGATAATTTTTTAGAATGTGATCCGCTCAATCCACTGAACATAACAGAAGATATTGAGCAGGCATATGCGCAACAACATATCGACTTAAAGGCAATCGCAGAAAACGAGCAGAAGATCCGGCATTTTATTGCTGCCAGATACCATTTATCCAATGGGAAATATACCTCTGACACTTTCAGCGATTCACTTCAGCAGGAAAACCTTAATGGGTATCTGTGCGGAAGTGATGCCATCTGGAGTATTGAATACTTCAAGCATTTTGACAAAGCTTTTTATGGCGATTATCCCTGTATGCAGGGCAGAACCTTTGCATATGCTGCCAGCTTCGGCGAAACAGTCTTTGATACAGAATTAAGAGAACAAATGTTACTGCGCATGAAAAATTTCAAAGCCATCGGCTTGCGTGAATCAACTGAATTTGATGTTATTACCAAAAATACGGATGTACATGTTGAGCAGGTATTAGATCCAACATTATTATTACCAGCAGAAAAGTACCAGACGATCATGAGCGAGCGGATCATAGCAGAACCATATCTACTGGTTTACTCCAGACGTCAGGATACCCAAATGTATGATCTGGCAAAAAAAATAGCAAAAGAAAAAGGGCTTACCATCGTAAATATCAGCCTTCATACGGATGCACATTTGGATTGTAACTACCAATACGGTGCCGGAGTAGAAGAATTTTTATCACTCATTCATTATGCAGAGATTGTCATTACCAATTCATTACATGGTACGATTTTTTCCGTAATACTACAAAAACAGTTTTTAGTTTTTCCAAGGATCCATGGAGATAAAAAAATAGATAAGTTCCTTACACTATTAAACTTAGAAGACCGCAAAGTAGTTGACGCAGAACAGGAGATACCATGGCAACAGCAGATAGATTACAAAAGTGTAATGTCTCTTTTAGAAAATTACAGAGAGAAATCTATCCATTATCTGAAGTACATTTCAGAACTTTTGTAAATACAGATTAAAAACTATAGAAAGCGGATATTAATTATGAACGGATATTTAGTCTCAGGGAAAGAAGCAGATTGTGTTGGTTGCGAAGCCTGTGTGCAGGTCTGCAATCACCATGCGATTTCCATGACAGAAAACGCATACGGTTTTATCTATCCACAAATTGACCACACAAAATGTGTGCAATGCGGGTTATGCCATGATGTATGTCCTATGGAACACGAAATTGTAAAGCATCCGACACACCAGCTGTCATTTGGGGGATATACAAAAGACAAAAATGTAAGACAAAATTCGACTTCAGGAGGCGCCTTTACCGCAATATGCAAAGCATTTTGCGATGGAAATTATGTTATTTATGGTGCTGCAGCCGAGGGAATACAGGTTACCCACAAACGGATCTCCGATATCCATGATATCGAAATTTTTTATTCCTCAAAATATGCACAAAGTATGATCGGCAATTCCTATGCAGATGCAAAAAATGATCTGCGCAACGGAAAAAAAGTTCTCTTCTCAGGAACGCCATGTCAGATAGCAGGACTGTATCGATATCTCAAAAATACAGATCAGAAAAACTTATTAACGGTTGAAGTCCTCTGCACCGGAATCCCGAGCGCGCTATTTGTAAAGAAGTACAATGAATGGTGCACCGGTAAATACGGCTCTGCCATAAAAATCTTTAATTACAGATATACCGGAAAGAATAAGTGGGACGATCAATCAACCTATACCGAACTGGAAAATGGAAAGGTTATCGTTACAGACAGATGGTTCAGCAAATTTTATTCCATCTTTTTGCAAAGATTGATGTCCCGGCCGGCTTGAAATGTCTGCCGATTTGTTTCAAATGAGCGGGTTGCGGATATCACATTATCCGATCTGTGGGGAGTTGACCGGGAATATCCCGATCTTTATGATTCCGGAGCTGGATGTTCCTGGGTTATCTGTAATTCGGAAAAGGGCAGGCACGTTTTTGAAACTGCAAAAAAAGAAATGATTGGACATGAGGTTGATTTTGAATCAATGCGAAAATATCAGCGTCCCGGAATGATCCAGAAAACAGTACATCCTCAATATGAAAAGTTCATGGAAGATTTGTTGGTAATGGATTATCAACAATTATGTAAAAAATGGTATAAAAAACCAACTTTACAATTACTGTATCAGAAAAAAGTATGGAATAACCGTAATCGGGTAAGGTTTTGGAAATTAAAAAATAAATTTAAGTGATACAAAATGGAGGGGGCGAATACGATTCCCTCCATTTTGCTCTCACAAATATTTCCTATTCTTTTGCCCGTCTTGCATCCACAATAGCCTGCTGTTTCTTATAAAATGGGTAATCATGATTTTCCATCCATTGTTCAGGTTTCTCATAGTCCCCATACATTTTTCTTAGTACTGCATCATATTCCCTTGGCACCGGGATTTCACTTGTCTCAAATGGTAATCGGATATTTTCACTATAACATTCCGGTTTATACCGCCGACTCGGGTTATCTAAATAAAAAATTAGTTCTGCATAATCCCCTCCGTCATCGTTATACATCTGCATAACCCCATCTGCCACACGCAATAACTGATGCTGTATGTTTTTCGTGCGATCAATGTTTATTCCGCACACATCTTCGATTCCACTTATTGTTTTCTCTGTTTCATCTTTTGAGTAAATCGCTTTCAGTAATATGCGAAGCAGACTGCACTGTATATTTTCCTCATCCTTATCTACCGGAAGTTTATCCAATGGAAAAATATCCACCCCTACTGCATAAGGACATCCATGCCAGCGTTCCAGATACTCCTCGGTATAATTCACACGGTTTGAATTAACGACTCTCGCAAATATCTCATTGTACTCTTCATTTGCGTAAATACTTAACAAAAAGCAGCCTTCCGGGCGTTCTCCGTTAAAGATACGCAAAAACCGATTATAGTCATCCCTTTTCATTACAATATCAATGTCATCATCCCACGGAATAAAGCCTTTATGCCGGATTGTTCCAAGCAAAGTTCCCCAGTCGGCAAAATACGGTATCTCATATTCTTTGCAAATACGATCTATGAGTTCAAGCACCTCTATTTGCGCCGCCCACGCCCGTTTCATCATCTCTTCTACATAAAACCCTTCTTTTTCTTCTCCCTTAAAATACGATTCTGGAAATTCTGCCATATGCCTGACTCCTTATCTTTTCGTTTATTCGTGAAAATGATACCCCATAAACTGCTCTTTATTTTCCACCGCACTCTCTTTTGGTCTTCCCAGATCAACTCTTGCTCCAAGCTTTACCTTTACCTCCAGAAATGCCGGAAGTTTTTTTTCTTTTACCTTCTGTAATTCTTTCTGTAAATCTTCTACAGAATCTACACATGCTGCGTATTGGTAACCACATTCTCCTGCCACTTTATAAAATTCTTTGCCTACCGCACCTGTAGGCATACCTCCCACCGATTCATGTGCATCATTGTTCAGACAAATATGAACAAAATTTTCCGGTGCCTGTTTTGCCAGGAAGGCAAGTGCACCCATATGCATGAGGACTGCTCCATCGCCCTCGATGCAGTATACCTTTTTTTCTTTTGCCTGCTGTGCTATACCAAAAGCGATCATGCCCGCATGTCCCATACCGCCTACCGTCAGAAATGCCTGCTTATGATGTCCTCTGATCTTATCGCACTGCTCATAAACCTCTCTGGAAATTTTTCCTGTTGTGGATACAATGACGTCATCAGGAGAAACACTTTTTATAATCTCAGAAATAGCCTCTTCCCTGCATAACGTAAACGAATTTTCATACGCAATTTTGTCATCGGTCTCTAATGCATCTCTTTTTACAACAATGGCAAACTGTTTATGTTCCAAAAGTGCACTTCCTGCCTCCTCAAATATCTGCGTAATCTCTTCCTCAGTCATATCTGCTGAAAGCACTACATTCGGAATCTCAAGGACATCCAGAATACTTCTCGTAATCTCTCCCATAAACCGATGCTGTGGTTCATCTTTCTTTCCCGGTTCTCCTCTCCATCCTACGACAAATAGAATCGGGATATCATAAACTGCCTGATTTGCAAGCGATGTTACCGGATTTACAATATTTCCGATCCCACTGTTCTGCATATAAACACATGCCGGCTTTCCCGTCGACAGGTAATTTCCAATAGCAAGTCCTACTGCAGCTCCTTCATTTGCCGGGACATAATGGTCAAATCCGTGATCTGCTTTATTCAGATAGTTGCAGAACGGTTGCAGGGCAGAATCCGGCACTCCTGCAATCGTTGTAATTCCCAATCCTTTTATTGCTTCTACAAACGCCTCTACTCTCATACAGCAAGCACCTTCTTACTTTTTATTTAACTGTGGAATAATAATATTATCAATAATGTATTTTGCCACTGTGTCAATTTCTTCAAAATTTACCGTCTTCGGAAGTTCCACATCAAATGCATCTGCTACCTTTTGTACTAATGCATCTGTATAGATCAGCTTTCCGTTCTCTACGTTTTCTACGCCATCCAGTGCAATCGATCTGCGGTTTGCCTCGCGCATCTCTTCAAGTGAAAACACAGATGTATCAATATATGCTGCAAGCGCATCTCCGGTTGCATCGATCCGTACCGGATAGCCACCGATCTCTCCGAATACACCCGGTGAAAATATTTTCCGGCTACCGCCCTCTCTGACTGCATCAATGATCGATGTGATAATATCATAATTGCTGGAAGCATTCATCATATTTCGTTTTTCATCTGTCGGCATTGTAATTTTACATCTGTGGAATATCTCATTCTGATCTATATCAAGTTCCCTGCCCTGATAATATACCTTTAAAAGCTGCTTTACTCCCTCTGTCTGTCCTTCTTTACTGATGACAACATCGTGAAAATGTGCAGTTGCAAACATCACATCCACATTCCAGAAATCTTCAATGTTCTCCATCCCGGCAACTGCATATTTGATACGTGGTACCAGGTGATTCATATTACCGCTTCCAAAATCCGGATATGGTTCTCCTGCTGATCTCAGCCATGGGATCACTGCATCGGAATAAGAGGTATTAATGACAATTCCGTTTAAATCTGCCAACTCGCACGCCTCCATGATATTTCGGATATATTTGATCGCCAATGGCGACCAGATACCGTAGGCACGCAGATTTTTCCATGAAATCGTGCCATATTTCAATCCGGAGTAAACGCGGCTTGAATTGACAATAAAGTCCGGCTGATATTTTTTGATGCAATCTGCGATCTGCTCTACATTATCAAAATCAACTCCGCTTTCCATCACAATCTGTGAGCGGTTTACATGACGGATCAGCGCACTGACTCTGACAATGTTTACGTTGTTCTCCATCTTCTCCTTATTTCTTCCGACTACAACAATTTTCATTGCTTCATCATTTCTGCTTACCAGAAAATCTAAAAGATAAGTCCCCACGCTTCCCAATCCTAAGATCATGACTGTTATCTCATTTTTCTCTACATGTTTTCTGATCGTTTGTAACCGTTCTTCTAACTTTTTCATGCCCTTTTCCTCTTATCCTATATCTGTTATTCCATTGGAACCAAAGTCAAAATTTCCTTAATTGACATGCAGTCCTGGCTCGCTTCGTAACATCTCTCATTCTCCAACACGGATGTTACTGCTTTTTTCATTGCAGGAAAAGCTGCGCGTAGCATGTGATTTGCATAGATCACAATATTGACTCCATGTTCCTTAAATTCATCTTCACGCACTTTATTGAATGTTGTCGGTACCACTACGATTGCTGTATCTTTGTCCTCTGCCCGGAATGCATCCACAAACGCAAAAATCTCATCCGGTGTCTCTGCCCTTGAATGAATCATAATGCCATCTGCACCGGCTTCCACATAAGCTCTCGCTCTTTCTAACGCATCCTCCACTCCCTGCTCAAGAATCAGACTCTCGATTCTTGCAATCAGCATAAATGTGCTTGAGGTCAGTGCTTTCTTTCCTTCCCGTATTTTCGTACAGAAATGCTCAATACTGTCCTGATGCTGCTCCACATCATTTCCAAATAAAGAGTTTCGTTTCAGACCGATCTTGTCCTCAATAATGACTGCTGATACACCAATCCGCTCCAGCGTTTTGATATTGTAAACAAAATGCTCAATCAGTCCACCCGTATCTGCATCAAATATGATTGGTTTCGTCGTTACTTCCATCATATCATTCAGCGAACTGATTCTAGAAGTCAGATCCACCAGTTCAATATCCGGTTTTCCTTTTGCTGTGGAATCGCACAGACTTGATACCCAAATACCGTCGAACTGACGCTTTTCCCCATCTTTCTCAACGGAAGTCTTCTCCACCAGAAGCGCACTCAGCCCATCATATGCAACCATTATCTTTACAATCTCGCCACTTGCGATCTGCCGGCGCAATATCTGCCGACGCACCTCTGGAACCCCTCTGCATTCCATCATCGCATGCTCAAAAAGATTCAGATTCGGGCTCTTATAGTAAGGGATTTCCACTAATTCTCCGCCCCATTCAGCAAGTATCCTGATTACACGTTCTCTTACATCCTTTTGATAACCTTTCTTCCAGTTATCGCCATGGACTACAATATCTGGCTTCAATTCTTTTAAAATCTTATCGTAATAGATATCATCCTGTACCACAACATGAGAAACACCCTTAATGTTGTTGATAATCTTCATTCGCTCCTCTAACGGCAAAATCGGATATTTCTCATACATTGCCACACATTCGTCACACAAAACGCCTACAGTCACTTCACCCAACTCCGCTGCTTTCTCAATTACGTTGATATGACCCGTCTGGATAATATCTGTTGACATACATAAATATACTTTTTTCATTGCTATACTCCTATTCCTAATCGTTCTCTGTAAAATGGATCAACTTCATCTGAAAACAGACTCATTTCATATGAAATATCATACTCTGCTGTTTTAAGCTGCATCGACATCGTTTCCATCTCTATCACTCCATAATGTACACCCGGGTTATGATCTCTTGACTGCCCAACTGATCCCGGATTAATAAACACATTCTTTTTTTATTCCGATATTGTACATTATCACATGTATAAGTAAGATTTTGGTATGCGCTGCACAGTACTTTCCACGCGCACTGGAAAAACGTTCACAGTTCTCCCTATTATATTATGGCACAAAACAAGTTATCTTTTATATCGACATTTCAGGAATAAATATTAGTTCGGCAACAAATTTTCTCGCAACATATCCTTACAATTCCATACCGCTTTTCATTGCGAATCTCTGTAAAATCTTTTATACTATCAGTAGATCACACATCGGAGGTCATACAATTATGCTAACACCAAAAGAAGAAATGATACAGCTTATCACCACCTGCATTGAGAAACAGGATTTTCAGACTGCCCATAAATGTCTTGATATTTACAGCCGCTCTTTCGGGGCGGATGAATTCTTTGATTCTTGCACACTGTCACTCCTTAATTATAATGGTCCCAAAGTTTCTCTTATCTGCCTTGATGTCAATGCCTCTGTATTAGAGGATTATCTTGCAGCTGAACCCTATAAAAATCTTGAAATCATTGACTTCATTGGCAAAGATTATATCAATGACCTCACGACCTACCTTAAGACATGCGATAGTAAATATTTATGCTTTCTGGAAGAAAACCAACGCTACGAAGTATCACGGATTGCATCCATGGTTCGTCATCTCGAGCATTTACCAACGCTGGATGCCATCGTCTGCACACGTAACTATATCAATAGTGACGGTGTGATCATTGCACATCCTGATTACGCTTATGAAGATACTCTGGAAAATAAAATTCTTGACGGAAAACTCCTTTTAGAATATTCCATCCAGGCAAATGTTAATCTGTATGGTACTCTGTCCACGTTGATATTATCTGTCTCATACGCACAGAAACTTCTTTTGTCAGTTTCGCATGTAACACCTGATATCTGTGCCATGTCACTTCTGTACCAATTATTACTTCCGGCATGTATCGGCTATCTGCACACACCTTACGTTTCGACATTTTTGGAAAATTATCGTGATACCTCTGAAACACAGCTTCACTACGAAGCGTACATCCGTTTTCTGTCTGACAACGGACAACTTTCCTGCAATACGCCGGCACATGTATCTGCCACATCTCCTGCTCCTCTGAAAGAGCCTCTTGCCCGTGACATTACATTTATCTCCGGAACATGCGGTGGAGAGTTTTTCAATATTAAGCCCATTGCAGAGGAAGCCAGCCGCCGTGGTTTTCATGTGCATTTTACAGAAGACCGATACGCAAAAGCAGAGATCGGTATCTACTCCCAGCATATCTGCCATCCTGAAAATTCAAAGTTTTCTGTTATTCTGCTACACGATATGGCACAGGGTAGTGACTCCTGGCCAAATCTCTGGGAAGTAGAACGGTGGAATAATTTTGACATTGGAATTCTTCCAGGCAGATCCTGGGCAGAACGCTGGACAGATTGCAGCTGTTTCTACTATACGCATCCCCGCAGTGGTGTCTATGAACTGGGCTATCCAATGAGTGATACCATACATGGCGAAGAATTGCAGAAACGCGCATCTGAACTTCGCCGTGAACTTGGACTAAAATATGACTACACAATCCTCTATGCCCCTTCCTGGGAAAATGACGGCAAGGAAGATGATTTCATACAGGCATTATCCTCTCTGAAGGTCAACCTGATCATTAAACAGGCTTGCTGGAATTTTTTACCCGAGATTCAGGCGAATGTCGAAGAAATGCGTAAACTTCACGAATTTCATTATGATAATGTCTACTATATCGAACAGGAAGAGAGTATTATGACTGCGATTGCCCTCTGTGACCTTCTGGTATCTGAGGAATCAAGTGTTATGGCAGAAGCAATCCTTCTCAACAAACCAAGTATCGCTGTAACTGACTGGCTGATTCCTGACAAGACACCAAGCCGTAAAGCAAGCGTTCCTATGGACTATGTTATCAAATGCCACAAAGCTGATCTCCGCCCCACAATAGAAGCTGTCATTTCACATGAGATTCCTTATGAAGAGTATATAAAACGTGGCTGGCGCACTTTCAGTAATGTCGGAAACTGTTGTAAGGATATTGTTGATGCCATTGAATATTTTACACAGGGTACACCATCCTGCTCTTTAAGAACTGCACCGGACTTTCTTTCTAAGCAGATAACCTCTTCCCGTTACACCAGCTGTACCATGTGGAATTAAACGAAAGGATTTTTTAAATGAATTTTCCAGAGCATTACTTTGAGGACGAGCTGCGATGTGATTTTATGGTGCCCGAAATGATGAAACGCGCCTGGGCAGCGCAGCTTGAAATATTACAAATTATCATTAACATATGCAATGCACATCATTTACAGTACTTTGCTGATTGGGGAACACTTTTAGGTGCAGTGCGGCATAAAGGATATATTCCATGGGATGATGACATTGACATTAGCCTGAAACGAGAAGATTATAACCGCCTCATCAAACTGCTTCCAAAAGAACTTCCATATGGTTTTTCCATGGCTGGTATGTATGCTGGTACCAAGCGTCTACAGGATGCTGCATTTGTTCCAATCATACGTGTTATCGCCGATGAGACCTGTTGGGATCTCAAATCCTATATGCAGTATTTTCACGGATTTCCATATCCCCGGATTGGTATTGATATTTTCCCACTGGACTATATCCCACAGGATGAAGATGCCGCCCAGCTTCAGCTTACACTTTTGAATTCAGGCATCCAGCTTCTTCGTTGCTGGAATGAGTTAAAACAAAATGGTGAATTATCTTCCCGTCTGCAGGACTTTTCCACGCTCTGCAACGTCAAGCTTCCATCTCCTGATGCTCCCGGCATTCAAACGCAAATCTGGCGTTTACTTGATGGGGTTTGCTCGCTGTATACAAATGATGAAGCCAGTGAAATTACAAACTATCCGCTTTGGCTTTTACACCCACGCTACCGCTTTAAAAAAGATTGGTTCGACGAAACAATACGGGTTCCCTTTGAGAATATCGAAATTGCGATTCCAAAACACTATGACGAAATTCTTACATTAGAGTATATCTCCTATATGACACCTGTACCCAATTTCCCACATGGCTATCCATTCTATAAAAACAGCGAAAAAGAATTAAAGACCAGACTGGAAAAAGCAGGCTATACCGGAACAATCGATGAATTCTGTCGAAATATTGACCACATTAATATTATAGAACATAAAATCTAGTAAATATAATTGGAGATTAACCATGAAATTACTCTTCCTTGATACTCCCTCTTTCGGAAAATTAGATCTAATCAATGCTTTTGAGCAACTGGGATTTACCGTGCAGCTTTTTCATCACGAAAAGCTGCACGAATATTGTTGTAAAGAATTTGATGATGACTTTGATGACTTTATCGCACAGGACTGTTATGACTTTGTTTTCTCTCTCAACTACTATCCATCCATCTCAAACGGCTGCAACCGCAATCACTTAAAATATCTGTCCTTTGTGTATGACAGTCCGTTGGTTTCCCTGTATTCGTACACGCTGATCAACCCATGTAACTATATCTTTCTCTTTGACAAAGCTCTTTACCTTGATTTTGCCAAAGAGGGGATCACTACCGTATATTATCTGCCTCTGTGCGCAAACACCGCGCGTTTGAGTGCCATGCAGCTTTCTGCCAACAAGCGTTCTATTTTATCCAGCGATGTCTCTTTTGTCGGCGCACTCTATAACGAGTCCCATAACTTTTTAGACCGTATGACAGATCTGGATGACTATACCAAAGGGTACATTAATGCCATTATGGATGCCCAGATGAAGGTAAATGGCTATTTCTTTATTGAAGAGCTCTTAACCCCTGACATTATCGCCTCCATGAAAAAATCTCTGGAATACCATACGCAGCCGGGCGGCACCGAATCGGATGCCTATGTCTATGCCAATTATTTTCTAGCGCGAAAGATCACGTCGATTGAGCGGCAGAACCTGTTAAAAGCCGTGTCCGAGCGTTTTGACACCAAATTATACACACATAATCCAACCCCGACTCTTCCTTCCATCCAGAATATGGGAGCTGTCGATTATTATGAGGTGATGCCGCATGTATTTAAAAACAGCAAGATCAACCTCAACATCACGCTCCGCAGCATCCGTTCCGGTATGCCGCTGCGCGCATGGGACATCCTCGGAGCCGGAGGATTTTTGCTGAGCAATTATCAGGAAGATTTTTTTGATTTCTTTGTGCCGGGTGAGGACTTTGATTTCTTCGACGGAACAGAAGACCTTTTAACCAAGATCGAATATTACCTGTCACATGAAAAGGAACGGAAAGACATTGCCGAAAATGGCTTTTGCAAAGTCGCCAAACAACACACTTACCTGCACCGGGTACGCACCATGCTCGAAACCGCAGGACTTTAAAACACCGATATTTTTGATAAAGGATAGATTTTATGACTGAGCATGACCTGCACATTACCATTTGCAATCCAACTTATAACAAGTCCGTGTCTTTGCAATTTTTAGACATCCTTCTGGACGAAACGCTGCTTTATGACAGCACGATCTATATCCCAACGGCATGTTTTGAAACAGTAAGCACCCGAAATTACCGCCTGTCGTGCAAGCACGTCTATGAACTGTTGCTGCGCCTTGCCATAGAGTATCCGGTCATTCTTACTGCGGATGCACCGGCTGACCTGGAGCAATACAGTGTACTTTCTTCCTCACCCGAACCAGTCACGTTTGATTCCTTAAAAGCGGATTGTTATATCGTCTCCCGCTACAAACAGCTCCTGCAGCAACAGGACTATTTTGATGCGGCTGTCAGCAGCCTGTTAGAGCTTGCCCAGTCCATCCAGAAACAGGAAGAACTGGTCTCGTATCTTTCGGATATGCTGTCTGAAGCACCTGCCTACCAGTACCTCTATGCCGGAAGCCAGCCGTTTTTAATCTACACCGGAGACAGTGTCTGCTACCAGATCCTGACCGTATTTGCCAGACAGTTTGGCGCGGCACTTCACAGGCTTGGCTATCTCGTAGAATATTTTGATCTGTCATCCGAAGATTTTACCGAATCCTACCGTCTCATCGGCAGGCATTATCAGGCGGTCATCGGTGTCCAGAGCTATATGTTTTCCGTGAAACTGAATAACGGCATGGGATTTTTACATGACAAAATTGGGGGGCCAAAATATAATTTCCTTTTTGACCACCCGTCCAGATTCGAAAATCATCTGAAAGATGTTCCAAGCCAGCTTACGCTCCTGACCGTAGACCGCAATTACGCTGCCTACGCCAGAAAGACTTACCCGGTCGATGCCATCTTTTTTCCACCGGGAGGCATACGCACCTCGTTTGAACCACAGGAACGTATTTATGATGTGACCTTTATCGGAAGCTACTTTGATAATTTTTCTTTTGTGCTGGAGCTTTTTTCTGAATTTGACCGGAAAGAACGTTTCCTCGCCAACCGTTTCTGGCTCATCATGAAAAAAAATCCATCCCTGCCGGCAGAACATGCGCTGTCTCTGGCACTGGACCACTATCACATGCAGCTTTCCTGGAATGAATTTGCAGAACTTTTCCACAAGTTCCGGGATCTTCCGGTCTATCTGTCCACCTATTACCGCATGAAGGTGTTGAAAACTCTTCTGGATGCCGGTATTCCGGTGCATGTATTTGGTACAAGCTGGAGCACCTGCCCGCTCCGTGAAAATCCAAATTTTCTCTGGCATAACAAAGACCTCTCCACGAGCGAATGTCTTTCTATCTGGCAACAGTCTAAGATCGCGCTAAACACGATGACCTGGCACAAAGATGCCATTACCGAACGTATTTTAAATGCCATGCTTCAAAAAGCGGCAGTCCTCACAGAGCGCAATCCTTATATGGAAGAACATTTTTCCGACGGAAAGGATGTGCTGCTCTATGACTTAGATCAGCTTTCTGCACTGCCAGAACTTGTGCGTTCTGCTCTCTCTGATCCGGCGCAGCTCTCCCGGATCGCACATAACGGCTATCAAAATGCCCTTGCAGACCACACCTGGGACAGCCGTGCAAAAGAATTTATACATATTTTAGAGAAATCCAGTGCACAAAAAAATGAGGGGTAATTCCCTCATTTTTCTTTTACTCTGCTGCCTGAATGATTTTTTCAATCTGCTGGCGGAACGTATAGTATTTCTGAACCGTTTCAAACCCATGACGTGCAATACGGTTCCGCTCGCTTTCATTTCGCAGATAAAAATCTGCTTTTGCATACAGATCTTCGATACTTTCATAAATGACGAAATCACCCCCAAGCGTAAAATACTCCGGCATCTCTGCCTGAAAATTTGTCAGCAGGAAACCGCCACATCCTAATACATCAAAAACCCTTAACGGAATCCCACTTTGGATGATCTTCAGTGAAATATTCAGATTTATCCTGCTGGATTTAAAAATTTCCGGCATCTGCTTATAATAATCTGCATATCCCATATATTCCACTTTATCGAGACGGGCATCCTTATCGGTGGAATACAGCCTGACTGCATGATGACTGGACAATACTGCCAGTGCCAGATACCGTTCCCTGCCAGTGATCTCACACGCCATCATATATTCCAGTTCCGCTTTTGTAACAGACACCTCTCCATTGGATGCTTTCTGATAGCACGCATTTAATTCCTGCAAAAGCGCATCATCTAGCAGGTCTCCCAGAAAATATCCGCCATACACCTTCATCTGCGCCTGGAGGATTCCATCGAGATATCCTCTCTGATAAGTATTTAGCGGCCCCATATAATACTGGTACTCGGTCTGATAGAGTTTTCCGACCAGAGATATATCCGTCTGATCATCACACTTTGCCGTATAACGGGAAAACGTCTCCACATCTGCTGCAAGCGGCATATGATAAGCTGCGATCCCCTGTTTTTTATATTCCTCCGCCTGGATCCGGTCAAAAAAGAAGATCCGGTTACAGGAGTTTTTCATCGTTTCGATATTGCGGATATGGATTGGCGCATCATACACCCAAGATACATAACGAACCTGTTCCCCCTCACATACCATAGACACCAATGGTGCATAGTTAATGGAAAACACCATATCATATTTTTTCTGTTTTAACTTCTTTTCCAGAAGATCCACGATCCCATCATCCACTTCCCAGTCACTCTGCTGGTAAAATAGGGTATCATATTCTATTCCTAACTGTTTCCATGCACGTTCCACTCCTTCATTCATAAAGGAATGCCACTGATAGAACAATATTTTCATCGATTTGTGCTCTCTTCCTCAATTATTTGCAATAACTGCTCT
Organism: uncultured Roseburia sp.; assembly: GCA_900550935.1. Taxonomy (GTDB): domain Bacteria; phylum Bacillota; class Clostridia; order Lachnospirales; family Lachnospiraceae; genus Roseburia. Next base: position 37,178 of record URUD01000005.1, read on the forward strand.
GCACGCACTTCCCAGCTTGCCATCGCACTTGCCTTATTTTTTGCCGCTTTTGCAATCTCTAAGCGTTTCTTTTCGTCCGCAAGCAGTCCATTTAACAGCCCGGGCAATTTTTCTAACTCCCGTAACTCAAACCTTACCGTTTCGTCTCTGTAAAATTCTTCCAGATGACTGCTGTTATCACTGACAACTACGGCTCCGGCAAGCATACTGTCTGCGATCCGCTCCGTAAACCCATCCTTATGCCATGCCATCACATTTAAAGACAGCTTTGTCTTTTGCAACACCGCTGCTGCCTCGTCGCCAAAGACCGCTTCGTGCATACAGAGCAGAGGATTTTGTGCAAACGGGCTGTTCTTCCATGTATCTCCAAATACATGCAGTTTTGTCCCTGCCTGCAGGATTGTTTCTATCACCTTTTCACGGTAATAAAACATGATACACTGGATCACTTCTTTGAACTCACCAAACCGTTCCAGAAACGCCTCCTGATCCAACGTTATCTTATAATGATCCAGTGTTTTTTGAAATGCCAGTTCCGCTGTGATCTCCGGATTTTTTCTCATAACAAATAAAAACCGTGCCGCCAGAAGCTTTATTCCCCGCGCACTACTCATTATCGCGGCAAGTTTATTCCGATAATCTGTATAAGTTCCCAGGAATGCCACATCATAGATCCGTTCTCCATCGTCACAGCCCTCTGCCATCCGCCTGCCCCCCGGTGGCAGTAAATACGCATCTGCAACGCCTTTGTCATATTTTCGGATAAATGCCTGATAATTTCTGTCATGCGTGAGAATATAATAGCGTTTCGGCGCACACTGCAGCTGTTTTTGCATCCAGATGGGATGATCCAGTACAAAATTATATTTCGGTCCCCCGATCAGATCTTGAAAATAGCTTTCCCCATCTTTTCGCTGTACCGAAAAAATCCATGCCTGAAATCCGATGGATGCCTTATATCTCTCACCAAGCAGCCTCGGAAGTCCCTGCACATCCTCCGCTGCAACATCATAAAACCGGATAGCATTTCCCTTCGCATGCAACGCCTTTGCCAGTTCGTTTGCCAGAACATTTAATATGTTATAGCAGCAACTGTCCCCGAGGTAAATCAGAATCGGCTGTGTTGCATCATAGTAATAAAAATACGCTTCCGTCCGCGCGATCATCTGCTGTAAAAAAGCCTCTACTTTCGGCGCACTCTCGACTGCAAGCCCCTCGGTCAAAACCGCCTCTACGACTGCCTCAAACAGCCCTCTCTCCTGCAAAAATTCACGGTATCTTCCGACAATGTAGGCATCGGTACAAAACTCGCACCAGCTCTCCTGCACTCCATTTTCTACGTCTCCTGCCCCCGCTTTTTCTGTCTCTCCTGCCAGAAATGAAGCCGGCAGCAAATACACCGTTTCACGCTCTGCCACGCGAAGAGCCAGCTCATATTCTCTTTTGGCCGGAAGTCTTGTATTTTTCCCACCTGCCTCAGACAAAAGTTCTTTTTCAAGCAAAATACCATTTGCTACGATACGCTCATCTAACAGCAGCTCTTCCATGCCAAGCTCCCTGCTCTCGTCCTGCTCCCACAGACATGCCGCCCGTATACCTTTTTTCTCCAATGCCAGTTTAATCGTCTGTTGTGTCACAGGAACTTCTTTTCCCCGGCACAACCACAGATATTCTTTCATATACCGCTGCTATTATTCCTCTCTCTTATATTAATTTTTATCGGCAATTTTCCGATATATAATTAGATATCACTCTATAGATGGAGGATTTTTAATCATGACACATTATGAAAAACCATATATTATCGCAGAAGCAGGATGCAACCACAAAGGCGACATGGAGATTGCCAAAGAACTGATCAATGTTGCAGCCATGTTCTGCCATGCGGATGCGATTAAATTTCAGAAACGCTGTCCAAAAGAGCTTTTGACCCCGGAGCAGTACAACGCACCGCATCCAAACCCTTGTAATGCCTACGGTGACACCTATGGTGCCCACCGGGAATTTTTAGAGTTCACTGTCGACCAGCACGCCCAGTTAAAAGAATGGTGTGAAGAAGCCGGCATAACCTATTCCACATCCGTCTGGGATATGACTTCCGCAAAGGAGATCGCCTCTTTGAAACCAAAATTCATCAAGATCCCATCTGCATGCAATACACATTTCGAAATGCTGCAGTGGCTCTGTGACAACTATCAGGGCGAGATCCAGTTATCTTTCGGAATGACAACCCATGCGGAAGAGGAACAGATTGTGACACTATTTGAAAACAACGGACGTGCAAAAGATCTTGTGCTTTTCAACTGCACCTCCGGTTATCCGGTACCATTTTCTGACATCTGTCTTTTAGAGATCGAGCGCATGAAAAAAAGCTACGGCTCCCGCGTGAAAAAGATCGGCTTCTCCGGTCATCATCTCGGTATTGCTGTTGATGTTGCCGCTTACACCTTAGGCGCAAGCGTGATTGAACGTCATTATACGTTAGACCGTACCTGGAAGGGCACCGATCATGCCGCATCGTTAGAGCCGGATGGCGTGCGTAAACTGGTTCGTAACTTAAACGCTGTCTATGACTCTTTAACCTACAAGTCCGAAGAAATCCTTCCGATCGAACAGGTACAGCGTGAGAAACTGAAATACCGCAAACACTAAACAGGAGCAGCACATGAATATACTATTTTATCAATATGGCAGCATTTGTGAACCGGATATCATGGAAGGATTTGAGGAATTAGGCTTTCATGTGGACTCCATTTCAGAAGAAATTAAAAACAAGTCCCTGACTGGAAAAGAGCAGATCCAGCTGATCAACCAGGCTCTTTCCAAAAGGGACTATCAGTTTGTCTTTACCATCAATTTTTACCCTGCCATATCTGAATGTTGTAACATCTATCACATTCCTTACTTATGCCTGATCGTGGACAGCCCTGTATTAGAGCTCTATTCGGATGCGATCAAAAATCCGTGCAACCGTATTTTTCTGTTCGACCGGACACTCTATGAAGAATTTGCCCCGTCAAATCCAGACTGCATTTTCCACATTCCACTTGCAACGAACGTCAATCGCTGGGATCGTGTTCTGTCACAGGCATCAGCGCAGCAGAAATCGTCTTTTTCTTCCGACGTTTCTTTTATTGGTTCTCTTTATTCCGAGAAGTGCCCTTATTATGAGTTAAAGTTTCCTTCCACTTACAGCAAAGGTTATATTGAGGGACTTTTACAGGCGCAGAAAAAAGTATATGGCTATTTCTTTCTGGAAGAGGCACTGGATCCGGCTCTGGTAAACGATATCGTATCTCATACACCGACCTTCTATCAGTTCCCGGAACGCTCACGGAAAGACTATCGCGCCGCATTAGCGCAGTTTTACCTTGGCCCGAGGATCACCGAATTGGAACGCGTTGAAATGCTTACCGCACTTGGCTCTCATTTCTCTGTGGATCTGTATTCCAATAGCAATGCTTCAAGCCTTCCGGTGCATTTTCGTGGACGTGTCAAAACGCATACTGAAATGCCGCTTGTTTTCCATGAAAGCTGCATCAACCTGAATATGACTGCAAAGTCCATTCGTTCCGGTATCCCACTGCGCATCTGGGATGTGCTGGGTTGTCAGGGCTTTTTAATTTCGAACTATCAGGCAGAGATCCCGGATTATTTTGTTCCTGGGGAAGACATCGTCCTTTATTCCTCCAAAGAGGAACTTCTGGATCTGACCGCATATTACCTTTCCCACCCCGCTGAACGGAAAGAGATCGCGCATAATGCCTATGAAAAGGTTAAAGCGCACCACACTTACCTGACCCGTATTACACAAATGTTAGAAACAGCTTTCCATCTTTAAAATTTTGGATATAATGTAAAATTGAAAAAGGGTGTTTGGCTCAATCAGAACACTCTTTTTTTAATACAGGCTTTAATATGGAATCTACCTGCTCCATTGCAATATTTATTCCCTCTTCATATCCATTCAACAGCCTGATCCCACGCTCTGCAATCTCCTTTACAGACAACTCCTCTGCCGTATAGATATCCTCTGCAACGGCATACTCCGTCTGCTTTGCATAAAACTTAATGAAATTCATAAACTGTTCCTGCTCATCAATATCGTTGACTTTGCCGATCCGGTAGACCATCTCCTGATATTCAGCCGTATTCTGTCCATTGCTCTCTTCCAGACGGATCAGGGTCTGGTATGCTTCTTTTCCTGCCACGATCTGCTGTTTCAATTCATCCAGATAGTCATCTAAATGATAAAACTCCCGCTCTAAGTCGCTTTTTTCCTCTTCTGTCAGCATCTGTGGTGCACTTTTAATGATCGCCGGGAAATCCTGCTCTTTTTTGCACAACTGATCGATCGCCTTCTTCAGAGTCAGTTCGATCGCTCCATGTATCCTGGCTCCACCCTCGGTTGCATTGTATACGATTATCTTTCCTGCATTCCGTTTGATTGCCAGTTCAAACCATTTACGGTAAGAATCCATTTGTATGTCTGTCCTTAACATACTTCCATCCATACCCTCTACTTCCATAAGCAGATCCTCATCACGCTTATTTGCTTCACTCTCAGCAAATCCACTGACATGAGTTTTTCCCCCGGTATATGCCAGATCCTGACCGATCAGGATGATTTTTTGAAAGCCCAGAAACTCTGCCAAGGAAAACGCATCCGTCGCTACAGAGCCACCAGTATGCAGCTCTCCTAATTTCTCCCCGCAGCGTTTTTCTATCACTTCCTCAAATCCTTCAAATCCTGCCGGAGATTCATAAAAAAGACGGCTTTTATTTTCTTTTGCTATCGTCGGGATCGAATTTGCAGTCAGAACGATCGGGTATTGACGGATCCGTTCCTCCTTAAATAATTCCGGATTCTTTCGCGGATCTACACTAATCCCAATATGAAAATCAATGTCCTCTCTTGTCAGTGCCTTCAATGCCGAATCCACTGCAATAATAAAGGCACGGTTTCCCACTTCCTTTAACTGTCTGATATTTTTATCCAGTGATGGCCCCGCCGAGACGATAATAGCAGGGATTTCTGATATATCATACTGGTTTATCGCCTGTTTTAAATTATTGATGGAACTCTCCTTCAATACATACGGCAGATTATATAGCAGATTATCCGCCAACTGCTTTCCGAATGCGACTTCCGTATTCATATTAAACACATGCTTCTTTATGCAATAAAGCATTTTCTCGATATATTCTTCTCCCTGCTTAAGATATAAAACATCATAATTCGGCAGAATATATTGTGTTACCAGATTTCGGTTTTCATAACCGATCCATTCATCCAGTTTGCCATGCAGCCGTTCCTCATTGATGCCTTCTGCCACAAGATAGACCCATTCTTTCTCCATGATATCATCCAAAGGGAACTCCCTCATTGCCAAAATAAAGTTTTCATGATCCGGCTCATAAATGATCATCTTCTGTGTGCCATTACACATCTTACAAAGTTCACGCACCGCTCTGCCATCCGACAGACCAAACACACAGATCACGGCATAATCCTTAAATTTACTATGCCCTTTTGCATATTTCTGCGCTGCCAGTTCCGGCTCATATATACTATTCAAACGCCAGTTATATCCATCTCTTTCCTGGCATATTATTTTCTGATGATTGATTGTTTCTGTTACAAAACAATGTTCAAGATCACAGTCTTTCACGGACTGATACTTTAAAATAAACTTTTTCTCCAAACATTCCAGTGCCTGTTCATTGCGTTCTAGTATCTCCACTGTCCATCCCCCTGTTTTTATTCTTCTAAGAGTCCTAATTCTTCCGGGATATCATAATATAATAAATCTGCCAATGCGAGAGCATCTTTATACTGATACGATGTTACAAGTTCCTGCAGATCATCTCTTACCTTCTGCTGCATTGTCATTCCGGTATTCTCCGGTAATTGCGCCAATAATTCTGTCAATGTCTGCATTTTTCCGCTTACATCCACAAGTAAATTTGCCAGCATCTGATATGCTTCTTTTTCATGGTTCTGATAAAACAGATCGGCACACGCTTTTAACTGTTCTGTCAGTTTCTGTTCTTCCATATCCATTCTCCTATCAACCCATAGTTCAACTGTTATCTCCATATAAAAAATAAAACCGGCAGTAAACTGCCGGTTTTATTATGTTCGTACGATTGTCTCTTACAATTACTGTAACAGAGAAAGTACACCCTGAGTAGACTGGTTAGCCTGAGCAAGCATAGACTGTCCTGCCTGAGCAAGGATGTTGTTCTTGCTGTACTCAACCATCTCTTCAGCCATATCTGTATCACGGATACGAGACTCTGCTGACTGAGTATTCTCAGCGATGTTATCAAGGTTAGCGATTGTGTGCTCTAAACGGTTCTGGATAGCACCAAGTTTAGATCTCTGCTCAGATACCATGCTGATAGCTTTCTGAACGGAACACATAGCTGCACCTGCTGCTGAGAAGCTAGAAACTTTAAGAGAGTTTACTCCTAAGCTAGATGCAGACATAGAGTCGATAGAAACTGTGATGGTCTGTCCGCAAAGAGAACCAACCTGAAGGTTCTTTCCTGTGAATTTTCCATCGATTAAGTTCATTGTGTTGAACTGAGTTGTAGAAGAGATTCTTGTGATCTCAGACTGTAACTGGTCAATCTCTTTCTGGATAGCTGTTCTATCAGCAGTTGTGTTAGTATCGTTTGCTGCCTGAGTAGATAACTCATTCATACGCTGTAAGATAGAGTGAGTCTCGTTTAATGCACCCTCAGCAACCTGGATTAAAGAAACACCGTCCTGAGCGTTGTCAGAAGCTTTGTTTAATCCACGGATCTGGCTTCTCATTTTCTCAGAAATTGTTAAACCAGCAGCGTCATCACCTGCACGGTTGATTCTGTAACCAGAAGATAATTTCTCAGAAGATTTTGCCTGAGCTCCTGTTGTGATACCTAACTGTCTGTTAGCGTTCATAGCTGTAAGATTGTGCTGTACTACCATAATTCATTTTCCTCCTTGAATTGACTGTGGCTTCCATGCCACATATTGTGTTTCATAACTTCCATCTTCCCGACCGTACGCTTCGTTCCAACTTCCGCTATCAAGTAACATTTTGTTTACTTGTATTATATATCGGAAGAAACTTCCAATACTTTATAGAAAAAGAAAAATCTTTTTACTATTTTTTATTATCCAGAAATTGCGGGTCATTATAATTGTTTTTCATCATGTTTTTATAGTACTGGTTTACAATTTTCTGACTCTTGCGTACCTCTCTTGCCTGGGAACGCACGGCTGTGAATTTCTTCTCCATCAGCTCTTTGTTCTGTGCCTCCTGTTTCTGGATCAGAAGGCTTTTATCCGTTATCTTGCGGATCAGATCCTGCATGATATGGATCTGCTCTTTATACTGCTCCCTGTTTCCATCCAGTTCTTCTTTTACCCTTGCAAATACTTCTTCAAAGCCCGCATCCAGTTGTTCTAACTGGTCAATAAATTCTGCCTTCTTCTCCACAATGCGGTCAAAATCATCCGGATCGAGATTTGGGTCTTCCAATGCCTCTCTCTGTTCCTGGTCTGCCAGAATGATCTGATCCAGAATACGGATCTTTTTCTGCAGACTTTCCATTAATATAGTAAGATATAATTTATCCATATATCGGGTTCTTCCTTATCTATGACGCAGCATGTGCCGTTTTCATAACTTCTTTCCAGGTATCACGCATGGTACGCAGATGTTTTAATACTTCCTCTAAGATTTCTGTATCCTTTTTCACATTGGCTTCCTGAAGCCGCATCATCAGGTAATCATAAACCGAATCAAAATCTTTCGCTACCGGATACTTATGGTTTAAGGTTGCCTTAAACTCCTCTATGATTCGCTCCACCTTCATGATATTATTATGTGCTTTTACAATATTCTTATCCTCGATTGCCATGATTGCAAGGTTGCAGAATTTGATTGCTCCCTCATAAAGCATTAAGGTCAGCTCCGCCGGGGATGCTGTCATGATCTTGTTGTTTGCATATGCTGTATATCCCTGATTTTTCAGCATTGTAAGTATCCTCCATGTGTTTTTATGTTATAAACGTCAAGGCATACAGTTTGTTTCATACTGTATGCCTGTTCCATTCTATCAGCTTCCAAACAGATTACTCATAGATGATGTCTGACTTTGTAATTTACTGAGCGCAGTCTCCATTGCAGAGAACTTATTATAGTAGTAATCTTCCTGATCCTGCAATTTCTGTTCCCATTTCTTGATCAGGTCAGTATAATCACTGTACTCCGATGCCATTTCCTTATCGTTATAAACCTTATAGACACTGCTTAAGGTAGAAGTCTGCATCTTCTTACCCACACTCTCATAGAGACCATTGGTAAGCTGCTGCATAAATTCAATTACCGAATCCGGATCTTCGGTAAGTGCTGCCATCAACTTATCGGAATTACCGGAAACAGATGCATCATCCTCATCTCCATCAATATGGTACGCATTCTGTTCGTTCTCTGCTGCATTTAAGTATCCAAGTGTCTTAATACCAAAGGTAGACAGATAGTATTTCTTTCCATTGATCTCGTATCCCTTGCTCATGGCAGATGTCATAGTGTTCATAATGCTCTCTAAGCTGTCATCGCGGCGAAGCAGGGATGCCTTGATCTTGTCCTCCCACTTCTCTACTTCCGTATCGGACATTGCATCTTTTTCTTCATCCGTCAGCGGTTCATATCCCTTTGCAGAATCTGCATTATACAGGGATGTGATCTCATTGATCAGAGAGTTGTACTGGGTCAGGAAATCCTTGATCTTATCGTACATACCCTGGACATCTGACTGTGTGGTAATGGTGATCGCATTCGCATCGCCTGTTCCGGTTACTGCCTGTGCGGTGATCATCAGTCCATTGATGGAGAACTGGTTGGAGCTTCCGGTATACTCAATGTCATTTAATACGATCTTGGCATCCTTACCATCGATCTTGCTGGCATCGGAATTACTGTTTGCATTTAAATAATCCATATTTGTCTTTGCATCATTTACTTTAGCGACAAATGCATCGACCGCATCCTGATATTCCTGTGTCGTATTGTCCATTTTCGCAAGGTCTGCAAGTGCGCTGTTCTCTTCCATGGTTTTCTCACCATCAGAAATCGTAGTATTATTGGCAGCGATCACATCGGCGTAGGTATTCACCTCTGTTGTCACTGCTGTAGCACCACCGGAAGCATAAGCTGCCTTGATACTTGCTACAATATTTGCTCTTGTATAGCTGTCAGTCTCATCCAGCACGGTATCGGATACTGCCTCGAAGCTGTTTACTTTGCTGATATTGCTGGTTAATGTTTCAATGACTTCTTTGGACAATCCGGATGCTTCTTTTAATGCAGTCAGACGGTCGGAAGATTTGTCCACCCCGCTTACCTCTGCACCCTTTACATACTCGGTGTTTGTCACTTCTGTTCCGGCACCTACTGTTGCAGATTTTCCATCGGTTACAAACTCTTTTTTCTCCGTGTCATACTCTTTCATAACACTGCCTTCAAGCTTGTAAGTCTTTCCATCAGAACCTGCAAAAGTGCCATCATCATTTGGTGAATATGTCGTACCATCATCTGCTGTATATTTGTAAAGTCCGGTTCCGACCTCGTTTGTGGTCGTCTCATAATAGGTTGTGGTCTCATCCATCATGGCAAGTTTTGCCTGCTGTCCATCTGCTGCAGTATAAACATAATACTTATTGCCATTTGCATCTTTCTCACTGGTTGCCTTGTAAACCAGTCCATTTGTGTCTACATAGTCACCATCTGCATTCTTGGTATAGACATTATTTCCATCATCCTTTGCTGTGGTAACTGCCTGGATGTACTTACCATCTTTTTCATAAATGATGCTACCATCATCCTGTGTCTTTGTTTTGGTATAAACATTGCCATCTGCATCCATTACAGAATTAACACGCTCGGTTGCTGTCATGGCAAGCAATGTCTTTACCTCTTCCTGCTGTGCACTGGAAAGACTGCTTCCGGTCAGTGCATCCTGCATTGCCGAATAAGCAGTTGCATAGCTGTATGCTGCAGAAAGGTTTGCATTCTGTGCCTTTGCTGTCTCTGTAGCAGCCAATGCCTGTGCATAAGCCTCTACTCCGGACTTCACATTTTCTGCAACCGTCTTTCCATCACTGGTAATGTATTTGGTATAGGATTCATAGGTTGCTGTTGTTGAAGAAGAACCTACGCATAATCCTAATTTTGCAAGTGCAGAAGATCCATCTACATTGGCTCCGGTTAAAGTAAAGTCATTGGCTGTACCGGTTTCTTTGGAGCTGACATAGATACGTCTGTTATTTTCATCATAGCTGGCATTGACACCGGCATCCTTTAATGAATTGATCACCTGCTGTACCGTTGTTCCCTGGCTCACGCTGATGGATTTCTTGGTTCCATCTCCCAAATTCACATCAATGGTTCCGTCTCCGCCGGTATATCCAAGCTCTGACAGTGTGGTAGAGGAAGTTGTTCCGCTGGCTAATTTACCACCGGTTAAATATCCTGCCTGTGCAACCTGAAGGATATTTAATTTCTGTGTACCATTTACTGCATTGTTGGTTGTCGTAACCGTTGCCTTTGTGGTATCAGAACTTGTGGTTGTCTTTAAATTATAGTTTTTGGAAAAACGAAGTCCATCCAGACTGGTATATAAACTGTAGATCTTGGTGTTTAATGTTTTCCATGCATCCTGTTTCCATGATAACTTGGTCTGTGCTTTTTTATATTTATTGGTCTTGTAATTATAAGAAGAAACCAATGCGGAAATAATGCTTTCCGTATCCAGACCTGATGTTAAACCTGTGATTCTAATTGGCATATCCTTACTCCTATCTGATGAGACTACTCACCTGAATTAATCTTAAAGTTTCTCGTCGACTAACAGTCCTGCCACTTCCCAGACCTTGGCGATCATATCCAGTGTCTTTTCCGGTGGGTATTCCTTCAATACTTCCTTGGAATCTTTGTCAATGATCTTGATCATAACCCGATTGGTCTTATCATGAATTCCAAATACTGCTTCAGAATTATGTGCTTTTTTGTTGATCTCCTCAACTGCCTTTTTGATCTGTGCATTGCTTGCACTTCCTGTCAGACCGTTCTGGTCTGCCGTCTCTGCTGACTGACCGTCTGTCTCAGTCTCTTTTTTCTTTGGTACGACTTTCTCTGTACTTACTGGTGCCTCGGATGTGACAGTCATTTCGCTGTCCATCTTTGCTTCTGATGTTTCCGATGATGCACTGTTGTACGATACCACTGCGTGGTTCATTCGCTCAATCGCCATCGTTATGACCTCCATTTCATCTGATACTGCTGTCTTTCGCACTTCCGTGTGCTCTTCGTCTATTTTTTCTATATCTTATATCGGTTTCTTTTTTATAAAATTAATACCGGAGCACAGCTTTTCTTCTGCCTCCGGCATTTTCCCATCTTCTATAACAGATCTTTTAAGGATGCGATCGCATCTACATTCAACGCTGCTTCGTTTTCCTTCTGGATCTGCATATATACTTCTTTCCGGTAGATCGGCACATCCTTTGGTGCTGAAATTCCGATCTTGACCTGATCGCCGCGGATCTCCAATACCGTGATCTCGATATTGTTATTCACAACCAGCGATTCTCCTTTTTTTCTTGTCAGTGCCAGCATGCCTGTTCCCCCGTTTCCTTTTTTCTCGCCTGCATTGCCTCATAAAGATTAAACTTAACAGGGTAATCCTCTTCTACGATGATCTGGCAGCCCTTTTTGGTATCCGTGTTGATGACAACCGGTGCTTTTAAGTTTACCGTAGATTTTTTGGCATCCGGTGTTGCGGTTACCGTGACAAGCACATAGGTGTTCTCATCATTTAACGCACCTAACGGAGCTAATACTTCATCATTTACGGTAGGATTATAATCCGGTTTTACTTCATTTGGATGTACAACCGGGAATGCTACCGCCGGCTCATCCATGGACTGAAGCCACATGATCGAAGCTGTTTTCTTTTCTTTTTCTTCGTCAAAGATCAGTGTAAACTTCTGTAAGAACGGGAAACCGATCATACCACCATCCATCGTAATGATCTTATCGTCTTCAATGTCAATCTCCCCGAATAATCTTGTATTTGCCTTCATCCTGTCTTCCTCCCGTCTCTCTGTTATCCTATAAATAGCTTAACAGGGTCACCTGATTTACCTTGGATGCCGCCTGTAGGGATGCCTGATATGCAGTATAAGCAGAGGTATAATCGATAATGATATCGGACAGCTCACGGTCTTCGTTTGTTGATTTCAGCTCTTCCATTGTGGTCTGCTGGTTTGCCATACGATTCTTTGTCAGATCAAGGCTCTGTCCCTTACTTCCGACATCAGTCTGTGCCAGAACAACGCCCTCTAAATAGCCATCAAAGCTGCCAATGTAACTGTTATATAATTTCTGCAGATTATCATCCGCATAGTCAGCTTCTTTTTTTGCTGCGGCAAGCCAGCTCTCCAGTTTCGCCTGACATTCATCTGATGAGTATTCTTCCATCTTCATCATCTTCTCGATATCTTCTACCTTCTGGTTTGCATCCATTGCATACTGTACCGCATCAATCATCTCATCCACATCTCTGCCGATGGCACTGTCAAATACGCTTGCTGCCAGTGTATTTACGGTCAGTGTCTGATTTGCTGCTACAACGTAGTTGATGTCCTGATAAATAACGTTTCCCGCGTCATCAAAATGCTTGTACTCTAATACATTGTTCGGATCTGTAACATCCTTGCAGTCATAATAATACTCCGGGCGAACCTCTCCGTTTGTAAAACCGGTCTTGGTATATTTGATCTCAAGCTGTGCCTCTCCGTTTTTGACGGTAGCTGCAGTATCATTGTTGAAGATCATCTCTCCGCTGTGACGGATAATGACTGCCTCTCCGTCCGGAATCTTATATTCACTTCCGCCACTTGCAGCCAGCCAGTCTTCATAGGTGTCATATATCGTTGCCTGAATGGTCGGAGATGGTATCGTTCCTGCCGCATCTTTGTAATGCAGTTCTACTTCTCCGACATTAATGGTGTTATTATTGGCATCTGTTCTCGTACCTGCGGTTTCTCCATTGATGGTACCAATATCTCCATATCCAAAGCGGATTCGCTGATAAGCCGCATGCGTATGATCTGCGATCGTGCCGTTTAAAACATCATTTTCTGTCTGCGGAACTGTTACCTCATTTCCATAGTAACGGTGTTCTTCCAGATCCGAATAAGTAAACTTCTGTGATATCTCATAGGAAGTAGTTGTCTCATCTTCCATAAAAGTAAGTTTTTTATTGGTACGGTATCCGGTAAATACGGTTCTTCCTGCATAATCCGCATTTCCCTCGGAATAAACCTGTTTCCGCAATTTTTCCAATGTTGTTAAGATTGTCTTTCTGTCATCTGCTGTGATCTGGTCACTGGCACCATACTCACACTGGGTACGGATATCGGTCAGGATCGTCTTCATATTGGAAAGTGCGGTCTCTGTTACATCCAGCCAGGACTCCGCATCCGGTATATTACGTTCATAATACTGTTCAATTTCGCTTAAGTTGCTGCGCAGTCTCAGTGCACGAATTGCAATCACCGGGTCCTCAGAAGGGCGCTGAATTTTTTTCTGGGATGTCATCTGCTGATTCAGGTTATCAACATTGATCTTATTTCCATTAATATTGCTTGATGTATTATGTAAAATAATATTATTGGTAATACGCATCTGTCATTTCCTCCTATACACCGGTTTCCTCGATCAATTTATCATAAACCTCTGCCATAACAGAGATCATCTTGGATGATAAATTGTAGGCGTTCTGGAATTTGATCAAATCCAATGCTTCCTCATCCTCGTCTACGCCGGAAACGGACATTCTCTGTGTTTCAAGCTGGCTCTGGATATTGGTAAAGTTCTGTTCAAAAATCTTTGCCTTCTGTGCATCAATCGACACATCGGAGATCATACATTTTAAGAACCCGTCTGCAGAACCGCCACGGAACAATACGGTATCACTCTTTAATTTGGCAAGTTCTTCGATCAGATTATAATCATCTACACCGCTTTCTTCTGTACGGTAGCTCTGTGTTGCCAGTTTATCCGGCTCTTTTACACACAGGGAAGAGGCACAGATATTTGCTGCGGTAAGTTTGTAATAGCTGCTTGAAGTACAGCTTACGGTACTTCCGTTAAATGCGGTACTGCTGTTAAAGAAATAATCGTCTCCGTTTAAATCTGTTCCTGTAAAGAAAGAATAGTAATTGGTCTTGTCTCCGTTTAAGTCCTCTCCACCTAACATGATATCGTTAAACTTGGAAGCGAAAGAACGTAAGAACTGGTTCATCTGGGACATATAATAAGGAATACCCATCTGGTTGACAGAAGAGCCGATGGAAGCTTTCATTCCGTCTACTTTTAATCTCTGCTCTACGCTTAATGCGTTTTCCAAATTGAAGGTATAGGATGTTACATTGCCGTCTGCATCCAGTTCAAATTCAAAATCGGTATAGTTGTAGGTATTTCCGTTGATGGTCAGTACACCGGACTCCGGCATGGTCATCGCCTCAACCGCTGTAATGGATGGGCTGACTACCTGTACCTGTTTGCTGTTTAACACGTTCGCAACGCCGGTAAAGTTTTCTCCGTTGTTACCATCGCGGATATCAAACAGTGCTTTTAACGTACCTGACATGGAAGATGCTCCGGCTGCAAAGTTGTTTCCGGTTCTCTTCCACTGTAAATCGTAAAGTCCGTCATTATCGGACTGGTTCACTCTGTTTTCTCTGGCAACACAGGTTAATGTGTCGTAATCATAAGTATCTACCAGGATCTGTCCACCGATCTTAACGGTATAGTAATTTGCTCCTGTCTCCATCTCCGGATAGTTGGAGTTCTTTACCGGTACCTCGGAAACCTCGGTCGGAACGATCTCAGATAACTCGTCGATCAGAAGTGCTCTCTGGTCACGGAGTTCATTTGCATAACCGCCCTGAACCTCGATGACATTGATCTGTTTGTTTAAGTTTGCGATCTTTTCTGCAATGGAGTTAATGTTTGCTACGGTAGACTTGATCTCCTCGTTAGCATTGTTCTGGATCTCGGATAATCCCTGATAGGTTGCATTGAAGAAAGTCGCAAAATTCTGTGCACTTCCGATGAACTGCTGTCTTGCATTGGTATCACCGGACTGGTTTTTCAACGTATCTAATGCATTGAACATCGTGTTTAAGATTGTTGAAAATCCTTTTGCAGAATCATCATCAATATAGTAATTCTCGATCTGCTGCATATAGTTTAACTTCGTCTCGTAAAGTCCTACAGAAGACTGATTATACCAGTATTTGGTGTCATAGTACTGGTTACGCAGCTGCGTAATGGATGTTGTTGTAACACCGGTACCAACCGCACCATATTTCTGGTACACACGAAGTGCATCTGATGCAACACGATTGGTCTGCTGTTTACTGTATCCGTCTGTCTGCACATTGGAAATGTTATTTGCAGTTGTATTTAAAGCGATCTGGTATGCACTTAAACCAGATGATGCAATGGTTAATCCAAAAAATGTTGATGGCATAAAGCACCTCTACTTTCTTTAGCCTAACTGTGTAATCAGATGTTCGATCATCTCATTGATCACATTAATGAAACGGCTGGACGCATTGTACGCGTTTTGGTATTTGATCATATAAGTCAGCTCTTCATCCGAAGAAACACCGATCACATTCTGTCTCTGGTTGTCTACGGTAAGAAGTGACTGCTGTAAGTTTGTCGCATTGGAACCAAATACATCTCCGTAAGTACCTAACTCTCCGATCATAGCGGTATAGTACTCTTTGAAGTTGTAGGTGTTGGTATCATTCGGGCTTAAGCTCAGTGATGAGTTTTCCCATGCTGCTGCAAGTGCTGCTGCAAGTGCCTGATCTACATCTCCATTCTGTTTTAAATGTGGTAATACGGTCTCATCCAGAACAAGTGCATCATTTACGCTGACACTGCGCATGGTATACTGCTTGGTTCCGTCAGTCGGATCTTCTTCATTATAAATATAATAAGTCTTTGCCTCTCCGGTTGCCGGATCTGTATAGCTTACCTCTGTGTAACGGTCTGTTCCGATCCTGCTGAATAACTCCTGTGGCGGCAGGCTGCCATCTGCACCAACACTGCAGTTATCCATATCCAGGATCAGCGTATTTTCATCTACGGTATAAGTTGTACCGCCAACGCCCGTCATTGTTACACTTCCGCCGCCTGCAAGTCCTGTAATATATTCAGATGCCGCAACATTCGGACATAAAATATCGTTCAAAGATGTAACGATATTGTGGAATAACTGGTCAAGCTGTGCCTCGGCACGAAGCATAACAGACATATCCGTGGTATCGTTATACGTTCTCTTATCGACACCTTCCACATCTGTATAATCTGCAACCTTATCTCCTCTCGCTAAAACCAGTGCCTTGATCTCTCCCATATCATTTTTATTTTCCGTTGAGATATCACGGTTAAAATTGAACAGGTATGTGTACTGATTCTGTGACGGATCAGAAAGATATCCCCAATATGGTGTAACAAATCCGGTTGTCTTGTCTGTCTGCATCTCGATATGACGGCAGTTTAATTCATCAATAAACTCCTGTCCCTCAATACTTACCGTCACGACTCCGGTTGTTGTCTCTTTGTATGAGATATCCACCAGACTTGACAGTTCATCTAACGCCTGATCTCTGACATCACGAAGTGTCATCGCTGTCTCGATATTACCTGCCTCGATCTTCTGAATCTGCGTATTGAGATCACGAATCGTATCGCCAAGCTCATTGACACGGTTGATATCATCCTTTATCTGTGTATTGATATTGTACTGGTAACTTTTAAGACCCGAATAGATCGTATCTGATCTGCTGACAAAAAGCTGTGCTTTCTGAATCACAAGATTCTGATAGATACTGTCATCCGGTGCTTTATAGAACTCCTGAAATGACTCCCAGAAATCAGTAAGTGCCTCCTGGAACGCCTGTCCCTCAAGCTCCTGGAAATAGGTCTCTACTTCCGTGGTAGCTTCATGGGTCGCATTGTAAAATGCCTCACGTCCTGAGGTAGTACGATATAATCTGTCTAAGAAAACGTCTCTGGTGTGTACGACATCTCCTATCTTTACACCAAGACCTGACTGCTGCTTGCTGATTGCTGCAGTTGTATTGAATGTGACATAGTCACGATCTGCAAATAACACCTGCTGACGGACATATCCTGTTGTGTCAACGTTTGAAAGGTTATTTGCTGTTGTGTTTAACGCATTCTGCGCGCTCTGTAAACCGGCTACGCCGATAAACATACTTCCAAAACCATTTGCCATGGTAGTTCCTCCCTGCTGTTCTACTGCTTGGCGTCGAAGCCGCTGCTGCCTAAGATATCACCTGTGTTGTAGGCGTTTTTATCGTAATTGGCAGTCTCAGGTGCCTGTCGCATGCTTTTTAGCAAGGTAAGGTCAAATTCCACCATTTCCAATGCCTGTTTCAAAAGTGATTCGTTCTGCTGATTTAAAATACGCATCTGTGAGCCTACCTCCAGTAGTCTGTCACGCTGCTTTGTCAGCTTTTCCTGCTCCGTTGGCTGTTTTTCCAGATAACCGATCATCTTTGTGATGGTAAGTTCCTTCGGATCTTTGCCAAGTACGACTGCCATATCGGCCAGTACCTGTGTCCGCTTATGGGAAAGGTTCAAAAGCTCACTTGCTGCATCCTGCTCTTTGATCGTAACCTCTCCGAGCTGTCCGATATCACCTTTGATGACAGCGTCTCTTTTCTGCTCCGCAATCTCTACCAGTTTCTGGTATTCTGCTTCTTCTTTTCCCAAAACATCTAAAAGATCTTCCATTAAACTAGCCACAGTTCATCCTCACTTTTACACCAATGCATTGTACTTTTCCAATAATCTGTTCGCGAAATCATCCATATCCACGTTGTAATTACCAGAGTTGACACTTTCCTTAAGCTGTGCGACTCTATCTTCCCTGATATCCGAAGCTTCTGCCACTGCCTGTTTGGCGATCTGATAATCACGACCGAATGAAGAGATCTGGACTTCATCACGGGCGGCACTTGTCTGATATGTGCTGGCTGCTTTTACCGTTTTGTTCTTATTATATATTTGTGCCACTTGATTATAAGCCTCTATCCGCATAATGGCATCTCCTTTCTTCCTTGAAATTCGCTTTCTAGTTTGTATATCGGTTGAAATCATTTTTTCATTAGCTATTACTTGTAGATTTTATCGGTTTATATTAAAATGGAGGTACCAATTA
Organism: uncultured Roseburia sp.; assembly: GCA_900550935.1. Taxonomy (GTDB): domain Bacteria; phylum Bacillota; class Clostridia; order Lachnospirales; family Lachnospiraceae; genus Roseburia. Next base: position 55,505 of record URUD01000005.1, read on the forward strand.
GGAATAAAATACCAGAAAGAAGAGGATTTTATCATGGATATCGATGTACTGAAAAAATGTGGAAAAAACGTTACTTATAAAAGAGGACAGGTCATCTGTCAGGAAGGAGAGATCGGACATTCCATGTTCATCCTGTTACAGGGAAATGCCGATATTACCATCAACTCGTTTTCCGATCAGGCACAGAATCTCGGCACCTTACAGGAGGGCAGTTTCTTTGGTGAGATGTCATTGTTAGAGGGCAAACCGCGTTCTGCCACAATTGTCGCTCTTTCGGACGAAGTCATCGTGCTTGAGATCGCAGAGGAAAACTTCCCAATGCTGCTGCTCAATGCCTCTTCCATTACCTTCCGTATCCTGCTGACACTCAACAACCGTCTGAACGCCATGCTTGACCGTATCGAGGAAGATGATAAGAAATTCGTCTTCAAATACAAGAGAAATCCGATCTATAACACCATTCAAAAACTGGATGTGCGCAGTTTCCACAATATTTCCCAAAAAGACCCTGATTATGTCTGGGAATTATTAAAATACTTAAGTTCTTCTCTGGAAAAATTAAACCGCGAGTACATCCATCAGTTGGAGACGAAATAAATAAGGAACTCACCTATGAAGAAATTTTCCAAACGAATGATTACCCTTTTGATCGCACTTGCAATCGGGTGCACGACCGGAGTGATTTCCTATCTGGATGTTTTTTCGGAAGCGGATACCATGCTTACCAACTGGATCTATGACCATACCTTTTTTCTGAAGGCAGATCATCGTATCACGATCATTGCCCTTGATGAAAAAAGCACTGCCGAATATGGCAACTACCCAGACTGGGACAAATCCCTGTATGCGCAGGCTGTTTCCATTCTGTCCGAAAATGATGCAGCCGTCATCGGACTGGATTTTACCCTTGCCGAAGATCCGTCCGGCGACTCCTCCGGTGCAGCAGCCTTGGCAAACGCCTGCAAAGCTGCCAGAAATGTAGTTGCTGCTGCCGGTGCAACCTATGAGTCACCGAAAGAACAGCGCAATGACCCTTCCCGGAAAGACGAAACCGAGACACCGGAAGAACAGCCGGGTAACACTGCACCAAAAAATAATATCACTATACCGGCGACATCGGCCACGGACACCGAAACTCCCAACCTGCCAGATGACATAACCATCGACCTGCGCGGTGCCGATGCCTCTATGAAATGGGAAGACCGCAAGATTTCCAATCTTCTGTTTCCTTATTCCGCCCTGCTGGACTACGTTTCCATTGGTATCGTAAACGCTTCCCAGCAGTCCGAAGATGGCATTGTGCGTAATGCCGCGCTGACGGTCGACTATGACGGAACCACCTACGACAGTTTTGCCGTTGCCCTGTACCGGATTTATCAGGATGCGCACAACCGTCTGGTTGTCCTGCCGACAGCAGACTCTGAGGGGCTGATCGGTTTTCATGCAATACAGGATATGAGCGGCTGTCAGGTCATTTCCTTTGCCGATCTGCTCTCCGGTTCCTATGATGCCTCCCTGATCAAGGATAACATTGTCATCATCGGCGAATATAAGAATGATACAACCGGAGACAATGCTTTTTCCAACTTTATCCATCCAAATCAGAACTGGCAGGAGATTACCACACAGGTTTCTATCCTGCAGAGTTTATTAAATGACAATGCCGTCATTACTGTTAATGAGTTATTTCAGGCACTCTTTTTTGCCATTATGGCTGCCCTGTTTTACCTGTTGGCTGTCAACCGAAAACTCTGGGTTACGATCCTTTCCCATATTATTATACTTTCCACCTTTATCAGTGTTGGATACGCGTTAAACTATTATGGATACCGGTTATCGCTTTTGATTCCGATCATCTTTTTTCCGTGTATCATCATCATTGAACTGATCCAGCGTACTCTGGTAAGCATCTATGAGAAAAAACGGATGGAATGGACTCTTAAGATGTATGTGGATTCACAGGTTGTCGATGCCATTACCAGCAAATCCCCAGTAGAACTGGCATCCGTCAGCGAACGCCGTCATATTGCAGTACTTTTTGTTGACATCCGTGGTTTCACGACCATTTCCGAGTCCTTAGAGCCGGAGCAGGTCGTTGAAATCTTAAACGAATATCTCTCGCTGGTTGCGGCCGCCATTTCGCACTGGGGCGGTACACTGGACAAATTTATCGGAGATGCTGCAATGGCAATTTTCAACGCACCAAACGACCAGCCGGATTATGTTCTGTGTGCCGTATGTGCCGCTGCAGAGATTGCTGAAAGTTCAGAGGCTCTCCGGCAGAAATTTGAAAAGCGCTTCCACAGAACCGTAAGTTTCGGTATCGGTGTCAACTGTGGTGATGCCATCGTCGGAAACATCGGCTGCAGCAGCCGCATGGACTATACTGCGATCGGTGATACCGTCAATGTTGCAGCGCGTCTGGAAGCAAATGCAAAACCGGGTCAGATCCTGGTCAGCCAGGCTGTTATGGATATTATTTCTCCTCATGTTATTTCCGCTCTGATCGGACCGCTTTCCTTAAAAGGAAAAACAAAAACCGTTACCGCATATGAGATCAACCAGATTACAAGTCTGCCGGAGCGCAGTTCCCGCAGTAGAAAGGAGCATCTCCTTGAAAAAACTATATTGCATTCCGAAACTCGATGAGCTTTCCCAGTTCATTGCGTTCTCCGAAAAATACAATGCCGGATTTGAATACAACGATTTTTTTCTGCCGGCCATCCTCGATGATCCAGATGAGGTAAAAAGACGGGTCGACATCTACTGCTCGATCAACCGCGACCGCAGCGAAGATACGTTACATGGTGTATTTTTAGATATCTGTGTCAACAGCGACGATCCAAAGATACAGGAAGTCTCTGATTTCCGCATCCACCAGAGCATGGACATTGCAAAAGAACTCGGGGTGCGTGCGGTGATCTTCCATACAAATCACATCCCTAATTTCCGGTTACAGACTTATCGGACAAACTGGCTTTCCCGCAATGCCGCATACTGGAAAAAACTGTTAAACGAGTATCCGGCTGTGGAAGTCTATGTGGAAAATATGTTTGACGATGAACCGGATCTGCTTTTAGCTCTGGCAAAAGAGCTTTCTGATGTGCCGCACTTTGGTGTATGCCTTGATTTTGCACATGCGTATCTGTCAAAAACGTCAATCCAGGCGTGGAGTAATGCACTGCGTCCCTACACAAGGCATCTGCATATCAATGATAATTTCCAGATGGAAGACACGCATAATCCGGTCGGAAACGGGTCACTTCCCTGGGAGGTATACCGCGATTTCATCGATGCCTTTTCCCCGGAGGAACGCCCAAGTGTACTGATCGAGGTGCGCAGTTATAAAGACCTGCTGGCATCTGTCACTTATATGGAACAAAAAAAGCTCTATCCGTTTTAAACGGACAGAGCTTTTTATCAGGAATTTTCTTTGATCAGAAACTGATCTTATTTTCTTTCTGGTCAAGCAGGCATTCAAACTCTGCCGCAGGCATCGGTTGATAGTATAAAAATCCCTGTGCCCTGCGGCATCCACAGTCAAGCAGAAAATCCTGCTGCTCTTTTTCCTCAACACCCTCTACGATAATGCTGACATCTAATTCATGCAGCATCTGTATCGTATGGCGCATAATTGTCTGGCTCCTACTGTTCCTGATATCAAGAATAAAGCCCCGGTCTATCTTGATCTCGTCGACCGGCTGGTTTTTCAGCATCGTCATTGTGGAATAGCCTGTCCCAAAATCATCCATTGACAGGGTAAACCCATACTCTTTTAGAAATTTCATATTCTCATACATTACATCTTCCTGCTCGGAAAACCCACTCTCCGTCAGTTCGAGAAAGACATACTCTGGTGGTACATGATACTGTGCAGCAAGTCCGACAAGACGTTTACGGAAGTCCCGGTCAAACACATGGCTTCTCGAGATATTAATGGAAACAGGAACAACGTGCTTTCCCTCTTCCAGCCGTCTTCCGATCATCTCAAATACTTTTGTCCAGACATAAACATCTACATCTATAATAAGTCCGTTTTGCTCCAGAACCGGTAAAAACTGTGCCGGTGAAACCGTCCCCCGCTCCGGGTGAAGCCAGCGCACCAGTGCCTCCCCTCCGATGATCCTGCCATTTCTCATATCAACTTTAGGCTGCACAAACACTGCAAGCTGATTTTCTTCCAACGCACCAATAATATCATTCTCGATCATTTTGTTGAGCATCATCTGATCGCGCATCTTATCATCAAAAAACGCATATTTCGCATAAAATTTGCCTTTTATCGTATTGAGTGCCATCGTCGCACAGTCTTTCATCAGACTGACCGGTGTCGTGTAACTCTCTGCCACACAGATTCCAAATGCCGGAAGTACCTTATAGGCGATCTGAAACGAGGCGATCTGCTCGTCAATCTCTTTTACCATATCAACCAGATCACTTTTTTTCTCATAGGGAGTCAATATCGCAAAAACGTCCGCACGAACATGAGAGAGTACTACATGTGCTCTCTTTTTCTTCTGCACCCGCAGGGCATCTGCCACACATTTTAAGAGATCATCGCCTGCACTGCGCCCACAAAACTCATTGATCGATTTGAAATTTGCAAAGTCCAGTATGATCATTGCAAATTTCAGTTCCGGATTCTGCAGCATTTCCTCTGCAGCTTTATAATTAAATCCGCGCAGATTATAAAGTTCCGTCATCATCTGACGGTTACTCTCCAGGTTATTCTCTGCGAGTTTATGAAGGGAATAAAGATACAACTCAAGCTCTTTTTCATTCAGGGATTTGATCACCTGCTCTGCCGACCATTCTCTGCCGTTCTGTTCTCCACCCATACATCCACACTCTCTGTTTCTGCCCTTTTTCCATTTGGGCATTTTTCTGTATTTCTTTCCATTATTATAACATTGTTTGTGGATTTTTCCTAGGTGTAATTATTTCTTACTCTGCCTGTCCCTTTTCTCTTTCCTGCGAGGTCAATGTCTCATTCATACTTCCGGTACGGTAGCCGCCAAGATCAACGGTCACATAGGCAAATCCGATCTTCTTTAAACAGGCATAGATCTGTGTCCGGTTTTCCTCTTCCATCAACCGCTGCAGTTCCTCCGGCAGCACTTCGATACGCGCCATCATTCCATGGATCCGCACTCTGACCTGATGAAACCCCAGATCCAGAAGATACTGCTCCGCAAGGTCTACCATGTGCAGTTTTTCTTCACTGATGGTCTCGCCATACACAAAACGGGAGGATAAACAGGCAAAGGACTGTTTATCCCAGGTTTTAAGTCCTAACTCTCTGGACAGTTCTCTGATCTCTGCCTTGTTTAAACCTGCCTCCCGCAGCGGACTTTTGATCTGCAGTTCTTTAACTGCCACAAGTCCCGGACGGTAATCGCCATTGTCATCCATGTTAGATCCCTCTGCTACAGCAGCAATGTTATTTTCCCTGGCGATCTTAAGTATTTTTTCAAAGAGTTCGTGTTTGCATAAGTAGCATCGGTTCTTCGGGTTCTGACGGAAACCCTCGATATCCAGCTCTTCGGAATGGCAGACCAGATGTCTGATGCCATTCTCCTCACAAAATGCCTTTGCCTCTTTTAATTCCCTCTCCGGGAAAGAACAGGAAGCTGCCGTTACTGCGATCACACGGTCTCCCAATACATTCTGTGCCACTTTTAATAAAAAAGTCGAATCCACACCGCTGGAAAATGCAACTGCAACACTTCCCAAAGATGCAAGATAGTCCTGTAATTTCTGATATTTTTCCTGTAATGTTTCCATATATGTCAATCCTTTCCAGGGTAATATTTTTACAGTTTAAAATGGTCCATTCCGTAACGAATGAACCATTTTTATATTATCATTATCTATTCTATTATGCTATCTTTTTTTGCCAGATACCCACTATGCCTGTTTAAATTCCAGCACGACCTTGAACAGATCGCCGTCCACATACAGGTTACAGGTGCCGCCCATCAGTTCCATCAGACTGTTTGCAATAGAAAGTCCAAGTCCGCTGCCCTCTGTATTTCTGGAGCTGTCGCCGCGCACAAACCGCTCCATCAGTTCGTCGCTGCTGATGTTTAAGGCGTATTTGGATGTATTGCGGAATGTGATCTCTACCTTTCCATCCCTGTTTTCCATATTAATGTAGACTCTGGTGCCCGGCTGCGCATATTTACAGATGTTGTTCATCAGGTTGTCAATGACACGCCAGAAATGTCTGCCATCTGCCATGATATAGACCGGCTCCTCCGGTTTTTTGATCTGCAGATCCAGTTCTGCTGCTTTCGTGCGCTCTTCAAATTCTCCCACAGTCTGTACCATAAAGACACCTGCTTCGAGCCGTTCAAGATGAACCGGCAGATTTCCGGTAGATGCCTTGGATGCCTCCATCAGATCTTCGATCAGTTTTTTCAGTCTTGCGGACTGGCGTTCCAATACCTCTAAATATTCCTCCGCGGTCGGATTATCCAGCTTTTCTTTTTCCAATAGATCAACATAATTGATGATCGAAGTCAGCGGTGTTTTGATATCATGTGAAACATTCGTGATCAGTTCGGTTTTAAAACGCTCGCTCTTCATCCGCTCATCGACCGCTTTTGACATTCCCTCGCTGATGCCGTTGATCGCCTCTCCATGACGTTTGAAATCAAACATCATCTGTGAGGTATCGATCTTGTGTGCCAGATCGCCTTTTGCAATCCGTTCCCCGCCGTCTTTCAGCTGTTTCATCTGGACTGCTGTGCAGATGATCACGACCGTGATCACAGTTCTTTCGATCAGCCAGACAAAAAGCAGGATCTGAAAATTATACTGCAGGATCAGGATGCCGAAAAATTCAAAGACCATCAGTACCGCCAGCACAATGATGATGCGCCAGAGAAATGTGATATTTTCCCATGTCATACGCAAAAACCGATTGACCGGTGCAAGCACTTTATAGATCAATGTATTTCTCCACCATTTTCCCCGCTTGATACGGACCGCTGCACTTAAAAGATACCACAGGAAAAACCATCCCATCACAAGTCCGAGAAACAGAAAGACCTGCAGAAATGGTGTTTCCGGTAACTGATAACCGATCTCACTCATGATACAGAGCAAAAGAAGTTCCACACCAAAAAACAGCCCTGTCTCCACATCAAACCACATTTTGTCCACAGGCATGGCTACGATCTCATCCGTTCCCTTTCTGTGTCCGGCTGCACAAAGCAGAAATACAAATGTCCCAATCCCCAGTGCCAGTGTTACTGCAAATATTACAAACACCAGATACCGCCACCGATATGCCAGTGTGACGAGCGTATTTGCCTGCACGTACATATCAGCCGAATTCCAGGAATATCCGATACCATCCGGAAGTACCGAAACCACAATATAATTTTTTCCCTTCTCTCCGGTGTTTACATGCAGCGTATAATTTGCATCCAGATAATAATCATCTGTACCTGCACTTACCACTTTGGCACCATTTCCTGTATCAATGTCTGTGACCTTATCCGCATCAATTTCCCGGATGCCGCTAAGGACAAGCTTTCCAAGCATTTTTCTGTCAAGGCCGATATTATCAAGCATTACAAAAGTGAACTCATTCTGGGAAAGGATCTGACTTACATGCTCTATCGTACTATCATCCAGCTCTCCCTGCAGCTGCCTCCCCTGCGGTTCCAGATAATACGTTTCCGTTGTTGCACTCGTCGCAGTATCCGCTATCATATATCCGTCGGATGTAACATTTTCGCCACCCTCTTCGTAAGCTGTTGTCGCTTCCGAAACGGATGGTTCCTGTTCATACACCTGTTTTTCCGCATTATAGTAATAATAGTATTCAGATCCATCCCATTGCAGTGCTACCTGCTGTACCGGGTAATATTGATCTTCCACTCCATAATACAGTATTCCGGTTTTCTTATCATAGCCAATCGTATCCACATACAGGCTTTTCCAGTTGTCGGACATATGCGTTACCCATGCCGAGCCGAACAGAAATCCATCTTCGTAATGCAGCTCTGTACTGTCTGAGATGTCAATTTCAGAACTTCTGATGTCATTTGCAGAAATCTTTTTTGTAAAATTGCGTTCCAGATAATTTTCTGCTTTATTCAGATCGATTCCTTCCAGATTCTGTGCTTCTATAATTCCATAACGGTAACTTTTTCCCTCAAATGCCTTTTCGTTTGCATTTTTATACCCGGACAGGTAATTTTTTAAAGCAAGAATTGCATATCTGCTGCTTACCTCTCCGATCATCCGCTCTTTTACCTGCTCTTCTGTTTCTGTATATATACCTTCCCCTGTCATTGCCATAATTACTGCAGCACTTGCGACACATCCCACCGCACATATAGTTAATATAATCCACGCTACAAATTTTGCTGCGGCAGAGTTCTTCCATTTTTTCATAGAATTCTCCCTTCCTCTTTTCTGTTTCGTTAATCTCCGATTTTATAGCCACGCCCCCAGACGACTTTCAGATAACGCGGCTCTGCCGGATTGTATTCTACTTTTTCCCGAAGATGCCTGATATGTACCGCAACCGTATTCTCTGTTCCATAGGGGTTATCCTTCCAGACTTCCTCATAGATCTGGTTCGGTGAAAATACCTGCCCCGGATGTTCCATCAGCAGTTTTAAAATGTCGTATTCTGTGCGGGTAAGGGAAACCGGCTCTCCATCCAGTGTCACCTGCTTGGTGCGGTCATCCAGTTCAATGCCTGCAATGCTTAACGTATCTTTTTTGATGTTTCCTCCGCCAAGCTGCATATACCTCCGCAGCTGTGATTTGACCCGTGCCTGTAATTCTACCGGATTAAACGGCTTTGTCACATAATCATCCGCTCCCACAGTAAGTCCCAGGACTTTGTCCGTATCCTCGCCCTTTGCTGTAAGCAATATGACCGGAACATTGGATGTCTCCCTGATCTTCGTCATTGCTGTAATTCCATCCATCTGCGGCATCATAATATCCATCAGCACCAGATGGATCTCCTCTTTTTCCAAAACCTCTAACGCTTCTTTCCCATTATAAGCACAAAACACTTCATAACCATCTGCGGTCAGATAAATCTTAAGTGCAGATACAATATCTTTTTCATCGTCGCATACCAGTATGTGATACATATTCTCCTCTTTTCCGTCTTTTCGGACTTTTATGATCATGGTTTTATTGTAACGGAATAATTATGAATTTCCAATCAGTCAAAACATTAAGATTTGATGAAGAACGACTGGAAATGCAAAAAATGGTATCCCACCATCCGGTAGAATACCATTTCCCTTATTTCTGATTTGCCGGCTCCATATTTACGGAACGTCCTTTGATCTTGGCATGTTTCATTGCCTCTAAGACTTCTTTTCCGTATTCTCTTGGAACTTCAACAAAGGTATATTTATCGTACATATCAATCGCTCCGACCAGTTTTCCCGGCATACCGGACTCTCCTGCCACAGCTCCTAAGATGTCGCCCGGTTTGATGCGGTCTTTTTTACCAACGTTGATGAACAGACGCACCATACCCTCTTCGGCACCGGTGTTGTCAAAATCAAATTCCTCGTCCCTGTCATTGTCCAGATTGACCTGTCCCAATGCCTGTTTTAAAAATGCGGCTGCAATGTCCATTGCGGTGTAATCGGAATCATTGATCTGTTTTTCAATGATGTCGATCATATCTTTGAGGTTCTCCTCATCTATAATACGTCCGATCTCATCCATAACTTTCTCTGCCTTGATCTGTGCCACATCATCACTGGATGGGATCGGCATGGCAACGATCCTGGTCTTGCAGTAACGCATGATGTCTTTTAATTTGTATACTTCTTTTCCTTTTACGAAAGTAAAGGCGCGTCCGGTACGTCCGGCACGTCCGGTACGTCCGATCCGGTGTACATAGTACTCGTCATCCTGCGGAATATCGTAGTTGAATACTGCCTCCACGTCATCGACATCGATTCCTCTTGCCGCAACATCTGTCGCGATCAAAATCTCTGTCTTTCCGTTACGGAAGCCTCTCATTACGCGGTCTCGCTGGGTCTGTTTCATGTCTCCGTGGAGACCTTCTGCAAAATAACCTCTGCCCTGCAGTTCTTCGGTCAGTTCGTCTACCATACGTTTGGTATTACAGAATACCAAAGAAAGCTTTGGATTGTAGTAGTCTAAGAGTCTGGTCAGCACTTCTACTTTGTCTTTTCTTTTTACATCATAATAATACTGCTCAATGCTTGGCACCGTGAGTTCTTTTTTTACCACTTTGATCGTAACGGCATCATGCTGATACTTTTTCGTGATCTCTAAGATCGGCTTTGGCATCGTTGCAGAAAAAAGCACGGTCTGTCTGTCTTCGGCCGGGATATACTCCAAGATTGTCTCGATGTCCTCGCGGAATCCCATGTTTAACATCTCATCTGCTTCATCTAACACGATCGTGTTTACTGCTTCGCAGCGGATCGTCTTTCTGCGCAGATGATCCATGACACGTCCCGGTGTACCGATGATGATCTGTGCCCCGCCTTTTAACGCCTTGATCTGGCGGTTGATCTCCTGTCCACCGTACACAGGCAGGATTTTGATCCCGTGCATATATTTTGCCAGTTTACGGATTTCATCTGCTACCTGGATAGCTAATTCCCTGGTCGGGGAAAGGATGATCACCTGTGTCTTTTTATTATTCGGATCTACTTTGTGTAAAACCGGTATACCAAAAGATGCTGTCTTTCCTGTTCCTGTCTGTGCCTGTCCAATCACATCTACACCAGACATAACAACCGGTATTGCCTGACTTTGAATCGGAGTTGCTTCTTCAAATCCCATTTCTGCGATCGCACGCAGTACCTGAGGATACAAATCTAGTTCGTCAAATCTAACTGTTTCCATTTATTTCTCCATTTTACCAATTCTATTTATGCGCAACATTCCAAATTTAGCATACCACCCGGCATTTGTCAATCATGGATTATGTAACCCCTCCCTTTTGGCAGGTATGGGGTATTTCTTATGGCAAGCAACCGAAAAAGTGTTTCACCCATTTTTGCATTTCTGATCCTGTTCCTGCTGCGTACTCTTTTGTAAAAATGTGAGCATTCGATTGCGGGTTTTCACTATACTATATGCTGCTTTTTTGTATTGGTTCCTCTATCCCGCTCTTTAATACATTAGAATGCAGATCCCCCAGCACGATATTGTTGCGCACCCTGCGTTTTACCTGATACAGCATTGCATCTGCCACATGTAAAAAATCCCAGCTTTTATTTTCTTCGCGCGGCATATCAAAACAGATTCCCTGTGAAATGGTTACCACGGCTGCCGCCTTGGAGTACGCATGCGCGATCTTCAATGCCATGATGTTTTCCCGCAGTTTCCTTGCTTTGTCATATACTGCCTCTTCCGTCATTCCTTCATAGATGATGATAAATTCATCCCCACCGTATCGCGCACAGAAAATATCTTCCTGCTGTATCTTTGCAAGCTCTCCCGCAATTGCAAGGATACAGGCATCGCCCGCCTGATGACCGTAATTATCGTTGTATTCCTTAAAATAATCAATATCCAGGATCTCCATCGCGAGTGTCGTACCACGCTCCATGGCACGCTCTAAGGTCTGTGCGGAGTAGTCATTTAAGCGGAACCTGTTTGCCAGATGCGTCAGCGGATCGGTCTCAGATTTTTTGAGCAGACGTTCATTTGCCGCCTCTGCCTCCAGCCTCCTCTGGTTTGCGCGCTCTAAGGAACTTCTGACATTTAACATGTTTCCGATCATGTACTGATTTTCTCTTTCCATGATCTCGGTCAGTTCATAGTACATTCCGGTCTCTTTGAGATAATTTTCATTGTCATGTTTTTTGCGGTACCATTTGATCTTTAATGATACTATTTTCCGCTGTAAGTTGATTATCTTGGCTGTTTTTGACATTTTTTCAAGAATATGAATGATATCCCAAAATTCAGGATCCTTTCCAATATCGAGCAGAAGCTCTTCAAAATCATATAGATCATCAAAGATATCCATGACTGCCATATCCACATCCATATTGGCATGCACTTTCTCAATACACTCTTCGCACAGCGTGATCTTGCCGGTGGCGTTATAATAACGTGCCTTAAAACAGAGGACATAGATCCGTTCTGTCTTGTGCAGAGTGTACCAGTAATATTTATCGATCTGTTCGATGCAATCCTGTGCCTGTTCCAGCCGGCTCGCATGCAGGTAGCATCTTCCGAGATTTGCACAGGTACAGGTCATTATGCTGGCATAATCATCCAGTTCACGCTGCTGCTTCATCGCATTTTTAACTTCTTCGAAATATTTTTGTGCGACCTTGTGCTGTCCGTTTGTCATGTAAAGTGTTCCGAGATTCAGATTGATGATGATCTCCTGCTGCTTTAAGTCATATTTCTTGCAGTAATTTAATCCGGTCAGGTAATAGTCCATGGCGATCGGCGCATTGCCGCGGTTTAAAGAGGTGATCGCCATGATATTATATGCCTCGGCTACCTGCCTCCATTGTTTGGATTCATCCAGATATGTAATCGCCCTTGTGATATAGCGGAATAATTTTTCGCCATCATTCAGCAGATAATAGGTTTCTCCACTGTAAAAACAGGCAAAGCCAAGCAGTCTGACGTCTTCGGTTTCCGTCGCATATTTTTCAATCTCTGCGCAGTACTTTAATACTTCGGCAGCGTTGACACCACGGTTCTTCTGTACCTGTTCCATCCATTCTTTCACTTTTTCCTGATACCCACTCTGATCCATGAGAAGCCCCATCCTTTCTTACTGATCTGACAGCGGGGGGATGCAACAGTTTCCCGGTACTCCCCTTTATTCATGATAATAGAATGTTCGCAAAGTCTATATTCTATTATTATAGGGAAGCCGGGCATTGGTTGCAAGTGAAGAATCTGTGTCATTACTGAAAATATTCGACCGGATCGACCGGGATCCCATCTTTTAACAGTTCAAAGTAGAGATTGCATCCCTCCACCGCAAAATATTTGGTCGGCTCTGCAAGATAGCCCAGTACATGTCCTGCCTCCACATAATCGCCCACATCAAAATTTAATTCTTTTAACTGCCCGTAGATTGCCTGATAGCCATCGCCGAGGTTCACCGTAACCGTACATCCGGTCACTTCATCATTTTCGATCCCCTGGATCTGTCCGCGTGCGACGGAATATACCTTATCATTAACCGCGCCTGCGATCACAACTGCCGGATTGTACTTATACTGATCCAGTGTCGCAAAATAAACAGTCGAGTCCATGCTGTAATTTAATATGACATCGCCCTCCATCGGCCAGGTTAAGCCGGTATCTGCAGAAAAATGAAGCGGATCAACGGTACTCGTGGTGTTTTTCGTCTGCGCTTCTTCTTCGTCTGTTTCCGTCTCCTGCGGTTCCTCTGCTTCTGCCACCTCTTCGGCAGCCTCTGCCTTATTCTCGGTCTTTGGCGGGATCAGCGCAGATGCCTCATGGAGTTCTTCTGTGTCTGTTTCTGCCGCCTTCGCCGCTTCCTCCTGACTGCTCTTTAACTCCTCGGCAAATTCTGCCTCCATCTGCTGTCTTTCATCCTCCTGCTTATTGCTGTAGATCGCAGTCGTCCCTACGACAGCAATGACAACCAGTGCGCCTGCGATGATATACTGTTTTCTTCTAAAAAAACCTTTCATTTGATTCACCATCCTCTTCCTAGTTTTACCTATAGTCTTTCCGAAAAAGAATGGTTTATACTTGTTCTATTCCTTTTTTGTCAATTCCGCGCCAGGGTAAAAATAATTTAAAATTTCAAAATGATCTTTTCCCTCTCCGGCAAGTACGCCTGCCATATGCTGACTCATGCCAAAGCCATGCCCGACGCCCTGTGAAACGATCCTGATCTTATCGCCGGTCTCTGCGATCGTAAGGCATGCGGAATTTAACTGCATTGCCTTTCTAAATGTCTCGCCCTCGTATTCGGTATCTCCGACCGTAACGGTAAGCGCGTAGCCTGCCGTGTCTCTTGTCTTTACCTGTACCTGCGCCGCATCGTCAATGACTGCATCCTGAAATGCCGCCTTTACCTTTTGTAAAAATTCTGTTTTTTCCCAGTAATACACGGACAGATAGCCTTCCGCCGCAGCATCATCATGACAGTCGCAGCCCGTCAGATAGGGCATCGGGACCTGTCCATATAATTCCTGCATCGTTCTTGTCGTTCCACTGCTGATGGCATGATACGCCGCGTAGATATAATCGCCCTGCCAGAGCAGCACTTCCCCCGCGGTATCTTTCACACACTGTCTGAACTTTTCATACACCGCTTCATAATCTTCGCCAAAAATGTCCTGCATTTCCTGTAAACTCATCCGGTCTGGCTCCCTGGTGCCTTTTTTCTTTGCATCCAGATAGTTTGTCCTTGCGATCACGCACTGCGCACGCAATACCTCTTCCTCCGCATTCACACTGATCTCCTTTGCCAGCATCCCGATCAGAATCTCTTCCGGTACACAGTCGGCATCCTGCCCGGCGGCGGTTTCCACGCCGCCAAGCAGGATATCAAGCTGCCTGTTCTGAAGCAGTACCGTGATAAGCATCGGCAGCAGTAAACCTAAGACAAGCGCGGATATTTTCCCCTGCCTTCTCGCCTTTCTTATATATTTTTTCATAAAAAATCTCCCTGTCCATTTACTATATGAGACAGGGAGTGAAACTATTCTGCTGTTATTTGATTTTGTGTTTGATAATATTGGACAGCTCGGCAAACTGCTGCAGGGTCAGTGCCTCTCCACGGATCGTGACCGGAACCCCAAGTTCCGTGATGCTCTCCTGTATCTCTTCTTTGGAAAGCCGGATCCCCGGCGCATTGCTTAACCCATTTGCCAGTGTCTTTCTGCGCTGGTTAAACGAAGCACGGATGATCGCAAACATCAGCTTTTCATCTTCCACATCCACTGGCACCGTATCGTGACGGGTCAGGCGGATCACTGCACTTCCGACATTTGGACGTGGCATGAAACAGTTGGGCGGTACATTGGCAACGATCTCCGGTTTTGCATAATACTGCACTGCCAGGGAAAGCGCACCATAGTCTTTGGTTCCCGGTCCGACCTGCATACGGTCTGCCACTTCTTTCTGTACCATAACGGTAATGCTCTCGATCGGTACATGACTCTCAAACAGTCCCATGATGATCGGTGTCGTAATATAATATGGCAGATTTGCCACTACTTTGATCGGGTTTCCGCCGTTGCGTTCCCTGGCAAGCTTTGCGATATCAAGTTTTAAAATATCCTCATTGATGACCGTTACGTTATCGTACGCGCTCAATGTATCCTGCAGGATTGGGATCAGGTTCTGATCGATCTCAACCGCCACAACTTCCCTCGCACTCTCGCAGAGATACTGGGTCATGGTACCGATCCCCGGCCCGATCTCTAAGACAAAATCCTCCTGGGTCACACCTGCGGATGCTATGATCTTCTCTAATACATGGGTATCGATCAAAAAATTCTGTCCAAATTTTTTTTGAAAATTAAAATGATATTTTTGCAGTACCTCAATGGTATTCTGCGGGATTCCAAGTGTTGCCATTCATCTCTCCGTTTCGAAGTAATTTTCTATCTGCCGCTCCCTAATCTCTCATCAAACAGGCGGTCTAAAAACTCTGCATACAATGCCTCATAGGTCTCATGAAAGATCTGTGCGATCCCTGCTTTTCCATTGTCTGACATCTGCGCTTCCTCATAAATAGCAAATGCCAGCTCATATAATTCCGGGTTTTTATCGTAAAAAATCTCTGTCAGCCCATCCTGAAAGGAAAACTGGGCTTCCTGTGACAGGTTGTCCTTAAAATCTGCCTTGGAAATGCAGTTCTTCTCCTCATAATCGGACAGATAGATATGTCCTCCCGCAGAAGTGACAAAATCTTCAAACATCCCTTTTACATCTTCATAGGTTACCGGTACATAATTTTCTGCCCAGTAACGGTCAAATGCTTCCCGATCCGGAAACTGCTCAAAAATATCTGATTCCATTTTATTTACTCCGTTCTTTTCTTTTTGCATGTACCACCCATTATATACAAAAGAATACGATCTGGCAAAAGATTTCTGCTATTCTTCGTGGAACATCTCGATAATGTTCTTCAAGCGTACCATATTCTGTCTGTTGTTTTCTACCAGACTGCTGTTTCCTTCTACCTCGCCCGCTACATCCAGGGTCTTTTGTGCAATATCGGTAACTCCGTTTGCAGCCTCATCAATCGTAGTGTTGACACTCTCCACTGCCTCAGCAATGTTGACGATCGCATCAAGTAATGTATTGATCTGGTCGCTGATCACCGTCATATCAGTGTCAAATGTAACGGCGTCATCATTGTACTGATTTGCCACGACCATAAATTCTTCGTAATCTTTTAATACTGTATTTTCCAGGAAATCCATGCTTTCCTGCAAGCAGGTTGTCATATTTTCAACCGCATGATTTACCTCTTTGATAATATCATTGATATTGCCAACCGTTGCGGATGTCTGAGATGCCAGCTGTCCGATCTCTCCCGCTACGACTGCAAATCCTTTTCCTGCTTCGCCTGCTCTGGCTGCTTCGATTGAGGCATTGAGTGCTAACAGGTTTGTCTGGCTGGAAATCTCAAGGATTGCCTGCGTAAACTGGTTGATCTTCTCTACTGCCTTTGCTTCTTCCATGGCATCTGCAGTCTTTTTCTGCACATTTTCATACATCTGTGTGGTCTTATCCGTGGCAACCCTGGTCTTTTCTTTTAGTTGTAATGCGCGCTCTTTAACCTCCGCAGAACCATCTCTGCCCTCTCTGGATCGTCCTTCGATCTCCGTTGCACGCTCTTTGATATCTCCGACGGTCGCATTGACATTTTCCATCGTGGACGCCGTCTGCTCCATTGCTGCAGCCAGTTCCTGTGTTGTATCCGAGTTTGCCTCACTCATCTCATTCACACGGGTTGTCGTATCGGAAAGCTGATCCATCGTCACATTCAGATCACGATAGGTCGTCTTGATATCTGCCACGATCGCTCTTAAATTTTTCCTCATCTGATGCAGTGACTGTGCCATGTTGGCGGTTTCGTCTTTCCTCTTATACAGTTCATCATTGGCACTGTTGTGTGCAAAGTTAAACTGTGCTGTCTCGGATACGATCTCTGTGATCTGGCGGATCGGTTTGATCAGAATACGGCTCACCACTACACCGATGACAACGGCAAGAACGAGTGCAATGACAATTCCCCGCATAATGAGGTTTGCGAGATTTACTGCCTCCAGGCGCAGCTCTCTTTCTGGTGCTGTCAATATGTATTTCATGCCGTTTTCCAGTGTGCTGTAGCACATGCTCTTATCCGTACCATCCATCTGATATTCAAAAATCGTGTTTTCTTTCTGTGAATCACTCAGTACACTTGCAAATTCATTTCCATTTGAGACAATGGCAGAAAGTTCCGTCCCCATCTCTTTATCCTTGTGATATAAGATGGTTCCATTTTCATCCGTCAATACGGCATATCCGCTTTCGAAAACATTGGATGCATCCACCACGTCTGTTAATTCCTGATAATCAATATCCATACCTATGATACCGATGGACTGGTCATTCACATAGATTGGGATGACATACGAGATCATGTAAACATCAATATTCGCATTGTAATAAGGAGACATCCAGGTTGCCGTCTTATTCTGAACCGGAATATAATACCAGCCTACATGCTCGATATCACTGGAATCGTACATCGAAAAATCGGTCGGTGTTACACTCTCAAACGCTTCCTCACTGCTGTTTCTGGTCAGGAATAGTCCACTCTCCGGTTCGGTAAACTCCGGATTGTACCGGATATACGCGGTAAGCGCACCCTCGGTGTGGGAAGCAGCCTCAAGCAGGACGTCCTTCATTTCTTCCGTATACGCATCAACATAACTTTTGTCCTTCTTAAAAGTGGCAACATCCGTCAGTTTTAAGGTTGCGATACTGTATACCGTGTCAACAGACTGCTCTACCTTTTCCATCTTCTGATCCAACTGCTCGCTTTTATTTTCGCAGTACATCTGCATTTCCCGCTTGGAATCCTCATAGGAAGTAACAAAGGAATTGTAAATCGCTATTCCCCCGCAAATTCCAATCGACATCAGTGCACATAATAAAACAGCAATCACAATTTTCGTTTTGATCGATTTCATAGTGTCCCCTCCATTTTTCATTCAATTCCAAAATTCTACTTTTATTTTACCACACATGAATAATGTAGGATATATTTTTTCTAAAATTTTGCATCATTTTTTCGAACAGATATTCTTTTTTTTATTGCATATCGTCTTTTCCTGTGTTATATTGAAATCGAACATATGTTTTATTCTGATAAAGGATGGTTTGAACGATGAACATACAGAAAAACATGTCTTTGATGGAAAAACTTGCGATTTTGACTGATGCGGCAAAGTATGATGTTGCATGCACCTCGAGCGGTGTCGACCGGAAGGGTAACGGCACTGGCATGGGTAATTCCATCTCCTGTGGGATCTGTCACACCTTTTCCGCAGACGGCAGATGTATCTCTCTGCTTAAGATCTTATTTACAAATGAGTGTATCTTTAACTGCGCCTATTGTCAGAACAACTGCAACTCCGACATTCCACGTGCTTCGTTTACCCCGGACGAAGTCTGTGAACTGACGATGGAATTTTACCGCAGAAATTATATCGAAGGGCTTTTCCTGAGTTCCGGCATTCTAGTCAGTCCCAATTACACCATGGATCTGATCTATCAGACCCTTGCAAAACTGCGGCATGTGCACCACTTCAACGGCTACATCCATGTAAAAGCCATTCCCGGTGCCGACCCGCTTTTGATTGAAAAGGCAGGATATCTTGCAGACCGCATGAGCATCAATTTAGAACTTCCGACTGCGGACAGTTTAAAAAAACTCGCACCTTATAAATCCAGAACAACCATTCTAAAACCAATGCGGCAGATCCAGACCGGTATCACGGAAAACAAAGATGAAGTCGCTCTCTACCGCTCCGCCCCCCGCTTTGTTCCTGCCGGACAGAGCACACAGATGATCATCGGTGCAACCCAGGAGAATGACTACCAGATCATGCGCGTAGCCGAGGGCCTCTATCAGAATTTTGACTTAAAAAGGGTATTCTACTCCGCTTTTGTCAATGTAAACCATGACTCCAACCTCCCGGTTCTCCCCGGAGGACCGCCTCTGCTGCGCGAACACAGACTGTATCAGGCAGACTGGCTGTTACGCTATTATGACTTTACCGTAGACGAGCTTCTCTCCGAAAGCCGCCCGGATTTCAATATCTATTTAGACCCCAAATGCGACTGGGCACTGCGCCATCTGGAATGTTTTCCGGTGGAGATCAACCGTGCCGACTACCGCACCCTGCTTCGAGTTCCCGGGATCGGAGCAAAATCCGCCTCGCGCATTGTAAAAGCGAGACGTTCCGGCAAACTCACCTTTTCCGATCTCAAGAAGATCGGCGTTGTCTTAAAGCGTGCACTCTATTTCATCACCTGTTCTGGTCAGATGATGTACCATACCAAACTGGAAGAGGATTATATCTGCCGCAACCTGCTGGCAGACAGGACACAGATCCCAAGGGAGATCAGAGAGGCTGGCTATGAGCAGCTTTGTCTGTTCTCCTGACACCAATATGGAGGTAATTATGTATTGTTTTCTCTGTGAAGACAGCCCAAACGGCATTTTCAGCGGCATCTATGATGCCTGGGCTTTTAAGGTCAAACAGAATCAGCTCTTTAGACAGGGAGCGGTTTCCTCCCCCTGCACCCATGCCGATCTTTCTCTGCGTTCCTCACAGCCGGACAACTATGAGCTTTTCTGTGAATATATCCCGGTAAGCACTTCCGCCAGAAAATCAGAAAAAGTCGCCTCTACCATCCAAAAGAGGCTCGGACAGGAGTTTTACGAGGTGCTGCTGACTGCCATCCTCTCCATCCCCCTGTCTGATACCGCAGGCATCGATAAAGCGGATGCCGCTTATCACACGGTTGCGCTGGCGCTCTCCTCGCCTGCGGCAGAAAAGGTTTTAAACCATCTGACCGACCCTTATATCCACCGGATCTTTGTCCTGTCACGCGCTACCAGTCAGGAAGCACACCATCTCAAAGGCTTCCTGCGTTTCAGTGAACTGGAAAACGGTGTTTTATTTTCAGTGATCCATCCAAAAAATAATGCCCTGCCAATTCTGGCAGAGCACTTTACGGATCGTCTTCCGATGGAAAATTTTATGATCCTGGATGCAAATCATCAACTGGCAGCCATCCATGCTGCCGGGAAAGATTTTATGCTGGTGGATGCCTCGGGGATCGACCCAATGCTGTTTTCCAGATACAGCCAGACCGAAGAACGCTACCGCGCCCTGTGGCATACCTTTTTTACCCATATCGCCATTGAAGCCCGCATCAATCCTGATCTTCAGGCAAACAACATTCCCAAACGGTTCTGGGGAGATACCATTGAGCTGGCTAGTTTACTTTCGTAAACAGTTTTCTGGCATTCTGCTCCGTCACATGTTCGACCTGTTCCGGTGTCACTCCTTTCAGTTCTGCGATCTTTTGTACCACAAATGGAAGATACGACGAGTCATTCCGCTCCCCGCGATGCGGTTCCGGTGCCATATAGGGGCAATCCGTCTCCAGCAGAATCCGCTCTAATGGGATCTCTGCTACCGTCTCTTTTAATTTTTTTGCATTTTTAAAGGTCACGACACCACCGACTCCGATGTAGTAGCCCATTTTGATAAATTCCAGCGCCATTTCTTTCGAATAGGAATAACAGTGGATGACACCCGGTATCTCGCTCGCCTTCTGCTGCTTCATCACTTCCATGGTGTCGGCTGCCGCATCCCTGGAATGGATGATGACAGGAAGAGATGCCTCCCGTGCCAGCTCTAGCTGCCTTGCAAACCAGTACTGCTGCTTTTTCTGCACTTCTTCCTCTTTGTCCCAGTAATAATCCAGTCCGATCTCGCCAACTGCAACGGTCTTTTCCCATTTGGTCTGCGCAGAAAGCCACGCAAAAGTTTCCTCGTTCAATCCGGAAATGTCGCTCGGATGCACGCCAACCGCTGCATAGACAAAATCATACTGTTCTGCCAGTGCCAGCGTTGTCTTTGTCGTCTCAATCGATGCGCCTACGTTTATGATACGTTTAATGCCTTTTTCTGGCATTGCAGAAAGTAACTGGTCTCTGTCTTCTGTAAAACGCTCATCATCATAATGAGCATGTGTCTCAAATATCATAGTCTAAGTTCCTGCCAATCTAATTTTGCTTTTTATAAAGAAATATCCACGCTGCCCCCGACAAACGATGCTGTTGACGGAGTAGAAGATACTGTACTGCCGGAAGCAACGCTTCCTGTCACATCACTTCCTGATGTATAGCCGCCATCCATCTGTTCTGCCGCCTGTTCAGCTGCCTGCTGTGCCTGTAACTGCATCTGCGCCTCACTGAGCATTGCCGCCTGCGCAGAGAGGTCATATACCACACCATCCGTCTGGGTGTAACCCCCGGATCTCTGGGCATCCATCTGACCTTTTAAGTATTTCATATCAGCTTCGTTGATCCTGCCTAATTCTTCTCTCCGGTGTGTACGGCGTTTCTGTATCATCTGCTGACGTCTGGTTTTCTTTGCCTGTACCTTATGGATCGTCTCGATCCTCACTTTTTCTTTTAAATGTTGTTCCTTGCTTGCAACGCGTCGTTTTACCTCGCCTTTAACTTTCTGTTGCTCCGCGCGGTTCTTCTGGCTATATTTTCGTTCCTCACGCTCTTCTTCTTTGAGGTTCTGCACCTTGCTCTGCGCACATTCTACCATCCGTTTTGCATGTGCAAGCGCATTTGCAATCTCCCTGCTGTCATAATTGCCGGTCGCCGCCATCCTTTTTAACGTATTTACCTTTGACTTTGCCCGGGAGAGTGCTGCAGCCGCGCCCTGCGGTTTTTTCGCCCGCATAAGCTGACTCGAAACATCCCTGTAATTATAATTTAGTCTCTTTTTTATAGACGATTTTGTAGTTCTTGTGATCTGGGCACCTGTCATCACCTGATTTTTGACTGATATACTGCCCATGGAAAACAGATTGCTGCTTCCTCCCATACCGGTTCCATTCCATATCACTCCCATGACTCATTCCTCCCGCCTGAATCTGCCCTCTTGGTTTGCTGACTTTAAATTCTTCTATGCTTCCAATGTGATCTCTTCCATATCGTAGTACACACTTACTTCTTTTTTATCGTACATTTTGAAAAATTCTTTCATGATCTTATCTACGATAACCTTTGCTTCCTCGCTCTGCTGAATGTTTAAAAGCACCAGCCGCTGTGTACTGCTGTATTTGATACTGATATCCTCGTTCCTGATTGACAGGACGATTGCCCGTTCCAACAGGGTCATAACGCGCTCCCGCTCCTCGACTGTCACATTTTCATTGTTTTCTGACATTGTAAACAGAAGCAGCTGCAGTGTACGCGTTTCCCCACTTTCTGACTGTTTTAACAGTTTCGAAATGTTTTCCATCTCCGGGCAGACATCTTCCATCTGCTTCTGCCAGTCATTTTCCTGTTCCATCAGTTGTTTGAGTTGTTTCAGATCCGCACCTGCATATTCCCGTTTTTCCGGTGGTGTATCCTGATAGCAGAAGTACTGGCTGCCGCCATTCATCTTGGCGACATACAATGCCTTATCTGCCTTTAACAGCATCTCATCAAAATTTTTATAATTTTTCTCTTTTACAGTAAGAACCCCCACCGATACGGAAAGTAACTCGGTTTCATTCTGGGCTGCCGCCATCTGTGCGACTTCCCGCATAAAGCGTTCCATTGCCGCCGTTGCCGCCTCATTTGTGTTGATATCCGGAGAAAATGCTGCAAATTCATCTCCACCAAAGCGTACCACGATAATATTCAAACTGATATTTTTCATGGCGGCTGCAATCATTTTAAGGAAAATATCTCCGGTTACAAATCCTGCCTGCTCATTTACGGTTCTGAAATGATCCACATCCAGCAAGATCAGACAGCCACTTTTCCGCTCTGCCGCCTCCTGTAGAATCTTCTGTCCATAAGATCTGTTATAAACACCGGTCAGTTCGTCCATGATCCGCTTTTCTGCTGCCTGTTCCTCCTGATGTTCCATGACACGGCTTAAGATGGTAGAGACATCATCCATTTCTTCTTTTGCATCCTCCGGGCTGATGTTTTCCAGACGGTGTTCCTCGATCAGTGTGATAAGTGCCTGCACGGCCTTTGGATCAAACTGCGTTCCCTTGCCCTTTTTTAATTCCTCCAACACTTTTTCATCACTTAAATGTTTTCGGTAGACACGGTTACTCGTCATCGCATCATAGGCATCGGCAACCGCTATGATCCTTGCGATCGGAGGGATTTCTTCTCCCTTTAACCCATCCGGATACCCGTTTCCGTCGTACCGCTCATGATGATACTTTGCACCGATATCGATATCTTTTAACATTCCAATATCCTTTAAAATATCGGCACCGATCACCGTATGCTGCTTCATGAGCTGATACTCTTCCTGGGTCAGTTTACCCGGTTTGTTTAAAACCGAATCCGGTACACCGATCTTTCCAATATCATGCAGCAATGCAATGGAGCAGATATCCCGGATCTCCTGCTCGGATTTGCCAAGTTCCCTTGCAATTGCAGCCGAATACTCGGAAACACGTCTGGAATGACCTCTGGTGTACTCATCTTTGGCATCGATCGTATTGGCGATCGTCGCAATCGTCTGCAGCGACATTTTCTGTATCTGTATGTTTTTCTCATCAAGCATTTTCACATAGTCTGTATTCTGTTTTGTTATTTCATCATAAAGTCTGGTCGCAACATAAGAACCGCCAAAGCATAAAAACAGCAATGCCAGCTGGATCTCTGCATCTTTACTGTTCGCAAGTCCCATTTCTCCGTCCGAAAATTTGTGCAGGATCGAGATGATATTAACAAAAAAAGATGCGATCCCGGTAAACAGGATCAGATTTGGCTGGTGATACAGCACCAGAAAGGAAAGCATTGGCAGAATATAACTGAATACCATACTTGTACTTCCGGTCAGCATGACAAACAGGTACATGATAAAATAGCCCACGACGATATAGTAGCGCAGATCCATCCGCTGTGGCTTCTTCCAGTACAGATACCAGCAGAAAAATGCCGGCAGTGCCGTTGCAATCATAAAGATGCACAGATATAATACGGTTCGTTCTCCCTTTATGATCTCTCCACAATAGGAAACAAATAAAATACCAACAATGATAAGCCAGCCAATTACTAAGTCCCGATTTAGTTTTCGTACTTGTGAATCCAACTCTTCTCTCCCCTATTCTCTTTCCATTGTTTCTACTTCACTGTTACACTTCTTTAGAGATAACATCGGCTAAAATCGGCATTTTCTTTAATTTTCTGTTAAATGATGTGGCACATCCAGGTCACTTCCGCAAGGTTCACTGCCACAAGCAGTCCGGCTGCGGTTTTCCACACTAAAGTATCGCATTTTCTCCATGCCGCCCGCTCCTGCTGCATGCAGTAAAGGCAGACCCCGGTTAAGATCTGGTAAAAATAAAGGTATGGGCGTTCCGAGGATGCATAAATGGTCGGGGAAAATCCCATCACAACACCGGATGCAAAACCTACCCCAAGTAACACGATCAGATATCCGTACACTTCCATCTTCTCTGCAAACAAGAAATACAATGCACATAAGATCCCTGCGATCGTGACAAGTAAAAACAGCATGGGAAGCCATGTTTCTGCTGCGGAAAAATCCCAGCCTGCTGTCTGCTCCGGCACAACAAAGATTTTTTCAAACCACGGATGCCCGGTGCGGATAACGGAATATCCAGCCAGTACAAGCAACGGCATGGATGCGATCAGCGTTTTCCGGTAATTTTTTGTTTTCTGGTATACAAGTGCCGCGAATACGATCGCGACAATGAGGAAAATACTGTTTACCTGTGCCAGAAAGATCCGCTCTACATTGGCTGCGCCCATATATATTTTTTCCCAGATGGAAAAGTGGGCAAACTGCGGCATACGCCCTTCTACTTCCTGCGCACTTCGTATCGCATTTCCCGGACATCTTAAAATACTGATCATCGTAACGATGTCGATCAGGCAAAATACTGCCAGTAGCGGCTGTTTCCCCTGTTTTCTCTTTAAGAAATAAAACCATGCCATTGCAAAAATGACCAGTTCGATCACAGCCACCTGCTCCTGACTGCTCCCGTAAATGCAGGCTGCAATCCCGGCAAGCCCTTCCCAGAAACGCAGTTTCTTTCCATCCCGTTTCTTTTTCAGCAACAGCAACAGGTAGAGCACACACCACAGCGGCCAGAGGTAATTCGTCGTTGTTGCGATCCATCCGGCTGAGGACATATCTGAAAACGGATAGAGCAATGCAAACAGACAGACCTGCCATTTGAGTGTCATATTTTCCTCTCTATCGTTTAATAAGAGGTAAAATAATACCGGTATTGACGTATATACTGCAATATCAAGCAATTTCCAGAGCCACGGCACCTGCACCAGTGGGATCAGGACAAATTCGATCGCCATCCTCGATGACCAGGTCGCATAGCGGTGCGCTAAGATCTCCCAGATACTTCTGCCGTCTAACAGCGTTCCAAAATATACGATATCATCCCCCGCTGATATTTTTAAGATCAGATGCCAGATTACCGTAACAATGCCCACAAGAAGAAAGGGCAGATATCTCTGCCCTTTCTTTTGACTCATTAACATATTTCTGCTCCGCTCGGCATTGCTTTTTCCGGTGTCATCAGTGCAAGGTTCCCCTCTGCATCTTCTGCACACAACAGCATACCTTCGGAAAGCACACCTGCTAATTTTGCCGGTTTTAAGTTTACCAGTACCATTACTTTCTTGCCGACCATCTCTTCCGGTGTGTAATATTTGCGGATACCGGAAACGATCTGTTTTACCTGGCTTCCGATCTTAACCTGGGAGCACAGTAATTTCTTTGATTTTGGAACTGCTTCGCAGGAAATGATCTCGCCCACCTGGAACTGCATTTTCATGAAGTCATCGTACTCGATCTCTGCCTTTGGCTCGATATCGATGCCTTCTTCTGCGGCACTCTCTTCCGGCAGTTCGCCTAATGCTCTCTGCTCTGCTTCATACTCTGTTTTCTGTTTCTCCTGTAATGCCTCTACTTTTGGCATGATCTCTTTTACATCAAGACGTGCAAATAAGATTTCCGGTTTTTCTACCACTTTGTTGCCGCTCTCATAAAGTCCGAACTGTGTTAAGTCATCAAATGCACGGATCTGTGTATTGAGCTGTGCCACGATCTTGTCTGCAGTTTCCGGCAGGAAGCTCTTTAAGAGGCTTGCTCCGATGGTGATCGTCTCTGCCAGATTGTAAAGCACTTCGCTTAATCTGTCGCTCTTTGCCTCATCTTTTGCCAGTACCCACGGCTCGGTCTCGTCGATGTATTTGTTGCAGCGACGGAATACGTTAAATACCTCAGAGATTGCATCTGCCACACGCAGTCCTGCCATCTTCTCTGCAACTTTGTCTCTTGCTCCGGTTGCAACTGCCTTTAAGTCTGCATCCACGTCCTCTGCGGCTCCAGTGCTCTTTACCACACCGTCAAAATATTTATTGCTCATGGAAACGGTACGGTTTACCAGGTTTCCAAGGATATTTGCAAGGTCAGAGTTGAAACGCTCTACGACAAGCTCCCATGTGATGACACCATCATTTTCAAACGGCATCTCATGAAGCACGAAATAACGTGTTGCATCTACACCAAAGAAATCCACCATATCATCTGCATAGATCACATTTCCTTTGGATTTACTCATCTTGTCGCCGCCCTGTAACAGCCACGGATGTCCAAATACCTGTTTCGGTAATGGCAGATCCAGTGCCATTAAGAAGATCGGCCAGTAAATGGTATGGAAACGGATGATATCCTTTCCGATCAGGTGCAGGTCTGCCGGCCAGTTCTTTTTGAATAACTCGCTGGAATTGCCGTCTGCATCATATCCGATCTTTGTGATATAGTTGGTCAGCGCATCGAGCCATACATATACAACATGTTTATCATCAAAATCAACCGGGATACCCCATTTGAATGAAGTTCTGGATACACAGAGATCCTGAAGTCCCGGAAGCAGGAAGTTGTTCATCATCTCATTTTTTCTGGATACCGGCTGGATAAATTCCGGATGTGTGTTGATATGCTCGATCAGACGGTCTGCATATTTGCTCATTTTAAAGAAGTATGCCTCCTCTTTTGCAGGCTGCACTTCGCGTCCGCAGTCCGGGCATTTTCCATCCACAAGCTGTGACTCAGTCCAGAATGACTCACATGGGGTACAGTAAAGTCCCTCGTATGCTCCCTTATAGATATCTCCCTTGTCATATAATTTCTTGAAGATCTTCTGAACCTGTTTTTCGTGATCCGCATCTGTGGTACGGATGAAATTATCATAGGATGTGTTCATCAGATCCCAGATCCGTTTTACCTCACCTGCGACATTGTCTACATATTCCTTTGGAGTAATGCCGGCTTTGTTTGCCTTCTCTTCGATCTTCTGACCATGCTCATCTGTTCCTGTCTGGAAATATACGTCATAGCCCTCTGCTCTTTTATATCTTGCGATCGCATCTGCAAGTACGATCTCGTAGGTGTTACCAATATGCGGCTTACCGGATGTGTAAGCAATCGCTGTTGTCATATAAAATTTCCCTTTGTTACTCATGTTTGTCCTCCTTTTTATTCCGAAATCTCTTTGCTACTCACATGAATCAAAAAATCCCGTCCTCTGTAAAAGAAGACGAGATATATCCCGTGGTACCACTTCTATTCATCTGCAATGCCGCAGACCTCTGTCCATATCTCATTCTGGTTATCCATCGTGAAATATGCTCCGCTGTAACAGGCGGTCCTGTCGGAGCTTATCTGTCCACAATGCTTTCGAAACAGTTCATCTCCGCCACTCCAAAGCCATCTTCCACCTGCCCTTACTCATCTCCTCGCAGCAAACCACGCTCTCTCCTGTGGCTGGAAATCTCTCTGTAAAGTTCCGACAAATGTACTCTCTTTTTCTATGTGTTTGGATTTTGACTGTTCTTAGACTAGCACGGAGGACTGGAAAAGTCAAGGTCTTTCAATGACTTCAAGGATTGCATCTGCCAGTTTCTGGTGTCCTTCCTCATTCAGATGTTCCATATCCACCCGGCTTGGCGATGCCACATCGGATGCTGCAAGGAAATCACAGCCATATTTCTCTGCGATCTTCCGGTAAACCTCTTTGAGCCCTTTGGAGACTTCTACGGAATGCTGGTCAAATTCCGGATCATACTCTGCTTTCCACACTTCGTCCCCCAGTGTAATTGGCGATACAAGCAGAACCTTTGTCGTCCCGGCAATGGACTTGATCTGCTCTAACAGCTTTTCTATGCCACGTCCGATGACTTCCGGAGACGCATTGTAATAGGTCTTGCAGTCGTTTGTCCCAAGCATCAGGATAATGCGCTCCAACGGAGCATGACTCTCTAACAGGGTCGGCAGAAGGCTTGCTCCGCGTCTGCCCTCCCGCAGTTCATCCTCAAAAACGGTTGTCCGTCCGCACAATCCTTCCTCAACGATCCGGTAGTCCTTTTCGTAAAGTCTCTTTTCCAAAATTCCTGTCCATCTGATATTTCTGTCATATCTGCCACCGGTTTTCGGAATCAGTCCATATGTATTTGAATCTCCAAAGCATAAAATCTCTCTCATTCTGCATCCCTCTTTTATTTCCTACTTTTCCTAGTCAATTACTATGATTTATAGGTATTATAGGGAGAAACAGGAAGGTTGTCAAGGTTTATTTGATAAAATCAAAAATACAATGCAGCCACATGGCGGTAAACACATCCCTTTTCCGCACCAGTATGGCAAGCGGCAGACCCTGAATCAACACACTGATAAGACTGCCGAGAACCACTGCATTTACCCCCTGTGAAACGACGGCATCTATGACATGCAGCAAGGAAAACGGAATGAGAACCATCACATAATACAGCACGTCATCGATTTCACTCCCCCGGTTCATCTGCCGCAGAAAGGTCAACAGGAACCACCGGAAAATGATCTCCTCCGATACCCCTGCCCCCAGTATAGTGGTTCAGTTGTCAAGACAAAAATCTAAGCATTTTATAATTAACTGATATATGTAACTGGGTAGGGGAGAAACTCCCCCCTTAGGCTGCATGATCATCCAGTAACAGGATTGGATAATAGCAGGATGCCGGTGTCTGATTATTGAGTGCTGAATGACAACGTTCAAAGTTGTATGTATGCACATATTTCCCAATAGCCTTCCTTGCTTCTCGGATATTGTTGTATTGGGTCAGATATGCTTCCTCGTACTTGAAACTCCGGAACCATCGTTCGATCATGACATTGTCAGCCCACCGGCTTTTGCCATCCATGTTTTGACGGATCTGGTTCTCTTTGAGGAAATTCATGTACTCATTGCTTGTAAACTGACAGCCCTGATCCGAATTCAGGATAACAGGTTTTGCCACCATAAACGCCTTTTTTAACGCAGTTATGACCATTCTGGTATCCAGAGTATCATCGACTTCCCAGCCAACGATACAGCGACTATACCAGTCGATTACAGCGGTCAGATACAGGAATCCATGCTTGATGGGGATGTATGTAATGTCGATTGGCCATGCCTGATTAGGACGGTTGATAACGGCGTTTCGCAGCAGATACGGGCAGACTTTAGCCTGTTGCATACGTTTAGAAAGGTTCATTTTTGGATAGATTGGATCGATCCCCATTTCATTCATATAACGGCGCATTTTCCGGCGGCCAACCTGATGCCCACGCTTCTTCAGTTGAGCAGACAGCTGTCGTGCTCCCCAGGCCGGGTTATCTGTGTGTAATCGATCTATGATCGATTTGCAATCTAACTCCTCCTGAGATATGGGCGTGCCCTTGTAATACACACTGGTACGGTTGATATCAAGAAGCGCAGTTCCTGTTTTAACTGGAAGTTCTTTAGTCTTCAAAAGGTTTTGGACTAAATTTACTCTCGTAGTCAGGTCCAAGTGTTTCTTCAGATTTTTTTTTCAACCAATCCGCCTGCATGGTGAGCTGGCCAAC